>NZ_FPBU01000001.1:0-766167 GCF_900116775.1 Pantoea sp. YR525
CACACCAGAAGCCGCCATAACAGGTTCCTCAGCAGGTCACCCGAAGCGGCCATGTCAGCTTAGCTCAAAGCGGACATTACTACTTTGCCTCCTCAATCAAAGGGCGCATAATGTATATTATGTTAAATGAAGTATGTGAACGCGCACTTAAATCACCATCAGCCCATCACCTGCCTTCAAACACCTCATTCACCAACAATCCGTAACCAGCGATAATCCTGGCAACGGACTGTTGAACTAACGATGCCGTTATCTGCGGCCTTTGATCACTGACGCCTTCCAGTTGAAATCGCTAACCTCGCTCTCTTTCAGCGACTCCGGTTTCTTCCTGCGCGTTGGCGTTTTCTTTGCTTTATCAGCCAGCGCTTTCTCTTTGACCAGTTTCGCCGTCATGATTTGCTGACGGGCTTCCGCCGTGAACTCTTTCTCTTTCTTTGCATCCGGCTCTTTGCCGGTGCGTTGGCGATACTTCTCCATCAATCCTTTAAACGCTTCTTCTACTGCAACGCGTTCACTGAGATTGAATTGATCGATGGAAATCATTTTCTTGTCGTTCATAGCGTACCGTCCAATAGTGATTTTCTGGCAACAAGTGTACCGCATTTACCGGCAATGAAGATCGCACCATTGCCGCTGGCGAGGCTTTCTTGTAACCTTTGCCGTCAACATTTTAAGGATTTCCTATGAACGATCATCGCTCCAAAGATCCCTTGCACGGCGTGACGCTTGAGATGCAAATTAATGCGCTGGTCGCCCATTATGGCTGGGCCGAACTGGGCAAGCTTATTAATATCAACTGCTTCAAAAGCGATCCAAGCGTCAAATCGAGCCTGAAGTTTTTACGCCGCACACCGTGGGCACGCGCTGAAGTTGAAGCACTTTATCTGGATTCACTGGATGATTTTGCTACAGATAAGCCGGATGATTCAGCGCCAAATCCCTGGACGATGGGCAAAGATAAGTAATTTCTGGCGATAAAATCGGCAGTGCTACGTGAATTCTCAGCAGTTACTACCCTGCTCTTTTGGCAGAATTCACGTAGCGACGTCATATTAATATCCCCGTTTATCCTCCGTTCTGTCACTTTCATAACTTCCCAACCTTGCCTGCGTCATCACATTTTCCAATGACCGATCGTATTGTAAGTTTCTATCCTGCGTGACAATATCGCTACATGTATATACATGTACCGCCAAGATAAGCCACATCATACTAACAATAATTCGCCCTCTTTAGACGCTTCAGCGAGGAAACTATGTCAGCCGAATCACCTGCAGCAGATTACGCCGGCGCAGAGAAACAGCGCCTGTCAGAAACGCGATCCATTGATTACATTCCTCCGAGCGAACGCCACGGACACCCTTTTAGCCAGTTCACCTTATGGTTTGGCGGCAATCTGCAGATCACCGCTATCGTGACCGGCGCACTGGCGGTGGTGTTGGGCGGCGATGTGGTATGGTCGATCATTGGCTTGTTGGTTGGGCAAGTTGTCGGTGCGGCGATCATGTCGCTGCACGCGATTCAGGGACCGCGCCTCGGATTGCCGCAAATGATCACCAGCCGCATGCAGTTTGGCGTTTATGGTGCGGTGATTCCGTTAGTGTTGGTGTGCATCATGTATGTCGGATTTTCTGCCAGCGGCACGGTGTTGGCCGGACAGGCGCTGGCCAAACTGATCAATACCAGCAATGCTTCAGGCATGATCCTGTTTAGCGCGATTATCGTCGTCATCGCGGTGCTGGGATATCGCGTGATTCACAAGCTGGGTAAAGTGGCCAGCGTGATTGGCGTGCTTGCCTTTGTTTACCTGTTTATCACGCTGCTCTCAACGCATGATCTTTCTGCGGTGTGGCAAAACCAGCATTTCACCGTCGCTAACTTCCTGCTGGCGGTTTCGTTGTCGTCGTCATGGCAGATTGCATTCTGTCCGTATGTCTCTGACTATTCACGCTATTTACCGGCCAACGTCTCAGCAAAAAAACTCTTTAGCTGCGTTTTCTTCGGTACCGTTTTAGGCACCCAAGCTTCAATGACCTTGGGTGTGATTGTCGCGGCGATTGCCGGTAAGGCTTTTTCTGGCAACGAGGTTGGCTATATCGTCAGTTTAGGCAGCAGCGCCACGATGGCGATGGTGATTTACTTCGCGATCAGCTTCGGCAAAATCACCTTCACCACGCTGAATGCTTACGGCAGTTTTATGTCGCTTACCACCATCGTTTCTGGTTTTCGTCAGAAAACCGCGTTAAGTCGTGGCGGCCGCATTCTGTTTGTGGTGCTGATGGTGACGATTTCCTGTGTGATTGCGCTGATTAGCGAACCCGCGTTCCTGAAATCTTTCACTCATTTCCTGCTGTTTTTACTGGCCTTTTTTGTGCCGTGGAGCGCCATCAGCCTGACGGATTTCTACCTGATCACCAAAGGGAAAGTCGATGTTCCGGCGCTTTCCCAACCCAACGGACGTTACGGGCGCTGGAACTGGGCGGGGATTATTGTCTACTTCTGCGGCGTGCTGGTGCAGTTGCCGTTCATTGATAATCCGCTGCATCACGGTTCGTTAACCTGGATTTTTGCCGGTAACGATGTGTCGTGGATTATTGGTTGGTTTGTCACCGCGCTGCTGTGGTTAGCCGCAAGAAAGTTCGATCGTCGCGGAATGTTAGCACAATCTGTTTACCCCAATTAGTGACAATGTCACGCACCCTGCATTAATGAATTGCGCTCACAAGTGCTTGCAGCTTTGAGCGCATTATCATTCAGCCATCCCGCCGCTACACTTTAACCATGCTGCACTTACATGGAGATAAAGATGAAAGACCAATTTGATGGCAATGGTATCTTCCCGAAAGGGCCTAAAAACGACGCTTTTGCGCAATACTTTACCGGTACCAGCTATCTGAGCATGCTGACGACTGAAGGCGTCAACATCGGCAACGTGGTGTTTGAACCGGGCTGCCGCAATAACTGGCACATCCATCACGGCGGCGGCCAGATTTTGCTGGTGACTGGCGGAACCGGTTGGTATCAGGAGTGGAATCAGCCAGCGCGTCAATTAGTGGCGGGCGATGTGGTAAACATTCCGGCGGGACTGAAGCATTGGCATGGCGCGTCGGCGGATAGCTGGTTCGCACACATTGCTATCGCAGTACCGGCTGAAGGTGCTTCTAACGAGTGGCTGGAACCGGTTTCTGACGAGGAATATCAGCAACTGTAAGGTGCGCATTTTGATAGCGGTCGCCATGAATGGCGACCCTACGGGATTATTTGTAACTCACTACCGTCACCCAGTTGGCGTCTCCGCCGGCCGGTGCCTCGCCAACACGTTTCAGCGCCCCGCTTTCTTGATCAATGGCATAGCTGCCGGTAACCGCACTCTTTTCGCCGCTGGCAATCAGCCAACGTCCGTCAGCGGTAATCGCGATACCGCGCGGCTGCTTCTCGATTTGCCAGCTATCAATCAGCGTCAGTTTGCCGTCATCTTTATTGATCCGGTATCCGCTGATGGTGCTGCTGGTCCGCTCGCTAACATACAGAAAACGGCCGTCCGGCGTGAGACGAATATCGGCCGCCCAGATGCGCGGCGTGGTGTCGCTGTAGCCCGGCGGCCGCTCTTTACCGTGTTGCAGTTTATATTTTTCCGCTACAGCATTCGGCGTCTCCGCCACTTTCACTAGCTCGCCGCTGGCTTCGCGCCGAAACTGCGTAATGATGCCGCCCATTTCACCGATATTGTAGAGATAGCGATTATCCGGGGACAACACCGAATGGCGCGGTCCGTTTTCTGTCGCCGTTTTAACATAACCGTTGCCCAAACCCGACAGTTCGCCTTCGGCGCTCAGCTTCAATTGCAGCACGCGATCGGTGCCGAGATTGCCGACATAAGCGTGTTCTCCGCTCGCATCGACAATCACTGAGTGCGCGGCATGTCCGGTTTTGTAGCTGCCGATTGGAGGCGCAATCAGCTTGCCATCGTTATTGAGTTTGTAAACGTGCACCACATCGCCATCATAGGACGCGCCCAGCAGAAAACGCCCTTGCGGGTCCGTGCTGATGTAGGGATAACTGGCCGCAGCGGATACGGCGTTCAAAGGGCTGAGATCGCCCGATTTGCTGTCGATGTTCCAGCTGACAACTTGCAGCGGTTTGCTGCGAATCGCGGCGTACAGTTGTTTATGATCGGCGCTCAACGCCATCGGCATCACTTTGCCACCGGCTTGCGTGCGTCCCAACAGTTGTAGCGCACCGGTTTGCTCGTTCAGCGCGTAGCGCGCGATGGTGCCATCATCGGCTTCTGAAACGTAGACAAAAGTTTGCGCCAGTAACGGCGCGCTGGCAGCTAACGACGCTAACAGCGTCGCCGCGCTTAATAGGTTCTTCATGCGGCTTCCTTAGCGTACCAATGACGGACGTTTGGCGTCATAGCGCCAGTTATCGATCAAAAACTGCATCCCCAGCGCATCGTTGCGATTTTTATCCGGCAGCGCGTTGTAGAGCGCATGCGCTTGCTCGACGCGATCCATATCCAGCTCAATGCCCAATCCTGGTCCCGGCGGCAGCTCCAGATAGCCGTCACGGATCTGCGGCGGTTGACGTGTAAGCTGCTGACCATCCTGCCAAATCCAGTGCGTATCAAAGGCGGTTTGACGATCGCCCGGTGCCGCGGCGCCAAGGTGCGCGACCATCGCCAGCGAAATATCAAAATGATTATTGGAGTGGCAGCCGGTTGTCAGCCCCCATTCATTGCACAGCTGCGCCACCACGTTGGCGTTGCGCATCGTCCAGAAGTGCGGATCGGCGAGCGGGATATCGATAGCATTCAGCTGCAGCGCATGATGCAGCTGGCGCCAGTCGTTGGCGATCATGTTAGTCGCGACCGGCACGCCGGTGGCGCGGCGAAACTCGGCCAGCGTTTCCCGGCCGGAATAGCCCTGTTCAGCGCCGCAAGGATCTTCCAGATAAGGCACTTTCCCGGCCAGCTGCTTGCCAAAGCGAATCGCCTCATCCAGCGACCAGCTGGCATTAGGATCGACGGTGACGCGCGCGTCAGGGAAGCGTGCCAGCAGCGCCTCAACCGTTGCCACTTCCACTTCGCCTGGCTGCACGCCGCCTTTCAGCTTAAAATCGCGGAAGCCGTATTGCTCAACCGCCGCTTCGGCGAGCCGCACCACGGCATCGCTGTCCATCGCCGCTTCATGACGCAGACGGAACCAGCCATCTTGCTCATGCTCTCCCGATCGATAGTTCATATTGGTGCGCTGGCGATCGGCGATGTAGAACAAATAGCCCAGCACTGGAATGCGATCGCGCTGTTTGCCGCTGGCGAGCAGATCCGCTACCGGCAGATTGAAAAGCTTGCCTTGCAGATCCAGCAGCGCCGCTTCAATCGCGGCGGCAGCGTTATAAAACTTCTCCGGATTCATCTGCGGGATATGAATGTCATTGGTGTGCGAAGTTTGCTGCTGACGTGCCTCGCTGCTGAACAACTGGCCTAGCGTCGCGTTGAGGCGCAGCAGCGAACTGCCTTCGATCAGCGGACGAAACTGTTCCAGCAGCTGCAAGGTGGATGCATGACACGGCGTTTCACCGACGCCGGTATGTCCAGCGGAATCGGTCAATATCACGATGATGCGCGTGAAATAGCAGTTATGGGCGCCGCCAATGTTCAATAACATGCTGTCGTAACCGGCAACCGGCACGATGCGCATCGATTTAATGACTGGACTGTCTGACATGGTTTCTCTCCGTGTGACCGAATGCGGGTGGAACAGGCTTGCGACGCAGCAGCAAATAGAGTCCGGTAACCACAGACACGCTGGTTAGCGCGTAAAGTCCGCCGGTGGTGCTGCCGGTATGCATTTCGAGGTAGCCGAATACCGTGGGCGCAAAGAAGCCGCCCAGGTTGCCAATCGAGTTGATCAGTGCAATGCCGGGTGCGGCAATCGAGGCCGGTAATTCACTTTGTGGCATCGGCCAGAAGAACGCCGCGCTCACTTTGGAGCCGATACAGGCCACAATCATCGCCACAAAACCAAACCACGGTGTACCTAGCGTGGCCATAAAGGTGCCGCACGCGGCGATCAGCATGGCGATGCCGAGCCCTCTATCCAGTTTGTCGCGATAGCGGTCGGTGGCTTTGCCCAGCAGAAACAGCGCGACAATCGCGAACAACCACGGAACGGCGGTCAGCAATCCGGTTTCAAAACTGTTGAAGCCCTGAATACGCTGAATGATCTGCGGTAGCCAGAACACTAACGTGTAGCCGGTCATGGTCATGGTGAAGAAGATTAGGCAGTAAGACAAAAGGCTGCGATCGGTGATCAAGCCCCAGCGGCCGTGTGTCACCGCATGCTCTTCGCGAGCATCATCTTCCAGTGCTAGTTGCTGCGCCAGCGCCTGCTTCTCCGCGTCGCTGAGCCACTTCGCGCCTTCAGGTTTGGATACCAACACAAAGGCGGCCAGCAAGCCGATCACAATCGATCCGCCGCCTTCCATAAACATCACCCATTTCCAGCCTGCGATGCCGCCAACATCGTGCATCATCAGAATGGCGCCGGTGAGCGGACCGGAGAACAGAAAGGCGCTGGCGGTGGCGCTCAACACCATCGCGGTAGCGCGTCCTCGCCAGGCATTCGGCACCCATTGGCGAAAATAGAAAAGCACGCCAGGGAAGAAGCCGGCTTCCGCCACGCCAAGTAAGAAACGCAGCAGATAGAAATGCAGCGGCGTACTGACAAAACCGGTAAGCACCACCACCATGCCCCACGTAATCATGATGCGCGTCAGCCACACGCGTGCGCCGAGTTTCTTCAGCATCATGTTGCTCGGCACTTCAAACAGCGCATAGCCGATAAAGAACAGCCCTGCGCCTAAACCGAAGGCGGCGGCGCTGATGCCCGCATCCGTTTGCAGTTCGGCTTTGACGAAGCCAATGTTTGCCCGGTCAATCTGGTTCACAATTAACATCAGCGCCAGCATCGGAATGATGCGGCGGAAAAACTTGCCGATGGCTGAGGCGATATGCGCGTCATGATCGGGCGAGAGTGCGTATTGTTGTTGTGTCATGCGTCACCTGTAGGGAGAAAAGCATCGCTATAGGTATACGCAGCAGAGTGAGGCCTAGTGTATGTGGCATTGCCCGAGACCGCTTAGGCAAATGCCCTATGAATGTTAAAATTCATGGTGTTATATTAATTCGCGTCGAAAAGTTTACGCTTGGTTTGTGCGCTGGCTCACTGGCGTTTTTACCAGGTGCGCATAAATGCGCACCTTACGAAACATCTGTAGGGTCGCCATTAATGGCGACCTTATCCTCAAACTTGCCTTTTCCTCGTCTACACTTCCCTCACGTGAAAACGCTAATAGAGGTAAAAATGTCGCAATCAAATCAATGTAATCAAGCTTGGCTATTAGCCTCACGCCCGCATGGTGAACCGGTAAAAGAGAACTTCCGCCTGGTGGAGCAGCCAATTCCTGAGGTGAAGGATGGCCAAATCCTGCTGCGCACGCTCTATTTGTCCCTCGACCCGTATATGCGCGGGCGCATGGATGACAGCAAATCCTATGCTGCGCCAGCAGAACTCGACCAACCGATGGTTGGCGGCACGGTGAGCGAAGTAGTGGAGTCTAAACACGCGGATTTCAAACAAGGTGATGTGGTCCTCGCGCAGAGCGGCTGGCAAAGCTATGCGGTTTCTGACGGAAACGGCGTGGCGAAACTGGGCGATCTGCCCCATCCTTCCTGGGCGCTGGGCATTCTCGGGATGCCAGGCTTTACCGCCTATATGGGCTTGATGGATATCGGCCAGCCGAAACAGGGTGAAACCTTAGTGGTCGCGGCAGCTACCGGCCCGGTCGGTGCCACGGTGGGTCAGCTTGGCAAGCTCAAAGGTTGTCATGTGGTAGGTGTTGCCGGCGGCGAAGAGAAGTGCCGTTATGCGATTGAGAAACTCGGTTTCTCTGCCTGTGTCGATCACCATCGTGACGATTTTGCAGAACAGCTGGCGGCGGCCTGCCCGGACGGCATCGATATTTATTTCGAGAATGTCGGCGGCAAGGTGTTTGATGCCGTATTCCCGCTGTTAAATACCGCTGCGCGCGTGCCGGTATGTGGTCTGGTTTCTGGTTACAGCAGCCGCGAATTACCGCCGGGCCCGGATCGCACCCCGCAAATCATGGGCGGTATTCTCAAACGTCGTATTCGCATGCAGGGCTTTATCATCTTCCAGGATTACGGCGATCATTATCCTGAATTCCTCAAAGCGATGACACCGCTGGTGGAGCAGCAAAAAATCCACTATCGCGAGCACATGATCGACGGGCTGGAAAACGCGCCGCAGGCGTTTTTCGATATGCTAAAAGGTAAAAACTTCGGTAAAACCGTGGTTAAAGTCAGTTAACGCTTTTCAGGGCGAAAGGGATCTTCGCCTGTTTATGCCGAGTTAAGTAAAGATACTGGTAATCCATACAGATAAGGTTCAGGATGGTCGCTCATCCTGGATTAGCACCCACGGCCATTCACCCTCAATCTGAGGGCTCGTAATGAACTTTTATTCAACTGAAACCGTTTGCGCCATTACCGGTGCCAACCGTGCCAATTTACGTCGCTGGTTGCGCGGTGGATTAATTTCTGAGAATCACGTCAATAAGGATTGGAGCCGACATCAGGTTGATGAAGTGCTCGCCATGATGGCATTAACCGCCGGTGGCGCCACGCTGTGGCAAATCTATCAGGGCAGACACTGCGGGCTCGATTACTCGTCGTCTGGTTGGGTGGCACGCCGTGGCGATCTGTTACGACAACTGGAGCTAGGTTCTGACCGCGAACTGGCGCGTACCGTGCGCAATCTGGCGGGCGATTATAGCAGCGATGATTTCGTCAACGTGCTGATGAAACCGCTTAATCGCTGGCTGCGTGATGATACACGTCGTGGCGCATCGCGTCGGTTAACGCGCTTCCATGAGGCGATCGTGCATCATAGCGACTGCGTAAAACGCGCGTCAGCCCGTCAGCAGCAGATGCCACTGTTGCTTGAAGTGGTCAGCACCGGCGATGAAACTGAAGTGTGGCTGGAAGCCATTCGCCTTAGCGGACAAGGATTCTGCGTTGATGTCGATCAAACCTCACAACCGATGCTGTACGGATCAGAAAGCCGTCACGATCATCACCTGCTGTGGTGCGGTGCCGGAATCAGCCAAGAACGCATGACCCAATTCCAGCGCGGATTACGTTCCGGTAAACCGGTGATGCTCAGCGGGCCAGATCGCAGCATTCATCCGGCTGTCGCTGCAGCTAAGGTTGCTTAGCCGGTGCATTATGCACCGGTCTCACCGTTTATCGCATTCCGCACTTTGCTTATTCAAAAGAAGTAGTTAGCCACGGCAACAACGGTTAAGTCCGATCTATCCCTCTTCTGTTACGCTCTCGCCTCCCAATCAGGAGGATCCATGAGTTCATTAATCGATATTTTCACCAGTCATAAAAGCGATCGCAGTTTTACCGACCTTCCCGTTGAGGATGCGGTGCTGGATCGCATCATTTCGGCCGCGTATCGCGCGCCAACCTCGGTGAACTCGCAGCAGGTCTCTTTGGTGGTGACGCGCGATGCTGAGAAACGCGCACAAATCTCACAGATTGCCGGCGGCCAACCGTGGATTGCCAAAGCGCCGGTGTTTATTACCCTGGTGCTGGATATGCATAAATCGCGCCTGGCGATGAATGCGATCGACCGCGAGCAAATCGCCCAGCAGAGTATCGAAAGCATTGTGTCGGGCTCAACCGACGTCGGTATTGCGCTGGGTTCGATCATGGCAGCGGCGCGCGCAGAAGGTTTGGGCATTGTGCCGATTGGCGGTATTCGTCGCGATCCACAGGCATTAATCAGCTTGCTGGATTTGCCGGAATACACTTTCCCGGTGGCGGGCGTGGTGATTGGCCATGTCGATCAGCCTGCGCATCAGAAGCCGCGTCTGCCGCTGGCAACCTTCCGTCATGAAGAGCGCTATCAGCGTGATGGACTGGAGCAGCACATCGCCGCCTATAATCAGGAAATGGTGCAGCACTGGAAAAATACTGGACGTGATGATGGCGATAGCTGGAGCGAAAGCGTCAGCGGTTATTATCACAAGATTTACTTCCCACACGTGCTGGACGCGCTGAAGAAGCAAGGATTTGGTAACGACAAGTAACGGCTTTTCCCCGCGCACTCTGCGCGGGGAATGAAAAATTAACGCCCTTTCTTCTTACGACCCGGCTGCGCGAAACGCTGGCGATTCGCTGGTTTTGCACCCGCTTTCTCACCCGGCTTAGCTCCGGCAGCGGGCTTTTTCGCGGGGCTGGCCGGTTTCTTCTTCGCCTGCGTCTTCTGCGTTTTTTGATCTTCGGAAGACGAGTCTTCAATCAGTTTGAACAGGTCGATCAGCTCGTCATCGGTTAAATCACGCCATTCGCCGAGCGGAATCCCTTTCAGACTGACGTTCATGATGCGCGTACGTTCAAGCTTGGTGACTTCAAAACCGAAGTGCTTGGTCATGCGACGAATCTGACGATTCAGCCCCTGAACCAGAATGATGCGGAAGACAAAGGTCGACTCTTTTTTAACTTTGCACTTCTTGGTGACGGTGCCGAGCATCGGCACGCCCGCGCCCATTCCGGCAATAAATTCATCGGTGATCGGCTTATCGACGGTAACCACATACTCTTTTTCGTGATTATTACCGGCACGCAGGATTTTATTCACCAGATCGCCGTGGTTGGTGAGGAAAATCAGCCCCTGCGAATCTTTATCCAGACGACCAATCGGGAACACGCGTTTGCTGTGATTGACGAAATCGCCGATGTTGTCGCGTTCACCCTCTTCCATGGTAGTGATGATGCCAACCGGTTTGTTCAGCGCAATCAGCACTAAATCTTCTTCGTCACGCGGCTCAATCAGTTGCCCGTTCACTTTGACTTCATCCCCCGCAAACACCTGCGCACCGACGGCAGCGCGTTTACCGTTAATGAAAACGTTGCCTTGCTCGATGTAACGATCAGCATCGCGGCGTGAGCAGATACCGCTCTCGCTGATGTATTTGTTCAGGCGTGTGGATGAGTTAGGCAGCATGGTTCCTCCGAAAAAAAACGGACTATACAGCAACCTTAGGCGTTGGTTAAGCATCGCGACAATCATCCGCATTTCTCTCACCACGATATAACAGCACACTAACAATGTGGTTGTTGTCAGCAGATCGATCAGCGACAATTCGCACCCATCGTTTTTTCTTATGACAGAGTGATTCCCTCATGACAAATCAGCCATCGGTGACGTGGATAACCTCCGTGCGCACCTTTCTGGCCCGCCTTTGGCCTCATCCGTTACCGGGAGGCAAAAAGCAGATGGTCATCGCCAGTGTTGGCGCGGGATTGGGTTTAATGATTACCAGCCTGACCAGTCACTGGCTGCTGGGCGAAGTGAATCTGTGGTTTGTCGCGCCGATGGGCGCTTCGGCGGTGTTGCTGTTTGGTCTGCCGAACAGTCCGCTGGCGCAGCCGTGGTCAATTGTCGGCGGCAATCTGGTGGCGGGCGTTGTCGGTGTTACCATTGCGCTGTTGGTTCCCCATGCTGCATTGGCGTGCGGCATCGCGGCCTGTTTGACCATTGCGTTGATGTTTCAACTGCGCTGTCTGCATCCACCAAGCGGCGCGGTGGCGCTGACAGCAATATTGGGCGGTAACGGTGTCCAGCAGCTGGGTTACCACTTTATTTTGACGCCGGTGTTGTTGAACTCGGTTTGCCTCGCGCTGCTGGCGTTGGTGTTTAATAATCTCGCCGGACGTCGTTACCCGCATCCGCTGGCGGCAACTGAAATCAAAGCACCGCCTGTGGTGATCGACGTACCTATTACGCGTGAAGACCTGCATCAGGCGCTGGAAAGCGGTGAAGTGCTGGATATTGATGAGGATGATTTGCAACAGTTGCTGCAGCGCGCCGAAGAGATTGCGATTCTTCGTCAGCGCGGGCAAATGCCAGTATCATCATGAGCGGTCGCCATGAATGGCGACCCTACGCCGTATTCTTTCACGCGTACTTCGTCGCCCTCAATCTCAACCACTGCAAACGGCACCTCGTCTGCTCCATCCAGCATGCCTTTCAGCGTATAAAAGCCTGTTTGACCGATGCGCGCAAAGCCGCCGCGGTGGTCGTGCCCTGAGAAACAGCACTGTATGTTGTAACTAGAAAGGAGATCTGCCAGCGCGCTGCCGTTTAGTAAGTTGTGGCTGTTGTGCGGTGCCAGCGGATAATGACCAAACACCACCACTTTCTCTCCTTGCTGCTGGGCTTGCAGCAACTGCTGCTCAATCCATGCCAGTTGCTGCATTCCTACCGCGCCGTTCCACGGTTTCGCCTGCGGCTGCTGACGCTCGGTCAGATCCACCAGCATCGCCTCTGCCTGCGCGCGATCGTCACCATTCTGCGTGTTGCAATAGAGGCTAATATCGTTGCCGTCATAAACAATAAAACGCCAGCCCTGCAATCCAAAGGCGTAATAGCTTTTTGGCAGCGCGGCAGCTTCGTTGAGATGCTGCGCGATGGTCTGCGCATCGTGATTGCCCAGCACCACCGCATGTGGATGTTCGAGGCGATCGTAAATCGGCAATATCGCCGCGTAGCTGCTCCAGTCGCGATCGACTAAATCCCCCAGCGTGACGACAAAATCCAGCGGCTGCTGATTCAACACTTCTATCGCCTGCGGTAACTTGCGCAGCGCATGACGATAGTAGAGATTTTTCGCGATATCGGCGTCGATGTCGGCGTATTGTGGATCGGCAATCAAACCAAAACGCAGCGTGCCGCTCAGCGGTGCGCAACGCACATCGGGTAAAGCATAGAGCTCGGCGACATCGCCCAGCAGTTCACGCTGCAATTCAGTCAGCGGATGCGGATAAGACACGAAAAGCACTCCTTAGCGAATACCTGCACGCATAAACGATTGAATAAACTGACGCTGGAAAATCAGGAACAGCACCAGCAGCGGCAAGGTGGTCATCAACGTAGCAGCGCCAATCAACGCCCATTGCACGCCCTGCTCTGGCGCCGAGAACAGTTGCAGGCCAACGGTAAGCGGCCGCACGTTGACGGAATCAGTAATCACCAGCGGCCAGAGGAAATCATTCCAGTGGAAGCTGATCGATACCAGCGCAAAGGCCACATAAATCGGCTTGGCCAGCGGAATGTAGATCTTGCGCAGAATGTAAAAGCGGCTGGCACCTTCGACAATCGCCGCCTCTTCCAATACCAGCGGAATACTTTTAAACGTTTGGCGCAGCAGAAAGATGGCGAATGCCGAGGAAAAATACGGCAGCGCGATGCCGGTCAGCGTATCGCGAAAACCCAGTGCGCCGATGGTTTTGTAGTTATTCAGAATCAACACGTCGGGGCTGATCATCAGCTGCAGCAAAATCAGCGCAAAGATCGCGCCCGAGAACTTCAGGCGGAAGCGTACTAACGCGTAAGCGGCCATGGTCGCCAGAATCAGCTGCACCACCACAATCATCAGCACCAGCAAACTGGTATTGAGGAAGTAGCGACCAAAGGGCGCGGCATGCCAGGCATTAACGAAGTTTTGTACCGTCAGCGGCGAAAACAGCGAAAAGCTCGCCTGATCGGATGCTGGATGAATCGCCACCCAAAACGCCACCAGAATCGGTAAAAACCACAGTAAAGCGGCAAGCCCAATGGCCGTATTCAGGCATAGGCGACCAAAAGTGATTGTCGGCTTCATTGGTAATGGGCTCGCTTGTCCAGCAGGTTGAATTTAAGCAGCGCAATTGCGGCGAGAATCACCAACAGCACCACCGTCATGGCCGCCGCTGCGGGCATATCCCAGAAGCTGAAAGCGGTTCGATAGATGTAGAACAGCAGCAAGCTACTGCTGTTATTCGGTCCGCCGTTGGTCATGGCGATCACCTGATCGACGATGCGGAAGGCATTCATCGACGCATTGATCAGTACAAACAGCGTGGTAGGCATCAGCAGCGGCCACTGCACGCGACGGAAAAAATAGCTGCGTGAGGCCCCTTCTATCTGCGCGGCTTCGCTGAGGCGCGGATCGATCTGCTGCAAAGCGGCGAGATAAAAGATCATAAAGAAGCCCGCTTCACGCCAGACTGAAACCGCCATCAAGCAATACAACGCGCTACCCGGTTCGCCGAGCCAGTTAATCGCTGGCAGCGAAAACAGCGCCAGCAGCTTATTCAGCAAGCCCAGCTGCGGCGTGTAGAAGAACAGCCACAGATTGGCGATAGCGATCATCGGCAGCAGCGAAGGAATAAAGAACGCGGTACGCACCAGCGCATTAGCACGCATATGGCGATTGACCGCCAGCGCCATCAGCAGCGCCAGCGTGACCGCCAGCGGAATGGTGATCAGCGCATACAGCAGGTTATTCCACAGCGACTGGATGAAGATGTCGTCATCCAGCAGCGCGAGATAGTTATCCAGCCCAACAAAATGGGCTGGACGACCGTTACGCGCTGCGCTGAACAGGCTTTCCCACACGGTCGCAACCGCCGGATAGTGGGTGAACAGCAGTAAAAAGCTCAGTGCTGGCAAAATCAGCAGATAGCCATACAGCTGCATCGACCATAACCGGGGACGACGAACCGGCGCGACGGTGAGAATCGTGCTCATAATTATTGGTATGACTTCAGCAGACGATCGGCTTGCTTCTGCGCGCCTTCAAGTGCTTCGGCTGGGGTTTTCGCCTGCGTTACCGCCGCTTCTACCGCGTGATTGAGCGCATCCTGAATCTGCACGCTGTTGTAAGTAGAGAGTTCCGGCTGCGCATACTTCAGCTGTTCACGCGCCACCAATGCCTGCGGAACGTCTTTGACGTAATCCTTCATCACCGTGGTATCCCACGCTGCCGGAGACGTCGCAACGTAACCGGTGGCGATACTCCAGCGCGCCGCCTGCTCGGGTGACGTGACCCAACGGATAAATTCCATCGCCGCTTTCTGCTGTTCTGGCGAAGCGTTTTTGAACACATACAGGTTGCCGCCGCCGGTTGGGCTGCCGCGCTGGGTTTTCTCCGGCAGCATCGCTACGCCGAACGGGAACTTCGCGTTATCACGCACGTTGGTCAGGTTGCCGGTGGTGGTCACCATCATGGCGGTTTTGCCGCTGATGAAATCCTGTGGCGTGGTGCCCCACGCAATCGCACCCTTCGGCGACACTTCTTCTTTCTGGCCGAGATCGGTCAGCCACTGCAGCGTTTCCACGTTGCCCGGCGTGTTGAAGTGCACCGCTGTGCCTTTGCCGTTATCCAGACGACCGCCGTTGGTAGCGGACAAGCCCTGGAAGTTCCAGTAGCCGTTTGGCGTGGACGGAATCTCGATGCCCCATTGGCTGACGCCGTTGGCATCTTTGATCGTGAGTTTCTTACTGAACTCGACCACTTGCTGCCAGTTGGCCGGTGGCGTATCGGCGTTCAAACCGGCTTTCTCAAACGCCTGTTTGTTCCAGTACATCACCACGGTTGAACGCTGGAACGGTACGCCCCACACTTTGCCGTCAATGTGACGCAGAAACGCCGGATAGAAACCGTCGATCCATTTTTTGCCTTCATCGCCCTGCGCTAAATCGCTGGCCGCCACAATCGCACCGGCATCAATCAGAGAATAGGCTTCGATATCGCCGATCACCGCCAGCTGCGGCGCGTTGCCACCGCGAAATGCGGTCAGCGCTTTGGTCACGGTGGTAGCGTAGTCACCGGTATACACCGGCTGAATGCTCACGTCCGGATGCACTTTCTGGAAATCCGCCACCAGCGTGTCCACGGTGTGGCTCACTTTGCCGCCCACCGCGATCGGGTAATACATTTGCAGCTTGACCGGTTCAGCCGCAAAAGCTGAGGTGGTAACGGCGAGGACTAATGCAGAAAGACGTGAATAACGAATTGCAGACATGATTTTCCCTTGGGCAAATGACAACGGTTAAACGGCGTATTTTTTCTGTGAGGCAAACATGTGTTGTTCAGCTGGCGCGCAGCGCTTACCGCTCTGGCTATGAAACAGATATTGCCGCGCGGCGGACCACTGCAATCCCACTTCGCTGCCATCGGTAAAGCGCTGCATGCCCGGCACTTTGACCGTCAGCGGCTCGCTGATGCCGGTAAGCTGGCACACCAGCAAGGTATCAGCGCCCATATATTCGGAACTGATCACCCGCGCGGTCAGCGCTGCCTGTTCTGCGGCGATCAGCTGAATATCTTCGGCACGTAATCCAAGACTCAGCGCTGCTTCGTGGTATTCCACAACGGGCGCGGTCAGGTGCATCAGAGTGTGATGTGCGCCGTTGCGCTGCAGCGGCAGGATATTCATCGGCGGTGCGCCTATGAACTGCGCGGCAAACACGCTGGCAGGATTGTTATAGAGATCGTCTGGCGTGCCGTGCTGTTCGATGTGACCGTCGTTGAGCAGGATAATGCTGTCGGCCATGCTCATCGCTTCGGTTTGATCGTGCGTCACGTACAGCATGGTCAGGCCAAGTTTCTTCTGCAGCGCGCGGATTTCACGGCGCATGCTCTGACGCAACTTGGCATCGAGGTTCGACAGCGGCTCATCCATCAGGCAAAGCGTGTTATTGGCGATCACCGCACGGCCCAGCGCCACGCGTTGCTGCTGTCCGCCGGAGAGCTGCGACGGCAGACGATCCAGCAGCTTATCCAGCTCCATCAGCTTACTGACGTTATTGAGGCGTGCAGCAAATGACTGCTTCTCCTCGCCGCGCGCTTTCAAACCAAACAGCAGGTTTTCACGCACGTTGAGATGGGGAAACAGCGCGTAGGATTGAAACACCATCGACAGCTTGCGCTGCGACGGCGGCAGATGAGTGATATCGGCGTGTTTAAAGTGGATCGCCCCGCGATCGGCCGTTTCCAGCCCGGCAATGGTGCGTAGCAGCGTTGATTTACCGCAACCCGATGGACCGAGCAGCGCGACAAACGAGCCTTCTGCCGCGTCGAAGCTGATGTCGTCCAGGGCGATTTTCTCGCCCCAGGCTTTAGTGATGTGATGAAGCGAAAGGTGGCTCATGCATCCGCAATCCAGAAATCAGAATGGCGGTAAGCTAGCGGAAGGAAATGAAGGATTTATGTCACTGCGGTGACCGGGCGGTTAAAGTGGCTCCCGTAGGGTCGTCATTTATGACGACCTTCTAACACGCATCACTGATCAAAATAATGCCGCTTCAAAATCGCCGCCCCATCATCAATCGCTTTCATCAAAATCTTCTCACTGGTAACACCATCTCCCGCCTGCAACGCTTCCAGCAGATGATCATAATTATGATGCCCATTCACCACCTCGGCCGGCTGCGGATAGAGATAGTTAAAGCACGGACCAATCTGCACCCAAAGCTGTTCAATCAGCGCTTCAAGCGTAGGCATTTGCGCATAGCCATACAGCGTAAAACGAAACGCGCGATTGGCTTCGAGCGCCAATGCTGCATCGCCGCTTAACTTGGCCTGCATAAAGCTGACGCAGAGTTTTTTCAGTTCAGAAAGCTGTTTTTTTCCCACAAACGGCGTTGCCGTTCTCACTGCTAAACCTTCAAGCTGCTTACGAATTAGCGTGATTTCCTCGAAGCGCTGCAGTGACATTTCCGGCACTAAAAAGGCGGCGGCGGGCGTGGCATCCAGCGCGCCGGCAGAAACCAGACGCAATAAGGCTTCACGCACCGGCGTGATGCTGGTACCCAGTTGAGCCGCCAGATCGCGCGTCACCAGCCGTGCGCCAGGTTTTAACTTGCCGACAATCAGCGCGCTGCGCAGTGACGATTCCACCTGCGCGGTCAAACTCATGCGCTGCGCTTTATCCATTTCGATCATTTTTTGTGAGCCCTTTACCGAAATCCGCAAATGGTAAGTTATTTTTAATGTTTTATTGCCAACCAGCCAGATTATAGGATATATCATGTATTACAAATAAGCACAGTCTTGATTCTGGCCGCAGCCACTCTTTTCACTACCTTGCCCTGGCAATTTTTGGAAAACGTTATGAGACTACCTGCAGTGAAGTTTGTCACTACCGCGTTGCTATTTGCTCTGATGCCTGCTGTACAGGCGGCAGAACTGACCATTGGCCAACCCACGTCTGCGACGGCGATGGATCCCGGCTTTCTTAAAGAATCTGCCACACTGGTAGATAACATCTTCGATACTTTAGTGCGCCGCGCCGATGACATGTCATTGCAGCCGGGCTTAGCCACTGAGTGGAAAGCGATTAACGAAACCACCTGGCAATTTACCCTGCGCCAGGGCGTGAAATTTACCGATGGCGAGCCGGTTAACGCCGAAGCGGTGAAATTCTCCATCGATCGTATTTTAGACCCCGCCAATCACGCGCCGACGATTTCCTATATCCGCACCATCAAATCGGTGGAGGTGATCAACGATTATCAGGTGCAGATCCACACCAACGGCCCGGATCCTCTGCTGCCGACGCGCATGAGTCGCTATCCGGCTTACATTGTGCCACCGGCGTACGTGAAGAAAGTCGGCGCCAGCCAGTTTGCGCGCAAGCCAGTGGGCAGCGGCGCTTACAAGCTGGACAGCTTTATCCCGGACGAAAAAGTGGTGATGGTCGCAAATGAAACTTACTGGCGCGGCAAACCGGCGATTGATCGCGTTACCTGGCGTCCCATTCCCGAAGCCACCGCGCGCCTTACCGCGCTGCTGACCGGTGAAGTGCAGCTGATTGAAAGCGTGCCAGCCGATTTAGTCCCCGCGTTGAAAAATCGCCCCAACGTCGAGCTGGAACAGGTGAAAGGCGGCGGGTTGACGATTTACCTCGGCCTTAAAGATGATGAGAAACCGCTGAGTGATGTGCGGGTACGTCAGGCGCTTTCGCTGGCGTTGAATCGCCAGGCGTATACCCAACAGCTGCTGCACGGTTTCGGCACACCAACCGGCACCATGGCCGGAGCCAATGACTTTGGTTATCTGGCGGTTCCGGCTACCGCGCAAGATGTGGCGAAAGCCAAATCGCTGCTGGCTGAAGCCGGTTACGCTAACGGTTTTACCCTGCGCTTCCAGGCGCCGCGCCGCTATATTGCCAGCGCCGATGTGGCGCAAGCCATCGTGCAGGATTTAGCCGCAATTGGCGTGAAAGCCGAGCTGGAAGTGCCGGAATGGTCGGTTTACACCCAGCAGGTCGCATCACAGAAACAGGCTCCGATGTATATGCTGGCGTGGGGCTCAACCCAAACGCTGGATGCCGATGCCGCGCTGTTCCCGATTCTGCGCAGCGGCGAGCCCTATTCCACCGTGCATGATGCAGAGCTGGATAAGTTGCTCGATCAAAGCCGTCAGATTGTTGATCCCGCTGCGCGCAAAAAGGTGTTAGAGCAGATTCAGCAACGCGTTGCTGAACAACAGCCGCTGCTGCCGCTGTATCGTGAAGACACCTTGTATGCACACAGCACCTCGCTCAACTTCAAAGGCCGCGTCGATGCCCGCATCCCGCTGTTTGATTTGAGGCTGAAATGATTTCACCGGGCAACGTGCTGCAGCGCCGTCCGCGCCGCCTGATTTACGGCGATGCGGTGATCGGCAGCGTATTGCTGATCGTGGTGATTGCCGCGGCGCTGCTCTCTCCGTGGCTGCCGTTGCCCGATGCCTTAAGTAACAACCTTAATGAGATGTTCCTGCCGCCGGGTTCGCCCGGTGCGCAAGCCACGCATTGGCTTGGCACTGATCAACTGGGCCGCGATCTGCTGGCGCGCATTCTCTCCGGCACGCGCTTGTCGCTGCTGGTGGTATTAGTCGCGGCGGCGATTGGCGCGGTGATTGGCGTCGCGCTCGGCATGATTGCCGGTTACGCCGGCGGTTGGGTTGATGCGCTGATCATGCGCCTGATCGACATCCAACTGGCGGTGCCGTTTATTCTGTTGATTCTGCTGGTGATTGCGCTGATGGGCGCATCACTCACCAACATTATTGTGATTATGGGCTGCACCAGCTGGGCGATTTATGCCCGCGTGGCGCGCGCCAAAACCTTAGAAATTCGTGAACTGGAATATATTCAGGCGGTGCGCGCCATGGGCTTTTCGCCGCTGCGCGTGCTGCTGCGGCATATCCTGCCCAATCTGCTGACGCCACTGGTAGTGCTGCTGACGCTGGATATCCCACGCTTGATCGTGCTCGAAGCCTCAGTCGGATTTCTTGGCATGGGCATTCAGCCGCCCACGCCGACGCTGGGCAACTTAATTGGCGAAGGCCGCTCTTACATGCTGCTGTCGCAATGGCTGGTGCTCTATCCCGGTTTAGTGATTGCGGCGCTGGTGATTGGCTGCAACCTGCTCGGCGATGCGCTGTTACGTCGCACGCACACAAGGCTGGATTAAGATGCTGAACATTCTGCTCAATCGCCTTGGCCAATCAGTATTAGTGCTGCTTGGCGTGTCGCTGCTGATTTTCTTTAGCCTGCACATGACGGGCGATCCGGCGGCGCTGATGATGCCGCCCGGCTCCAGCCAGCAGGAGATTGATACGTTCCGTCACAGCATGGGCTTTGATCGCCCGCTGCTGTGGCAGTACAGCCACTATCTTGGCGGCGTGCTACACGGCGATTTTGGTGAATCGCTGCGCTACAGCCAGCCGGTGCTGGCGCTGATTGCTGAACGCTTGCCGGCAACAGCGCTGCTGGCGGTGAGTGCGCTGGCGTGGAGCTCGCTGCTCGGTCTGCTGCTGGGCATTATCAGCGCCCTGCGACCGCACAGCATTTGGGATTTGCTGTGCCGCCTGCTGGCCTTCTCTGGTCAGGCGATTCCGGTGTTCTGGCTGGGGCTGCTGCTGATTTTGCTGTTTAGCCTGAAGTTACAGTGGCTGCCTTCCAGCGGTTACGGCACTTTCGCCGCGCTGGTGATGCCCGCACTCAGCCTTGGTGCGTTTTACATGAGCGCCGTAGCACGTTTGACGCGCGCCAGCCTGCTGGATGTGCTGCAACAGGATTATATCCGCACCGCGCGCGCCAAAGGGCTCAGCGCCTGGCGCATTGTGGTACGCCATGGTTTGCGTAACGCGCTGATTCCGGTGATCACCGTGCAAGGCATGTATTTCGCCTCGCTGCTCGGCGGCGCACTGGTAACAGAAATTATTTTTGCCTGGCCGGGCATTGGTCGTCTGGCGATTCAGGCGATTCAAAACCGCGACTTCCCGCTGGTGCAAGCGATTGTGTTGCTCGCTGCGGTGGTGTTTGTGGCGATCAATTTGCTGATCGACCTGCTCTATCTGGTGCTGAACCCGAGGATTCGTTTATGAGTCGCCTTGATGCCACGCTTGAACTGCTGAGTGAACTGACGCGCTGGCCGAGCGTGGCCGGTCAGTTATCCTCGCAGCGCGGGTTGGCCGCCTGGCTGGAACAGTGGATGGTGGAGCAACTTGGCGCCAGCGTGATTTATCCGGTGGCGTCGCAAACCGACAATTCTCCGCCGCTGGTGCATGTGCGCATCGATAACGGCAGCGCCAAAACCGTGGTGCTCTACAACATGTATGACGTGATGCCTGCGGATGATGCCGGTTGGGATGTGCCGCCGTTTGTCGGTGGCGTGTGTCACTGGGACGATCTCGGCGCGGTCTTTGTCGGACGCGGCGCAGAGAACAACAAAGGCCCGGTCGCCGCCCTGCTGATCCTGCTGCGCGAACTGCAGCAGAGCCAGCAGCTCGATTTTAATATCGAAATTTTGTTCGAGGGCGAAGAGGAAATCGGCAGCGGCGCACTGCGACGTTATCTGGCGCAGCAGCCTTGCCCGATCGCGCCCGCTGAAGCGGTGCTGTTCCCCTCGCTGTGCGAATACGGTGGCGGCGCACCGCGCGTTTACCTCGGCTTTACCGGACTGGCCAGCGGACGTCTCAGCGTCAGCGGCGGCGCATGGGGCGGACCTTCCTCCGCGATTCATGCCAGCAATGCCGGTTGGATCGCCAATCCAGCGTGGCGCTTAGTGCAGGCTCTGAATGCCATCGCACCGGCCGCACACAGCGGCGTGCTGGCGTGTAATGCCACGGACGATGAGGCGAATCAGTTATTGGCGACCTTAGCCGCCGAGTTCAGCATCGATGATGAACTGCAGTTCCGTCGCAGCCAGCGCCTGATGATTGAGGGCGACACGCTGAGCTGCCTGCAAACGCTGCTCGGCAGCGCGGTCTTGACGCTGGCTGAACTGCACAGCGATCCGCCGGGCGGACGCGGCGTCATCCCGTTCCGTGCCAGCGCGGAACTGGCGTTTCGCATTCCGCCGGGTTTCGATCAGGACGCGATGATTGAAGCCGCGCAGCAGCGCCTGGCGCAAGCCGATTTAGCCGGCAGCGAACTGCAACTGTTCGATCGTTATCCCGGCGTGCGCTTTAGCCGCAGCGCCAGCGGCGTCGATGCTTTGATCGCCAGCTATCAAACGCTAGGCGCGGCACCGCAAATCTGGCCGTGGGCACCGGGCTGTGCGCCCGCTTACGCTTTCGCGGCCGTCGCTCCCGCCTTTCTGATTGGCGGATTAGGCCACGGCGGCAACGCCCACGCCGTCAATGAGTTTGTCACGCTGGCGGGACTCGAACGCTTCCAGCAATCCATGAGCTTATGGCTCAACGCATTCAATGATTCGGCCATTGGCCGGGTCGCGCCACACCAGGGAAACACCGCAGTACATAAAAATATAGGTAACACATAATGAAATCAGTTGAAGAGTTTGAACGCGTTCCGCTCGGCTTCTTCCCCACGCCTCACGAGCCGCTGCCGCGGCTCAGTGAGGCACTTGGGATTACGCTGACGATCAAACGTGATGACTACAGTGGCTTCGGCGGCGGCGGCAACAAAGTCCGCAAGCTGGAGTATCTGATGGCGGAGGCCTGCAAAACAGGCGTGAATGTGGTGATCACCACCGGCGGGCATCAGTCGAACCACGCCCGCATGGTGGCCGCCGCCGCACGCAAGTTTGGTATGCGTCCGGTGCTGGTGCTGCGGGGCAATCCGCCCGCAAGCTGGCAAGGTAATCTGCTGCTGGACAAGCTGTTCGGGGCCGAGGTGCAGTTCCTCGATCCCGACGGCTATTTCACGATGATTGAAGGTGCGATGCAGGCGCATGCTGATGCGGCTCTCGCGCAAGGTGAAACCCCAATGATTATTCCGCTGGGTGGCGCAACGCCACTCGGCGCATTGGGTTATGTGCGGGCAGTGGAAGAGATCGCGGCGCAGCTGGCACCCAGCCAGACGCCCGCGCCCGATTTCATCGTCGCGCCCACCGGTTCTGGCGGCACGCTGGCGGGATTGCATGTGGGTACGCGCCGCTATTGGCCCGATACTAAGGTGATTGGCGTGAGCGTTAGCGCCAAAGCCGACTGGTTCCAGCCACGCATTGCCGGCATGGCGCAGGATTGTGCCGATCTGCTGCAATGGCCGCAGCAATGGCAACCGGAGGATATCTGGATTGAAGATGGTTATGTCGGTCAGGCATACGGCGTGCCATCGGACGGCGGCATTGCCGCCATCTACCAACTCGCCCAGCTGGAAGGCGTGCTGCTGGATCCGGTTTACACCGGCAAAGCGATGCACGGCCTGTTCTCGCTGGTCGAACAAGGGCACATTCCACAAGGATCGCGCGTCACCTTTGTGCATTGTGGCGGTTCTCCGGCGCTCTATCCCTTCGCCGATCGCCTGCTGGAGCAGTAATGGAAGCGTTATTGCGTGTACTGGATGAAGCCACCGTCGCGCAATTAGGCGGCGGCGATGTCGCTCTGGCGCTGGAAGACGTCAAAGCGGTGATTCGCCTGATGCGTCTCGGCGAGGCGCAAATGCCCGCTGAAAATCACATCGATCTCGGTACGCCGCTTGGTAAAGCTTATGCCTTACCGGCGCGCGTTGGCGGCAGCTACAACGCTGCGGGCGTAAAGTGGACGGCACATCGTCCACAGCGACCCGATGCGCTGCCCGCCGCCTTAGCCTTAACCCTGATTAACGATGCGCAAAGCGGTATTCCGCGTGGTTTGCTGGCCAGCGGCGCATTAACCGCGGCGCGCACCGCGGCGGTGAGCGCACTGGCGTTACAGCTGGCCGCGCCGCGTCCGGTGAAACGCGTGCTGCTGCTTGGCGCTGGTTTGCATGCTCAGGCGCATTTGCGCATGTTGCAGCAGTTGTTTCCACAGCTGGAACAGATTGGCGTGTGGAATCGCTCGCCTTTTAAACTCAATGCGTTGCGCGAAGTGCAGATCGAAACTGATTTGCAGCTCGCTCTGGCGCAGCCTTATGACGCGGTGCTGACCTGCACCAGCGCCGACCAGCCGATTATTGACGCCGCAGCGGTCCAGCCCGGCAGGATCATTGTGCAGGTCGGCTATCACGAAGTCAGTTTCGCCGCCATCAAAGCCAGCAGCAAGGTGGTGGTTGATGCGTGGGGCGATTTTGCCCAGCGCAGCGCCAAAAGCCTGTTCCAGATGTTCCGCGCCGGTGAGTTTCGTGAGCAGGATGTGGCGGCCGATCTCGCCGCGCTGCTGCTGGATAACTGGCGTCCACAGCCCGATGACAGCGTCTATTTCTCCTCGTTTGGCCTCAACGTGTTTGATATCGCCCTCGCCGCCCGCGTGTTACAGGCCGCCGAGCACGACGAACTCGGTTCGTTGCAGTCGCTGTTTTCAGGAGTTCTGCATGATCATTGATGTGCTTGCACTGCATCAGCGCCAGGCAAAAGGCGAAGCGTTTCTGCTGATCGACGTGCGCGAGTTCGCCGACTGGCAACGCGCCACCTTGCCCGGCGCGCAGCACTGTAACGTCTACGACTATTTTATTGAGGATTGCAGCGAGGCAGGTTTAGCGGTGATGGCTGCAGAAGCCGCCACCGCGCTGCAACCGATGTTTACCGCCTATCCCAACGCCACGCCGGTGTTTTTCGAACAGCAGGTTGGCATGCGTTCGCCGCGTGGGGCCTGGTTTGCCTGGCTGCTGAAGTGTGATGATGCGCTGATTCTGGATGGCGGCGTGGATGCGTGGATTGCGGCAGGTTATGAACTCAGTCCGGGATTGGGATTAAGCCGCACGGTGGCGCATCCGCCTGCAGCAAACGCACCCGCGTGGAATCGCGAGCTGGTATGCAGCCGGGAACAGGTATTAGCAGCGGATGGCGTGAATGTGGTCAACGTGGATGCACGTCGCCCCAGCGAATTTGACGGCAGCTTTGCGCATGCATGCTGCCAGCGCGCCGGACGCATTCCGCACTCTCAGCTGCTATTTTGGGAGGATCTCATTGCCAACGGCCATTTCTTAGCAGCGCAGCAGATTGCCGCACGTGCCGAGGCGGCAGGATTGAGTAAAGACGCGAAGTTGCAGGTTTATTGCCATCGCGGTGCCCGCGCCGCCACGGTGTTAGCGGCGTTGAAGCTGGCGGGCTATCCCCATGTTTCGGTGTATGTCGGTTCCTGGCACGAATGGGCTGAACATCACGAACTGCCGCTGTTACACTGCAGCTGATCGTAGCGCCAGCGCCTGCTGAACGTCCGGCGCAGCGGCGAGCAGTTGGCGGGTGTAATTGTCCTGCGGATGATTAATCACGCTGGCGGTCGCGCCGGACTCCACAATCCTGCCGTGATACATCACCACTACGCGATCGCACAACTGACGCACCGCGCTGAGATCGTGGCTGATAAACAGTACCGATAATCCCAGCTTGTGGCGTAAATCATTAAACAGCGCCAGAATCTGCCCGCGCACTGATAAATCCAGTGCCGCCACCGCTTCATCCGCCACCAGCAACTTCGGCTCCATCGCCAGCGCGCGCGCAATGGCGATACGCTGACGCTGACCGCCGGAAAACGCGCCCGGCAGACGTCCGGCATGTTCGGCCTTCAATCCCACCAACGCCAGCAGCTCTTTAACCCGCTGATCCACCGCCGCGCCTTTGCGCAGTTGCCAGACGCGCAGCGGTTCGGCGATCTGCTCACCGACTGGAATTTTGGGATTCAAACTGGCGTAAGGGTCTTGAAAGATGATCTGAGCATGACGACGTAACGTATTCAGTTGGCGCCCTTGCAGATGCTGCCCCTGAAAATGTACCTCGCCGCCATCCGCCGTAATCAGACCAATCGCCGCGCTGCCCAAGGTGGTTTTACCGGAGCCTGATTCGCCAATCAGCCCAACTATCTCGCCCTGCGCAATCGACAGATTAGCCGGATGCAAAACGGTTTGCCGTTTGGCTGGCCACAGCGGCATGCGGCGCGGCAGCGGATAGCTTTTACTGATGTCACGCAGCACCAGCAGCGGCGGCTGCTCAACCGGCACAATTGCCTCAGGGATTTGCGTCGCTGAAGCGGCAATCAATTTGCGTGTGTAAGGATGCGTTGGCGCGCCGAGCGTGCTCAGCACCGCGCCCTGTTCAACCAGCCGCCCTTGCTGCATCACGCAGACGCGATCGGCGTAGCGCGCCACCACCGAGAGATCGTGGGTGATCAATAAGATCCCCATGCCCATCTCTTGCTGCAGCTCCTGTAGTAGCGCCAGAATCTGTGCCTGAATGGTGACGTCCAGCGCGGTTGTCGGTTCATCGGCAATCAATAATTCCGGCTGACCGCTAATGGCGCTGGCGATCATCACACGTTGCCGCATGCCGCCCGACAGCTGATGAATATATTGCCGTGCGCGCTGCGCCGGATTGACGATGCCAACGCGTTCCAGCAGCGCTATCGCTTCCTGCTGCGCCTGTTTCCAGCTGAACTGTCGATGCCGCACCAGCACTTCGGCAATCTGCTCACCAATACGCAGCGTGGGATTCATGCTGGTCATCGGCTCCTGAAACACCGTGGCGATGCGGCAGCCGCGTAATTGCTGGGTCTTACACGCATCCAGCGGCTCACCATTAAACACCACGCGGCCACCACTTTGCTGCACGCCTGGCGGCAGCAAGCTCATCAGCGCCAGCGACGTTAAGGTTTTACCCGAGCCCGACTCGCCGACTAATGCCAGGATTTCCTTGCGACCGAGATCAAAAGAGACGTTATCCACCAGCAAGCGCTGATCGTGAGTGTGCAGCGAGAGGTTTTCAACCGAGAGCAAGCGCGTGTTAGTCATCTGGCAGGGATTCTCAACAAGGAAAAATACAGGATATATCCTGAACATAGCACGAACAAGACCGTTAGGTTATGGCACTGCGCGTTGCGGAATAAGTCTGATTTGAAAGGTTAAACTTATGCTTTAGTAGATATGGCCCGCGCGGTAGCAAGATACGCCAACACCGCGCCGCTGCACGCATCCTTACGACTGACCATCATTAAATTCGCCGATAACTCAGCTGAGTCCAGCGTTCGATAAACCACGCCGGGGATCGCCACTTGTGTTAACGGTGCCGGCACCAGCGCGATGCCCAGTCCGGCACCGGCCATCGCAAGCACGCTAAGTGTGCTGGAGATACGATGCGCGATATGCAATCTGTCACCCAACAGGCGATGTAAAACGGCGTCAAAATGAGACTGACCTTCATGGGTGGCGTACATAATCAGTGGCTGATGCGCCAGCATCTCAATAGTCACGCGCGGCTTCGCCGCCAGCGGATGATCGCTGGACATCACCACCACGCGTGGCCACTCACCAATTAAGTCATACGCCAGCGCAGACGTCGGTTCTGGATGATAGTCAGGCATATAGCCGACATCGAGCATGCCGTTGTTAATCGCCTCATGTTGCAGATGCGGCGCCATCTCCTGACACACAAGTTCGGCCTGCGGATACGCTTGATGAAAGGCGCGTATATCACGCATCAATCTGCCGCTAAACACGGCGTTGCCAGCGAACCCGATGCGTACACGCCCAATTTCACCGCGCATTGAGCGTTGAACCACATGACGGGTGTGCTCAGCTTGCTCCAGCGTGCGTTTCGCCTCGGCCTGCAATAGCAGGCCCGCTTCGGTGAGTTCGACGCGACGACTGGTGCGTAAAAATAGCGGGCCGCCCAGCTCAGCTTCCAGCGCTTTAATCTGCATACTCAACGCAGGTTGCACAATATTCAGCCGTTGCGCCGCGCGGCCAAAATGCCCCTCTTCTACAACAGTTAAAAAGTAGCGCAGATGACGCAATTCCATATTCGCCCCATTAATCACTAAAAATGATTGATCCGTAATTTCTATCTATTTGAGTTTAGCGCAATCAGCGCACAAACTGAACGCCGTCAACTTACAGGAGCAATAACATGCAAAACCAATTACAGGATCGCCAACAACTCAATGACCTTATGAATGGCTGGATGCACCGCGATTTGGGCGAATGGGATCAATTACGCGGTCTGTTCCATGCCGATGGCACGATTGAAATTACCTGGTTTGAAGGGCTGGCGAGTGACTTTGTCACGGGTTCAATGCGCATGGGGAAATCCGATCTGCGCACCAAACACTTCATTGCCTCTCCCGCCATCACCTTCAATGCCAGTGGCAACAAAGCGATTCTAGAAACCAATGCGATGATCATTGCGGAGAATGTGAAACTGAATGTCGGCTGTGAATGCCACAACCGCTTTTATGACATGGCTGAAAAACGCGACGGCGTGTGGCGACTGGTGCGTCGCCAAAGTATTTACGATATGGGGACCTTTACCTTCCCGCTGGGTCTGGTGGAAATAGACCCCGCCGTGGTAGCGAAATATCCGCGTGAATACGCCACACTGGCGTATCTGCTGGAGCAGAGCGGCTTCCCGTTACAGCGCGTTTTTGCTACGCGCGGCAGTGAACTGGAGCAAAACATCAAACGCGATGCTCAGCAGTGGTTGGCCGTCTAACTAAACCTTTTCCTGCGACAAACTCAATATGGTGCGGATGTTCTGCGCAGTGGTGGCGATGATATCGATCGCGCCAGTGCGCAGTGCACCAAGGATCGCCATCGCTTTGGTATTTTCTGCGGCAATGGCGATCACGCAGGGAATTTTGCGCAGCTCATCGATGCTCAGCCCAATCACGCGATCGTTCATCACGGTATCTACGTGTTGGCCTTGTGAATTAAAGAAGTCATAGCCGGCGACATCGCCCGTCACACCCTGATTAACGCTGGCGTCGATGATTTCGTGCGGCGTGAACCAGCCGAGTTTCACCATATAGCTGTTTTCATTCATGTCACCAATACCCACCAGCGCCACATCCGCTTTGCGCGCGCGGTCCAGCGTCTCTTTGATGGTGCCGTTTTGCATAAAAGCATCGCGCAGCGCGCGGTTCTCAACATAGGCAGGCGCGTACAGCGTTTCGCTGATGCCACCAAACTTCTTCGCCAGACGACGGCTGATATGGTCAGCGTTGATGGCATCGCCTGGACGATGCGTGCCGCCAATGCCGCTAATGAACAGGCAGTTACGCGTCGGTACCTGGCCGGGATAATCGGCGACAGCGGCAACGTTGCGCCCTTGCCCAACGGCGACAATGGCGTCGTCTTTCAGCGACTGCGCTAAATGTGACGACACCAGAGCGGCAACCTGACGTCGCTGCTCTTCCTGATCGGGCTGATCGAGCGCTATTAGCGCACGTTGCAGTTGTGGGAAGCGATTTTGCAGCTGTTGTTCGAGGCGGGTACTGAAGACGGGATGGTAACGCACGTTGATTTCGACGATGCCCTCTTCGCGCGCACGTTTGAGCAGTCGACCGACTTTAATGCGGGAAATACCAAACTTACGCGCAATCTCCTCCTGGGTGATTTCGTCCTGATAGTAGGCGACAGCTATTTCCGTCAGCAGCTCGGAGTCCTGAGAAAGCGTGTTTTTTTCCATCCGTAACCTGTCTTTTGTTGGAATCGTGCGCACGGGCGCAAGCGGATCGTTGTAGGGTCGCCATTTATGGCGACCAGGGATTTTGGGAAGGAGTTATATCATTGATACGACTCGCTTCGCCAGACAACAGCGCCGCGAGTCGATCGAGCATCACGCTTAGCGCTTGATGGCGTCGATTTTCAGCATACGGGCAATCACGATATCCAGCTCTTTCTGATCGAAGATCTGTTTCCAGTCAGGTTTCACAATCTTCTCACGGCCGTACTCCATGGCGATCATGCAAGCATCCGAGAACGGGTTAGTTGCGCGGAACGCCACGGCCAGCGCGATTTGAATATGGCCATACAACATCGCTTTGGCCGCTTCTTCCGGTACGCCACTGTGTTTCACGGTTTCATCCAGCGCTTCTTTCATAAACGCGCCGACCATGCAGGCCACGGTTTCCACCAGCGTGGGTTCCAGATACGCCAGTTGCGTCACGGTAACCCAATGTACTTGCTCCACCGGCCCGTACATCACGCTGATCACCTTGCTCAACTCGGCTTTCTGCTCATCTGAACCGGTTTCATACGAAGCCGCCACGTGCTGAACCGCCGCGATACCGCCGAAGGCATCGGCATGTTCTTCTTTGGTGTAACGCTCAAGGAAGACCGACGGATGGCAAGGATGCGCCACCGCGTATTCAATGCCATCGCGATGGGCGATCAGATTGGCGTAGGCCGCTGCGGGGTCCAGCGTCAGCAGAATCGCGCCCGCTTTCATCTGTGGCACCACGCCTTCAGAGACTTTGCCCAGCACGATATCCGGCACCGCCAGAATCACCACGTCGCTCAATGGCACCACGGAGGCCGCATCAGAGAGTTCGCGCCCCTGCGCGCTTACCTGCTCTTGCGCCTTAGGTGAGTTCTCACAGTAAAACACCTGATAATCGCTTTTCTGGAAGTTGGCAGAAATACGCATACCCATTTTGCCGCCCGCGCCAATCACGGTGATGGTTTTAAGTTGCACGCTCATGTTGTTACTCCTGATCTTGTTTACTACGTAAGAATTCAACGGTGCGGCGAGTCCATTCGGCTTCTCGCTCGCAGGTCAGCGCGGCATCGTCCTGCCACGGCAACCAATGTTCGACGATTTGGTTAATGCCTTTATCCGCCGGGCGCACGCTAGCGATCATCCGGTCGTAATCGAGCAAGCCTTCGCCCATCGGGCAACCGGCAAAGGTAAAGCCAACCCAGCCATCACGACGGGTGAAGGCAAAGTCTTTGATGTGCAGATTGCCGACGCGCGCGGCGGTGTTGGCAATCACCTGCTCTGGCAATTCGAGTCCGGCGACACAGTTGGCGGGATCGAGACACACGCCGAGCCACGGCGACAGGAACTTGTTGATCACCGACATCATCGCGCCGCTGTTCACCTGCTCGTATGTCTCCAGACAGAGACGCACCTGCTGGCGGGCAAAATCCGGCAATACCGCGCCAATCAGCGCGGCAGCTTCGTCGAGCGAAGGACGGTGATCGGCGGTGTAGAACATCGAGCGTATTACGCGCGCATCGAGGATTTCCGCCATATGCAGATAACGACGCAGATGCTCTGTGCCAAGGCCGCGCGTGCCGAGTTCCAGCGTGATGCCGAGCGCATCGGCCTGCTGACGTAGCGTCAACAGTTGTGCGTCAGACCAGGTTTCAATCGCCGGATAGTCGCAGATTTGAAACACCGACACATCGAGATCGGCGGTCTGCTGCAGCATCTGTTCCAGTGTCAGCGGGTTTGCTACTTTCGACGACATGCGCCAGAAAAAGGCGTAGGTACTGAGTCCGATACGGCTCATCAACCGAGCTCCTGAGCCAGCTCACTGGCTTCATCAATAATTTGTGCCAATGCTTTAGGATCGTGGGCAAAGCGTCCCAGGAACAGGCCATTCACGTCCGCGCCAAGCCGCTGAATCAGTCCCGGACCGGCACTGCCGCCGTAGATGATTTTGAGAGTGATGCCGGACGGCGTGGCGAGCTGCTGCAACCCGGCGCACACTGCGCGGATGTAGCTGTCTGGTGCCGGTTGCGGCGCACCAATCGCCCACTGCGGTTCATAGGCAAAGAACACTTCGCCCTTTAAGCCCTGCTGCGCCGAGTCGGCTAGCGCTTCGGCCAACTGCTGCTGGCACAGTGCGATCGCCTGCTGCGGTTCTGCCTGCACTTCTTCACCGATGCACAACACCGGCGTGATGCCGTGACGCAGCGACATCGCCACTTTGGCGGCAATTTGCACTTTATCTTCGTGGAAATGACGACGGCGCTCAGCGTGACCAATTTCGGCCAACGAGCAGCCCAACTCCTGCAACATGCTGGCGCTGACTTCGCCAGTCCAGGCGCCGTTCTCCGCCTGGCAAACATCCTGGCCGCCGAAGCGCACTGGTGTGTTAGCGAAGATCTCTGCAACCGCCGGAATCGCCGGATAAGCCGGTAACACAAACAAGCCCACTTCGCCGTTTTTCACCGCAGCGTGGTTGGCGAGTGCCGCTACATCGCGACACCATTGCAAGGTTTGCTGATAACCGAAGTACATTTTCAAACTGACGCCGAGCCAGATTTTTGGCTGAGACATGCTTCAAGCTCCTTGTTCAGAGGCACTGTGTTCTTTTAGCAGATCGCCGACGGTATTGACGATCAATGCCAGCGAAATCGCTCCGGCATCCGGCGTGCCAACGCTTTTTTCTGCCAGCGGACGCGCGCGCCCCATTTTTGGTACCAGCTGCGCGGTGTCCTGCGCGGCTTTATCGGCCACCTGCGCCGCCTGCAGCCAGGCGTCGGTTAACGACGCGCCAGCGGTAACCGCTTCGTTGAGGCTGTCGCTAAACGGCACCAGCACATCAACCATGGTTTTATCGCCAACGCGCGCTTTACCAAAGTGCATGATGCCTTCTTTCGCTTCACGTACGCCGGTGGCCACGCGCTGCGCATCTGCCGTCTGACGATCGCCAAGCGCGGTACCCAACGCGGTAAGCGCCACGCCCCACAATGCGCCCGACGTACCACCGGCTTTATCTGCCCACGCATCCGCCGCGCGGCACAGCAAGCTGCCCGCACCGGCACCACGCGCCGCAACTTCACGCGCCTTTTCAACCGCGCCCAGCACGCCGCGCTCCATGCCGATACCGTGATCGCCGTCGCCGGCCACCGCATCGATATCGCCAAGACGCTCAGCGTTACGCTGTAACATTTCTGCCACTGCTTCGAGCAGCTGCAGTACGCGTTTCGCGCTCTCTTGCGATTCCGCTGTAGCTGATGGCAAGGCTTCTTCCGTGCTTTCAATCAATTCTGCGGCGCTTAACGGCTCGGCCACCAATACGCTGCCTTTACGGTAAGCGGGCGTATTGGTCGGCGCACGCCACAAAGTTTCCAGCTGATCGTCCAGCCACATCAGCGTCAGTGACGCACCGGCCATATTGAAGCTGGTGACAAACTCACCGACGTCCGGCTCAACCACCTGCAGCTTAGCCGCCTCCAGCAGTTGCGCAACGCGACGATAGACGACAAACAGCTCTTCATATTTCACCGAGCCCAGCCCGTTGAGGATCACCGCCACGCGCTGACCTTCGGCCTGCGGGATATCGGCTGGCAGTTCATTGAGCAAGCGCTCCACGAAGATCTCGGCCAGCTCATCCGCACTCGGCATGTCGGTCTCTTTGATCCCCGGCTCGCCGTGAATTCCTAAGCCCAGCGCCATGCGCCCTTTTTCCACTTCAAACAGTGGATGCGAGGCGCCCGGCAAGCTGCAACCGGAAAACGCCACGCCAAATGTACGCGTGCGGTTATTCGCGTGCTGTGCCAGCTGCAGGACTTGTGATAAATCATGACCCGCTTCAGCTGCGGCGCAGGCGGCTTTGAACACGCACAGATCGCCTGCCACACCGCGACGCTTCTCCAGCTCATCTTTACCCGCGCTGGAGATATCGTCGGTTACCGCCAGCACTTCACAAGCGATGCCTTCCGCGCGCAGACGCTCGCAGGCCTGGCCGAAGTGCAGCACATCGCCAGCGTAGTTACCGAACATCAGCAATACGCCCGCGCCGTTATGGGCCGCACGCGCCACGTTGTAGATCTGCTGCGCCGACGGCGATGCAAATAAGTTGCCCATCGCCGCGCCGTGCGCCAGACCTTGTCCAACCAACCCGGCGAACGCCGGATAGTGACCGGACCCGCCGCCCACAATCACCGCCACCGTATTCGGCTGGCTGCGGGTGCTGCGCACCACGCCTCCGGCGACCTGACGGACTTTATCGGCGTTGGCGGCAACAAAGCCTTCGATAAGCTCAGCGGCAAAGGCTGAAGGTTGGTTAAACAGGTACGTCATATTAATGCTCCTGAGCTAAAGAGGTCGGCTGAGACGGCGAGCGACGGCGATTAAGTAACAGCATGAGGAACGCTGACAGCAGCATGAATCCACCTACCACAAACATCGGCAAGGCGTAGCTGTTGGTGGCGTCATGCAGTGCGCCGGTGATGTAGCCCGCAGAGAAGCCCGCTACGTTTCCTAAGGTGTTGATCAAGGCAATGGCTGCGGCGGCAGATGCGCCGGTCAGGAATTGCGTCGGTAAGGTCCAGAAGTTCGGCAGCGCGGCGAAGATGGAGCTGGCGGTAATCGCTATCACCATGATGGTGGTGAACGGCGAATCCATATACAGCGCCAGCGGCACGCTGATGCCGCCTGCCAATGCCGGAATGGCGATGTGCCAGGTTTTGCAGCCGCGACGTGTGGCATCTTTCGACCAGAAGAACATCACCACCGCCGCGATCAGGTACGGCACGCCGGTAATCAGCCCTTTCTGCATCACGTTAAAGGTGGTGCCAAATTGTTGCTGGAAGCCCGCGATGATGGTCGGCAGGAAGAACGCCAGCGCATACAGGCCATAGATAAAGCCGAAGTAAATCAGGCATAGCATCCACACGCGGCCGTTACCCATCACCGAACGCAGGCTGTGTTTTTGATGGCCCTGCTTCTGTTGATGCTCGGCTTCCAGTTCGGTGGTCAGCCAGGTTTTCTCTTCGGCGGTCAGCCACTTGGCCTGACGCGGCGAATCCACCAACCAGAACAGTGCGACGATACCAATCAGAATCGCGGGAATTGAGACACCCATAAACATCACGCGCCAGCCTTCCATACCAAACAGGCCGTGCTGCTGAATCAGTGACGCGGCTAAAGGTGCACCGAACACCACCGTCAGCGGCTGCGCAAGATAGAACAGCGACAGGATTTTGCTGCGATGACGTCCCGGTACCCACATGCTGAGATAGAGAATCGCGCCAGGGAAGAAGCCGGCTTCGGCGATACCCAGCAGCAGACGCAGCGTATACAAGCCTTCCACACTGCTCACCCAGGTGAACAGCAGCGAGACAATGCCCCAGCTGATCATGATGCGCGCCAGCCAGCGACGCGCGCCGAACTTATGCAGCGCGAGGTTGCTTGGTACTTCCAGCAGGATGTAACCAATAAAGAAAATGCCCGACGCCAGGCCAAACTGCAGCGCGGTGAGGCCAAGGTCTTGCGTCATGCCGTTGGGGCCGGCAAACGAAATCGCGGTGCGATCGAGAAAGTTGATAAAGAACATCAGCGCCACGAACGGCACTAAGCGCCAGGAGATTTTTCTGATGGTGGATTGCTCCACCGCCGTCATTGTTTGTTGGTTCATAACGCACCTCCACGACGTGCGTGAGTGATCATTTCTTTATGTGGTGTTGACCAATCGCCAAAGAGGCGCTGGCTGCAGGAGTACTGAGAGGTACGGTGTAAATGACACATGTTCGAGTCCTCGATGGGTCTTCTTGTACATTGGTATAGTCATGCGAACATATGAACACTACACGGATAATTGTGCATCTCTCAACTGCAACACGTGAAAGTGTGAGCGGCTTCATGAGATTTGATTTTGGTCAATTTATCGGATTACTGCGCCCATCCAGCGCAGCAAAGGCGGTTTGACAGGGTTTCCTGAGGAATTCAGGCGCGATCCTGAAGGTAATTCATATGAACAGCCATTGAACATATGATTGTATTTATGGCAGGCTAACCATGAACATCTTCTCGCCTGCTGAACAAACGTGCAGGCGTCATTGCACACCCTGCTGGAGAACGACGATGAAAACTATCGCAATTGGCGCCGATGATGCGGCTATCGAATTGAAAAATGTGATTAAAAAGCTGCTGGAAGAGAAAGAGTATGTGGTGACGGATTACACCAATGACGCGCAGAACGACCGTCCGATGTACCCGGATGTGGCATTTGCGCTCGCCACCGCCATCCAGAAGAACGAATTTGAGCGCGGTATTCTGCTGTGCGGCACCGGTATCGGTGTGGCGATTGTCGCCAATAAAGTAGAAGGCGTCCGCGCGGCGCAGTGTCACGACACCTTCTCTGCCGAGCGTGCTCGCAAGAGCAACAATGCGCAGATCATGACCATGGGCGCGCGCGTCATCGGGCCTGAGCTGGCGAAGAACATCGTGAATGCCTGGCTGGCATCGGAGTTTGAAGGTGGTGGCTCAACCGCCAAAGTTGAGAAGATCGGTTACTACGAACAAGTATCTCACGCTAAATAAGCGCCGACGTCGCACCTCTGGAGAACCTTATGTCTACACGCCGGGAAAGAGCTAACGCTATCCGCGCTTTGAGTATGGATGGCGTACAACAAGCCAATTCGGGACATCCGGGTGCCCCGATGGGCATGGCGGATATCGCTGAAGTCTTGTGGCTCGACTTTTTGCAGCACAATCCACGCAATCCCAACTGGGCTAACCGCGACCGCTTCGTTTTATCGAACGGTCATGGCTCAATGCTGATTTACAGCCTGCTGCACCTGAGCGGTTACGATTTACCGCTCAGCGAATTAAAAAATTTCCGCCAGCTGCACTCTAAAACTCCAGGCCACCCGGAATACGGTTATACCGCAGGCGTTGAAACCACCACCGGCCCGCTCGGTCAGGGCATCGCGAACGCAGTCGGTTTTGCTATTGCCGAGCGCACGCTGGCGGCGCAGTTCAACCGTCCGGGCCATGACATCGTAGACCATAACACCTACGTGTTTATGGGCGACGGCTGCATGATGGAAGGCATCTCACACGAAGTCTGCTCCATCGCCGGTACCCTTAAGCTGGGCAAACTGGTTGCCTTCTATGATGACAACGGCATCTCTATCGACGGTCACGTTGACGGCTGGTTCACCGACGACACCGCTAAACGCTTTGAAGCCTACGGCTGGCACGTGGTGCGCGACGTGGACGGTCACGACGCAGACGCGATTAAGAAAGCGGTTGAAGAAGCCAAAGCGGTTTCCGACAAGCCTTCGCTGCTGATGTGCAAAACCGTGATTGGCTTCGGTTCGCCGAACAAAGCCGGTACGCACGACTCGCACGGCGCGCCGCTGGGTGCCGATGAAATCGCGCTGACCCGTAAGCAGCTGGGCTGGAATCACGGTCCGTTTGAAATCCCTTCAGATATCTACGCGCAGTGGGATGCCAAAGAAGCCGGCCAGGCGAAAGAGTCCGCGTGGGACCAGAAGTTTGCGGCCTATGCCGCTGCACATCCTGAGCTGGCTGCGGAGTTCAAACGTCGCGTCAACAACGAGCTGCCAGCTAACTGGGCAACTGAGTCGCAGAAATTTATCGAGCAGCTGCAGGCCAATCCGGCGAAAATTGCCAGCCGTAAAGCCTCGCAGAACGCCATCGAAGCCTTCGGTAAAATCCTGCCGGAATATCTGGGCGGCTCTGCTGACCTGGCACCGAGCAACCTCACCATGTGGTCCGGTTCGAAGCCGATCAATGAAGACGCGGCGGGAAACTACATCCATTACGGCGTGCGCGAGTTCGGTATGACCGCCATCGCTAACGGCCTGGCGCTGCACGGCGGTTTCCTGCCGTACACCGCCACCTTCCTGATGTTCGTCGAGTACGCGCGCAACGCCGCACGTATGGCCGCGCTGATGAAAATCCGTCAGATCATGGTCTACACCCACGACTCGATTGGTCTGGGCGAAGATGGCCCGACGCACCAGCCGGTTGAGCAGATGGCCAGCCTGCGCGTGACGCCTAACATGAGCCTGTGGCGCCCGTGCGACCAGGTTGAGTCAGCGGTGGCGTGGAAGTACGCTATCGAACGTGTTGATGGCCCGTCGGCGCTGATCTTCTCGCGTCAGAACCTGGCGCAGCAGGATCGCAGCGCTGAGCAGCTGGCTAATGTGGCGCGCGGCGGTTACGTGCTGAAGGACAGCAATGGCACGCCAGAGCTGATCCTGATCGCTACCGGTTCAGAAGTGGAGCTGGCGGTGGCTGCATTTGAACAGCTGACGGCGGAAGGCCGCAAGGTGCGGGTGGTGTCTATGCCATCCACTGACGCCTTCGACAAACAGGACGCGGCGTACCGCGAATCCGTGCTGCCGAAAGCGGTTGCCGCTCGCGTGGCGATTGAAGCGGGTATCGCGGATTACTGGTTCAAATACACCGGCCTGAACGGTGCGATCGTCGGCATGACCACCTTCGGTGAGTCAGCGCCTGCGGATCAGCTGTTCAAAGAGTTTGGTTTCACCGTTGAAAATGTGGTTAAAACGGCGAAATCGATTCTGTGATTTGAGGTCGCCATAAATGGCGACCCTACGGTTATTTGGCGAGGTTTTCGTAGGGTACGCATTCATGCGCACCTGGTCGCCATCAATGGCGATCCGACAAAATCAAGGGCGACTCAGTTGAGTCGCCCTTTTTACTACGCGGTAATACGAGTAATTTTTTGCGTCATGCTCATGGCGGAATCAAACGGGCCGGTATTGCGCACGATTTTCACCATCACGCTGGCGCCCACCCACAGCTGGTAAAGGCTTTCCGCCACACGGTTCGGTTTATCATCGATAACTAACGAACCTTCCTCAACACCCACTTCTAACGCTTCCGCCAGTCGCGCGATAATGCCGGCTGTTCCGGTTTGTAGCGTGCTGCGCATACTATCTGATAAATCGGCAACTTCCGCGCCCAGCTTCACTGCCAGACACTTGCCCTGACAATCGGAGAACGATTGCGATTCACGCCACAGCTGCCAGTAATTCATCAGCCGCTGCGCCATCGTCAGGCCCGGCTGACTCAACGTCGCATCAAGCTCAGCCAGATAATCATCGAAATAGCGCGCCAGCATATCCACCCCAAAAGCCTCTTTCGAGCTGAAGTAGTGATAGAACGAGCCTTTTGGCACACCGGCATCGGTGAGGATTTCATTTAATCCGACAGCCGAAAAACCCTTGCCGGCCATAATGCGTTGGCCAGTGGCAAGGATGTGATCGCGGATTTCATTGCTATGCAATTGGGATGAAGTAGTCATAGCGTTAGATTACCAAATACTAGACCAGTCGTCTATGCACTGAACATGCGTTTACTACTGCGATAAGCTGCGTGCCGCTTTCTCGATCACGGCCGCAATTTCTTTCGGCTGTGAAGCATAAATCGCATGATTCCCTTTCAACTCCGTCACGCTGCTATGCGCACGTTGCGCCATAAAGCGTTCCAGCTGCGGATTGATCGCGCGATCTTCAGTTGCTACCACCGCCCAGCTGGGTTTGTTTTTCCACGCTGGCGCACCGGCCGGTGCAGCAAAGGCCGCGACAGCAGGCATCACCTGAGAACGCGCCAGCAAATCGGTCTCTTTAACGGGCAAATCGGCGGCGAAATCAGCGTGGAATTTTTCCGGTTCCAAATAGAGATAATGGTCGGTCGTTTCAGCGATGGATTGCGCGGCGGGCGGATATTTTTTCGCCAGACTCAACAGCGATTCCCCTTGCTCCGGCTGGAACGCGGCAATGTACACCAGGCCAGCAACCGACGGATCGTTACCCGCATCGCTGATAATCATGCCGCCATAACTGTGTCCGACCAGCAGTGATTTGCCCTGCTGCAATGCAAGAACGCGTCGGGTGGCTGCCGCATCATCAGCCAGCGAAGTTTGCGGCTCCTGCACAATCGACACTTTGTAACCGGCTTTATCGAGAATGCGCGCCACCGGATTCCAGCCCGAGCCATCCACAAACGCACCGTGAACCAGCACAATGTTTTTCACCGGCTCAGCCAATGACGCCTGCGCATACACCGACAGCACTGCGCCTAACGCTAACGTGGTTAATGACTTTTTAAACATTATTTTTCTCTCCACAATTTTCACGATGCAAAACAAAGGAGGCGAACAGCGGCTCACCTCCCGATGCGTTTATTGCGCCAGTTGCTTGATCAACTGTTGCGCCGTCTCTGCTGACGAGGTTGGGTTTTGTCCGGTAATCAGCAAACCATCGCTGACCACATAAGAACTCCAGTCCGCGCCTTTCGAATACAGACCGCCCTTCGCAATCAGCTCGTCTTCCACCAGGAAAGGCACCACCTGGGTCAGGCCGACCGCTTCCTCTTCGCTATTGGTAAAGCCGGTGACTTTACGGCCTTCGACCAGCGGTTTTCCTTCCGGCGTTTTGACGTGACGCAGCACGCCCGGCGCATGACACACCAGCGCAACGTGCTTATTTGCGGCCAGGAAACCTTCGATCAGCGCGATGGAGTGCTGATCTTCTGCTAAATCCCACAATGGGCCGTGGCCGCCTGGGTAAAACACCGCGTCGAAATCGGCTGGCGATACGCTGTCGAGACGTACAGTAGAGGCGAGTTGCGCGGTTGCTGCGGCATCCGCTTCAAAACGATGCGTTTGCTCGGTCTGGAAATCGGGCTCATTGCTTTTAGGATCTAACGGCGGATTGCCTCCTTTCGGTGACGCCAGCGTGATTTCAGCGCCAGCATCTTTGAATGTGTAGTAAGGCGCGGCCAGCTCTTCCAGCCAGAAACCGGTTTTACGTCCGGTGTCACCCAATTGGTCGTGTGAGGTTAAAACCATAAGAATCTTCATCATCAATCTCCTGCTTGCTGGATTTAAACATCTAAACTAGACCAGTCGTCTAGCGCTTGAATTCAAAGTAACAGCTAATAGACCAGTCGTCTAGCGGTTAAATCATTTTTTTACTGAAATGAAATGCGCCGCTGTTTCTTATCTTTCGATTAGCTTAAGCGTACTCTATCCCGATTTGCCCTTTCTCACGGAACCGAAAAATCATGTCCACCCTGCGTTTGCTGATTTCTGACTCACACGATCCCTGGTTCAACCTCGCGGTAGAAGAGTGTATTTTCCGCCAGATGCCGACAACGCAGCGCGTGCTGTTTCTTTGGCAGAACGCCGAAACAGTGGTGATCGGCCGCGCACAGAATCCGTGGAAAGAGTGCAATACGCGGCGGATGGCGGAAGACGGCATCAAGCTGGCACGACGCAGCAGCGGTGGCGGCGCGGTGTTTCACGATTTGGGTAACTGCTGCTTCACCTTTATGGCTGGCAAACCGGAATACGATAAATCGGTCTCCACTGCGATTATCCTGCGCGCGCTGGAACAGCTCGGCATTCCAGCTGAAGCCTCGGGTCGCAACGATATCGTGGTGAACGTGGATGGCGAAGTGCGCAAGATTTCCGGATCTGCCTATCGTGAAACGCCGGATCGCGGTTTTCATCACGGCACTTTTTTGATGGATGCCGACCTTTCACGTCTCGCCGATTACCTCAATCCAGACATTAAAAAATTACAGGCGAAAGGCATTACCTCGGTGCGTTCGCGCGTGGCCAACATTGCCGATTTGGTGCCGGGCATCAGCTTTGACGCAATCTGCCGTGAGGTGATTGCCGCGTATTTTGCTTACTATCAGGAAGAGTGCGAACCGGAGCATATCTCCCCCGCCGCACTGCCTGATTTGCCCGGTTTTGAAGAGCAGTTTGCGCGGCTAAGCAGCTGGGAATGGAATTTTGGTAACGCACCGGATTTCTCGCATCAGTTGAATGAGCGCTTTGTCTGGGGCGGCGTAGAGATCTATTTAGATGTGGAGCGCGGCGTGATTTCTCGCTGCCAGATTTTCACCGATAGCCTGAACCCTTCACCATTAGAAGCGCTGGCGTTACGTCTGCAAGGCGCGGTATATCGACCTGAAACCATGTTGGCGCAATTAACGCAGTTGAAAACGGAATATCCAGAGCAGTTTAATGAATTGAGCCAGCTGGAAAGCTGGCTGGTGGCGAGTGTGAGCTAAGTGTAAATCGGTCGCCATAAATGGCGACCCTACATTACTTATTCTCGGGCTGTGCGACTAAATCAGGTTCCTTTCCCACCAAAATCAACGTCAGACTAAATGACATGATAAGCGCAATGGCGACGCCGGAAACGGCCCAGATAAAGTACGGGCCAATATAGGCTGGCAGACTGAATATACTCGAAAGAATGTAGCCATATAAACGCACGCCAAAGAAACCGATAAAGGCTGAAGCAAGCGCACTGGAAACCGTTGCCGCAATAAAGGCTTTTTTGTAGCGCGTTAATACGCCAAACAGCGCCGGTTCTGTGATGCCTAATAACGCTGAAATCGCGGCTGAAAGCGTGACCACTTTGTCCTGACGATTTTTACTCAATTTCCAGATAGCGAAGGTTGCTCCGGCAATCGACATGTTTGCCATAAACATCATCGGCATCAACATGTCATAACCGCGATCGCTGAAGTTCTGTAGCGCGATCGGTGTCATCGCGTGATGCATGCCGGTTAGCACCGCCACCGGGCGAATGGCGCCGACAATTAAGCCAGCAAAGCTCGCTGAGATACTGAATAAGCCCTCAATAAACAGCGCCAGACCTTTGCCAAGCCAAATCCCCATCGGGCCAATCACCACTAGCGCGGTCAATGCCGCGAGGAACAGCGTCAAGGTTGGGGTAAATACGGTTTTCAATACTTCCGGCATAATGCGATCCACCCAGCGGTGGATATAGCTGAGCGCCAGGATAGAGAAAATGACCGGGATAACGCTGGAGGCATAATTAAACACTGAAACTGGCAGCACGCCCATCAGCCAAAACGCGCTCACTGCGCCCTCCTGATGCGCCGCCAGCGCTTTTGCCGCATCAATTAGAGAGGGATACATTAAACAAGCCGCCACGGCCGCGGCTAAATACTCGTTGGTTTTGAAAATTTTGGCGGCGGAGACCGCTAAAAAGAACGGCAGGAAATAGAACACGCCGCTGGCGATTAAATCAATCACCATCACAGTGTCGCTTTTGGCCGAGACCAGCTGCAACGCCACTAATCCAGCCAGCAAGCCTTTGATCATCCCTGCGCCAGCAATGGCGGGAACTATTGGTCCAAATACGCCCGAGACGGTATCCATAAACAGCGATATCAGGCTTTTACGTGTTTTCTCATTTTGCGCCGGCTGGACTCCATCGTTATTTAATACCGGAACGATTTGCTCATACCAGCTATTCACCTTCGGCCCGATAATAATCTGGAATTGTTCGCTCTGCATTTGAGCGCCCAGCACACCGGGCAAGGTTTTAATTTCGCTCTGGTTAACTTTATTGTCATCAATAAGGTCAAAGCGCAAACGCGTCATGCAATGCCAGACTTTATTGATATTATTCTTCCCACCCACTAAGTGGATTATATTTTTTATTACTTCCTGCGTTCCCATACGTGCTCCTGAGGGAAGAAAAACAGCCTGATGAAATCTGCACTGGATGGTAATAAATGACACCAGACAAAACAAACCAATAAATCATGACTGCGATCACAAAACCTGCCGCATCAAGGTCATTAAGCCATAAATTGGTAAATTGGTCTGTTTTATAGCGATAAAAACTCTGATTTACTGACCAATATTTATTGCCCAAAAAAGGGTTTGCGTCGCAATAAAAACCCGGTAATGATACGGCAAAAATAGCTTAGCAACATGCCTTGATATTGCGTGCAGTCACTGCACCACAGGAGTATTTCTCGTGACCCCAACCATTATTGAAAGTATTGAGTGTTTTATTACCCGACCCGATCGCCATAATCTTATTACCGTACGTGTCACCACCAATAAAGGGATTACCGGTCACGGCTGCGCCACCTTTCAACAGCGTCCCTTAGCGGTAAAAACCATGGTGGATGAGTATCTGGTGCCGCTATTAATGGGACGCGATGCCAACAATATTGAAGACCTGTGGCAGATGATGAACGTCAATGCTTATTGGCGTAACGGGCCGGTAACCAACAATGCCATTTCGGGCGTGGATATGGCGCTGTGGGATATTAAGGCGCAGTTAGCCAATATGCCTCTTTATCAACTGTGGGGCGGCAAGGCACGCGATGCAATTGCGGCTTACACCCACGCCAGCGGTGAAACACTGGACGAACTTTATACCTCGGTCGATAACGCCTTAGAGAAAGGCTATCGCCATATCCGCTGTCAGCTGGGTTTTTACGGCGGAACGCCCAAAGAACTCAACGCACCGGAAAATAGCACCTCAGGCGCTTATTACTCGCAGCAAGAGTACATGGCAAATACGGTAGAGATGTTCCGTGCGTTAAGAGAGAAATACGGACATCGTTTCGAAATTCTGCATGACGTGCATGAGCGCTTATTCCCGCAGCAGGCAATTCAACTGGTGAAACAGCTTGAGCCGTATATGCCCTATTTTCTTGAAGATGTGCTTCCTCCCGCGCAAACCGGCTGGCTAGAGCAGCTGCGTCAGCAGAGCGCGGTGCCATTAGCCTTAGGTGAATTATTTAATAATCCAGCAGAATGGCACGAGTTAATTGTGAATCGTCGCATCGACTTTATTCGTTGTCACGTCTCGCAGATTGGTGGCATTACGCCAGCGTTAAAACTGGCAGCGCTGTGTCAGGCATTTGGCGTGCGACTGGCATGGCACGGACCGGGCGATATGACGCCGATTGGCGTGGCGGTAAATACGCATCTGAATATTCATCTGCACAATGCAGCAATTCAGGAATTTATTCCGCGATCAACGCTGACCGATGCCGTTTTCCCTGGTGCGCCGGAGATTAAAAATGGCTATATTTATCCGCCACAAGCATCAGGTATTGGCGTCAGCTTTGATCAAGCGTTAGCGGAAAAACATCCGGTGGTTTATCGTCCGCATGAATGGACGCAGAGTCGCTTGCCAGACGGCACCATTCACACGCCATAATTTAGCGCTGTTGCTGGCGGAAACGCAGATTATCCGGGTTATGCGGAATCAAATAGGTGCAGGTGTAATTAATATCAACGATGTCGCTGATTTCATACACCTGCCCGCCTTGCAAAATACCACGGTTAATAATGTGCATTGCCGGACTGCCTTTTTTGCAACCCAGTAGCGTCGCCTGTTCGCGATTAACGCTAATCGCGCGGTAGCTGGTGAGTAAATGAGAGATTTGATAGCCTTTGGACAACACATATTGCTGTATCGATCGCTCAATAATGTCACCGTTGATATCGCTAAATAAGGTTGCTGGCATGCGCGATATTTCAATCTGTACCGCCACATTATCGACATAGCGCAGGCGGGAAAACTCCCAGATAAAAGCATCATCGTTAATAGCGAATATCTGTTGCTCGTCACTGTCCGGGCGTCTTTTACGCAGGCCGATTGAACGGTAATGCATTTGATCGAAACGCTTTTCGGTAATCGAGTTATACACCAGCGGGTTATTACGCACCGTTTCGTTAATCCAGATGCCCGATCCCTGCACGATACGCACCGCTCCGATACTGACCAGCTTCTCCAGTGCTTGCCGGATGGTGAAACGTGATACGCCATACTCTTCGGCCAGCTGGCGTTCAGGCGGCAATTTGCGTGGCGCGGAGGTATCTTCCTGATAAATCTTGCTCAGCAAATCCTGGGTAACGAACTCTTTCTTTTTCATGGGATTAGCCTGCTCCTGTGTTTTATTCGCAGATGATAACACGATGTTATGAGGAGGAAGGGTTAGGTGCGCATCAAATGGGCAGAGGTCGCCATGATTGGCGACCCTACATGTATTACTGCACCAGAAAGGCGATTAGCGTTGCATCCCGTTCTCCCGTCAGCACGGGTAATGGCGCGGTATCGCTCACGGAATCGCCCTTGTGCAACCGTTCATTATCGATACGCACAATGCCGTCCAGCACGGTAATCCAGCTGGAAAAGCCTGCACGCTGTGGCACATCCACCTGTTGGCCGCGCTCCAGTTTCAGGTCATAAATATATACCGCCTGATTCAGTGGCAGCGGCGCCTCGCTGCCGTGCGGCCCTGCCAGTAACGTCCATGCGTTGACTGCCGCACCTTCCGCACGGGTAAAGGTATTCACCTGCGGTTCACCGCCGGTTTGAGCTGGGCGAATGGTGGCCTGCAGCAGTTCGGTTTCGATAAAAGGCGCAGACTCGGCAAAGCGTATCCCGCTGCCTGCACTCAGCAGCAGCGCGCGTTTGGCGTTGAGGGAATGCGTTTCACCCTGCTCGGTGCTGTGCAGCAGCGAACCGCGCCAAACGTAGCTGAAAATCTCACTATCCTGATGCGAATGCAGCGGGATGCTGGCATCCAGCTGCAGCGTCATGTGATCGACAATCTCCAGCGGTCCAAACGCTTCACCTGGACGCTGACGGCGAATGTTAAACGGACCATATTCAAACAGCTGATCGCGTTGGGCGCGCAGAATGTTCATGGTGTAACTCCTTGATGATTTTTCTCTGTCCACCATCATAAAGGTCTGGAAAATCATGAACAGCAGGCAAAACTGCTCGCTTAAATCAAAAAAACTGAACAACGATTAAGTGCCGAAATAATAAGATCAGGTTAATGTTTTTATTAATCGCCAGCGCAGGTTTAATTGCGTAAAATAGCCGCTTTATTCTGTGAGTGTAATAATCATGAATCGAAGCGAACAAATTCTTACCGCCGCCGAGCAATGCATGCGGCAAAAAGGTTTTCACCAGACATCGATTCAGAATATTGCCACTCAGGCCGACGTCAGCATCGGTTTAATTTATAAATATTATAAAAACAAAGAGGCGATCATTGAGGCGTTAGTCACCAGTGTGGTGCAACGGATGATCGCGCTGCTGAATGCCGATTTCGAACGTATCGCGCATATGAAGGGACAGTATCATGAAGCGGAAGATATTGTGCCTGCGGCAGTGGAAAACAGTATTATTCTGCTGATGGAAGTGTCGTCTGAAGCCACGCGTAATAATCGCATCCAGCAAATTATGTTCGATGCCTGGCATGAGCTTAAAAATAACTTTATCGCTCAGGAGCAGGCGCTGCATCCCGAACAGGACGCCAATGCCATTCACACCCGCTTATATGTGATGTCGCTGATTATTGACGGCGTCATTATTCGCCGTTGCATGAAACAGCGCGATCTCGCGCCGGGCTTTATGCCGTTTTTCAATGCGGTGGTGCATGACGTCTACCCGCACAGTGCTGCCTAATCTCAACCGAATAGATGCTGGCTAAGAATGCCGTTCACGCGCTGCATTTCATTCTGATCAAGGTCGCTATCGCCAAACGCGCGGCAGGCGACACCATCCACCAGCAGCAATAAAAATTGAATGCGGTTGGCGCGTTGCGATGCGTTGGTTTCAGCTGTTTGTGCGGCAAAATGCACATCTAATTCGGCAAGTAATAATTGCTCTTGCTGGGCCAGAATGGTGCGCACCGATTCATTTCGCGACGCCTCAGAATACATTTCCAGTAATAATTTCCGGTCCTGACTCGGCCAATGCTGCCAGAATGGTGAATCAGCGTTGATAATATCCTGCGTCGATTGTTGCGCAGGTAAATGTTGTACTAAAAACAGGCGCCAGTTGTGCGCGATGCTTTTGATTGTTTCCGTGACAATTAGCTCTTTACTGCTGAAGTAACGATATATTTGCCCTGCCCCTAAAGCGGATTCACGGCTAATATCCGCCATGCTGGCGCCATGAAATCCGGAGCGACTGAAACAAACTTTTGCCGCATTAATAATCTGCTGCTGACGCTGCAAAAAGAATTCGTCATGTTCAGAGTGGCTCACATTGGCTCCGAAAAATAATTTATCGTTTTAATTGCGTTATCATACGCGATGCGTATCCGGTGAGAAACCATGACAATGTTTCCAATATTTGCGGTTGGTGCGCATAAATGCGCACCCTACGAAAAACGCGCCAATCCTTTGTAGGGTCGCCATTTATGGCGACCGAAAGACGATTAACTGACGAGCATTACGCAGTTATTGCGTGCTCATTATTTCAGACTCTTTCAACGCCGTGCCGCCGCCCATCACTTTATAGAAGGTGATCAAATTCAGGTAATAGGCTTGCTGCGTACTCACCAGACTGGTGCGGGCGCTGTACAGCGTGCGCTGCGCGGTCAGGGCATTGAGATAAGTATCAACGCCGTTGCGATAGCGCAAATCCGCCAGATGGTAATAGGTTTGCGACGCCGCCACATTACTCTGCTGACTGCTGAGCTGATCGTTGATAGTGCCGCGACGCGCCAGCGCATCCGCCACTTCCTGGAAGGCGGTTTGCACCGCTTTCTCATACGCCGCCACGTAATACTCTTTCTGTGCTTTGGTGTATTTCAGGTAAGAAACGTTGTAGCCGCCCTGGAAAATCGGCAGCGAAATGCCTGGCGCAAACGACCAAATGCCCGCTCCGTTTTTAAACAGCGTCGAGAGATCGGCACTGCCGACGCCGCCGCTGCCGGTCAGCGTAATGCTCGGGAAGAAGTTGGCACGCGCCGCACCAATACTGGCGTTGGCAGATTTAAGATTATGCTCGGCTTGCAACACATCAGGGCGATTTAGCAGCGCATCCGATGAGACGCCTGCCGGCACCTCACGCAATGCGTTACCAATCGATTCAATGCTGTCCGGCAGCAGGTTATCCGGCACGCTGCGGCCCACCACTAAATCCAGCGCGTTTTTGTCCTGCGCCACCAGCGTGGTGTAGCTGGCGACATCGGCCTGCGCAGATTGATAAGTGGTTTCCGCAGACGAGACATCCACCATCGAAGCGATGCCATTTTCCATCTGCTTACGCGTCACCTGCCACGATTGACGCGCGCTCTCGGCGGTCTCTTTGGCAATCGCCAGATTGCTGCGATCGGCGGCGAGTTGCAGCCAGTAATCCACCGTGTTGTACAACACCGTCAGACGCGTGCTGCGCGCGCCCTGCAGCGTGCCGAGGTAGGTTTCATACTGTTCGCGCGTCAGGCTCTGGTTTTTGCCAAACAGATCGAGTTCAAACGAACTCACGCTGCCTTCTGCAGAATAGCTGTTGCTGATGGCGGTTTGATTGCCTTCACCGGTCAACTCACGAGAGCGCGTGCCGCTCACGCCGGCGCTGAGGGTCGGGAACAGATTGGCGCGCTCTTCGCCATATTGCGCATGCGCAGACTTCACGCTGGCCACCGCTTCACGCAGGTCGCGGCTGCTATCCAGCGCCATCGCCACCACCTGACGCAGTTTGGCGTCGAGCACATAATCCTGCCAGATCAGGTCGCGGTAGTTGCTGGCCTGCGTGCCTTGCAGTGAACGATAGGCATCACCGCTCGGCATCTGGTTGCTGACCGCGCCTTGCGGGCGTTCATAGTGCGGATCGAGTGAGACACAACCCGACAGCAGCGCGGGAATTAACACCATTAAGAGTTTTGCCGACATGTTATTCCCCCGCCTTCGCCACAGATTGATGATTATCGTCATGCGGAATCGCCGGGAAGACGCGACGCACCAGAACAAAGAACAGCGGAACAAAGAAGATCGCCAGCAAGGTGGCGGTCAACGTACCGCCAATAATGCCGGTACCAATCGCAATGCGGCTGTTGGCGCCCGCGCCCGTGGAAATCGCCAGCGGCAATACGCCAGCGGTAAACGCCAGCGAGGTCATGATGATAGGACGCAGACGCATCGATGCCGCGTGCGTCGCCGCTTTCACGAGGTTTTCCCCTTTGCGGTAATTGTCTTCGGCGAACTCAACGATCAGAATCGCGTTCTTCGCCGACAAGCCAATGATGGTTAACAGCGCCACCTGGAAATAGACGTCGTTTTCCAGTCCGCGCAGGCTGATTGCCAGCAGCGAGCCGATCACGCCGAGCGGCACCACCATCATCACCGAGAACGGCACCGACCAGCTTTCATACAACGCCGCCAGACACAGGAACACCACAATCAGCGAGATGCCATACAGCGACATTGCCTGGTTGCCGGAGAGTTTTTCCTGATAAGACAAACCGCTCCACGCAAAGGTGGTGCCCGCTGGTAGCTTCGCCGCCAGTTTTTCCATCGCGCCGATCGCGTCCCCGGAACTCTTGCCTGCCGCCGCCGAACCTTCGATCTCGTAGGACGCCAGACCGTTGTAGCGTGACAACACATCCGGGCCATACGCCCATTCTGACGAGGCAAACGACGCAAACGGCACCATGGTGGTATTGCTGTTGCTATCGCTGCCGCGCACGTACCAGTGATCGATATCTTCCGGCTTGCTACGGAATTGCTGATCGCCCTGCATATAGACCTTCTTCACGCGGCCACGATCGGTGAAGTCGTTGATGTAGCTGCCGCCAATCGCCGCACTGAGCGTGTCGTTGATGTCGCTGATGGTGAGCCCCAGCGACTGCGCTTTTTCATCGTCGATATTGACCTGCAGCTGCGGTAAATCTGGCAAGGTGTTGGCACGCACCGCGCTGAGCAGCGGATCCTGATTGGCTTCAGCAATCAGCTGGTTGCGCATCTTCAGAAGCTGGTCGCGCCCGGTGGTGCCGCGCGCCTGCAGTTCGAAGGTGAATCCGTCTGACTGCCCTAAACCAGACACCGACGGCGGCGACAGCACGAAAATCTGCGCATCACGAATGCTGGCCAGGCTGGCCATCGCACGCGCGGCAATCGCATCGGCACTGTTTTCTGTACCTTTTCGCTCGCTCCAGTTCTTCAGCGAGATAAAGCCAATCCCGGCGTTCTGGCCGCTGCCGGCAAAGCTGAAGCCGTTCACCAGCATGCTGACGTTGACGTTGTCTTTTTCTTTAGTGGCAAAGTATTCCTGTACCTGACGACGAACCTCGCTGGTACGGTTTTCCGTCGCGCCCGGTGCCAGCTGATATTGCACCATGATGTAGCCCTGATCTTCCGTCGGCAGGAAGCCGGTCGGCAACCGCATGTACATCACCGCGCAACCGATCAGTAGCACCGCGTAAAGCAGCAGATAGCGCACCGAACTGTGCAGCACATGGCCGACGCCATTGTGATAACGCGCCTGCACGCGTTCGTAGCTGCGATTAAACCAGCCGAAAAAGCCCTTTTTGCCGCCTTCTTCGTTATGCGGTTTGAGCAGCGTGGCGCACAGCGCTGGTGTCAGTGTGAGCGCCACAATCACCGACAGCACCATCGAGGAAACAATAGTGATGGAGAACTGACGATAGATAACGCCGGTTGAGCCGCTGAAGAAGGTCATCGGCAGGAATACCGCCGACAGCACCAGCGCGATACCAATCAACGCGCCGGTGATCTCTTTCATCGATTTCTCGGTGGCCTGACGCGGCGGTAAACCCTCTTCGCGCATCACGCGCTCGACGTTCTCCACCACCACAATCGCATCATCCACTAACAGCCCGATGGCGAGCACCATGCCGAACATGGTTAAGGTGTTGATCGAGTATCCAAACAGCGACAGCACGCCAAAGGTTCCGAGCAACACCACCGGCACGGCAATCGCCGGAATCAACGTGGTGCGGATGTTCTGCAGGAACACAAACATCACAATCACCACCAGGATCACCGCCTCGATCAGGGTTTTCACCACCTCTTCGATCGAGATTTTCACGAAGTCGGTGCTGTCGAGCGGATACGCCACTTCATAGCCCGCCGGCATGCTGCTGCGGAATTCGTCGATGGTGGCTTTTACCTGTTCGGCGGTTGACAGCGCATTGGCGCCGGACGCCAGCTGCACCGCGATCCCCGAAGCCGGATGACCGTTGGCCAGCACGTTGGCGCTGTAATCCTCATCTCCCATTTCTACGCGTGCCACATCGCTAAGATGCACCACTGAGCCGTCGTTTTGGCTTTTCAGCACGATATTGCGGAACTGTTCCGGCGTTTGCAGACGCGAACGCGAACGCACGGTCGCCACCAGTTGCTGCTCTTTGCTGGCCGGTTGCGCGCCTAACTGACCCGATGAAACCTGGGTGTTCTGGCTCTCCAGCGCGTTTGTCACATCGGATGGCATCAGTGAATAGGAGGCGAGTTTGGCGGGATCGAGCCAGATGCGCATGGCGTATTCGGCACCAAACACCTCAACGCTGCCGACGCCCGGCACGCGCGCCAGCGAGTCTTCCATGTTGCTGACCATGTAGTCCGCTACATCGGCCGAGGTGCTTTTGTTGGTTTTATCGTACAGCGCCAGAATCAGCAGGAAGTCGCTCTGCGCCTTCTCTACCGTCACGCCTTGCGTGGTGACGGACGTCGGCAAGCGGCTTTCGGCCTGCTGCACTTTGTTCTGCACCTGCACCTGCGCAATGTCCGGATCGGTGCCCTGCTGGAAGGTGACGTTGATTTTCACCTGGCCGGTTGAAGCGGTGCTGGTGGAATCGAAATAGAGCAAGCCGTCGATACCGGTGAGCTGCTGCTCGATCACCTGCGTGACGCTGCTTTCCAGCGTTTCCGCCGACGCGCCGGTGTAAGTGGCCTGAATACTGATCTGCGGCGGCGCGACGTCGGGATACTGCGCAATCGGCAGACTTTTGATGCTGAGCACGCCAAACATCATGATGCAGATGGCGATCACCCAGGCGAATACCGGGCGGCGAATAAAGAACTGAGCCAACATAATTACTGGCCTCCGCTGCTGGCGCTGTTCGGCGTCACTTCAACTGCTTTTACCGTCATCCCGGCCTGCACTTTGGCGGTGCCTTCGACAATCAGTTTGTCGCCGCTGTTTAAGCCGCTGGTCACCAGCCAGGTGTTGCCGATAACCCGATCGGTCACCACTTCCCGGCTCTGCACTTTGTTCTCTTTATCCACCACCAGCGCCGTGGCGTTGCCTTTGGCATCTCGCGTGATGCCCTGCTGCGGGGCCAGAATCGCATCGTTTTTAACCCCGTTGGTGACGCTGGCGCGCACATACATGCCCGGCAACAATTCATGCTGCGGATTGGGGAAGATCGCGCGTAGCGTGACGGTTCCGGTGGCTTCATCAACTGCTACTTCGGTCAGTTCCAGCTTGCCGGAATGATCATAATTACTGCCGTCTTCCAGTTTGACCGTCACCGGCACCACATCGCTGCTGTGCTGTAAAGAAGCCTGCTGACGCTTCAGTTTCAGCAGTTGCACGCTGGATTGGGTGAGATCGACATAGATGGGATCAAGCGCGCGGATGGTCGCCAGCGCGGTGGTTTGTGCAGACGTCACCAGCGCACCCGGCGTCACCGACGAGATGCCGATGCGGCCAGAAATCGGCGCTTTGATTTGCGTGTAGTTGAGGTTGATACGGGCGCTTTCGACAGCGGCACGATATTGATCAACCGACGCTACGTTCTGTTGATAGGTTGCCAGCGCATCGTCGGCATCCTGGCGCGACACGCCATTCTCTTTCACCAGCGCGCTGTAACGCGCGGATTTTAACTGGCTGCTTTTGACTAACGCCTGCGCATTTTTCAACTGCGCAACGGCCTGATCGTAACTGGCTTGATAGCTGGCCGCATCAATTTGATAAAGCACCTGGCCGGCTTTAACTTCATCACCTTCGGTAAACAGGCGTTTCTGGATGATGCCGTCCACCTGCGGACGCACTTCCGACACCATGCTGCCCACCACACGTCCGGTGAGCTGGCTATCGAGCGTCACCGGCTCGGTTTGCAGCGTTTTCACGCCGACTTCGGTGGTCATCTCGCCCGCTGGCGGAGCGCTGTTCTGGTCACAGGCGGCGAGCAATAACACCAGCCCGGCGATGGCCGTGCGCTGAAAATTCTTCATGAATAATCCTGTAGTGAACGTTCATTCTCAGTTTTAAGTCTACCAAATCGCAGATGTGGGCGTATGTCAGGAAAATGAAAAGAGCGATCCTGAAAAGCGGCAGCAGAAAAGCGTCCTCTTTGATTGAGGATTTATAGTGGTTAAATCGCGATAGGTTACAAAGTGTTGCTAAAGATAATGAGTAATAAGCATTAATGCAAATGATTATTATTTACAGATGACTTGTAGGGTCGCCATTTATGGCGACCTCCAGCCAGGTGCGCATAAATGCGCCCCTACGAAATATGACTTACAACCTTCAACGCCAATTGCGGGCTGGTTAACGGCTGATTATCCGGTCTAAACAAACTGGTCGCAGCCGCCATCGAAACCTGGGCCAGCGCCACGTGATCCGCGCCCTGCTGTTTCCCTTCTGCCACCGCTTGCGCAATCATCTGCAGATACGCCTCCTGCTGGCCCGCTTTAAACGCCGCCCAGGCGCCAGGAATCAGCTGCACGTCAGGATGCTGTGCAACCGGCAGCGTCGCTGGGCAAAACAGCGCGCGCGTCGCCGCCAGCGTGGATTCTGCCGCACACAGCACCAGCGCTTTTCCCGGCAAACGGTGCACCGCATCGGCCAGCATGCGATCGGTGCGATAAACCGGGCAATCATGCCCTTCAGCGTTAAAACCATCGGCGACCGGGCCCAGCGTCGAGCAGGTAATCAGAATCGCGTCGAACCATGGCGTCAGGCTGTTTAACAACTGTTCCAGCTTGTGCTGCTGCGGCGCGGTCATGCCACCGGTCAGCTCCGCTTCCGCCAGCAAATGTGGCATGACGATATGGCTCAGGGGATTATGGAGGGCCAATGAGCGCGCAGCGTCATCGAAAATAGCGATATTGCTGGCGGCGGTATGCAAACAGGCGATGGTCATAGTGTTCCTGAATAGACGACGGCTAAATAAGAAACACTATAACCTAATGGCGCTTAATATCACTGGATGCGCGTACCTCAGGCGATTTTTTGCTTAAAAAAATCATTGTGGAATTTGAATAGCTCTAAATCACTTTTCATCCCCATTTTCCTGAGCGCATTATTTTTATGTCCGGCGACTGTTTTACGACTGCGCTCAAGTTCTTTGGCAATATCGCTGATCGACATTCCTGACAAGAAATAGCTGATCACCGTCGTTTCACTGGGTGTTAACAGTTTATCCAGTACGGATGAAGCATCCACATCATGAGAGTGCGGCTTAGGCAGATAGTCATTATTTTTGCCGGTGAACTGCACCAGTTGTTCCGCGATAGCAGGCGGAATAAACCGCTGACCATGCGCTACAGTACGAATCGCGGAGCTATAGACTGTGCCACTCTCGCGTTTAGATATATAGCCTTTGATACCCAACATATAAGCCGCCCGGATAACTGCCATACTTTCAACAGAAGTAGATAACAGAATATTGATGTCAGGATAGCGGCTTAACAGCGATTTAATCAGGGACAATCCATCCTGATCTTCAGCCAATAATAGATAATCAAGGATCAGAACATCGCATTTTACAAACTGTAACTGAGTAAATAGCTCCGCACTTTCACCATAACTGCCAACCAGCTTTAAATCTTTTTCTTCATCACACAGAATTTTAAATGATTGACGAAATATCGGGTGATCGTCCAGTAAAGCCAGGCGAATTTTCCGTTTGATATTGCTCATAATGCTCTCAAAAAAAGACGCCTCTCAAAATATGAGAGGCGCAATGAATTAACGTGGCTGAGGATTATTTTTTAGCCAATTCATTAACTGGCCTGCGCTGGCGTAGCCGCGGAAAATAGCACTGTAGCCATCAAAACGGTTGGTCACTTCGCCAACACGGTTGTTGTAATAATCTGATTCAGCACTCAGTACATCGAGCAAGGTACGCTTGCCGAGGTGGTACCACTGGTCAAAGAAGTCCAGACGAATGCGGTCAGATTCACGCGTCAGATTGCGATACAGATCGGCACGTTGCAGCATCGAACGGGCATCCTGATCGGCGGCACGCACGCGTTGTTTCAGATCATCGCGCTGATTATCGGCTTGCTCACGCATCGCTGCGGCACGCTGCACCGCCGCACGTTCTGCAGCACTGGCGGAACCGCCACGGAACAGCCCCCAACTGACGTTAATCCCGGTTTGCCATGCCTGCTCACGACCGTAGTAATCTTTGCCGGTGTCTTTGCTCACCACCCAGTTGATCTTCGGTAAAGAAGAGGATTTCAACGCATCCGCTTCAGATGATGCGGCCAGAGACTGCGCGCGCGCTTGTGCCAGCGTAGGGTGTTTATCTACCTGCGCCAGCAACGCATCCAGCAGAGCGGGTTGTAACTGCCACTGCATTGATGGCGGCAACGGTACCTGGCTTTCGCCCAGTAAACGATACAGTTGAATTTCAGTGTCACGCGCTTTTGCTACGGCGTTATCCAGTGCGGATTGCGCCTGCAGATAACGGCCGGTGGCCTGTGTCAGCTCACTGCGACGGCCCTGGTCAGCTTCAACAATGCCGCTCAACATTTTCACCAGTTCCTGCATACGCGCAACGTATTGCTTACTCATTTCAATGATCAGGCGCTGCTTACTCAGCTCCACCAAACCATTACTAACTTGCCATGCCAAATCTTCTGCCTGCGCGGTATTCTGGAAATCTGCCGCTTTAACCGAGAACTCTTTGCTTTTAATGGTGTTACTGGTTTGACCAAAATCGATCAGATTGGTCGCCACGTTAACGCCGAAGGCCGGCATATTGCTGTCGCTGGCATTGCGGTTGCCTTTACCAAATTCATAACGGCGTGAGTTAGAGGTGACATCAACCTGCGGCCAGCGCTGGCCTTTAGCATTGCTGACATCCTCTTTTGCCGCTTCCACTTGCAGTTGGGTGCTGCGTAATTGCGGACTGCGCTCCAGCGCCGTCATTACGGCACGATAAAATATGCCGCGCAGTTCCAGCTCGCCCGGACTGGCACGTTGCACCGTCACCGGCGCTTTCGCCACCGATAACGCCGGTTCAGGCGTTAACTGCGGCTGACCTACGCCTGGTAAGCTGCTGGCGACCGGTTCACTGGACGGCGCCGGACGGAACACCGGCAGTTCAGATTTCGCACTGATCCTCAACGATTCACTCGGTACCACACGCGAAGGTTCAGCGGCCTGACGAATCGGTGCCGGAGCCTGGGTCTCGATCGTCGAGGAAGCTAGCAATTTCACCGGGGGTGCGCTTTCAACTTGCGGCGTGGTAATCGCTTCTTGCGCCTGCTCCAGCAAAGGTTTAGCTGGTGGGGTGGAAACCGTGACCACCGGATTAGCAAGTAAAGGCGTGGCCGGCAGTGTTGACGGCGCGGGCATACTCAGTACCGGCTTAGAGGCCACCACCACCGGTTTTGCCACAGGCGGCTTGCTTACTGGCACGGCGGGCGCACGCTTCTGCGTCTGGGTTTGCTGCACCAGCATTTTCGCCATCGCGTCGGCAGAAACCGAATTACTGGTGCGCACCGGCGCCACTGGCGCGGATTTTTGCTGTTTGCTCAGATCGACAAACATCAACAGTTCGTCATCATCATTGGCGTAAAGACCGCCACTTTCCATCGCCATCAACGCGCCAACTAACAGCGGTAACAGGCGCAATGAGGTGTTTATCTTTTTCATTGTCGTCTCTCTGTTAGCGTTCGCGGAAAGCTTCACGCGCTTTCATCACCGGTTTCAGCAGGTAATCAAGGATGGTTTTTTCACCGGTTCGGATCTCAACCGAAGCAATCATGCCGGGAATAATCGGAAGTGCTTTGCCACCGGCATTTAAGGTGCTGGTTTCGGTCAGCACCATCACGCGGTAATAGGTATCGTCGGGGCGACCAGCGGCGGCTTTACTGTCATCTTTCAGCGTGTCCGGACTGATGAACTCCACCTGGCCTTTTAATCCACCGTAAATGGCGTAGTCATAGGCGGTGATTTTCACCGTGGCCGGCAAACCGGGATGGAGGAACGCAACATCGGAAGGACGGATTTTGGCTTCAACCAGCAGCTGATCTTCCAGCGGCACAATCTCAAGGATGTGTTCACCGGGCTGAATAACCCCGCCAATGGTGTTAAAGCGGATGTTCTTCACGGTGCCGCGAACCGGTGCGCTGATGGTGGTGCGCTCCATGATGTCGGCACGGCCAATCAGGTTTTCACTGGTTTGCGACAGTTCCAGCTCCAGCTTATTCAACTCGGAGTTGGCATCGGCCTGATAGCGGTTACGGCGCTCAACAATTTGCGACTGAATTTCGTTGGCCTGACGGCGCATACGCAGCAGTTCGACTTCGGATAACAAGCCACGCGACGCCAGCGGTTCTGCCAGACGAATCTCACGCATGGAAAGCTCATAGCTGCGCTGCAGCGCACTTACCGAATCATCCAGCGCACGTTTACGCGCCTGATAGGCTTTAGTTTCCTGCTCGATGACGGTTTGGTCTTTTTGTACCTGCTCATCATCAAAACGCAGCGGTTGGTTGTAAGCTTCGGCACGCAGACGCGCAATGGTGGCTTTCAGCCCCACCACTTTGCTCAGAGCTTCGCGGTAGCTGGCCTGTGCGCGCGTTGGGTCAATTTTCAGCAGCACCTGGCCGCGTTCCACTTCCTCACCTTCACGCACGTTCATCTCGGCTAAAATCCCGCCCTCAAGGCTCTGTATAATCTGCTCGCGGCTCTTCGAAATAATTTTGGCTTCGCCTTTGGTGATCTCTTCCACGCGGGCAAAATGTGCCCAGGTTAACCCACCCGCCAGCACCGCAATCACAATCCACATCACCATGCGCGAGCCTGGTGTGCGTTGGCTTAGCAGTGATGACTGGATGTCATTCATGAAATCGGCGTCGGCATCCGACAATTTGGGTTTGCGACTAAATAAGCTAAACATTATGCAGATACCTCAACATCACTTTTGCCATCAGCGTTTGTTGCGGCGCGACGGTTAACCATCGGGGCTGCTGGCTTTTCGCTGGTTTGATTCGCAGCAGGATTCGGTTCAGCGTTCGCTGCCGGTTGTTGCGCTGCGGTTTTTACCTGGCCGGTTTTGGCTGGCGGCGTGGGTTGGCCGCTTAAGCGCGCCAGCACGGTCTCTTTCGGCCCATCAATCGCCACTTTGCCGTTATCAATCACAATCACACGATCAACTAATCCCAGCAGTGAAGGACGGTGCGTTACCATCACCAGCGTTTGGCCTTGCGTTGCCGCATGTAAATGCTTCAGGAAAATCTGCTCAGTTTGGCTGTCCATGGCGCTGGTCGGTTCATCCAGTAGCAGTACTTCCGGGCGGCTCAGCAAGGTACGCGCTAAGGCAACTAACTGACGTTGACCACCGGACAAGCTGCAGCCGTTCTCACCCACCGGCAGGTTGATGCCCAGCGGATGGCGTGCCGCAATCTGATCGAGACCGGTTAAGCGCAGCACGCGCAGGAACTCATTCGGTGCTGCATCCGGCATACCGAGCATCACGTTTTCACGCAGTGAGCCGTAGAACAGACGCGAATCCTGGCTGACAAAGCCAATGTGACGACGCCAGTCCGCCGGGTCGATCTGGTTAACATCCAGACCGTCGGTAAACAGCTGTCCTGCGGTCGGCTGATAAAGACGCGCCATCAGGCGCAGCAGCGTCGATTTGCCGCTCCCAATTGCGCCCAGAATGGCAATGCGCTCACCGGCTTTGATATCGATGTTGATGCCCTTGAGAATCTCGGGATTCGGCTGCATCGGCGGTGCTGGATAAGAGAAGCCCACCGCTTTCAGCGTGATGTCACCTTTCAGCTCCGGGTTAGGGATGTATTCTTGTTCTGGATTGTGGTCGGTCGGCATCTCCATCAGTTTATTTAGCGATGACAGCGCCGCTTTCGAAGATTGATAACGCGTTGCCAGGCCAATCACCTGCCCCAACGGTCCGGTTGCACGTCCAGCCAGCATCACCGTACCGATCAGGCCACCCATCGTCAGGTCACCGGCATCGATCATGTAGACGCCAATCAGAATCAGCATCACCGTCTGGAACTGTTGCAGGAAAGTCACTGCCGTCGTGGCCAGCGTAGAATAACGTTTGGATTTAGAACCGCTGGCGGCCTGTAAGGCGCTGAATTTCTGCCAGCGACGTTGCATATGTGCCTGGCCGTTGGTGGCTTTTAACGTTTCCATGCCTTCGATTGATTCAATCAGCACGCCCTGCTTCAGCGCCGAATCTTTCATGTTTTCACGCATGATCTTCGCCAGCGGCCACTGAATGATCACGCTGATCAGGATGATAAGCGGCAACATCAGCAGCGGCACGAAGCCCAGCGGGCCGGAGATCATAAAAATCACCCCGACAAACAGCAGCACGAACGGCAAGTCAGCCAGTGCAGCCAGCGTGGCAGAGGAGACAAAGTCACGCAGAGATTCGAACTCACGCAGTTGGTTAGCGAAGGTGCCCGATGAAGCCGGTTTATGCTCCATGCGCACCGCTATCGCCTGGCGGAACAGGACGCTGCCGACAATCAAATCCGCCTTTTTACCGGCGGTATCCAGCAGGTGGGCACGGATAAAACGCGTTAATGCTTCAAACAGCATTGCCACGGTGACGCCGATCGCCAGTGACCATAAGGTGACAAATGCCTGGTTAGGAATGACGCGGTCATAGACGTTCATGGTGAAGAAAATACTCGCCAGCGCTAACACGTTAATCAGCACTGATGCGATGGCCGCGCTGCGATAATAACGGCGATAGCGCCATAAGGTGCTGAACAACCAGTGCTTCTGGTTTTCAGGTAGACCCTCTTCTACGCGGCGATCCACTTTGGCAGTAGGTTTGGCGAAAATAGCAAAACCGCTGTACCACTCTGCGATTTCGGCGTGTTCAATTTCTACCGGCGTTTCGCCCACTTCGGGCAGAATCACCTGATAGAAGTAGGTCATTTTCTCTTCGGCATTTTTCTTCCGCACGCGGTCCAGCAAAATGCAGCCGCCGGAACCTTTACGTACCAGAATCACCGGCATGATCTGCTGCGGCACATCCCACAGGCTGCGCTCGACCAGGCCGCCAGTGATGCCAGCGCTTTCAAGCGAGGTCAGTGCCAGCGACGGAGAAAGAAAGACATCTTTCGGCAATCCGGCCGTCAGCGCGTCAAAGCTGCGCCCCTGACCATAGTGACGGCAGATCCAGTCCACGCTTTGCAGCAAGGTATCGTCAATGCGCGTTTGCACTCGCGCCAGTGACTGGAGTTCCTGCTGTTGGTTATCAGTTTCTGTTGCGTTCATGCACCGCATCTCTTTTTAAATAATTCGGCCCGACATAGCTCCGGGAATGTGGGAAAATTCTCGCTTTTGTGCGAACTCCCTGATACGAGCCGGGTCTTGCTTTAGCGGGTTAACGGGTTATTTTTTCCGGTAACCAATTGATAAAAATAAAATAGATTCTTAGCGAACCAAAATCTGCACGCGTGGATTGTCTCCAGGACAATCGCTGCCACAGTGGACAAACTCAGCGCGAATCAAGGCATCGGGAATAGCGGCTAAGGTCAGCGCATTGCGAATCGCTTTTGCCTTGCTGCGCAACACGCCCTCGCCGTCGGTACGGGTCTCGAGACGCAGAATGACGCTGTGCAACAACGGGTGCTGCTGGCGTACCGTCACCACCATTTCATTCAATGCTTCCATGCCCTGATCGCTCAGCATCATGATCCCGCCTGTCTGTTTGAACAGCTCATTGCTGGTGAACAGGTAATGACTGGCGCTTTGCGCTGCGGCACGGTCATAGACACAGGGCACAATGTCGGTGGCACGAGAACGCGCATGAATCTGACGACGTGACTGCTTCACTTCGCTTTCACCCTGCTGTCGATGCACCGCGCTGGGCGGCTGCTGCAGTTGCTGCTGCTCGTCTACACGCAGGTAATAAGTGGTGCCGCCCATTAAATCCGCCATATAGCGCCCCTGGGTTTTACCGAGATATTGTGGGTCGTTGACGAACGCTCCCAGCGTGTGAGAGCCGGCTTTCAGGCAAAAACTGGTGAATCCACCGGGCAATAAACTGGTGTGATAACGTCCATCGACATACACGTTGGCTGGCGCAGGATGAATAGCGCTGCCTTTTGCGCGGTAGTACACAATCTGCGTCAGCTCGCGTACTACAGGCGGAACCGCCTGATACTTGTCACCGAAGGTATTGGGCGCCTGTAGCATCGCGGAGGATGGCAGCGCGCTGAGCAGCCCAGCCAGAAGCACTCCGCTGGAGATCAGAGAGTTGTTGAACACGTTATTACCTCATGAAAAAGCCAGCCGGGAATCGCGGCTGGCGGGAATGTTATTGGCTGGTTTCGACGCGCACGATGACGCGGCGGTTAGGTGCGTTACACGCTATGTTAGCTTTGCCAGCCGTTGGTCGACACTGCACCACCGGTTGGCTGCTGCCCATGCTGCGCGTAGTGAGCTTGTCACCCGAGATACCCATCTGCATCATCAGTTGTTTAACCGATGCAGCGCGGGCGGCACCCAGTTTCTGATTGCGTGCGCCGTTGCCGATGGCATCGGTATGGCCGATGATTTCAATGCGGTTGTTCTGTTCATTGTTCTGCTTCAGACGCGTAACCAGCGCTTCAATGGCCTGACGCCCTGCTGGCTGCATATCCTGCACACCAGATTTAGCGAAGCTAAACAGCACATCACTGCCAAGGGTGTAATCCATCGACGGTTTTTGGTCGTAATTGCAGGCTTCGACCGCCGAGGCACGCGACAGCGCATGTTTCTGCAAACGCAGCGTACTCAGTTGCTGCTCCGCATCGGCGCGTTTTACCGCCAACGGACGACCGTTAACTTCACCGTCCACCTGCACAAAGTAGGTTTTGCCGCCTTTCAGGGTGGCACTGAAACCGGGCTCGCTTTTACCTTTGTAGAACGGCGCATCTTTTTGATAGGCACCCAGCGTATGGCTGCCCTGCGCCACGCAGAAGCGGGTAAACATGCCCGGTAATAACGCCGCCTGGAATTCGCCGTCGATATACACCATCGCGGCATCTTTACCGCTCACCGCTGGCGTGCGGTAGTAGATCACCTGCGCCTGATTACCGGCTGGCGTACCTTGGGATTGCCACACTTCACCAAAGGCGCGTGGGTCAACCGCTGCTTGTGCCAGCGATGAAACACTGCTCATAACCACGCCGCAGATGATTAATGTCAGCAGCATGCTGCGATCTAAACTGTTCATTTTGATTCTCCCCGGCAACGCTCCTGCCGGACTTGTGGATTTAAGGCGTTCAGACCGGGAAGTGGCCTGTGCTCGATAAGTCATCCAGCGTGTTGCTGGTATGGTCGTTCACCGGGCTAACTAACGACTCTGCGTTCAGCTCTTCCGGCAGCGACAGTTGTGCCCAACTCATTAGGTCACTGTCTGCGGGTAGTAAATCTTCCATGCTCAGCGCTTCCGCTGCGGGCACGCTGCTGGTGTCGATAATCACCACTGCGGGATCGGAAGGTGCGGATACCGCGCCTTGCGGATCGGTCACCACCACCACAAATTCGTGTTGCCCATCGGTGAGCGGCGCTTCTGGCGTGAATTGCCAGTTGCCTGCAGCATCGACAACAGCAGTGCCAATCACGCTGCCGTTATCACTGATTTCCACCGATGAATCGGGCTGCAAACCGCTGCCACTTAGTGTCGGCTGGCTATCGTCGGAGGTGGCTTCCGGTGCGATAGCACCCTGCTCTGCGCCGACGTCATCGGTAATGTTATCAATCAGCGCTTTGCCGTTTGCCGTATCGTCTGTGGGCAATTCTTCGATGGCTTCAGGAGGCGCTGCGTCGTGCTTGTCATCTTTGTGGTTATCGCCGGTGATAAACACCAACGCGGCGGCTGTTCCCAGCACGCCAACCGCGATCAGCCCCATCGCCAGCGCATTGCTATCAACCGAGAGATTTTCCAGCTGGGCAGCATTTTCCTGGCTCAGGAGCACCGGAGACATTTCGCCATCCTGCAACGCGGCCGGATCCTCGGCGCGATCGGCATTGGCCGAGCTGTAGTTGTGCCAATCGCCCGCTTCACCACGGCCAATCAGTTCTCCGGGATGGTCGTAATAGTTTTCGATGATCAGCTGTGGCTGATCGTGGCCTTCCAGCATCAACCACAAATTTTTTCCGCTGCGCTTTACCGTGATGTTCTGCGGGCCGACTAGCTTGTCGCCTTCAGCCAACACGTAACGTGCGCCTTTTACCGCTTTAATCGTGACCGGATTAGAACTGGCACTGAGACTTTCGGCCTGAATGATGCGCTGACCGCTTACCACCGCCAGATTGACGTCAACCATTGCTTTTGTTTCCTCGCTCTGGGCGATGCGTCCGCGCTATCGCCGCTGCCGTCGGAAATTTCCGAGGGCTGTTAAACATGCTGAGCATTAGACAGGAAAGGTCTGAATCCCAGCCACAGGCCGGGTCTTGGATGGCGATAAGCGGAGGAAAACAGGCAAAAAAAATGCCGGGGCAATCGCCACCGGCATAGGACAAATCAGTCAGAAATTACTGCGTTTGCACGCGCACCACCACGCGACGGTTAGGGGCGTTGCAGCTGATCTGCTCGGCACGCGAGCCGCTACACTGCACTACCGTCTCATTGCTGCCGGCGCTGCTGGCACTCAGGTTGCGAGCAGGCAAGCCGCCCTCGATCAGCAACATGCGCACAGTGTTGGCACGCTGCTGGCCAAGACGCAGGTTGGTGGCCGCTTTACCGATCGGATCGGTATGGCCGATAACCTGAATACGGTTCAGCTGCACGCCGTCTTTATTCAGCTTGCCAATCAGCTCGCTGATCGCCTGACGTCCCTGGTTAGAGATATCGTTGCGCCCCGCTTTACCGAAGTTAAACAGCACATCGCTCGACAACGCATAATCCATGGTCGGCTGAGCGGTGTAACGACAGTTTTCCACCGCCGAGGCACGGCTCAGCGTGTGCGCCTGCGCCTTCAGGATTTTCAGCTCACGCTGCGCCTGTTGCAGATTGACCTGCAACGGGCGACCCAGCGCATCAGGATCGACCTTCACGTAGTAAGTTTTACCGCCGGCAAAGGTGTCGCGATATGGCTGCATCTCTTTGCCTTTGTAGTACGGCTCATCCTTCATAAAGCCACCGAGCGAGTGACTGCCCGGTGACACGCAGAAGGTGGTGAACATGCCCGGCAACAGCGCCGACTGATATTCGCCATCCACATAGATGTGCGTAGCATCGCTGCCTGCCACCTGCGCGGTACGGTAATAGACAATCTGCGCCTGGCTGGCTGGCACGCTGGCAACCGGCTGATACGCCGCGCCAAACACCTTTTCGTTATTCACAGCGGCCTGTGCAGCAACGGTAAACAGACCACCTGCCACCATTACCGCAATCAGTGAAGCGTTAAATTTAGTCATGACTCCTCCACGGAGGCCCGGTTGGGCCCCCGATTTGATTGTTGAATTGATGGATTAATGGTTGTTCAGGTTGGTCTGCACACCTTGCTGGATTAACAGCTCAGTATCCGTTCCTTCATGCTGATACACCTCGTACTGCACGCCACCGACGGTGACGGTGCCTTCAGCTTTGGCCCAGTTGCCTGGGTCAGTGCCGTCTGGCAGCAGATCGGAGAGGTTCACCACATCGCCCTCGTCGCCTTTGATCATCAGCTGTTTGGTGTTATCGGCGGTGAAGGCATGCTCTTCACCGTGCGCTAACACATCACCGAGGCTGATATTCAGCACATTCGCTTCACTGTTAGCCATATCGACCACGGTGACATTCATGTTGCTATCTGCCAGTGTGCTGAAGTCGATGGGTTGCTCGGTATATTCGATGGACAACGTTTTATGAGTTGCATCGTAATGACTTTGCGGTTGCTCATTCGAATTAAGCGCTAATAAGCTTAATTCATCATTTAATGTATCAGTATCACTCCCAAATGGGCTTAAGAAACTGCGGGTGGTTTGTTGTCCCCAAGTAAGATCATCAAGAGCAAAACCGTCAGCATCATTTGTATAAATTGACACTTTAGCGATAGTTTTGCCATTTGGTGCTACATAGTTAACAGGCACCCTATCATAATAATTAGTTGAACTATAAGTATCGGTAAATAACAAATCATTGTTTTCGTCGAAGAATTTAACTACACCGCTACCGTATCCTCCCGCCGAGTTTCCCCAGGTTGTAAGTATAAAGGACATGTCACTTGTATTACCCACTGACAATACAATTGTACAATTCTGTTCGATCCACAAATGCCCACCTACTGTTAAATCTCTTAAGCGTGCTGATGGATAGTCATATTCCAAAACTTGTAATCCTGAGGGTAAAACGGTCCCAACAGCAAAAAAGTAATCGTAATTAGAGTTATATGGATAATTAGTAAAGTTTTCACTCCCTTTAGTTGATGTTGAAATGATGTTAATTTCGTAATCTGCGGATTTAGCAGAGATATTTCCGGCGCTATCAGTTGCTTTCACATAGAAATTATGTGAGCTTCCTACTTGCAGGGCTGTTGGTGTAAATATCCAGTTTCCTGCCCCATCAGTTTGAACCGAGCCGATCTCTGTAGCACCATCATAAATTGTGACAATGCTATTCGCTTCAGCCTTACCTACCAGCGTTGGCGTGGTGTCATCGGTTGTACCGCCATTGGCAATATCACCTTGTGACGCACCAACATTGTCAGTAATGGTCGTTATCACCGGGGCGTTTGGTGCAACCGTATCAACCGTCACAGTGTAGGTTGCAGACTGCGCCGAGGTATTACCCGCCGCATCGGTTGCCTTCACGTAGTAGCTGTAGGTGGCGCTTGCCAATGCTGCCGGTGTCCAGCTCCATGCTCCAGTGCCAGTTGCAGTCGTACTACCTAACACGCTTCCGGTAGATGAGTAGATCGTCACCACACTTCCCGCAGCTGCCGTACCACGCAACTCAGGACGGTTGTCATTGGTGATGCCGTTATGCGCCACCAGGGCGTTATACACGCCACCCGCGACATCATCCCATGCGCCGCTGATGACCGGTGCGTTTGGCGCCGTGGTGTCCACGTTCACCGCCCAGCTGTTTGACACCGGCGAGGTGTTACCCGCCGCGTCCGTCGTCACCGTGGTCAGCGTGTGCACGCCGTCCGCCAGTGCCCCCGTTAACTCCAGCGACCACTTGCCGTCCGCGCCCACTTTCACGCTGCCCAGCACGGTGTTGCCTTCGCGAATTTGCAGCACACTGTTGGCTTCCGCCGTGCCGCTGAACGTCGGACGATTGTCGTTGGTCAGACCGCCGTTGGCAATCGCACCCACAATTCCCCCCGCAACGTTGTCCGCCGCGCCGCTGATGACCGGCGCGTTTGGCGCCGTGGCATCCACGTTCACCGCCCAGCCGTTCGATACCGGCGAGGTGTTACCCGCCGCGTCGGTAGTCACCGTAGTCAGCGTGTGCACGCCGTCAGCCAGCGCCGCCGGTAACTCCAGCGACCACTTGCCGTCCGCGCCCACTTTCACGCTGCCCAGCACCGTGTTGCCTTCGCGAATCTGCAGCACGCTGTTGGCTTCCGCCGTGCCGCTGAAGGTTGGACGGTTATCGTTGGTCAGACCGCCGTTAGCAATCGCACCCACTACGCCGCCCGCGACGTTGTCTTCCGCGCCGCTGATGACCGGTGCGTTTGGCGCCGTGGCGTCCACGTTCACCGCCCAGCTGTTTGACACCGGCGAGGTGTTGCCCGCCGCGTCCGTCGTCACCGTGGTCAGCGTGTGCACGCCGTCAGCCAGCGCCGCCGGTAACTCCAGCGACCACTTGCCGTCCGCGCCCACTTTCACGCTGCCCAGCACGGTGTTGCCTTCGCGAATTTGCAGCACGCTGTTGGCTTCCGCCGTGCCGCTGAACGTCGGACGGTTGTCGTTGGTCAGGCCGCCGTTAGCAATCGCACCCACGATGCCGCCCGCGACGTTGTCTTCCGCGCCGCTGATGACCGGTGCGTTTGGCGCCGTGGCGTCCACGTTCACCGCCCAGCTGTTCGACACCGGCGAGGTGTTGCCCGCCGCGTCGGTGGTCACCGTGGTAAGCGTGTGCACGCCGTCCGCCAGCGCCGCCGGTAACTCCAGCGACCACTTGCCGTCCGCGCCCACTTTCACGCTGCCCAGCACCGTGTTGCCTTCGCGAATTTGCAGCACGCTGTTGGCTTCCGCCGTGCCGCTGAACGTCGGACGGTTATCGTTGGTCAGACCTCCGTTGGCAAGTGCGCCTACAACTCCGCCCGCCACGTTGTCCGCCGCGCCGCTGATGACCGGCGCGTTTGGCGCAACGGTATCCACGTTCACCGCCCAGCTGTTTGACACCGGCGAGGTGTTGCCCGCCGCATCCGTGGTCACCGTGGTCAGCGTGTGCACGCCGTCACGCAGCGCCGCCGGTAACTCCAGCGACCACTTGCCGTCCGCGCCCACTTTCACGCTGCCCAGCACGGTGTTGCCTTCGCGAATTTGCAGCACGCTGTTGGCTTCCGCCGTGCCGCTGAACGTCGGACGGTTGTCGTTGGTCAGCCCACCGTTAGCAATCGCCCCCACGATGCCACCCGCGACGTTATCCTCCGCGCCGCTGATGACCGGTGCGTTTGGCGCCGTGGCATCCACGTTCACCGCCCAGCTGTTTGACACCGGCGAGGTGTTGCCCGCCGCATCGGTGGTCACCGTGGTCAGCGTGTGCACGCCGTCAGCCAGCGCCGCCGGTAACTCCAGCGACCACTTGCCGTCCGCGCCCACTTTCACGCTGCCCAGCACGGTGTTGCCTTCGCGAATTTGCAGCACGCTATTGGCTTCCGCCGTGCCGCTGAACGTCGGACGGTTGTCGTTGGTCAGACCGCCGTTAGCAATCGCACCCACGGTACCGCCCGCGACGTTGTCTTCCGCGCCGCTGATGACCGGCGCGTTTGGCGCAACGGTATCCACGTTCACCGCCCAGCTGTTTGACACCGGCGAGGTGTTGCCCGCCGCGTCCGTGGTCACCGTGGTCAGCGTGTGCACGCCGTCAGCCAGCGCCGCCGGTAACTCCAGCGACCACTTGCCGTCCGCGCCCACATGCACGCTGCCCAGCACGGTGTTGCCTTCGCGGATCTGCAGCACGCTGTTGGCTTCCGCCGTGCCGCTGAACGTCGGACGGTTGTCGTTGGTCAGACCGCCGTTAGCAATCGCCCCCACAATGCCGCCCGCGACGTTATCTTCCGCGCCGCTGATGACCGGTGCGTTTGGCGCAACGGTATCAACTTCAATATTGAACGCCGGTGACTTAGGTGAAACGTTGCCAGCTTCATCCATCGCTTTGGTATAAAACTCATGCATGCCTTCTCCCAGATTGGTAGAAGGTGTCCAGCTCCATTTACCCGCAGAATCTGCGGTGGTGCTGCCTTGCACTGAACCGTCAGCTTTATAAATGGTTACGATGCTGCCAGCCTCTGCTGTACCACGCAGCTCAGGTGTTGGATCGTTGGTCACACCACCATTCGCAATAGAACCATTAAATACACCACCCTGAACATCGTCCCATGCATCAACGATAGCTGGCGCCAGTGGAGCCTGAGTATCAATGATAATGGTATACGGATCAGACTCTTCGGAGCTGTTGCCCGCAGGGTCGGTGACGATGACGGTGAAGTCATGTGCGCCTTCATTCAGCGGGGTATCCGGCGTGAACTGCCAGCCGCCGTTCTCATCCGCCACCGCCGAGCCAATCGGCTGGCCGTTGTCGATGATGGTGACCACGTCACCCGGCTGCAGGCCGCTACCTTCAAGACGTGGCGTGGTGTCGTCGGTCACGTCACCGTTGCCCACGCTGCCCTGGATTGGGCCCACGTCGTCAATGATGTCACTGATACCGTCGCCGCCGGTGCCGCCTTCGCCCGGTTTGGTTGGCGCGGTGGTGTCGATGACCAGTTCAAACTCCGCCGTTGGCGCGCTGACGTTACCGGTCGCATCGGTGGCTACCGCAGTAAACTTATGCGGGCCTTCGCTCAGCGCCGCTGCCGGCGTGAAGCTCCACTTGCCGAATCCGTTCGCCTGCACGGTGCCCAGCGACGTTTTACCGTCAAAGATTTCCACGATGCTGTTGGGCTTCGCCATACCGACCAGCGTCGGCGTGTCATCGTTAGTGACGGTGCCAGACGCCATGTTGCCGGTATACGCCTCAACATCGTCAATCGCGTAGTCGATGCTGACAATCAGGTCAGACAGGTCAACGATGAAGTCGATCGGGTCTGACGGGTTGCTCTGGTTGCCGGCCGGGTCTTCGATGATCACGATAACGCTGTGCTCGCCTTCCTCCAGCGGGGTCTCCGGGGTGAACTCCCAGCTGCCGTCTTCACCGACGATGGTGCTGCCGATCACGTCATCATTGTCTTTAACGATCACGGTGTCGCCCGGCTCGCCGGTGCCGCCGAAGGTCGGGGTGCTGTCGTCGGTGGTGTCGCCGTCCAGGATCGGACCGGTGATCGGGCCGACGTTGTCTTCCGCCGTTACATCATCCGCTGCATCCGGTGCAGTGACGTCGATTTCCAGTGCAAAATCACCGCTCGCAACGATCTGACCTTCAGTATCTTTCACTTCCGCACGGAAGTTATGCACACCTTCGGCAAGATCGGCTGTTGGCGTCCACCTCCAGCGACCATTGCTGTCAGCTACTACGCTGCCCTGTGCTTTGCCGTCCATCACGATAGTGACCACGTCGCCCGCTTTCGCCGTACCCTGCAACTCAGGGCGCGCGTCGTTGGTGACGTCGCCGCTGTGCAGCATGCCGGTTTTCGCCTCCACGTCGTCCCACGCGCCGGTGATGGCCGGGGCCGTGGCGTTACCGCCCGCGATCAGCTCAAAGCCGATGCTGTTGGAGTCGTCGCTGACGTTGCCCGCCGGGTCCTGCGCCTTCGCGGTGAACTCGTGGTCGCCGTTCAGCAGCGGCGGAACCGGAATGAACGACCAGTTGCCGCCCGCATCCGCCACGGTGCTGCCGATAACCACGCCGTTGTCGGAGATGATCACCGTGCTGCCCGCTTCCGCGGTGCCGCTGATTTCCGGCTGCGCGTCGTCGGTGGTGCCGCCGTTGGCAATCGGGCCGGTCACGTCGCCCTGGTCGTCGATAATCTGTTTGATCACCGGCGCTTCAGGTGCTTCGGTATCGACGATAACCGTGTACGGATCCGACTCTTCGGAGCTGTTGCCCGCCGGGTCGGTCACGATAACGGTGAAGTCGTGCGCGCCGTCGTTCAGCGGGGTATCCGGCGTGAACTGCCAGCCGCCGTTCTCATCCGCCACCGCCGAGCCGATTGGCTGGCCGTTGTCAATGATGGTGACCACGTCGCCCGGCTGCAGACCACTGCCTTCCAGCGTCGGGGTGGTGTCGTCGGTGACGTCGCCGTTACCCACGCTGCCCTGGATCGGGCCCACGTCGTCAATCACGTCGCCGATGCCGTCGCCGCCGGTGCCGCCTTCGCCCGGCTTGGTCGGTGCGGTGGTATCAATTACCAGCGCAAACTCCGCCGTCGGTGCGCTGACGTTGCCGGTCGCGTCGGTGGCTACCGCAGTGAACTGGTGCTCGCCTTCGCTCAGCGCCGTCGCCGGCGTGAAGCTCCACTTGCCGAACGCATTCGCCTGCACGCTGCCCAGCGAGACGCCGCCGTCGAAGATCTCAACGATGCTGTTGGGCTTCGCCATGCCGACCAGCGTCGGGGTGGCGTCGTCCGTCAGCGTGCCGCTGCTCATGTTGCCGGTGATGCTGCCCGCGTCGTCAATCGCGTAATCGATGCTGACAATCAGGTCGGACAGGTCAACGATAAAGTCGATCGGGTCGGACGGATTGCTCTGGTTGCCCGCCGGATCTTCGATGATCACGATGATGCTGTGCTCGCCTTCCTCCAGCGGGGTCTCCGGGGTGAATTCCCAGCTGCCGTCTTCGCCGACGATGGTGCTGCCGATCACGTCGTCACCGTCTTTAACGATCACGGTGTCGCCCGGCTCGCCGGTGCCGCCGAAGGTCGGGGTGCTGTCGTCGGTGGTGTCGCCGTTGCTGATCGGACCGGTGATCGGGCCGACGTTGTCTTCCGCCGTCACGTCATCCGCCGCGTCCGGTGGGGTAACGTCCACTTCCAGCTGGAAGTTGCCGCTGGCGGTTTTGTTGCCCGCCGCGTCGGTGACTTCCGCGCGGAAGCTGTGCTTGCCTTCGCTCAGGTCAGCCGCCGGCGTCCACGACCACTGGCCGTTCGCATCCGCCACTACGCTGCCCTGCACCTTGCCGTCCATCACGATGGTGACAATGTCGCCGGCCTGTGCGGTACCGCGCAGCTCAGGACGCGCGTCGTTGGTGACGTCGCCGCTGTGCAGCATGCCGGTCTTCGCTTCCACGTCGTCCCACGCGCCGGTAATGGCCGGGGCCGTGGCGTTGCCGCCCGCGATCAGCTCAAAGCCGATGCTGTTGGAGTCGTCGCTGACGTTACCCGCCGGGTCCTGCGCCTTCGCGGTGAACTCGTGGTCGCCGTTCAGCAGCGGCGGAACCGGAATGAACGACCAGTCGCCGTTGGCATCCGCCACGGTGCTGCCGATAACCACGCCGTTGTCGGAGATGATCACCGTGCTGCCCGCTTCTGCAGAACCGCTGATTTCCGGCTGCGCGTCGTCGGTGGTGCCGCCGTTGGCAATCGGACCGGTCACGTCGCCCTGGTCGTCGATGATCTGCTTGATCACCGGCGCCGCAGGCGCTTCGGTATCGACGATCACCGTGTACGGATCCGACTCTTCGGAGCTGTTGCCCGCCGGGTCGGTGACGATAACGGTGAAGTCGTGCGCGCCGTCGTTCAGCGGCGTATCCGGCGTGAACTGCCAGCCGCCGTTCTCATCCGCCACCGCCGAGCCGATTGGCTGGCCGTTGTCGATGATGGTGACCACGTCGCCCGGCTGCAGACCACTGCCTTCGAGGGTCGGGGTGGTGTCGTCGGTGACGTCGCCGTTGCCCACGCTGCCCTGAATTGGGCCCACGTCGTCAATCACGTCGCCGATGCCGTCGCCGCCGGTGCCGCCTTCGCCCGGCTTGGTCGGTGCGGTGGTATCAATTACCAGCGCAAACTCCGCCGTTGGTGCGCTGACCGCGCCAGTTTTCGGATCGGTTGCCGTTGCGGTAAACGCATAGCTGCCATCCTGCAGAGCAGGCGTAGTGAAACTCCAGCGACCAAAACTGTCAGCCTGCACGCTGCCGACCGGACCGTTCGCATCGCTGATGATCACCATGCTGTTAGGTGTCGCTTTACCGACCAGTGTTGGCGTGTCGTCGTTGGTGGTGGTGCCCGATGCAATGTTGCCAGTATGTGCTGCAACGTCGTCAATCGCGTAGTCAATGCTAATAACTACGTTGCCGGTGCCGACATCGAATTCAATTGGCGTGCTTGGGTCTGACTCATTACCCGCTTCGTCACGAATAACCACGATAATTTCGTGATGGCCGTCTTCCAGTGGGATTTCCGGGGTGAATTCCCAGTGGCCGTCTTCACCCACAATGGTAGAGCCAATGATGTCATCGCCATCTTTAATGATAACGGTGCCGCCCGGCTCACCTTCGCCACCAATGGTTGGCGTGCTGTCGTCAGTGGTATCACCGTTTTCGATTGGTCCGACAATCGGGCCAACGTTATCCTCGGCACCTACATTTTCTGCTGCATCCGGTGGCGTTGCGTCGATCTCCAGCTGGAAGTTGCCGCTGGCGGTTTTGTTGCCCGCCGCATCGCTCACTTCAGCGCGGAAGTTGTGCTTGCCATCCGTCAGATCGACTGCCGGCGTCCATGTCCACTGGCCATTGCCGTCAGCCACCACGCTGCCCTGCGCTTTGCCATCCATGATGATGGTGACAATTTCGCCCGGCTGCGCGGTACCGCGCAGTTCAGGACGCGCATCGTTGGTCAGCGCGCCGTTATCCAGCATGCCGGTAAACGCTTCCACGTCGTCCCATGCGCCAATAATGGCCGGAGCCGTGGCGTTGCCGCCGGCGATCAAATCAAAGCCGATGCTATTAGATTCGTCGCCGATATTGCCCGCTTTATCCTGGGCTTTTGCCGTGATGTCGTGATCGCCGTTCATCAGCGGTGGAACCGGAATAAACGACCAGTCGCCGTTCTCATCGGCTTCGGTGCGACCGATTTCCACGCCTTTGTCATAAATGATGACGGTGCTGCCCGCTTCTGCGGTACCGCTGATTTCCGGCTGTGCATCGTCGGTGACGCCGCCGTTCTGGATCGGACCGGTCACGCTGCCCTGGTCGTCAATGATCTGTTTAATCACCGGCGCAGCTGGCGCTTCAGTGTCAACAACAATCAGATAAGGGTCAGACTCTTCAGAGCTGTTGCCTGCCGGGTCGGTGACGATAATCGTGAACTCGTGATCACCTTCGTTCAGCGGGGTATCCGGTGTGAACTGCCAGCCACCGTTCTCATCTGCGACCGCTGAGCCGATTGGCTGGCCGTTGTCGATGATGGTGATTACGTCGCCCGGTTGCAGGCCACTGCCTTCAAGCGTTGGCGTAGTGTCGTCAGTCACGTCGCCGTTGCCCACGCTGCCCTGAATTGGGCCTACGTCATCAATGATGTCGCCGATGCCGTCGCCGCCGGTACCGCCTTCGCCAGGTTTGGTTGGCGCATCAACATCAACGATCAATACAAATTCAGCGGTAGGTGCGCTGATGATGCCGTATTTAGGATCGGTTGCAGTTGCGGTGAAGCTGTGTGAGCCCGCGCTCAGTGCTGGCGTGGTGAAACTCCAGCGGCCAAAGCTGTCGGCTTGTACGCTGCCGATTGGACCGTTTTCATCGCTGATGATCACCAGACTTTTCGGTGTTGCTTTACCGACCAGCGTCGGCGTGTCGTCGTTGGTTAAGGCGCCGGACGCCATATTACCGGTGTGCGCGACTACATCATCAATCGCATAGTCGATGCTGATGATGACGTTAGAAGGGTCAACGATAAACTCGATCGGATCGGATGGGTCACTCTGGTTGCCCGCCGGATCTTCGATGATAACGATGACGCTGTGTTCGCCATCCTCCAGCGGGGTTTCAGGGGTGAATTCCCAGCTGCCATCTTCACCCACAATAGTGGTGCCGATGATTTCATCATTGTCTTTAATAATAACGGTATCGCCCGGATCGCCAGTGCCACCGAAAGTCGGTGTGCTGTCGTCGGTGATGTCACCATCTTTGATCGGACCGATAATTGGACCGACGTTGTCTTCTGCCGTGACGTCGTCAGCAGCGTCTGGGGCCTGGGTATCGATTTGCAACTGGAAGTTGCCGGTAGCGGTTTTGTTGCCTGCCGCGTCTGATACTTCGGCACGGAAGTTATGAATACCGTCTTTCAGGTCCGCATCTGGCGTCCACGACCACTGACCGTTGGCATCCGCCGTCACGCTGCCCTGTGCTTTGCCATCCATGATGATAGTGACAATTTCGCCCGGCTGTGCGGTACCACGCAGTTCAGGACGCGCGTCGTTGGTCAGATCGCCGTTGTGCAGCATGCCGGTTTTGGCTTCAACATCGTCCCATGCGCCGGTAATCGCCGGAGCCGAAGCGTTGCCGCCTGCGATCAGGTCGAAGTCAACTTTGTTAGATTCGTCGCCGATGTTACCGGCTTTATCTTGAGCCTTGGCGCTCAGTTCGTGGTCGCCGTTCAGCAGTGGCGGAACCGGCGTAAATGACCAGTCACCGTTTTCATCGGCTTCGGTGCGACCGATTTCCACACCTTTGTCATAAATGATGACGGTGCTGCCCGCTTCTGCGGTACCGCGAATTTCCGGCTGAGCGTCGTCGGTGGTGTCGCCGCTGTTGATTGGGCCGACTACGTCGCCCTGATTGTCGATAACATCGGTGATGACCGGCGCATCTGGTGCGGTGGTGTCGACGATGACTAACCAAGGCTCTGACTCTTCGGAGACATAACCGGTTGAGGTTTCAATAATGATGGTGAAGTTGTGGTCACCTTCAGGAAGCTCAGGATCCGGCGTAAACTGCCAGCCACCATTTTTATCAGCTACAGCACTACCAATGATGGTGCCGTTATCTTTAACGATGATAATTGAACCAGGCGTCTGGAAAGAGCCTTCAAGGGTAGGCGTGGTATCGTCAGTAATACCGCCATTGCTGATTGAACCAGTGATTGTGCCGACATCATCAATAACGTCGTCAATGCCTGGCGTACCGTCCTGGCCTGGAATGCCAGGAATGCGGGTATCGATGTTGACATCATAAGGATCGGAAGGTTCTGAACGGTTGCCAGCTGGATCACGGGCAACGACTTCAACGGTGTGTTCACCGTCTTTCCACGGCTCAGTTGGGGTGTATTCCCAGGTGCCATCGTCTTTAACAATGGTGCTGCCCACTTCTTTACCGTTGTCGATAATGATAGTGGTATCGCCTGGCTCTTGCCCGCTACCGCTGAAGGTTGGCGTATTATCATTGGTCCAGTCGCCGCTGGCGAGTGGTCCGGTTTTAGGTTCGAAATCATCAAATACCTGACCAATTTCAGGGCGTGCTGGCGGATCGGTATCAATGATCACGATGAACTCTTCACCCGGTGCGCTCTCGTTACCTGCAGGATCGCGCTCTACCAACTCGAAGCGATGTTCACCATCTTCTAGAGGAGTTTCTGGCGTCCACGTCCAGCTGCCGTCTTCGCCGACAATGGTTGAACCGATAATTTCGCCTTTATCGCGAATAATAATGGTATTGCCAGGTGTGCCTTCGCCACTCAAAGTTGGCGTGCTGTCATCAGTGATGCCGCCATTACTGATTGGACCCGTGAATTCGCCCGCATCATCCATTACTTCTTTCAGGCTGGGAGGAAGAACAATGAAACCACCGTCTCCATCGCCGTTGTCGCCGTTGTCGCCACCATTACCGTTACCGCCTTTATCACGGTGATGTGCAATTGCGGTTGCCAAACCTGCTGCAGCAATAATGCCAGCCAACGCACCCAAAGCCAGCAATGCAGGAGACAACGCTAACGGAGCCAGTGCTAACCCGTCCAGACTACCAATTGAGCCTGCACCTAATACCAGCGCAGAAGACTCACCATCCATCAGGAAGGCGGCTTCATGATCGCTGTCGCCATCAGTCGAAATGTATTCGTGCCACTGACCATCTTCAGCTTTACCCACCAGTTCGCCTGGTTTGTCGAAGAAATCTTCGATAATGAGCTGAGGCTGATCCAGCTCGGTTCCTTCAAGGAACACATGCAAATCTTTACCTACACGCTTAACGGTGATGTTCTCTGGCGCGAAGCCCTTTTCACCTTCAGCAAGAATATATTTGGCCCCTTTGACGGCCTTGAATTTTACCGCTTTACCCGCTTTTTCCGCGCGCAGCACATCGGTTTTAACAATGGTGTTGTTCTCCACCATTGCTGCGTTGACTTGTACGAGACTCATATAGACCCTTTTTAAGCAATTAATTTCCTGCCCGGTTTGGGCGATACCCGAAACCGGGCGGTAATGGCTGGGTGGTCTGATGTGATCCTTGCCCAGATAGCAGCATGTTTTACAGATGTGTCTGAGAGGAAAATACGGGCTGAGTCTTGGATGAATTAAGGTGGGTTAATTACAATAAATCGAGAATATAAAGTGGGTTATTTGATCTTAGATTAAGAAACATTATGAAATCTATTGTACTGGACTTCCTGACGCTTCAATAACTGGTTTTTAGCACAAAACCGAGACTGGGCTTGGTCCAATAATCAGAAAACCCCTTCAGAATTTAAGGTAATTGCAGGAGAAATCCTGCGTCATTATCGAAATTAAGGTATTAATATGCCCGTTACTCAGCACACAGCATTGACGCTAAATAATGAAGATCTCGCTTTATCGCAAACACATCATTTAAAGGGCTATGCCGCAATATCTAAATCCAGCCAGTCTCTTGATGAGGTTGAAGCAGAAGAACGCCATGGTGGACAGTATCATTTGCGCCATCATCTCAGTGGTTGTTCACAAACACTTCATGTAATTGATTTCAGTGAGATAGTCGCTTCTGGTAGTGCGCCTGCTGACTCAACACTATCATTAATGCCGAACGAAAATGCTCAACAAACAACCGCGATGGCAGCTAATACGCACATCGGAGATTCGCCAGTTGAACTCCTCGCGGCAACCGTTATGCCACAACCTTTACTTGCTGAATTTGCTTCAAACATACAAAATGGAAATGTAACTTTTGACGCGTCTGAAGACATAAAATTGAGTCGCCAACAAACTGCTAATGAAACGATTACACTCAGAGAGCTGAAAGCAATTACGGAGTATAATCCGATTACATCAAGCGCCGAAAATCTTGAGAATAGTGTTAAACCTGGTGCGGTCGACAATAATATGCAATACGATAATTGGCAGATTAATGATTCCATCGAGACTCAGCTTAACGAAAATGGGCAACTAGTCATTAATGACTCGCTAGTCGAAAACAGCACGCTATTAACCCAGAAATTACAGATTAGTGCAAATAGCCATTATCAATTTAATATGCGGATGATTATGGATGATCACTCTGAGCCCCCTGCTTTTTCCTTGAATGTTGATGGTCAGGAAATTTTGTTAACTGCTGTTCGTGTGGCTGAAGGCTATCAACTTCGTGGAGAATTTACCTCATCAGACACGGACACAAAAACCATTTCATTGGTGGCTAAAAGCCCATTAGCTTCGGGCCATCATCTGTATATTGATCATCTTGTCTTTGAAGTTATGCTGCCAAAGCCGGTTTCTGTACATCTGCCTGAAGAAACGGTGTTTGATTTTGCAGCCATTACAGTGATTGAACCAGAGATCATCAGTAATAAAGCTGAAGTTACATTTACTGATAAGAACTTACTGGTGGATGTCCATGCAGAGCTGGCTATTACACCTGCCGTTGAACCCAGCGAAGCAATGGCTGATATTACGTTGGACTCGATTTCAGGTGATGTTAAGGCAGAGCATTGGAATACGATTGCAACAAATGAATCGGTAGCGCTGATGATTATGCCAACGGAAGTTGAGTTGCAGATTAATCCATTAGAGGAACAGCTTTAAATCTTTTGTCTCCACCCGCTGAAAAGCGGGTGAGGATGGGATCTATAAAGAGATTAGCGGAAAAGATCTTCGCGGTATTTAAATAACTCCAGGTCGGATGACAAGCCGAGTTTTCGCATCCCAGTTTGTTTATGACCACTGATAGTTTTACGGCTGCGTTTCAATTTGGCAGCAATCTCAATGATTTCCATGCCATCAAGGAAACAGCGGATCACTTCAGCTTCACGAGGGGTGAGCAATTTAATCAGTTCGGCCACATCGCCTTCATTTACCGATTCATTCGACGAGCCATTTATCATCGCTTCATCTTTTTTACGCGTTGGTACCTGAGAGAGACCTTCAACGATGTCTTGCGGAATATAGCGCTGTCCACTCGCTACCATACGTATGGCAGCAAGATATGTCGACGTTTCTTCACGCTTTCCAATGTATCCCTTAATGCCAATCATATAAGCAGTACGAATCACTGCCAGACTCTCAACGGAAGAGGACATCAGGATTTTCACTGTGGGATGACGTGCGAGAATTTGCTTAATTAATGACAAACCATCGAGTTCATCGCTGTTAAGGATGTAGTCAAGGATCAATACATCCACCTCGTTTTCTCGCAGAAAAGCTAATAGGTCACGACTTTGGGCAAAGCTGCCTACGATGGTCATATCGGTTTCTTGCATCGAAACCACTTCAAATGAGCGTAAAACGATTGGATGATCATCCAGAATAGCGATTCGGATGTTTCTATCGAAGTTCAGTGACATGAATGCCTCTACAGTATTGGCGCAAACGCGGCGTGGAAATCATTAGGTGCCTGATCTTCAACACTATCTCGTGCAGGCACATTCAAAAGTATCCTTAAAGGGCGATAACGACAACCATAAGCTTAGTTATAGCTTTGTTAATAAAAAATGAAAACCTGCCCCTTCTGTAAGAACATTCTCACCGCTAACCAAGACAAATCCCATAAGCCAAGTCTTGGTTGCAGACAGCAACGCCTGGACGCATATTGCGCCACAGAAAAACACCAGGAAGTAGAGGAAAAAATAGATCACCCAGAAAGATAGCGGGTGACCCATACACAGGAAAAGGATAAATAGAACAAAAGGGAAAAGTCCTCCGGGTCAAAGAGGAAATACCATTGTATTCAAGCCATAACCAAAATGATGTCAGCATTACCCCAACAATCAGTAGGAAAGGACTGACATAACAGAAGTAAAATTCTCAACCAAGACCTCACCTGGCGCATCAACTTCCATAATAAGTCATACTAAACAATACTTAATGTTCAGCAGTGAACGGCTTATCTTCATCGGCGAGCATAGACTACGCTTTAACCTTCATTACAGAACGATGTTGCTTTAAGCCTTTTGGCTTAGATTTTTCTTTTTATCTATTGGGATATGTCACCACCATGCGCGCCTGGATTCAGATTTTACTTGTCGTGTTCATTATCTTCTCTTCCTTTTCCAGGGCAGATTCGACCGGATTAACCTTGCAACCTCGGATTCAGGTTAATGCGCCTCAGGTGAAGTTTCAGGATGATACGCAACGCTGGTTAAATGCGCATAAAGTGGTGCGCGTAGGCGTTTGGGGGCCCTCTCATCCTCCGATTGGTGAAGGTATGGTGCGAGGCATTTATCAGGGCATTGCAGCAGATTACCTGGCTATATTGCAGGATAGCCTGCAGATAACTTTTGAGCTGCACCATTATCAGAACAGCACCGAAGCGCGAGCCGCTCTGGCACATCATGACATTCAAATGCTAGCGATGTGGAATCCCGAGCGTTGGCCGAGCCACACCACGCGCGCCTCGTTGCCCTGGCTGCTGGATAATCCGGTGCTGCTGAAGCGTAAACAGGAAGAAAATACCTCCGCTTCTCTTTCCCATTTTTCTCTTGGTGCCATGTCTGATGACATACTCGCAGTGCCGTTAAAGAAAGCCTATCCCGGCAGCATCCTGCGTTCATTCCCCGAGTTGGATCAGGCAATTAACGCTGTAGCCTATAGTCAAATTAATGCATTGTGGATCAATCGAACCAGCGCTAGCTATCTGCTGCACTCTCGCCAGATCGCAGGATTGGAGATGGTGCCAGATACCACCTTGACCAATCTCAATTTAAGTTTCGGTATCGATAGCAGTGAATCACAACTGCTTGATGCCATTAATACGGCTCTACAGCAAATCCCTTTAGCCAGCCGATTACGCATTGGCAGCGGCTGGGGATTAGATAGCGGTGCCATCATGATGCAAAATCCGCTGGGTATGACGGTTGAAGAGGAACAATGGTTAAAAGGGAAAAAGCGTATTGAAGTCCTGCTGCACAGCCAACGTCCGCCCATCAGTTTTGTCTCACCCAATGGCGCACCTGAAGGTTTGATGATTGATGTTCTTAATCGCTTAACCCGCGAATACGGCCTCAATTTTTCACTCCTGAGTTACCAAAATAGCAGCGAACGCGATGCTCTGATAAATACGCATCCTGATGCCTTAGTGCTTAATGACTGGGTTCAGGGTGAAGTAGCACCAGCGGATTTTTTCACCCCGGTATTGAGTTCAGCAATGGTCGTCATCATGCAGAGAGATGTGCCACTGCCAGAAAACTTTTATCAATTGAAAGGCGAGCGCATGGCCATCGTGGGTGATAACCCATTGATATCGACGCTGGAAACCTGGTATCCCACGTTACGTCTAAGCAAAAGCGAGAACCTTTATCAGGCACTCGATTTGCTGAAAAATAGATCGGTGCGCGGCGTTGTCGCTCCTCAATTTGTCGCGCAGTACATGCTTTCACTTGCGCCCTATTCTGGATTGAGAATCGCGGCTACCGTGCCAACTGCCTCAACTGAACTGGGTTTTAAAGCCCAGGCGCAGGGCGAGATTCCGCTGCAAATTGTCGATAAAGCCTTGCGTGGGCTTACACCCGATCAACTGATTTCGCTTTCTATTCCCTGGCGCCAGGCGGAACCTGAAGGTATCGATAGGTTCAGCAATAAGAATCTGCTCAGTTTCCTCATTCTTGCCATTTTGTTCATTACCACCTTAGTGGCCAGTATCTTCTGGATAAAAAGCTTACGACGTGCATTACAGACCGGTGAACAGGCGCAAAAAGATCTTAGCGATCAGCTTAATTTCACCCAAACGCTAATAGATAACGCTCCCGTTGCGCTTTATGCCCGCGATCTTGAAGGCAAGCTTTTGCGTTTTAATCAGGGCTGGGCGGAAACCGTCAAGCGTGATGGTGCAATGTATACCGGCAAAACTCTGGAACAGATCGATAACGTTAACCAGGATGCGCTACAACGCCTTGAAAGCCAGTATCAACATGCGCTTGAGACGGGTGAATCTCAGCAATGGTCAGGCCCCTTTACTGTCGATGGCCAGTTGCACTATCTGTCAGGCTGGACGGTGCCCTGGCGTGACCGCAATGGAAAAATTTGTGGATTAATCGGCGGCTGGCTGGATATCACTGAGCAGCAAGCCATGATTGAACGCATCAGGCAAACCAAAGCCGCATTGCGTCAGGCAAATGCGAGTAAAGCTGCGTTTATGCAAAGCATGGGGCATGAAGTCCGTACGCCACTCAATGCCATCATCGGCTTGCTGGAAATGGAGATTCAGCAGCAACAATCGGCGGGAAACAGCAGCGAGAATTTACCGCTTATCTGGGAATCTGCTTGTAATCTGCTTTCTTTAATAGGCGATGTTTTTGATGTGTTTCGCGCAGATGATCAACAACTTCAGGGTATGGTGCGCAGTGTTAACCTGCCACAATTGATCCATAGCACCGTTGCGCTTTATCGATTACAGGCTGATGAAAAGCATGTTCATATTGAAGTCGATACCGCGCTTAAAACAGACCATTTTGACACCGACTCGTTGTTGATCATCCGGGTATTCTCCAGCCTGCTACGTAACGCCATTAAACATAGCACCGGTAAAACGATCACTGTCGCACTATTCCAGGGACGTAGTGAGCCTGGCGAAACGCGTGTTCCACTGGTGCTTGAAGTTTCGAATGAGGGAGAATTGCTCGATCCTTCCCAACCCGATGCCGAGACTACCGCGCCAGTATGGTCTGAAACCGGTATTCCGCTGAGTGTGTGCCAGCAACTTGCGACTCAGCACGGCGGGGAAATTGCGCTGGAGAGCGATGAGAACGGTACGGTAGTCAGTTTTTACTTCCAGGCACCTCCCTCTTCTCTGACTGCCGCGCCCATCTCAACGCCAGCGACAGAAGGAATCAATATTCTGATCGTCGACGATTACCCACCAGGCCGCCGTGCACTGCAGCAGCAACTGGAGAGTTGGGGTCACGCGGTGTTTATTGCAGAAGACGGTGCCCAGGGATTAAATAAATGGCGGAACCAGCACCCTACGTTTGACTTGATCATTACCGATTGCACCATGCCTGTTATGGATGGATTCGCAATGACAGAAGCTATTCGTGCTGAGGAACTACGTAATGAACAACCACCCGTTCCGATTTTTGGTTTGACGGCGCTGACCAGTTTTGAAGCCACCGCTCGCTGCCTTTCGGTCGGCATGAGTGAGTGTTTGGTCAAGCCACTCTCTCCTCAAGCGTTGCACACTATTTTGCAGCGTCATTTCCCACATCTCAGCTTAACTCAACCAGAAAATGAGCAGGCCCCATTACACAGCTCGCTTAAAGAAGAGATGGTGAAACTTCATCAACAAGACGCTGAATCATTGAAGATGAATCTGTTACAAGAAAATCGCGATGAGGTATCACGCCTGGCTCATCGAATCAGCGGCAGCGCCAGCTTACTGCGTGATGTGCCCTTTATCGAAAAATGTAAACAACTGGAGAATGCCTGCGACACAGGAATGTGCTGGGAAACAATTAATGATTATGCCCAACAGCTCTTTGCTTGTATGAGCCAGATTAATGCCGAGCTGCTGGAAGAAATTGCAGTGGATAATCATTCATCAGCATCGTGAGAAAGGTTCAGTATCAATTTCTGTCATCACAGACGCGTCCCGTATTTATCCCCAGATAACTGTGAGAAATTATGACTGTTATTCACTGAGGGATGTAAAGATGAGGGAAAAGGTCGTTATTTTCGATAGTAATCCAGTGATCATTTCTGGAATGCGGTTTTGCTTATCACAGCATGGTTTTGACGTGGCCGCCACGACCACCATTCCTGAAGAGCTCTTCCGTATTATTCTTTTTGTAAAACCAGACTTTGTTATCATTGATCCAGTGCTAATGAAAGAAGAGTATATTAGTCGGCTGGGGCAATTAACTTCAATCCTGAAAGGATTGCGCATTGTTATATTCGCCTCTTCTGACAGTGCGTTTCATATTTTACGTACACACCGTCTAAACTGGATGGTTTACCTAAGTAAAAACCAACCGCTCGAGAAGCTGATTCACACCCTGAATTTTCCGCCTAAATATAATTTGGTGGTGATTGACAATGAGGTAAGTGAGAGTTTGCAGGATGCCTCGGCCACTGCCATTCTTCGTCATCTCACCGGCAGAGAAATGCAGGTTTTACGAGAGATAGGGGCAGGCAAAGCCAACAAAACCATCGCTGAAGAAATGCAGCTGAGTAATAAAACCATCAGCACCTATAAACGCAGCATCATGCAAAAACTGAATACCACCGATCTCCGGGTGGTGATTGATTTTGCTCGTCGCAACGGTTTCTGACGGGTTGCAATGTTTGCCAACATCAGAGGTCATTTCACCTGGGCGCTGATATCACTCCTCAGCGGTTCGAGCAAGCCAGGCTTGCAGCTCTATTTTCAGTTGATGCCAGCATTGCTGGCACTGTATCGACTGATGTTCGCTTGAAAGACAGGCATTTTCCAGCGCCTGACATAAGGTTGCTAGCTTAGTTTCACGTGCAATCCGAACACTACCGCACATGCGATGCGCCAGATTACCCAGTGTTTCCCACTCTTGCTGGCTGGCGGCAAAGCGCATGGCGGTATAGTCCTGCATAACTGTTTCATGCAGTTTTTTCTGCAATTGCTGCTGTAAAACGGCGTCATCCCTGGTTAAATCTGACAAAGTTAACCCTTCATATTTAACGTCATCACGCAGATTTAAAGCATCTGCCAGGCTATTCAACGTACAAGGTTTGAAGAGACAACCATTCATACCTGCACGATGACAGCGCTCAATGATTTCCTGCATAGCATTCGCAGTGAAACCAATCATCCACACCGCTTCACGTTGTTCTTGTGCTTCAATTTCGCGAATGCGTTGCGCCAGTTGATAACCGTTCATACCAGGCATATTACAATCGGTGATCACGACATCGAAATCATGTTTACGCCACAGATTAAGCCCTTGCTCACCGTCTTCGGCAACATGAGCATGATGACCCAGCCAGGCCAGTTGCTTGGCGAGGAGAATCCGGTTGGCCGCGTTATCATCGACCACCAGCACATCCAGTGAAACTATCTGCGCAGCGACCGGCGATTCTTCTTTCTTAGTTACCTCAATATTTTCGGCAATAGGCAGTACAAACTCGGCGCGCACACAGGTTCCCACATTCTGTTCGCTAGTAAGGGTGAGGTTTCCTCCCATGTTTTGGCACAAATTACGGCTGATATATAAACCTAAGCCGGTTCCAGCACGACGATTATCGGCCTGAGCAAAAGGCTGGAATAATTTATCTTGCTGTTGGCTGTCAATCCCCACCCCACTGTCTTGCACTTCAATAACGTAGCGAACCTGACGTTCCTCAGTCTGAGGATAATGCTGCAAGCGTAAAGTAACGCCGCCATGGTCCGTAAACTTAATCGCATTGCTCAGGATGTTAGAAAGAACTTGTTTGATGCGTAATGGATCGGCAATAACATCCGTATTTGCATCGTCAGGAATTTCTTTATGCAGACGAATACTTTTATCCAGTGCTAATCCATTAAAAATAACCATTAGCTGGTTAATCAGGGCGGCCAGGTTAATACGTACAGGCTTAAACTCTAGTTCACCGCCTTCAATACGAGAAAGATCCAAAATATCGCCAATTAACCCCACCAATCCCTCAGACGATTCATACGCCACTTCCAATGCCTGAATATCCTGCTCCCCTTTCCTTGCTTTTTTTATAGCCATGTCAAGCATGCCGATAATGGCATTCATCGGCGTGCGTATTTCATGACTCATAGTAGAGAGGAAAGTGGATTTTGCTCGATTTGACTCTTCAGCACGTTCGCTAACTTCTGATAGTTGTCTAAGTAATTCAACCCGATCTGAAACGTCCCAGATAAGACTTAATACACCAATTTGTTTGCCCGCACTGTCATGCCAGGGCAGCATCCAAACATTGCCAATAAAGGTTCTGGCAACATTCCCTTCATTATCAAGTATTGAGAAACTCAAGTCGTTTCTATAAGGCGTACCCGTGCTTGCTACCATACTGGCTTTATTTTGAGAGAAAACAGCTTGTTCGTAAATAACGTTACGCGGCTGCTCCGTCAGTAGTGTCCCTTTTATAGTTTCAAAATCGATGCCGAATAAATCAAGAAAAGGCTGATTAGCATAGCTTAAGCGGCCTTCAATATCGCGCAATGTAATAGGGAAAGGCAACTCGTCTAATAAACGCTGCAATTGCCGGTTTTGATTCTCAACAAGAGACATTTCACGGCGCAGCCACAGGGTCCGCATAAGAATAAGAAGTGCTACAATAATCGCGGCCACCATGCCAGTTACTATCGCCATGCGATGACGAGCCCAAAAATTGTCCACTACTAAAAGATTATTGGGTCGCCAGTGGTTTGCCAGGATATCGAGTTCATCTGGCGGTAAGTTTTTAAGCACATTGTCGAATATATCGCGTAATTCCGGTGAATGATTATTAACACCAAATGATATAAAGGTGGAATCATTACCTATCACGCCAACCATTTTTAATTTATCTGCATTATGCTTGCCAATGAGATAATCTGACGTAATTAATATACCGATAATGGCATCTACATCACCGTTCGCAGCACTATTAAATAAGTCCTCTGATTTATCAAAAAAGACCAATTTGATGTCAGGGTATTTTTCTGCGATGAATTTTGCGAGCGTAGCCCCTTTATTCACCCCCAATCTTTTTCCGCGTAAATCCTCTAATCGGTTAATGCTGTTGTTATTTTTTTCCGTAATTAAGGTGAACGCGGTACGCACATAGGGATAGGTAAAGAGCATGGCTTCACTGCGTTCTGTGCTGGGGGTGATTGCTGCAACCATATCAACATCACCCTTAGTCACTTGACTCGTCAATTCAGACAGTGATGACGCTGTATTAACCCGAAATTGAAGACCTGTTTTGAGTTGCACCAAACCTAAAACATCGGCGGCTATACCGCGCAGTGCACCATCTTTATCAATAAAGGCAACGGGTGCCAAATAATCTTCACCATACACAACCACATTCACCACGGGATGCTTATCAATCCATTGCTGTTGTCGTGGAGAAAATGTCAGGGGTTGATTGATGACACGTAGTTCATTTGATTGCCACAGTTGACGAACCTCAATTTGTTTTTCGGACGGCAATGCTTCAATGGCGGCATCTATTAATGAGGCCAGTGGCGAGGTATTGCGCAACATAGCAAAACCACTCTTCCTTTGCGGTAATCTGGCGTAGCGCTCAATACGTAAATTATTGAGGAAGTTCCGTCCAATGGGATAGCTATTACCCATGTAAACGTCAGAGTGACCAAATGCTACGGCACTGAGAGCTTCCTGATAGTTGTCAAATAACTGAAACCGCGCGTTAGGATAAGCCTGTTTTAATTCCTTCAAAGGCCAGTATCCCGCAGCTAGCGCAACCGAAGCGTTATTGAGTTCAGCAGGAAGAGGTTTGGTATTGCTCACACTGGTGGCAAGAATTGGATGTTCAGTGACATAAGGAACAGAGAAAACTAAATCTTTATTGTCCGATTCCGCAACACGGTTTGGAATAATGTCAATATCACCATTTTTCAATGCCCGCATGCGTTCCTCATTGGTCTGGAAGGTTATTAACCTCACCTCCAAACCTAACTGGGCCGCAATTAATCCAAGAAAGTCAGCATTCAGACCTTCAAAATCATTGGGTGGTGTAAGCAGACTCAAGGGGGGCGAATCGTGAGCATAAATGCCTACATTAAGCACTTTCTTCTGTTGCAGCCATTGATGCTGCTGTGGTGTGACAACCAGCGGTGTCACACCCGATAATGAGACATGCATGAGCAAGTTCCGTGATTCTGTCGGTTCAGAAGCGACAAAAAAAGGAAAGATAAGCATCAATGCCAACAGCTCGAAGCGAAAACGTCTAATCAAGTAGCTTATTCCTGCGCGCAAAATCAATAAGATCAATAATAGACCGCGCATTGAGTTTAGCCTTAAGTCGATGCTTATAGGTACTGATTGTTTTCTCACTTAGCACCAGTTGTTGGCTGATCTCTTTGTTGCTCATGCCACTTGCCAGGCTGACCAATACACTCATTTCACGATCTGAAAGCTGGGTTAAAACGTCCTGATCCTGAACAGGAACTTCTGGCTGGCCTTGCTCCAGATAGTCGGCCTGAGGAAAATAGTTGTATCCTCGCCCTACCACGCGTACAGCATCAACTAACCCAGAAAGGTCTTCCGTTTTAGTGACAAAACCATTCGCCCCGGCCTTCTGACAGCGTTGAGCAAAGTGGGCCGTGGCCTGAGAAGTCAGAACTAAAATTTTGATCTGCTGGGTTTGACTGCGTAAATGTTCAATCACCTGAAAGCCATCAATTTTGGGCATGCTCATGTCTAACACAATAAGATTGGGTTGTAATTGACGCGCCATTTGGATGGCATCTGCGCCATTGCTGGTTTCGCCGACGACTTCAATACCCACTTTTTCTAATAACATTCTTACTGCAAAACGTACGACCGGATGATCATCAACAAGTAAGGTTTTCAACATTTGATTGCCACTTTTAATCTATAAGGCCTGAATAACTGATTCCCCAACATGTAAAGAGAATTGATCCTCTTTAAATTTGGCTTACTCTTGCCGTTTAATTTTTTATTTAATTCATTTATCACGCTGTTATCAGCGAAGAAAACGACCATTAATCAAGAATCTTTGATCATTATCATCAATGCTCGATATTAAATTAAAACACCTAATAATAGAGACTATTTTAACGAGGGCTTATAAACAAGGAGTAAAACAGAAAACAAGACCTGACTTGGTCATACATAACAACCAGGACTCAGCCTGGTATTTTAATTTGCTTAAACAAGATATATTGAAAACACATTCCAGCGAAAAAACAGATTATTTTCAGCGTTGCGAATGCAAATAAAAAAGGGCCTTTAAGGCCCTTTTTTATTTGCATTATCTATATTCGTTAACGGCTGACTTCGTGCCCAATCAAACCACCAATGGCCGCACCACCCAGTGTTCCGAACGTGCTGCCGCCTGTTAATACTGCACCACCCACCGCACCCACTCCGGCACCGATAGCAGTATTGCGTCCACGATGCGACATTCCACAAGCGGTGACAGAAAACATAACCACCAGAACAATGGCAATATTACAGCTGCGTTTTAAAAGCATACAAATCCTCACTGCCACGAATTTTGGCATGCAAAAATGTTTATTTGATTGTTGTTTAGATACTCACGTGTTGTGAGTGGTACTGGTTGTCGACGTGAATTTAGGGGTTTTTCGTACGCGCTGGAAGGTAAAAATTCCTATTTAATGATGGCACTGCCTGTGTCGGGGGGCGCAAAGATGCGCCCCCCGAAAATGGTGACTATTTTATCTCCGCCAATATAACTTCTGCCTGCGCCTTATCCACCGCCACGCCATCAATAAACAACTGACGCTGTTCACCCGGCGGCACCATAACGTTCAGCGTTTGCCAGGCTGGCTGGAAGCTGCCTTTGCGCCGGAAGTTAAGGTGGATTGCCTCAGCATCACTGCGCATTTCCCAGTTGAGCCACAGCGCATTGCCCTGCTGATAACCCCAGCTTTCGCCATCATCCTCAAAGAGCACACCGTGGCTGACGCCTTTGCCTTTGAGCGGGAACAGCTGCAAGGTGCGGCGATCGTCAGTTTTAGCATCAACATGACGCAGGCGCTCGCTAAGCGGTAAGCCCGCACCGGCACGCACCAGCATCGGCTGAGTTTCCAGCGGTGCTGCCAGCGTGATCCATTGACCGCCGCTGTACCATTGCTGAGTGGCAAAGTCATACCAGCCGGTTTGGTTGTCAGGCAGCCACAGGCGACGTTCGCGCTGACCGGGCTCAACCACGCTGGCCACCAGCAGATCGCGGCCCAGCATAAACTCATCGCACTCGGCGAACGTCTGCGTATCCTGTTCATGATCGAGGAAAGTCGGACGCAGCATCGGTTCATCGTCAGCATGCGCCTGCCACAGCAGCGTGTAGAGATAAGGCAGCAGACGATAACGCAGCTCAATTGCGGCGCGGATCGCAGGCGTGGCCGCTGGATACATCCAGGGTTCATTGACGGTGTGATCGTCATTCCACGAGTGAATAGTGAAACGCGGATGCATCACGCCGTTCTGTACCCAGCGCACAAACAGTTCTGCATCTGGCTTATCGCCAGAGAAGCCACCCACATCATGTCCCACGTTGTACAAACCGGACAGGCTCATGCCCAATCCCATGCGAATGTTGTAGCGCAGCGTGGTCCAGTTGGTGCGGTTATCGCCACTCCAGGTTTGCACGTAGCGCTGCATACCCGCGCATCCCGAACGGGAAATCAGGAATGGACGCTTTTCTGGCGCGAAGCGCTGCTGCGCTTCCATGGAGGCGCGCATCATCAGCAGCGGCATCACCGGGCGAATGTGCTTAATAGCAATCGGCGTGCCGAAACCATGGCAGCGCGCTTCGCCATCCCACACTTCATATTCGTTATTATCGTTCCAGGTGGAATCGATGCCCTTTTCCAGCAGCTGTTTAGTGACGTTTTCCTGCCACCAGGCAACGGCTTGCGGATGGGTGAAATCGAGATGTGAACCTTCATCATCCCAGAACACCGAACGCTCGGGCGCATCCTCTTCCGAGTCACGAATAAACAGACCTTGTTCCGCCACTTCGTTGTAACGCGGATGATCCTGCAACAGGCACGGTTTTATATTAGCGGCAAGGCGCAAGCCCGCGTCATGAAACGCCTGGCTCATCACTTCCGGCTGCGGCACTTTGTCGTAGTTCCAGTTGAACACGTAGCGCTTGTTGTTAATCGAGGTGTAACCGGACGAGAGCTGGAACGAATCGCACGGAATATCGTGCTCTTCACACAGGCGGATGAAGTTCATCAGCTGATTTTGCGCGTCCGGCGCATCGGTGTAATGCATGGTTGAACCGCTGTAGCCAAGGCTCCATTTCGGGCCGAAGAGCGTTTTACCGGTCAGACGCACAAAGGCTTTGGTGATATCCAGCACCTTGTCACCAACAAACAGGTAATAGTCGATATCACCGCTTTCGGCCTGCCAGCGGCGATACGGCTTGTGATAGTTATCGAGCTCATTACCGAGATCAAACCAGCTGCTGCTGAGGTTATCGTAATAGAGGCCAAAGCTGACGTCGGTGCGGCGCGTGATGGTAAACGGCACATGCTTATACAGCGGATCGGTCGCGGCGGCGTTGTAGCCCATCGCGTCAAGGTTACGCATCTCGTAGCGCTGACCGTTACGCTGCAAATCGCCGCTTTTCTCGCCGAGGCCGTAATAACGATCGTCGTTCATGCGGCACTGATAGTGCGCCACGCCATCGCCGTGCGCGTTGATTTGATAAGCGCTGGTTGGACGGTCACAGGTCAGCAACTGCCATGCGCCGTGGCTGTCGCAATATTGCCACTCCAGCGCCAGCGGTTGATGCACGATCACCCGCAGCTTATCGGTGGCGACCACCAGCGTGTCGCCCTCTTCTTCCAGCGTGAACGATGGCAAGGCGAAGCCGGCCAGGCTGTCGCGCTGACGCCCTTCCCACGGCACATCGCTTTCAGGCGCGATGCTCCAGGTGCGGTCAAGGCTATACGCGCCCTGACGTTTAATCACCACGCGGAACATGCCCGTTTCCAGCACATACAGACACAGCGTGTGTTTGCCGTCAACGGTTAACGCCACGTGGTGCGCATCGGAACCGACTAATGACCAATTTTTTAACGTTTTCATCGTTACCTACTTTTTCATGCGCGCTGTGCGCGACGTTCAGCAATAAAAGCAATCAGGAATACGGCGCCAATCAGGTCGAAGAAGCCCATGGCGACAAACAGCGGATTAAATCCAATGGTGTCGGCGGTAACGCCGATCAGCAGTGAGAACAGGAAGCTGGAAATCCACGCGAACGAGCCGCGCATGCCGTTGACGGTGGCCATCTGGCCTTTATCAAACTTCTCTACCACCAGCGCGCTCAGCATGCAGGAGATGATCTGATGACCGAAGCCACCAATTGAGATCAACGCAATCGCCATATACGGATCTTTGGTCATCGCCACTGCGGCCAGAGACAGCATCAGGAACGCGCCGGTAACTGAACTGGCGACCACTGAATTGACTTGGGTGAAGCCAAAGATCTTAGTGTAAAGGCGCGTCAGATAGCCGCTGGCAGCGCTGCCGAGATCGGCGGCGAGGAACGGCAGCCAGGCGAACATAACAATCTGTTTCAGATCCATGCCGAGCTCTTTTGCCAGATAGAGCGGCACCCAGAAACTCAGTACGCCCCACGCCGGTTCGGCCATGAATGCCGGAATGGCAATGCCGTAGAAACGCTTGTTCTTCGATACGGTTTTCAACGCGGTAAAGAATGGCAGTTTCACTGCCGGTGGTTCGTTGTCCTGGCGGATGAAATCCAGTTCGGATTTCGACAAATTAGGGTGCTGATCGGGATCGCGATACAGCCACCACCACAGCAACACCCAACCCAGTGCCAGCGCGCCGGTGAACAGGAATGCGCCCTGCCAGCCGCCAAACGCCGCATGGGCAAAGTAGATAATCGGCGGTGCCAGCATAGCGCCGAGGGAGAATCCGACACCCGCCCAACCCGCGGCGATAGGACGCTCTTTTTTCGGGAACCATTCACCAATTACTTTGGCGTTGGCTGGCGTTGCAGCGGCTTCTGCGCTGCCCATAACAAAACGCAGAATCGCCAGATGCAGCCAACTGCCCGCTCCAGCATGGAATAAACAGGCAATGGCCCACACCGAGGCGCAGATCAGGAAGCCTACTTTCAGGCCAATCACATCAATCAACCAGCCACAAATCGGTTGGAAGAACGTATAGGCCAGTTGGAAGGCACCGACGATGTAGGAATATTGCTCGGTGGTGATGTTAAGGCTGTCTTTGAGCTCTGGGGCCAGCAGCCCTAACGAGTTACGGGTGATGTAATTGACCGTCACGCCGGCTAAGAACAGCACCAGCACCCACCAGCGCATATGGCGGAAGGTGCGTTTGGTGCCAGCGGCGGTTATCCCTGGATTTAAACTGCGGTTCATCTGATTCTCCGTTAGTGAGTCATTTCTAACCATCCGCCAGGAGTGAACCACAGTTGCGAAAAGTGGTCGCCAGCTCGATGTCGCAAATGTGATCTGGTTAACCAAAATCACTCACCAGGTTGACTTAACCGGACAAAGAGCAGAGTTTTAACCGCGAATCGCGTGGTTAATGTTTGAAGTAACACGCTAGCAAGGAATATTGGTCAACCAATCGTGAGTGAGGTAACAACATGAAGCAGACCTGGCGCTGGTACGGCCCCAACGATCCTGTCTCTCTGGCCGATGCGCGCCAGGCGGGCGCAACCGGCATCGTCACCGCACTGCATCACATTCCCAACGGCGAAGTGTGGTCAGTCGACGAAATCATGCAGCGTAAAGCGCTGGTGGAAGCCGCAGGTTTGGTGTGGTCGGTGGTGGAGAGCGTGCCGATTCATGAAGAGATCAAAACCGGCAGCGGCCGCTATCAGCACTGGATCAGCAACTATCAGCAGTCGCTGCGTAATCTGGCGCAATGCGGCATCAAAACCGTGTGCTACAACTTCATGCCAATCCTCGACTGGACGCGTACCGATCTCGAATATCTGCTGCCGGATGGCGCGAAAGCCCTGCGCTTTGATCAGATTGAGTTCGCGGTATTCGAACTGCACATTCTGCAACGTCCCGGCGCGGAGCAGGATTACAGCGCGGAAGAGATCGCCCAGGCCGCTGAACGCTTTGCAACGATGAGTGAAGAGCACCGTAACCGCCTGATGCGTAACATCATTGCTGGTTTGCCGGGCGCTGAGGAAGGTTACACGCTGGATCAATTCCGCGCCCAGCTGGCGCGCTATGAAGGCATCGGTAAGGCCGAACTGCGTGAAAATTTTGCCACTTTCCTGCGTGCCATTGTCGCGGTTGCCGAAGAAGTGGGCGTGCGCATGGCGGTGCATCCGGACGATCCGCCGCGGCCGATTCTTGGTTTGCCGCGCATTGTTTCCAACGCCGACGATCTGCAGTGGATGATCGATACCGTCAGCAGCCCCGCCAACGGTTTCACCATGTGTACCGGCTCGTACGGCGTACTGGCAGAGAATGATTTAGCCGGCATGGTCAAACGCTTCGGCCCGCGCATCTACTTCGCGCATCTGCGATCCACCAAACGTGAAGAGAACCCCAACAGCTTCCACGAGGCCGCGCATTTAGGTGGCGATGTGGATATGTTTGCGGTGATCAAGGCGATTGCCGAAGAGGAACAGCGCCGTAAAGCTGCGGGCGAGGAAGATTTGATTCCAATGCGTCCCGACCACGGCCACCAGATGCTGGATGACCTGAAGAAGAAAACCAATCCTGGCTACTCGGCGATTGGTCGACTGAAAGGATTAGCTGAAATTCGCGGCGTCGAACTGGCGATCCACCGCGCCTATTTTGCTCAGGAAGCCCAATAATGCGCTTTATGGATGAAGATTTTCTGCTGCAGAGCGATATCGCGCGGCGCTTGTACCACGACTTCGCTGCGGATATGCCAATCTACGATTATCACTGTCACCTTAATCCGCAGGAGATTGCTGAAGATCGTCGCTTTGCCAATCTCGGCCAAATCTGGCTGGAAGGCGATCACTACAAATGGCGCGCGCTGCGTGCTGCCGGCGTGGATGAGTCGTTAATTACCGGCAAGAACACCAGCGACTACGACAAGTATCTCGCGTGGGCGCAAACGGTGCCCAAAACCCTTGGCAACCCGCTTTATCATTGGACGCACCTTGAGCTGCGTCGTCCGTTTGGCATCACTGATACGCTGTTTGGCCCGGACACCGCGCCTGCTATCTGGCAGCGCTGCGCTGAACAACTGGCGACGCCGGAATTTTCCGCGCGCGGCATCATGCGCCAGATGAAGGTGCGCATGGTCGGCACCACCGACGATCCGGTTGATTCGCTGTGTTATCACCGCCAAATCGCCGATGACAGCAGCTTTGATATTGACGTTGCGCCGAGCTGGCGTCCGGACAAAGTCTTTAAAATCGAGCTGGAGGGTTTTGTCGACTATCTTGGTCGCCTGGAAGCCGCCGCCGATGTCGCCATCGACAGCTTTGATGCGTTACGCCGTGCGCTGTTACGTCGCCTTGACCACTTCTCCGCTCACGGTTGTCGCGCATCGGATCACGGCATCGAAACCCTGCGCTTTGCGCCGGTGCCTGACGACAGCGTGCTCGATACAATTTTGGCGAAACGTCGCCGTGGCGATGTGCTGGATGAATTGGAAATCGCCCAGTTCAGCAGCGCAGTATTGGTGTGGCTCGGCAGCGAATATGCGCGGCGCGGCTGGGTGATGCAGCTGCACATCGGCGCGATTCGTAATAACAGCACGCGCATGTTCCGCCAGCTTGGGCCAGACAGCGGTTTTGATTCGATTGGCGATAACAATATTGCCTGGCCGCTGGCGCGCCTGCTGGATGCGATGGACCTCAACGATCAGCTGCCGAAAACCATTCTCTATTGCCTCAATCCGCGCGATAACGAAGTACTGGCCACCATGGCGGGCAACTTCCAGGGCGCGGGTATCGCTGGCAAAGTGCAGTTTGGCTCCGGCTGGTGGTTCAACGATCAGCGCGACGGCATGCTGCGTCAGCTGGAGCAGCTGTCGCAAATCGGCTTACTCAGCCAGTTTGTTGGCATGCTGACCGATTCGCGCAGCTTCCTCTCCTACACGCGCCACGAATACTTCCGCCGTATTCTGTGCAATCTGCTGGCGCAGTGGGTGCAAGATGGCATTGTGCCGCATGATGAGCCGATGCTTGGCAGCATGCTGCGCGACATCTGCTTCAATAATGCCGAACGCTATTTCGCACTTAACGCTTAGTAATGAAGGCCTGGTACTGCACGTCGTGCCCAGGCCGATTCTTATTCGCTATGCTATAGTGCGCGTCTCTGAGTGAGGCTGTATCAGAGGTTGTGAATCCTTTAACACACAGAAAAGAGCACGATGAAAACTCAAACTTCAGCACAGCGCCCTTATCAGGAAGTCGGGGAAATGCTCCGCCAGATGATCACCCAGAAGCAGTATGCGGTGGGCGAACGTCTGCCGCCGGAGCGCGAACTCGCCGCGCTGCTGGACGTGACGCGCACGCTGGTGCGTGAAGCGCTGATCATGCTGGAGCTGGAAGGATTAATCGAAGTGCGTCGCGGTGCGGGCATCTACGTGATTCACGACTCGCCGCAACAGCCCGTTTCGCTTCGCAAGGCCAGTAACGATGCCGGGCCGTTTGAGATGTTGCAGGCGCGCCAGCTGCTGGAGAGCAATATCGCTGAGTTTGCTGCGCTGCAAGCCACGCGGGAAGATATCATGAAGATGCGCCAGGCGCTGGAGCTGGAAGAGAAAGAGCTGGCTTCGGGTGCGGTCAACCAAAGCGAAAACGGCGATCGTGATTTCCATCTGGCGATTGCTGAAGCCACGCACAACAGCATGCTGGTTGAGCTGTTTAAACAATCCTGGCAATGGCGTGAAGATAACGTGATGTGGAGCCAACTGCATCGCCATCTGGTCAACAACAATTACCGCAAACAGTGGCTCGACGATCACAAAAAGATCCTCGCGACGTTGATCAAAAAAGACGCGCGCGCCGCCAAACTGGCGATGTGGCAACATCTGGAAAACGTGAAACAACGGCTGCTGGAGTTCTCAGACGTCGATGATATCGATTTCGATGGTTATCTGTTTGAATCCTGGCCGCTGTACGCCACCCATAATCCGCCTAACTAATTTGCGTTTCCTCTTTTGACGCTACGACAGTAATAAGGTCAACCACATGCTGCGGGAAAACTTCAACGACCTGATCTATTTAGTGATGGTGGCACGCGAATGTAGCTTCACGCGCGCCGCAGCTAAATTAGGCGTGTCGCAATCGGCATTAAGCCACTCGATTCGCGGTCTTGAAGAGCGATTAAATACGCGTTTATTAACGCGCACCACGCGCAGCGTCGCGCCAACCGAAGCCGGTGAAAACCTGATTCAAAGTGTGGCGCCGATGATGGCCGATATTGAGAAAGCTCTGCTGCAACTAGCCGATAATCAGGGCAAGCCGTCAGGGAATATTCGTATTACCGCCGGCGAACATGCGTTGTCTTCCACATTGTGGCCGCTGCTCAAACCGTTTCTGCAAGCCTATCCCGAAGTGAATGTGGAGCTCTCTGTTGATAACACCTTAACGGATATTGTCAGCGGGCGTTTCGATGCCGGCGTGCGACTCGGCGAGAGCATTGAGAAAGATATGGTGGCGGTGCGAATCGGCCCTGACTGGAAAATGGTAACTGTTGCATCGCCTGACTATTTGCAAAAACACGGCATTCCCACCACGCCCTATGAATTGCAGAATCACAACTGCATTAATATGCGCCTTCCTACGCTGGGAGGATTATATAGCTGGGAGTTCAGTAAAGATGGCAAAGATATTCGCGTTAAAGTTGAAGGGCAGCTGATATTTAATAATCTGGCTTCGCGTATTGATGCGGTACTGTCCGGCATGGGTATCGCCCATGTCCCCGAGGATACCGTTAAACAGCACATCGCCACCGGTGAACTGCAATGCCTGCTTGAAGACTGGAGCGAACCGTTTAGCGGATATTATCTCTATTATCCGAGCCGCAAACAGCACACCGCTGCGTTTGAGAAATTGATTGAAGCCATTAAATATAAGGGCTGAAAGAACGTCTATTGAGCCTTTAGGTCACCATAAATGGCGACCCTACAATGAGCACGATTTTGTAGGGTCGCCATTCATGGCGACCTCAACTAATTACATCAACTCACCACGCTCAATGCCAAATCCTTCGCCAAAAAGAACGGCCGCAAATACGCCACGCTATTCGATAAAGGCAAGATTTCTTCGCTGAGCTGAATGCCGATGGTTTCCCGCAAATAACGGCGACGGGTTTCGATGCGTTGCCACAGCGCCGGATATTGATTGCGGATGTCGCTTTGCAGCGCCGCATCGGCCAGCACCACGCACTCTTCAACACTGGCACCGTTGTAGCCCGGCACCGATGGGATGATATCAATTTGCAGCATCATGCCGCTTTTGAGCAATTCGGTGGAATGATGATAAATCGGTGAAGACATCCACTCCTCATCCGCCACCAGATGTCCCGGATTGAGATGCCAGCCGAAGCGCTCTTTTGGTAACACCTGCTCGATAAGCTGATACAGTGCCCCGCCGCTCATGCCGCAGCGAATATTTTCCAGCCACGCCACCACCGCAGTGAAATAGGGTTTGGCGATGCGATCCAGATAATCTTGCTGGCCTGACGGCAGTTCGCGTTGATCGGCAATGACGAAACCGCTGCGGCTGGAGAGCCCGCCTTTGAAGGCGGTAGTCAGCGAGAGCGGATCGCCGCGCTGCACTTTTTTGTAAGTCGGATAGAGATTCGCCTTGTCGAAACGGCTGCCGGTCGCGGCGATGGTCACCACCGTGTTGCATTGCCCTTCCGCCTGCAGTAACGCGCCCAACTCGGTTTCACGCACGCCCACCTCGATGGCATTCAGCGCGTCCAGCATGCAATTTGATGCGAGGTTTGCGCCATATTCGTAATGCGCGATTTCATTGGCATTGCAGGTAGTGCGCGCGCCGTGATCGCCAATAAACAAGTGGATGGCATTTTCTAATAAGGCGTTATCGCTGAGCGTGCGCTGGATGGCGTCGACGATAAAATATGGCAGATCAAACATAGCGCGCCCATCGCCCGCAGCGGGCGTAAACATCTTCCAGCCCACCAGCCCTACTTTATCGCCGTTGGCTAAGCCAGCGTCTTTGAACAGGCTTTCCAGCGGCGCTTCATTGTCCATGGGCTGATTGGGTAGCGAGAAGTATGGCGTGTGCACCAGCGCAGCAGAGGTGCGTGAGAAGCGCGCCATTTTGAGGTTTTCGTTGCCCAGTACCAGCGTGCAATCCCCGGACTGATTCAGCAGCAGCAATCCTTCTTCGAAACGCGGGATAAATCCGGTGAGATATTCGAAATTGCTGCCGTGTTCCTTGTCGGCGTAGATTACCAGCCAATCAAAACCCTCGCGCTGCATGCCCGCCAGCACCGAATTTTTACGCTGCAACAGCGTATCATCGGTGAGAAAAACCGGTTCAACGTCGCTGAACGTCACCGGCGCGCTAATCGGCCCGAACGTGATTGCCATGATGCACTTCCTCGCATTACAGAATGAGATGAGGATAGTAGCGTTTTTAGCGCAGCGGATTTTGATCCACGCGAAAAAAGGCGGAGGGGTGAGCTCCGCCTTGTCTCAAGTTCCGATCAGTGTGCCTGACCGGTCAGTTGCAAAAGGGCAACGATGATTTGAAGAATGATGCGGACGATGTCCAGCAGCAATCGAACAAGTTCCATCACTTTCCTTCTCCTCTGAGAGGAGCGCGCCTTTCAGCTGCCGGGGCTTTGACTCCACCCGCCGACCGCCTAAGCACAATTGTGAGGAGTGCTGAGCGGCTCTCATTGTAAAAGCCACAGGCCAGCACCACCTGAAACCTGCCGGGATTTGACTATCCGCGCCCCTGGAGTCATCAGAAAAACAATGAGGCTTCGCTCGTCACTCAACACCTGTATAACCATACAGTATTATGGCAAAACTTGAAATATATCGCCGCACATTTTATTATCGCCTCTGTGAGGAGTGCTGAGCACCCCGTTCGCGGCGCGGTTACCAGCCGGTTAGCGAACATAAAAAAAAGGATTTGGCTTAATGCCAAATCCTTTTTTATTGCCCGCGATTGATTATCTGGCGGAACTGATACGCCAGATGGTATTTCCCGCATCATCGGCAATCAACACGCCGCCCTGCTGATCGGTGGCTAAACCCACCGGCAAACCGCGCACCTGCTTCTGATCGTCCGTCAGGAAACCGGTCACTACCGGCTGTGGCTGCCCTACCGGTTTCCCATTCTCGAATTTCACCCACACCACCTGATAGCCGTTGAGCGGCGTGCGGTTCCAGCTGCCATGCTCGCTGATAAACGCGCCACCGCGATACTGCGGCATATTATCCGCGCCGTAGAACAACAGGCCGAGCGGTGCAACGTGTGAGCTCAGGGCGTAATCCGGTTTGATCGCTTTCTCCACCAAATCTGGCCTTTGCGGCTGCGCGCGTTCATCCACGTGCTGGCCATAATAGCTGTACGGCCAGCCGTAGAAGCCTTTGTCCTGCACCGACGTCAGGTAATCTGGCACTAAATCCGAACCGATCTCGTCGCGTTCATTAACGACAGCCCACAGCTTGCCGCTTTGCGGCTCCCACTGTAAGCCGGTTGGATTGCGCAGGCCGCTGGCATAAATCCGGCTGGCACCGCTGGCCGCATCCACTTCCAGCACCGCCGCGCGGCGATACTCTTCGCCAATACCGTTTTCCGTCACGTTACTGTTCGATCCCACGCCGACATAAAGCTTACTGCCGTCGGGGCTGGCGAGCAGCGATTTAGTCCAGTGATGGTTAATCGGCCCGCCCGGCAATTCGGTCACTTCCACTGGTGGCGTGCGGATCTCGGTTTGCCCGGTCTGATACGGGAATTTCACCAGGCTATCGGCATTCGCCACATACAAGGTGTTGCCCACCAGCTGCATGCCAAACGGTGCAGACAGATTTTCGATGAAGCGATGTTGCTCCCATTTACCGTTAACGTTACGCAGCAAGGTGATGCGATTACCGCCCGCGCCGCCTTTGCCGGACGCTTTCTGCACCAGTCCCATGATCAACTCTTTGGGCGCACTGATGGTTTTAGCCATGCCATTGGATTCCGCCACCAGCACGTCATTGTTCGGTAGCACCAACACCTGACGCGGATGCTGCAGATTTTCGGTGATCTTTTCGATCTTCAACCCATTCGCCACTTTCGGCATTTCACCGGCTTTCCACGGCGTGCCTTCCGGCACCTGCATCGGCGGCATAAAGAAGTTCTTCGCCTGCGGCAGTTCAGGATTTGGGCCAATTTGCTTTTGAGGATCGATCAGCGCCCCGTCGTCACAGGCGCTGAGCAACATCGCAATAGCTACCGCGCTGAGTAAGTGTTTCATACGCGACCTCCTTGCGTGCGACGTTCGCGCAACACCAGCTGCACGTTAGCGATCAGCAGCAGCGCCACCACCAGCGTCGACAGTGTCACGCCCAGTGGCACCACTGCGTAAGCATCGCGGCTGTGAATAAAGGCATTAACCACCGCCAGTACGATTGCCAGCAGCGACAGCCAGAAATGGGTTTTCTCATTCGGCCGCGCGCCTCGGAATAAATAAACCAAACTGATTAATCGTGGCAGGATAGCCAGCACCAGACCAATGGTGATTAGCCAACTGGCCGATTTGGTCCACATGATGACGAAGGTTTGCAAATAGAGGATATCGAAAAACCAGGCGGCAACAAAAAAGCCCAGCGGCAACGGTTCCAGCAGCGTATACAACGTCACACCGAACACCGATCTTCCTGAGGTATGAAACATTACTCTCTCCCTTTTACCGTATTAACATCAGATGGTGCACGCGTTTCGCTTTTCTGAAACAACGTGTCACCACCTGTGAAATATTAGTAAAGATAAACAGTAATGTTTAACACTTATCTAACACGTTCAAACTTAAGACTTATCTGCCGGCAGGCTTACCCAATAACCAGGCTGATATGGCAATGGCAGGAACTTTTCGTGGAACTCACGGAACGTGGCGTCCGGATCGAGATCGGCAAACAGTTCAGGATGCAGCCACTTCGCCAGCGCCTGAATCGCAACAAACTGATATGGGCTGTCGTAGAACTGATGCCAGATGGCATGCGCGTTACCGTTATGCGCTACCGGCAGCGTTTTGAAGGCATCACGCATCATTAACAGCTGCAAACGCGCCGTCGCTTCTTTTACATCTGCACCGGGGCCCACGCCGACCCATTTGCCGACGGTGTTGTAGTTTTTCCAGTTCGCACCGGTTACCACCACCACATCGGGACGGCTGGCGATGATTTGTTCTGGATTGAGCGTGCCGAAGGTGCCCGGAATCAGGTCTTTGGCAATATTGCTGCCGCCCGCCAGTTCCACCATCTGCCCAAAGTTCTCGTTACCAAACGACATGCAGCACTCGTCGGTGTAGCCGCCGGCGCGATCAATCATCACTTTCGGGCGCGTGCCGTTAAAGTTCTTCAGGCGATCGGTCACCTTTTCGATTTGCGCACGGCGGAAAGCTACGATCTCTTCGGCGCGCTGCGGATTGTTTACCAGCTCGCCCATGATGCGAATGCTTTGCTCAGCATGTTCCATCGGCTTCTCGCGGAAGTCGATAAACACCACTGGCACGCCCACCGCTTGCAACTTCTCGATCAGCTTGCCTTCGTCGGTCGCGGCTTTGGATTCGAGGTTCATCAGCACCAAATCCGGCTTAAGCGTCAGCGCCTGCTCGACGTTAAAGGTGCCATCTTTCGCGCCACCAAAGGTCGGCAGCTTTTTGATCTGCGGATATTTCTTCTCATACGCCATATAGCCGTCGTAATCGGCTTTATGGAAATCGTCGCGCCAGCCCACCACGCGCTGGAACGGCGCAGCAGTATCAAACGCCGCCAGCAGATACATCTGGCGCCCTTCGCCGAGAATAATGCGTTTGGATTCTTCTTTGACTTCAACCTGTCGTCCAGCCACATCGGTAATCGTTTTAGCAGAAGCGTGACTCGCCACCGCCAGTAACCCCAGTGCAAACAGCCATTTTTTCATTTGATCTACCCGGAATGATAATGATTATTATTAAAATTTCGCGGCGTCACTATTACCTGGCTGACAGCAAATGAAAAGCCCCGGAGACACATTTTTTTACATTCCCTCAGCGATTTCCCACTGTGCAATCGCTCACAAAATGCCCTTCATTCGTGAAAAACCTCACAGCGCACCGGGCAAATGCCCAATTAATCGCCGCGCTATCCCGCGCTTTGGCTAATGCGTAAACAAAATGTGAACGCTAAATTACAAAATGAAACGGCGTTTTATTTTTTATGTTAATGCCCAACTGGGCAAGCTACCGAGTTGAAGGAGGAGTTACCGTGAAGATCAGTGCCATTGATGTCACCCTGTTTAGCTACCCTACGCGCCGCGTCTCTGACAGCGCCGGACATTCGCATCCCGGCGCAGAGACCGATGCGCAAATGGCGCTGCTGACCATCACCAGCGAAGATGGCGATTGTGGCTACGCCTTCGCCCCGGCCGAAGTGATTCGTCCGCACGTGGTAAATGCCTTCTTCCGCAAAGTGCTGATTGGGCAAAATGCCTTTGACCGCGAACGTCTGTGGCAGGATCTGGTGCACTGGCAGCGCGGTAGCGCCCATCAACTCACCGAACGCGCGTTATCAGCGGTGGAACAGGCGCTGTGGGATTTGATTGGCCGCAAACTCAAGCAGCCGGTGCATAAGTTGCTTGGCGGTTATCGCGAGAAAATCCCGGCTTACGGCAGCACCATGTGCGGCGATGAGCTGGAAGGCGGTTTATCCACACCCGAAGAATACGCGCAGTTTGCCGAAAAGCTGGTCGCACGCGGTTATCAAGCCATCAAACTGCACACCTGGATGCCGCCGGTGTCGTTCGCGCCAAGTCCACAAATGGATATCAAAGCCTGCGCTGCGGTGCGCGAAGCGGTTGGTCCAGACATCGCCCTGATGCTCGACGGCTATCACTGGTACAGCCGCAGCGATGCGCTCACCATCGGTAAAGCGCTGGAAAAACTCAATTTCGCCTGGTTCGAAGAGCCGATGGAAGAAGAAAGCATGGCGTCGTACGCGTGGCTGGCGGAAAACCTCAGCATTGACGTGCTCGGCCCGGAAAGTCTCGGCGGCAAACACCACAGCCGCGCCGATTGGGTGCGTGCCGGTGCCTGCGACATTCTGCGCGCCGGTGCGAACGGCGTTGGCGGCATCTCGGCCACCATGAAGGTAGCCAGTCTCGCCGAAGCCTTTGGTATGGATTGCGAAGTGCACGGCAACGGTGCCGCCAGCATCGCGGTGGTTGGCGCCATCCGCAACTGCCGTTGGTACGAACGCGGTCTGCTGCATCCGTTCCTTGATTACGAGCAGCCACCCGCCTATCTCAACGCGCTGGTCGATCCGATGGATGCCGACGGTTTTGTGCATCTGCCAACGCGCCCTGGACTTGGGGAGGATATCAATTTCGCGTGGATTGAGACGCACACGCTAAATCGCTGGTAAGCGCCCAACACAAGCAGTACGGCAAAAAACTATAAACCTCTGACCTGCTGGACTTTGCTTATGAACCTGATGAACCCCTGCAGAGCGTGGTGCGCCGCGCTGCTGCTGCTCACCTGTAGCCCGTCGCTACTGGCGTCCACGCCAGACGACCAGCTGATCGTGGGCATGAACATGAACAACCTGCTGACGCTCGATCCCGCCGCCATGACCGGCAACGAAGTGGTCGGCATTGTCGTCAATCTCTATGACGGTTTAGTCGAGTTAGATCCGCAACAGCTCACTAACGTGCGTCCCGCGCTGGCGGAGCGCTGGGAAATCAGCCCCGACAACCGTCAACTCACCTTCCATCTTCGTGACAATGTCACCTTCCATTCAGGCAATCCGTTGAGCAGCGCCGATGTGATTTGGTCGATGCGCCGCGTGCTGCACCTTAATCTGGCGCAGGCGTCGGTATGGAAATCATACGGCTTCAGTAAAGAGAACGTGGATCAGATGATCACCGCGCCGGACGCGCACACGGTGGTGATTCGCCTGCCCAAGCCTAACGATCCCAAGCTGGTGCTCTACTCGCTGGCAGCGCTCGGCAGCATGGTGGTGCTCGACAGCAAAACCGTGCAGGCGCAGGCGGTGAATAACGATTGGGGCAATCGCTGGCTCACCACCCACGAAGCAGGTTCCGGACCGTTTCGCCTGGATGTGTGGCAGGCCAAAGATGTGCTGCGCATCAGCCGCGATGCCAACTATTGGCGCGGTGCGCCGAAGCTGACGCGCGTGGTGTTCCGTCATCTGCAAGAGTCGCAAACCTTGCGCCTGATGATGGAGAAAGGTGATCTCGATATCGCCAGCAACATGGCGATCCCCGACGTGAAAGCACTGCGCCACGATCCCGATCTCACCATCGATGCGGTACAAAAAGGCACTATTTATTACCTGGCGATGAGCATGAAGGACGATCACTTCGCCAATCCGCAGGTGCGCGAAGCGCTGCGTTATCTGGTCGATTATCAGGGGATTAACAAAACGCTGATGGCCGGTTACGGCACGCTGCATCAGCGGCCGATCCAATCCGGCATGCCGGCAACGTTACCCGATCCGGGTTACAAGCTGGATGTACCACGCGCCAAAGCGCTGCTCGCCGCCGCCGGTTATCCCAACGGTTTTGATACCACGCTGCGCGTGCTGGCCGATCAGCCGTTCCTTAATGTCGCGATTGCGATTCAGTCCACGCTGATGCAAGGCGGGATTCGCGCCAAAATCATTACCGGCACCGGCAACCAGATTTACGGTGCGATGCGGGAACGTCAGTTCAACCTGCTGGTGGGACGCGGCGGCAGCGGCGTGGAGCCGCATCCGCACTCCAGCTTGCGCGCGCTGGTGTATAACCCGAATAACGCCGATAGCGCGCGACTCACCAATTTTCAGGGCTGGCGCACCGGTTTTTATGACGCGCAGCTGAACAGCATGATCGATAAAGCGCTGCTGGAGCGCGATGTTAAACAGCAACAGCAGGATTACTTCGCCATCCAGAAGCGCTACGACCAACTGATTCCGGCGCTGATGCCAATCTCGCAAATGACCGATTCGGTGGTGGTGAATAATCGCGTGCAGGATTACGTGCCGCATCCGTCGGCCACCACTTTCCTGCGTGACGTTTGGAAAACGCCAGACAGCCTGGCGGGAGGTGCGCAATGAAGCTAACAAAAAGCCACTGGCGACGCCTGCGTAGCCGCAGCGTACAGGTCGCGATCACGCTGTTTGGCCTGCTGCTGCTGACCTTCTTTATTGGTCGCGTCATGCCGCTCGATCCGGTGCTGGCGATTGTCGGGCCGGATGCCGACCACAACACCTATCAGCAGGTTTATCACCAGCTCGGCTTCGATAAACCGCTGTGGGTGCAGTTTGGTATCTATCTGCAAGGCCTGCTGCACGGCAACCTCGGGCTGGCGCTGCTGACCGGACAACCGGTGATCAACGATATCCTGCGCGTCTTCCCGGCCACAGTGGAACTGGCAACGCTGGCGATTGTGATTGGTACCGGCCTCGGCGTCCCGCTGGGCGTGTGGGCCGCCGCGCGCCGCAACAGCGTGATTGACTATCTGGTGCGCATCATCAGCCTGGCGGGTTACTCCACGCCGATCTTCTGGGTAGGCATGGTCGGCCTGCTGCTGTTTTATGCCCATCTCGGCTGGGTCGGCGGCGCGGGGCGTGTTGATTTCAGTCTTGATGGCATTGTGCCGCGTCGCACCGGTTTTCTGCTGATCGATGCCTTGCTGGTGGGCAACTTCACGGTGTTCAGCAATGCGCTCAATCACCTGATTCTGCCCGCGTCGCTGCTCGGCTTTCACTCGCTGGCTTACATCAGCCGCATGACGCGCAGCTTCATGCTGGCACAGCTGTCGCAGGAGTTCATTTTGACGGCGCGGGTGAAAGGTCTCAGCGAATGGCAGGTGATTTGGCAGCACGCGTTCCGCAATATTCTGGTGCAGCTGCTGACGGTGGTGGCGCTGGCGTACGGCTCGCTGCTGGAGGGCGCGGTGCTGATTGAAACCGTGTTCTCGTGGCCCGGTTTTGGTTCCTATCTCACCGGCAGTTTGATGCTCGGCGATATGAATGCGGTGATGGGCTGCGTGCTGGTGGTCGGCCTGATTTTCGTGCTGCTCAATCTTCTCTCTGACCTGCTCTATCAGGTGTTCGATCCGAGGACCAAAGTATGACGATTTCTCTCGATACGCCGTTAGCAAGCCAGACGCGCGAACGGCTGGCGCGCTGTCGCCGCACCGGCGCACGTATCGGCCATTTTCTCTGGCAGATGGCGCGCAACCCGTTAACCGCGATTGGCGGCGGCATCATTTTGCTGCTGCTGATAGTGGCGCTGTTCGCACCGTGGATCGCACCCTACCATCCGCTGATTCAGGATCTCAACAATGCGCTGACGCCGCCCAACGCGCAGCACTGGTTTGGCACCGATGAGTTTGGCCGCGACATCTTCAGCCGTCTGGTGTGGGGCGCGCGCATCACGCTGTATATCGTGCTGCTGGTGTCGATCACCGTTGGCCCGCTGGGTTTGCTCCTCGGCGTCACTGCCGGTTATTTCGGCGGCAAAGTCGATAGCGTATTGATGCGCGTCACCGACATCTTCATCTCCTTCCCGAGCCTGGTGCTGGCGCTGGCGTTTGTCGCCGCGCTCGGTCCGGGACTGGAGCATGTGGTGATCGCTATTACCCTCACCGCCTGGCCGCCGATTGCACGCCTGGCGCGCGCCGAAACGCTGTCGCTGCGCCAGGCCGATTTTGTCTCCGCAGTGCGCTTACAGGGCGCCTCTTCACTGCGCATTTTGTGGAAGCACATCGTGCCGCTGTGCCTGCCGTCGGTGATTATCCGCATCACCATGAATATGGCAGGCATCATCCTGACCGCTGCCGGACTGGGTTTTCTCGGTTTGGGCGCGCAGCCACCGGATCCGGAATGGGGTGCGATGATCGCCAGCGGCCGCACTTACATGCTGGAGTGTTGGTGGGTGGTGACGGTGCCGGGTCTGGCGATTCTGATCAACAGCTTAGCGTTCAACTTCTTAGGAGATGGCTTACGTGACATCCTCGATCCCCGCAGCGAATAGCGCTGCACCGTTGCTCGACGTGCAGGATTTACAGGTCAATTTCGTCAATGGCCGGCTGGTGACGCCCGCCGTGCGCGGCATCTCCTTCCAGTTGGGCAAGGAGAAACTGGCGATTGTCGGTGAATCCGGTTCCGGCAAATCCACCGTGGGCCGCGCACTGTTACAGCTGCATCCGCGCAGCGCGCAGGTTACGGCACAGCGCATGCAGTTTGGTGACGTGGACCTGCTGCGCGCCACGCCAGCCCAGATGCGCGCCATTCGCGGCAAGCGCATCTCAATGATTATGCAGGACCCGAAATACTCGCTGAATCCGGTGGTGCGTGTGGGCGAGCAGATTGCTGAAGCCTGGCGCAGTCATCATCCCGGCCAGCGCGAGGTTGCGCGGCAGCGAGCGATGGAGATGCTCGAAGTGGTGCAGGTGCGCGATCCGGGCCGTATCTATCAATGTTATCCGCACGAGATTTCCGGCGGTCAGGGCCAGCGCGTGATGATCGCCATGATGCTGATTACCGATCCTGAACTGCTGATTGCCGATGAACCCACTTCGGCGCTGGATGTTTCGGTGCGTTTGCAGGTATTGGCGCTACTGGACGATTTGGTTAAACAGCGCGGTCTTGGGCTGATTTTTATCAGTCACGACATCAATCTGGTGCGGCGCTTCTGCGACCGCGTATTGGTGATGTATGCCGGGCGCGTGGTGGAGTCACTGGCGGCCAGCGAGCTCGATCAGGCGCAGCATCCTTACACGCAAGGCTTACTCGCCGCGCTGCCGGATATGGATCAGCGTCGCGCCCGTCTGCCGGTGCTGCAACGTCAGGCCAGCTGGCTGCAACCCTAAGGAGCAATGATGAACGAGATGATCCGCGTAAGTAATCTCAACCTCAGTTTTGGTGAGGAGGAGCGGCGTAATCAGGTGCTGTTCGACGTTAATTTATCGATTCGTCAGGGTGAAATTTTTGGCCTGGTCGGCGAATCAGGATCGGGTAAAACCACGGTACTGAAGTGCCTTGCCGGGCTGTTCACCCACTGGCACGGTGAGCTGGCGATTGATGGCGTGCCGCTCGAACATCGTATCGCTCGCGAGCGCTGCCGCAGCGTGCAGATGGTGTTTCAGGATCCGTACGGATCGCTGCATCCGCGTCACACCATCGGCGATATTCTCGAGGAGCCGCTACAGATTCACGGCATCGGTCAGCGCCAGCAGCGCGTTATCGCCATGCTGGAGAAGGTCGGCCTCAATCGCGCGTGGCAAACCCGCTATCCGCACCAGTTGTCCGGCGGCCAGCGCCAGCGTGTCGCGATTGCCCGCGCGCTGATCCTCGAACCGCGCGTGCTGCTGCTGGATGAACCAACCTCGGCGCTGGATGTCTCGGTGCAAGCGGAGATCCTCAATCTGCTCAGCGATTTGCAGCAGCAGGAGAAGCTAACCTATTTGATGGTGACGCACGATCTCGGCGTGGTGGCGCATCTGTGCCATCGCGTGGCGGTGATGCAGCACGGCAAAGTGCTGGAGACGCTGGATGTGGATGCGCTGGTGCACAATCGAGCGCAGGTGGCCTATACGCAGATGCTGGTGGATGCGAGCCGGCAGGATAACGGGGTTTTGGCGTAGGGTCGCCATTTATGGCGACCACTTTACCAGGTGCGCATGAATGAGCACCCTACAAAAAATGCATCTCACATTTGTAGGGTCGCCATTTATGGTGACCGAAACGCACGCAGTAGTTGAATGAGTTTATGCAAAGCTCACCCTATCAAATAACTCGCCAATAGCCGCCCCTAGCCGCCCCCACTCTTTCCAGCCGATGATGTGATTGGAGGAGTTTTAAATTACGCTCAATGGTTCTGCTACTCACTCCCAACAACTGAGTCAGATCAGCAATGGTCATATCAGGTGATTTACTCAGGGCAGCAAATATTTTTACGGCGGTGGCAGGAAGTTTAGCATTATTTTTCTCCGACATTTTCTCCGACACTTTCTCCGACATTTCTAATGTCGAGATGTCGGTAGAAGAAGAGTGCAAACCAATACCTTCAACTAATGCTTCAATCAACTTTTCCAGCATGAAAGCGATAAACGGAGTGCAATCACTGGCCCGATCACATTCGCCTAAAACGCGATAATAATGCTGCTGCTGATTATGGATCAGCGTTTCAACCGGAAGCCAGGCGAACTCAGGACGCCATTCGCTGAGAATTAATGTTTGCCATAATCTTCCCATGCGTCCATTGCCATCGGTGAAAGGATGAATAAATTCAAATTCATAATGAAAGATAGAGCTGGCAATTAACGGGTGAATATCTGTGTTTTTTAGCCAATTGAGCAAATCCCCCACCAGGCGTGAAACCTGGTTCGCCGGTGGTGCCATATGGATAAGTTGCTGTTCGCGATATACCCCAACATTGCCATTACGTAATTGACCCGGCGCATCGACCAGTCCCATCATGAGCAACTGATGCGCCGCCAGTAAATCGGCTAGTTTTGCGCTTTGCCAGTCATTGAGCTTTTCATAAGCCAGAATAGCGTTGCGCACTTCCTGAATATCTTTAGCCGGAGCCAATACACGCTTGCCTTCCATGATCGCTGTCACCTGCTCGGTTGACAGACTGTTGTGCTCAATCGCCAGTGAAGCCTGAATGGTACGAATGCGATTCTCTTTACGCAAAAGCGGTGAAGATTGTTCTGCCAGAGCAGCCCAGCGGCCTAGTAATTCACCTACTTCAATCACCTGATTCAGGATGGTTGGCGTGATGGTGTAAGGCGGCTGATAACCTGCCATGCGTCTCTCCCTTGATGATTGCTGATATTTACCAGACGGCTACAACGATGAAATTAAGCGTGACCTGCGAGGATATTACAATTTTGGTCATCGTGTGATGGGGAAAATGAGATTTCAAATCCTGAAGTGAAAAAACAACAAAGCCAGGTTTCCCTGGCTTCGCTTAACCGATATTGATTACTGCGTCAGTTCACGCACAAAACCCACAATCTCCTGATTCTGCCCATGTTCAAACAGGCAATGTTGCAGGCGCGGGCCGCTTACAGCGGTCTTCACCAGTTCAGGATCGATGGCGCGCAGTGAATCGAGGTAATTCTCTTTCAACAGCGCGGCTTTCACTTCGTTCAGGATACCTGCGTTGCGCACCTGTGGTTCTTTGCGCTCGGGCGGATAACCGTGCCCTTTTTCGCCGGTAAAGGCTTTTTCGAAAATAAAGCGTAGGTTCAGTTCCGCGCCCCAGCCAAAGCCTTTGGCGAACGGCAGCGACAGCGCATTACCGTTATTGATTTGCGCAAACAGATAGGCATCCGCCGGATCGATGCAGTAGCCGCATACCACGCCAGGATGCAGGTTCAGCGACATCAGCGCGCCCTGGCCGGTGCCGCAACCGGCTACCACAAAGTCTACCGCTTTGCTGTTAAGCAGTACGTTGGCCATGATGCCGAGGTGAATATAGGTAAGATGGTGATCCTGTTCGTCGCTCATACCGACGTTAAACACCTGATGCCCGAGCGGTTGCGCCACAGACTGAAGCTCTTTCAACACCGTTGCGTTCTTCGCAGCCTGGCTGTTTTCCATCATCAAAGCGATTTTCATGATCCATCCTCAGATTAAATTGAAACACCGTTTCATTTTAATCAAAGATCGTTAAAATGCAGCCTTTAAATGCCTTTTTGACTGTGAGTTAAGTCACACATTGACGATGCAACCTGCAAGGAGAAACCATGTTTATCTATAAAAGCGCAACCCAACTGGACGATTTAGGCAACGGCGTGACGCGCCGAATTCTGGCGCACGGCGGCACCATGATGGCGGTGGAAGTCACCTTTGAGCAGGATGCTGTTGGTCCGCTGCATCACCATCCGCATGAGCAGCTCACCTACGTGCTGTCCGGACGTTTTGCCTTCACCATTGATGGCGTGACCAAAGAAGTCAGCGCCGGCGATACGCTGTATAAAGCGCCGAACATTGTGCACGGCTGCGTGTGTCTGGAAGCGGGCGTATTGCTGGATACCTTTACGCCGCAGCGCGAGGATTTTCTGGCGGCACCGTAACGTGCCGCCAGAGAGACTAGCGGGAAGCCCACCAGAGGCGCAGCTTCAGCCCCCAAGCGCTGGTCCAGCCGCTGCTGGTGCTAATGACTTTGCCCTGATGCAGCACGATAAAGGTCGGCGTGGCCTGAATATCCCAGCGCTGGCCGATCGCCCCGCTCTCATCATTGATCGCCACGCCTTGCAGCCCTTTCTTCTCCAGCCAGGTTGCTACGCGCGTATCGTTACCGGATCGCAACGCCACGCTCGCCACCTTGTATCCTTGCTGGCTCATCGCCGCCACGGTTGGCGTGGTGAGTTTGCACACCCCGCACCAGCTTGCCCAGACGTAAACCAGCAATGGCCGATCCTGACTGAGCTCCGCCAGATTGACCTTGCCTTGCAGCGAGGTGAGCGGCTGTTGCGCCAGGTCGGCAGGCAACTGCGGTGCGCGCAGCCAATCCATGCCCCACAGCGCCGCCGCGACAATCAGCACCAGCAGCAGCGCCTCACGCAGCCAGCGCTTTAGTCGACTCATGGCTTCGCCTGCAGCGCGCCTTTCACTGCCGCTTCCAGTTGCTCATACGGCACCGCGCCGCTGATCATCTGGTCGCCCACCAGCGTCGCTGGCGTACCCTGTACGCCGAGCTGCTGCGCCAGCGTCAGGTTGCTGTTGATGGTGTCGAGGCTGACTTTGCTTGGCTCTTTCAGCTTGATGCCGGTTTTCTCCAGCGCCGCGTCGATGCTGGCGGTATCGTGATTGCCCTTTTTCGCCATCAAACGCTCATGCAGCTTGAGGAAGTTTTTCGGCTGCTGCTCCCACACGGTGAGCGCCAGACGCGCCGAGGTGAGTGAGGTTTCAGAGCGATACGGCAGCGGTTTAATCACCACCGCAACCTGCGGATACGCTTTCAGCAGTTTTTCGATATCGGCTTCAAACTTCTTACAGAACACGCAGTTGTAATCGGTGAAGTAGACCAGCGTCAGCGCCGGTTTTTCAGCACCGATGCGCGGTGAACCTGCATCGTTGAACAACGCGTCATGGTTTTTTTTCACCATTTGCGCCACTACATTTTGCTGCTGTTGCGCTGCTTCTTTATCAAACGCATCAGCCGCTTCCGCCAGAATTGACGGATTCTGCACCAGGGTTTCACGGATCAGCTCTTTGATGCGCGCTTCCTGCTCAGGAGTAAAAGGCGCGGCCGCCAGTGCAGGCATGGCAAGAAACATCAGTGGCAGTAACAGGGATTTCTTCATTATTTTTTCGCCTCAGAGAGAGTGGAGATCACCGCTTCACGACTCAGCAGCGGTGACAAAATCTGGCCTTGCGGCAGTGCCGGGCCATAAATTTGGTTAAAAGGGATCGCCACGCGGTCGCGGCGGCGCAGGAATTCACCGATGGCAGGATCGGGCTGCGTCCAGTCGCCGCGCAGCAGCACCACGTCATCGGCTTTAAGCGCAGCACGCACATCGGGCTGATTCAGAACGCGGGATTTGTTCACTTTGCAGGTGATGCACCAGTCGGCGGTGACATCGACAAACACCCGTTTATCCTGCTCGAGCGCCTGATGGATCGCCGCTTCGGTCAGCGGCTGCCAGTGCAGCGTCTCCTCTTCCGGCGTGATGCGCGTCATCAGGAATAGCGCACCAGCCAGCGTCAGAGTGATAAACACCACGCCCGCCTGTTGTAGCGCGCGACGTTTCACCAGCCAGCCGCAAAGTACCGCGAGTAACATACCCGCCAGCACCAGCGCGAAGGTGCTGCCCCAATGCGGTACCAGCAATGTCACCAGCCAGAAGGTGGCGAGCAGCATAAACAGGCCGAGTACGCTGCGCAGATGCACCATCCAGCGCCCCGGACGCGGCAGGCAGCGGGCCATGCCCGGCAACGCCGCCACCAGCAGCCACGGCAAACTCATGCCAACGCCGAGCGCGACAAACAGCAGCCACAGTTGCGGCAGCGGTGCCGTCAGCGCATAGGCCACCGCTGTACCGAGAAACGGCGCGCTGCACGGCGTAGCCAGCAAGGTGGCAAACGCGCCCTGACCGAAGTGCCCAAGCAAGCCGTCGCCGCCCTGCGTCGCCAGTTTGGTATTCAAACCCGACGGCAAGCGGAAATGCAGCAGATCAAACAGGCTGGCGCTGAACAGGAACATCACCAGCACCATCACCAGCAGGAAGCCGCTGCTCTGGAACTGAATGCCCCAGCCAAGCGCCTGACCGCTGAGACGCAGTCCGGTCATCAACAGCGCCAAAAGCAGGAAGGAGAAAATGATCCCGGCGCTGGAAGCGAGAAACTGCTGGCGCGTCTGACGCTGCGTTTGCCCTTGCTGCTGCACCAGACTGCTGAGCTTGATCGCCAGCACCGGCAATACGCACGGCATCAGGTTGAGGATCAAGCCACCGAGCAGCGCCAGCAGCAACACCGACCATAAGGTTTGCGCGCCATCGCCAGATACCAGCGTTTCCGCGCCAATATTAATCGCGCTTTGCTGTGCAATCCCACCATCGGCCACCACCAGCGACAGCGTTTTGCCGCGCAGATCCGGAGCCGCTTCGCCCCATTCATCGGTGACCGCCACCCGCGCGCTGAGCGTGTCGCCTTTCACACTGATTTGCGGTGCCGCCAGCATGCTGCCCTGCGGATAATCGAAGAACAGTTCAGGTTGTTGCCAGCCGCCCTGACGCTGTGCGCGAATCTGCAATTCGCCATTCACAAAGCTGGCGTCGAGTTGATCGGTTAAGCCGCTGGCGGCCGGGATTCGTCCCATCGCTTCGGCGAAATCGCGGGCAAAATCGGCGTCAGCGGGCTGCGTCAGATCGAGGCTGAATGGGAAGTCGGTGAGGATGCAGACATCGCTGCAGGTCGAGAGCGTCAGCGTTCCTGCGAGCTGCTGGCTCGACAGTTTCGCCAGTTCGATCGGCAGCGTGATATCGCCTTTGTAGCCTTGCGTGGTCAAGCCGCTAACGTCAAAACGCTCAGGCGCAGGCCAGAACCATTGCGCGTTGACCTCCGGCGTTTGCCAGCGGATTTCCGGCGCAACGCCGCCTTCGCCTGGCGTACGCCAGTAGGTTTTCCAGCCGGGTTGCAGGCGAATATCCAGCAGTAGTTGCTGATTATCGTTGTGGCTGGCGCTGCGCAGGCGCACTTCGGCATGGCTATTTTGCGCATTACGCAGCCAGCCGGTGTCTGCCGCCTGCGCAGTAATCGCGCAGCTCGCCAGCAGGAGCAACAGGCTCCTGATCAATACAGTCATGTGAATTCTCCAGTGAATAACAGGGTTTACGCGATGTAACGCGCAGGTGTTATTCCCGGAAGACGCAGAAGGTCAGATGCCGCCGTCGCAGAGGCGGAAACAGCGGTGCACGGCGATAGCCGACGGAAGTGGTAGTTTGTGTGAAGGTGGCGATCAGCGCCAGCAGCAACAGCAGGAAAGGCAATGCGGTATCAAGGATGGGTGCGGCGGCACTCAGCGATTTGGCGCTCAGCGCACAAGGTTTTTCACTGCCGCTGGCATCGTCACTGCTGTGAGTTTGCGCGGACGCGCTGACCGGCGTTAAAGGTGCAGAAGGCAAATTGAAGCTGCGCTGGACGAGACAAAACGCCAGCACCAGACAAACCAGTGCCAGAATCCATTTTGCGCGTGATAGCGATATCGTCATGCCGCAGCCTCAGAGAAAAGTGCGGGCATTTTAAGCATCTGCAGCAGAAACACCAAGCTTTGCTGTGTAAACTTTTGTCTTTGTGGTGCGAGCGTCCTAGGGTCGCCATTCATGGCGACCTTGTCAATCACCGCACCCGGCTAAACAATATCATCCACCACGCCGCCATCAACGCGCAGCGCGGCACCGGACGTCGCGGATGCCTGTTTCGAACAAACATACACCACCATATTCGCCACCTCTTCCACCGTAGCAGCACGCTGGATCACCGAACTCGGACGCTGAGCCATGACAAACTCTTTCGCCAATTCTTCCAGCGGCTTACCGGTGCGTTTCACTTCATCTTCCATCATTGCGGCAAAACCATCGGAGAGCGTTGGACCCGGCAACACGCTGTTCACCGTCACGCCGCTGCCCGCCACCACTTTCGCCAGCCCGCGCGCCAACGACAACTGCGCGGTTTTACTCACGCCGTAATGCAGCATATCAGCGGGAATATTCAGCGCCGACTCTGAGGAGATAAACACCACGCGACCCCAACCGCGTTTCACCATCTCCGGCAATAAGGCCCGCGACAGGCGCACACCGGACATCACGTTGGTTTGCCAATAGGCATCCCAGGTGTCGTCATCCACTTGATAAAAATCCTGCGGACCGTAAATCCCGGCGTTATTCACCAGAATATCGATTGGCGGCAAGCCGTCGAGCAGTTGCTTAACACCCTGTGCACTGCCGAGATCGGCGATAAAGGTGTGAATTTTCGCCCCCGCCACTGAGCCGTTGAGCTTCTCGCGCGCACGACTCACCGAGGCTTCACTGCGCCCGTTCAGCACTACTTCCGCCCCGCTGGCCGCCAGACCTTGTGCAATGGCAAAACCGATACCGCCGGTTGAGGCGGTAACTAAGGCTGTTTTTCCGTGTAGATCGATATTCATCATGCTTTCCTCTGTGAGCGTAATCACAAAGCCTGGTTCAGGCAGGAGAAGATGCATTGACGATTCATGCGATGGAGGTGTCGGCCGCAGTGCTGATGTGCGTTCAGCCTGCTGCCGACATGGTTCAGCCCGAGGCCGATAAAGCCGGTTGAGCGCTGATCGGCAGCCGCAGTTGGCGCTGCAACCAGGCGCAGGCCGCCGCCTGGTCCGGGTTGCGCGCGTTAAGCTGCAACACCGGACCCAGCGCCATCGGCTTGGCGGTTTCCGCTAACTTACGCAGTTCTGGCAGATACTCCGCGCCCGGATGTCCCGGCATGCGATCGGTTAAACGTGCCTGATAACGCGCCACCGCCTCATCTGGCGTGATCGCCAGCCACAGCTCCAGCACCCGCGTCACGCCCGCCTGTTGCAATCCCTGCTGCAACACCTCTTTCGGCTGGAAGCCAAACCAGGCATCGATGACATAGATGCAGCGCGTTGGTGCTTGTGCCACCACTTGCCAGATCGCCTGATACGCCGCACAACCTAACTGGCGATTGCGCAGGCGATCCACCGGCGCAAAGCTGGCCATAAACGGCTCTTTCAGGCTATCCAGCGTCAGCACCGGAAAACCGAATTGCTCGGCCAGCGCGCGCGTCAGGGTGCTTTTGCCGGAAGCCGGAATGCCGTTCACCAGCACCACCATCTTCTCTTCAGTGTCGGTTGTCATAGGATCTCTATCACCTCCGCAGCACTGCTGGCGTTGCGCAAGCGCACCAGCGTCTCCTCATCTTCCAGCAGCGTGACAATCGCGCGGATGCCCTCTTCAATGTGGGCGTTGCTATCACGCGCACCGAACATAATCACAATGTCGGCTTTGTCGCTGCCGTCGAAGGAAATCGGCTCATCCAGCACAATCATGCTGAAACAATCTTTCAGCACGCCGGTTTCCGGCCGCGCATGGGGAATGGCGATGCCCTCCTCAAACACGTAATAAGCGCCATGCTCCAGCGTGTTGGCGATCACCGCTTCCGGATAACTGGCTTTGATGTAACCGCCGTTCACCAGCGGCAGCGCCGCCAGCGCGATCACCTCGCGCCAATCCCTGGCGCTGATCCCCACCTGAATCGCACTTGCCTCCTGCAGCAGCTGTTTAATACTCATACTGCCTCCTTAAAATGATTTGCGAATGGTGTTGCGCAGTTCATCGATTTTGACAAACAGCGGATCAATTTCCTGACGAAAGCGGCGGCTTTTCGCAAAGATATTTAATGCACGATTATATTCCAGCATTAATTGTTTTTGCGTCTCTGTCGCCTGCGGATTATTGGCTAACTGTTGTTCCAGTTCGCTTATTTTCCCGCTGATGGTTTCAGCCTGAAGATCTATTTCCTGTGAATCCTGGCTCTTATTATCGGAGCCCTTTTTCAAGAATCCAAACATAGCGTCTCCTGCCCCGAATGGCGCCGGGCACCTCAGGTTATTACGTCATGAGTGAGTCGGAATTAGCGGAACAGCTGAATCTTTTCTACCAGCACATTGGTTACGGCATCGTTGGCCGGCACAAGGAAATTACGCACGCTGTCGTTGACCTTGCCCTTTTCAAATGTCTGCTTGCAGTTTGCGACCCACTGCACATTCATCTCGGTGCCGACGTTGACTTTCTCAATGCCGCTGCGCACCGCAAGACGCATATCTTCATCGCTGACGCCGGTTCCGCCGTGCAGCACCAGCGGCGTTTTAGTGGCATCTGTGATATCCGCCAGGCGTTGATGCTGAATATGTGCTTTGCCGGTATACAAGCCGTGCACGGTACCGATGGAGATGGCCAGCATATCGACGCCGGTTTCATCGACAAAGCGTTTGGCTTCATCGACGGTGGTAAAGGCCGCATCGTTCATTTCCACTTCTTTGCCATCTTCCGAGCCGCCAATCGCGCCTAGTTCCGCTTCCACTGATACCGCCAGCGGGCGCGCCATATCAATAACACGGCGCGTATTGGCGATGTTCTCTTCAATCGGCAAATGTGAGCCGTCATACATAATTGAACTGAAGCCTGCATCCAGCGCAGTTTGAATCGCGTCTAAATCCGAACAGTGATCGAGGTGCAAACAGGTCGGCACGTTACGGCTTTCTGACAGTGAGCGAATCGCATCCACCAATAATTTATGTCCGAGATATTTGGCGGTACCAGTAGAGATCTGAATCATTAATGGACTATTGGTTTTCTCCGCCGCTTTAAAAAAGGCTGGCAGCATTTCCAGGCAGTGCAAATTAAAGGAACCGAGCGCTTTAAATTCACGTTCTTTAGCCACCTGTAACAGATCGGTAAAGTTATAAAGTTTCATGGAGCTTTTCCTCATGGGATTTAGACTTAGTGGATTTTCCGTTAACAAACCAGGCGATGAGAGTAATGAAGGCAATAAACAGCGCGACGAACAGCCAGTTATTCTGGAATGCATGGCCGAGCACCAGGCCGGTACTAATGACATCCGAATCACTGAAGGTGACGCCGGTAAAACCGTAACTTTCCAGCATCGGCACCAGAATCGCCGGCAGGAAGGTGATGAACAGACCGTGCACGAAACCGCCGATCATCGCCCCGCGACGACCACCAAGCGCATTACCAAACACGCCTGCGGTGCCACCGGCAAAGAAGTTGGTCAGCAGACCTGGCAGAATCATCGCCAGACCAAACATCGGGAACACCAGCATGCCCACCACCGAACCCAGCGTGGTGGCGAGGAAGCCGACGATCACCGCATTCGGGGCGTATGGGAACATCACCGGGCAGTCGAGCGCCGGTTTCGCATCCGGAACCAGACGCATGGCGATACCACGGAAAGCCGGTACCAGTTCGTTCAGCAGCAGACGCACGCCGCTATACAGCACGAACACACCGCACACGAACTGAATCGACTGCATAAAGGCGTACATCAGGTAGTTCATGCCGTTGCTGTACTGGCCGATAAATTCCGGACCGGCGGCGACCGCAGGAATCAGGTACATCGGCACCATCACCACCGCCATCGACAAATAGGTGTCCTGCAGGAATTTAAAGTTGTCGGGCAGTTTGAGGTCTTCAGTGGAGCGCGAACCTTTGCCTACCACCTTCGCCACCGCCGCCGTCAGCAGATAACCGATGGTGCAGAAGTGACCGAGCGCCACGTCGTCGGAATCGGTGATACGACGCACCACCGGTTGTGCCAGCGCAGGCATCACGACCGCCATAATGCCGCCAAAGATGCCGCCGGTAAGGATCAGAGGTAAGCCTGTCAGCCCCGCTTTATAGCCAATCACCGCACCGATGGTCGCCATCCACAGCAGCGCCTGACCGGTAAGGAAGATGTATTTGAACGGTGTCAGACGGGCGATAATGATGTTGACGATAAAGATCACCAACAGCGTCAGCGCCACTTCTGAACCCAGCTCGCGGTTTGCTAACCCGGCAATGGCGGCAACGTCGGTGATATAACCCTGCATGCCAAAACCGTGGGTGAAAATGGTGTTCAGGAAGGTCAGCGTACCGACAATAATGTTGATACCGGCCATCATAATTAAGAAACCAAGCAGGGTTTTAAAGGTGCCTTCCACCACCTTGCCCGCTGATTTTTTTTGCAGTAGCAGACCAATCAGGGCAATAAAGGCGATCAGAATTGATGCCTGCCCTAATAAGTCTTTTACCAGGAAGTCGATCACACTATTCATGATTAGCAACCTTTAAGTTACGTTCTTTCATAAACGCCACGATTTTCTCTTCAATTTCCGCTTTGTCGGTCAGCTTATTGAGAATAATCACCCGTTTAATCTGTTCCGGGCTGGCATCGGCATTTAACACATCAGCAAAGGCTTTCTGGGTCAAAATCATGTCGGATTTAAAGGCGTTGGCTTCAGAAATGGTGGTGTGATCGATATCAGCATCAATTTCGAGTTTCTTTAATACTGACTTGGCGCTCATCTCAATCGCAAAGCTTGAACCCAAACCACATCCACAGACACATAATATTTTCAGCATGGCTATTTCCTCACAGAATTTGCAGTTGTTTAGCGAGTTTATAATGATGCCCTTCCGTATCGACCAGGCGTTTTTTCATGCTTATTAAATCAATCGGAATCGGTCGATTACTGCCATTAATAATCACCGCTTTGTTGCGCATTCCCGACTGAATACAACGCGCGACTTCACTGGCCATAATGGTGCCCTGATAAATCTCTTCACAGGTAGGATCGCCATTACGCAGGCCATAACCGATAATTGTTTTACGAATACGCACACCAATTAACGGTTCAATTTGTTTAATTAAGGTATCGATAGCGCCCTGAAAGCCCGGCGAATATTCACGGGTGTAGCCTTCCGAGCACAAAATAATCACGCTGTTCTGCGCCGCCAGCCGCTGCGTGATGCGCTCGGCCAGCTCCTGCGGCGCAATCTGGCATTCCGGGATCAGCGCGAAATCCGCATTGGATTTGATCGCCGACTGCAAGGTTAATTCACCGCAATAACCGCCCAGCAACTCCACCATAAACACACGACCGGTTAAGGCGCGGCCGGTATTGCGTAATTTCGCCACCTCTTTTAAAACCTGCTCGCAGGCGGTGGAGAAACCGATGCTGTAATCACTGCCAAACACATCGTTATCGATGGTCATGCCGACGCCAAAACAGTTAACGCCAAATTCGCTTAGCGTATGCAGGAATTGTAATGAGCCATCGCCGCCCGCCATAATTAATACATCGATGCGCAGCGACTTAAGATGTTTGGCGATGGTTTCATATTCTGGACGAATTAATTTTCTATTGGTTCGTCCCGATTGCATCACCGGAATAGCAGCGATGGCGTAATCCACTAAATCGCGCTGGGATATTTCCTGGTGATTGTTTTCCAGCAAGCCCGGAATGCCACCGTTAAATAACACCATTTCCGCCTTAGTTAAGCGCGATATTTGATACACAAAGTTATTAATCCCGGTAACATCGCCACCGCTGATCACCATGCCAATTCTCATTGTCATCATCCTTTATGCTGTGCGTCTGGAATTCATTCTTCCGATTAACGACATTGTTATTTGCAACGAATGTCACACTTTTGCGATGAATTCCCCGAGTGAGATCATTGACAGCATCCAATACAGGCTAGATTTTGTGATATAAATCACATGCCACTTTTCACCTTAAATCATTAATAACAAATAAAATCATAGGTTTATATTAATTTTGCGCAGTAAAACCGGCGGCTTAAATAAACACCCTACTCGCTGTTTTTCTTTCGATCTATTTTGTGATTTCCCGCGCATTTTTATCGGTTCCTGACGCTTATTCCGTATCAGATAAAGGGATAATGATTACGTGCGTTATTTATGCGTCAGGGCCAGTGAATGATTGACTCAATGCCAATGCGCTTGTCCAATACCGTGGCAGATAAAGAATAAAGAAGAGAAAAAATGAGCATGCAGAAGGATATGTTGCGTAAGTTGGCAGAGGTGGTTGGCGAGAAACAGGTATTAACCCATGCGGATGACAAAGCCTGGTACATAAAGGGATTCCGCGTCGGACGCGGTGAAGCGCTGGCGGTGGCGTTACCGCAAACGCTGTTGCAGCTGTGGCAGACGCTGCAAGTTTGCGTGGCGCACGATGTCATTGTGCTGATGCAGGCGTCGAATACCGGCGTCACCGGTGGCTCAACGCCCGACGGCAATGATTACGACCGCGATATCGTGATCATCAGCACCCGCCAGCTCAAAGGCGTGCAGGTGATTGATCAGGCGCGTCAGGTGATTGCTTTCCCTGGCACCACCTTGACCGAACTGGAGCACACCTTGCAGCCGCTCGGTCGTGAGCCGCACTCGGTGATTGGCTCGTCCTGCATCGGCGCGTCGGTGGTCGGCGGCATCTGCAATAATTCCGGTGGCTCGCTGATTCGGCGCGGCCCCGCTTTCACAGAAAAATCCTTGTTCGCCCGCATTCACGACGATGGTCGTTTAGAGATGGTCAACCATCTCGGCATCGAGTTGGGCGACACGCCAGAAGTGATGCTGGAAAACCTGACGCAGCAGCGCTATCAAACCGGTGAGCAGCCCGACTGGCAGGGAAAAATCTGGGCGGATGATTATGCCGACCGCCTGCGAGATGTGGCCGCAGATTCCCCGGCGCGCTTCAATGGCGATCTGCGTTACCTGCACGACAGCTCGGGCAGCGCCGGCAAAGTGGTGGTGTTCGCTGTGCGCTTGCCGACCTTCGAAGCCAGCACCGGCAGCGATACCTTCTACATCGGCACTAATGATGAGAGCGTGCTGGTGGCACTGCGCCGTTTCCTGCTAACCAAAATGAGCGAGCTGCCGCTGCAGGCGGAATATATCCATCGCAACGCCTTCGATTTAACCGTGCGCTACGCCAAACATATGTATCTGGCGATCCGTAAACTGGGTCCGCAGGCCATTCCGCAGATGATGGCCAATAAAGCCAAATGGGATGTGCGCGTCAGCCACCTGAAGTTCCTGCCGCGCAATTTTGTTGATCGGGTGCTGCAATTCTTTAACCAGCTGACGCCGAGCTTTATCGCGCCGCGCATCATGGATTACCGCAGCGAGTATCAACATCATCTGATGATCAAAGTGGAGTCGCCACAAACCGATGAGTTACAGAGCTTGTTACAGCAGTTCTTTGCTGAGCAGCAAGGCAGCTTTTTCCACTGCAATACGCGCGAAGCGGCGGATGCATTTTTAGTGCGTTTCGGCGTGGGTGGTTGCACCATTTCCTACTGCGATGCGCTGGGCTACAACCCCAACGAACGGCTGGTGGCATTTGACGTGGCGCTGCGCCGCAATGACGATGCATGGCGTTTGACGCTGCCGGATCATCTGGCGGCCCAGGTACAGGTTGATTCGTGCTGTGGGCACTTCTTCTGCTTCGTCAATCATCAGGATTACGTGCTGAAACCGGGTTACGACGCGAAAGTGTTTAAGGAAGAGGTGAAGCGCTATCTGGAACAGCGCGGCGCGAAGTATCCTGCCGAGCATAATGTCGGACATCTCTATCAGGCATCGTGCGAGCATGTCGAGCACTGGAAACAACTTGATCCCACCAACAGCTGTAATCCGGGGATTGGTAAAACCAGTAAGAAGAAGTTTTGGCGGGAGTTGTAGCGTCGGAGTTTCGAAAGGTGCACATTCATGCGCACCTGGTCACCATAAATGGCGACCCTACGACAACGGTGCGGGTTTCGTAGGGTGCGCATTCATGCGCACCTGGTCACCAAAATCAACCAACGATGCCGTTCGCGCAGCAGACGCTGGTGCAGTTGCTGAAGCTGCGGCAGCGTGAGCGACTGAATGGCAGCGCGATTGAGCGTCGCCAGGCCGTGCTGTTGGCGCAGGGTTTCGAGTGCGGCCTCGCCATTGTCTTTGCTTGCGCATTGCGTCATTAAGCTTGCCTGCCAAGCCGGCAGCTTTTCCGGCGAAATTGACGCAATCTCCTCAACCATCTCACGCATAAAGCGTTTGCAGTGACCCAGCAACGCGCGCCAGGTGATATCCGGCGATTGCAGTGCGAGCATTAAGCCATCCACATCTGCCACCCGTTGATAACGCGCTGACACCACATAACCAATTTGCTGATCCACGCGCAGTCGCTGGAAGAAACGCGTTTCCAGCATCAGCGCCAGCACACGTAAAACGGCCAGGCTGGCATCGTCGGCGTGTGGTAGCGGCATAAACAGCAACAGCGCCTGATCGGGTCCGTCGCAGTCGATGGGCACAATGCCGCGTTGCAGTTGTGCGGGCGGCGTGTAGCGCGCCAGATCCGGCGCAAAATCGCTGAGCAGATGCGCCACGCGCTGGCTTAGCGCGCTATGGGTGCCGCACCATGCCGCCAGCCATTGCGGCGATGGCGATGGCTTAATCAAGCAAGTTGGCAAAGCGGCGAGTAGCTGACGAATGACGATGGAGTGTGTTGTCGCTGCGGATTGTGCCAGCACCGGCTTGTTCAGCGCCTGTAATGCCTGATGCACGCTTAACAACGCGCGCTCTTCGGATGCGGGCAGATTGAGCAACAGCTGCCAGCTTCCCTGCGTTTGTTGCCAACTGCCGTTGCCGCCCGCGTGGCGCAGTTCCGCCAGCAGCGGGCGCAACTGGCGCTGCCGCGCCTGCGCTTCTTCATCGCTCAAGGTTTGATAAAACGCCGGACGCAGCAGCAACGTCTCAACCTGTTTTACCGGTGCAATCAGCGGCAGTTGCTGCGCCACGGGCGGAAGACGGGGGAACTGAATTTCCGCCGAAGCGGGATAGAAGTGAAACGCTGCGGATTCTGTCGCATCCGGCAACGCCGGCAGCCACTCGGCCAGTTGCAGAGTAAAGCCTTGTGTCTGATGCGGTGCGCCGTCGATCTGTCGCTGCGTGAGCAGACGCGTACGCGGCCAATGCGGCAGCGCGGCGGCAAAATCCGTGAAGTTATCTGAAACCGCTAAGTCAGGCGCGAAACCCAACGCGCGGCCACGCAGCTGTTCCAGCGGCGACAAGGCCGCGAAGTCCTGCTGCGCGAGTTGCGCGTAATGCTGCAGCTGAATCGCGTTACACTCGATTAACGCAGCCAGATGCTGCCAAACGCGTTGTTCAATCTGTTGCGCCTGTTCCGAAGAAATGCGCGTTGCGCTAAAACGCAGCGCCAAAAATGCGTGTTGCTCATCTTGCCATAACCATTGCACGTCAAGGGCTTCACATAGCGCTTCAGCCCGCAACTGCGCCAGCAAGCTGCCCGGCGCTTCGTCTTGCCAGAACATCTTAAGCAAGGTGACATTGTCACGAACAGTCTGTTCATCGCCCGCGATCAATAACGTCAGCCAGAAGTTTTCTTCACCGCGTGATTGCAGCAAACGATCGCCGGGCAGCAGCGTAGGTATAACAGCCGCAGCGCGTTCTCCATCCGCCAGCAAACTGGCGCCATAGCGGGTCGCTAGCTGTGTTAGCTCATCAAGCGATTGCGGCCCTTGCAGCCAAAGCTCCATATTTTCAGCGCGATAGTAGCGGCGATGAAAATCGCGGAGTGCGGATTGCAACTCCGTGACATTGTCACTAAAAGCAAGCCGACTACCGACGCGGAAGCGCTGAAAGCGTCCCTTTAGCTTATCCAGGATGGCGGCTTCACTCAGCGTGTCGGCATGGTTTTGCAGCAGTTGAAACTCTGCTTCAATCACCGCTGCTTCCTGTTGAATGGCCTGCGTCGTCAGCAACGGCGACGCCAACATATCGCACAGCCGCTGCACGCCTGCTGACAACGCTGAAGCTGGGAGTTGAAAGAAATAGGCGCTGCGGCTCAACTGCGTGGTGGCGTTCACCTGGCCGCCCTGCTGCTGCAGCCACGGCATCAGGCGATCCTCGCCGTTAAAGCTTTCGCTGCCGCAGAACAGCAGATGTTCCAGCAGATGCGCCAAACCCGGCCAGCGATCCGCCTCATCCAGACTGCCGGCCTGCACGCGCACCAGCGCGGCGGCCTCACGCGTGTCAGGTTGATGATAAAGATGGCAGCGCAGGCCGTTGGCAAGCGTGAGCTGGCGCGCGTTCATCAGGTGACGCGCTGCTTAAAGATCAGTTCGGAGTTGCTGCGATTGCGGAACTGTAGCTGCTGGATTTTGATATCGCTGCAGTTGGCTTCACGCCGTGCTTCGAGGATCTTGCCGTGATGCGGCGATTTGCTACACACCGGATCGGTGTTATCCGCATCGCCAGTCAGCATAAAGGCCTGACAGCGACAGCCGCCAAAGTCTTTATCTTTCTCATCGCAGGAGCGACACGGCTCTGGCATCCAGTCAAAGCCGCGATAGCGGTTGAAACCAAACGAGTTATACCAGATATCGTCCAGCGTGCGTTCCAGCACCGACGGGAACTCGACCGGCAGCTGACGCGCGCTGTGGCACGGCAATGCGGTGCCGTCTGGCGTGACGCTGAGGAAGATCGATCCCCAACCGCCCATGCAGGGTTTCGGGCGCTCTTCATAGTAATCCGGCGTCACGAACAGCAGATTGGTCAGATTACCGGTGGCGCTCATGCGCTGACGATAATCGGCCACCACCGCTTCAGCGTTGGCGATCTGCTCGCGCGTCGGCAGCAAACCTTCACGATTGAGCTGCGCCCAGCCGTAGAACTGACAGGTTGCCAGCTCAACATCGTCGGCTTCCAGTTCGATACAGAGATCGATGATTTTGTCGATCTGGTCGATATTGTGGCGATGCAGCACAAAGTTCAGCACCATCGGATAGCCGTGTGCTTTCACCGCTTTTGCCATCTCCAGCTTCTGCTGGAAGGCCTTTTTCGATCCGGCCAGCGCGGCGTTGAGCGTTTCATCGCTGGCCTGGAAACTGATCTGAATATGATCGAGCCCGGCATCGGCAAAGGCGTCGAGTTTTTTCGCCGTCAGGCCAATGCCGGAGGTGATCAGGTTGGTGTAGAAACCGAGATCGCGCGCGGCGCGGATCAGTTCCGGCAGGTCTTTACGCGTCAGCGGTTCGCCGCCGGAAAAACCGAGCTGCACGCTGCCCATGGCGCGCGCCTGACGAAACACCTCAATCCACTGTTCGGTGGTCAGCTCTTTCTCCTGCTGGGAAAAATCCAGCGGATTGGAGCAATACGGACACTGCAGCGGGCAGCGATAGGTCAGTTCTGCCAGCAGCCACAGCGGCGGCGTCACGCTTTTACTCGGGTTCACGACACTGTATCCATTTTTGTTCGATGGCTGATTGCAGGAACTCTTTAACGTCATCGCCGACGCCGCCCGCGTCCGGAAAACGCGCATCCAGCGTGGCAACAATCGCCGCCACATCCTGTATGCCATCCACCAGCTCGAGGATCGCCACAGCGGTTTCGTTCAGTTTGGCCATGCCTTCAGGATAGAGCACCACATGGCTGTCTTGTGCAGCTTCCCACTGCATGCGGTAGCCGCGACGGAAAGCGGGAATCACATTATCTTTCATGTTGTTATACCAGTCTTGTGCTGTGCCAGGACACCTGATCGGTGACCGTATGATAAGGCGGACGTTGCAGCGTATACGCCATGGTCATGGCATCGAGCATGGTCCAGAGAATATCGAGCTTGAACTGCAGGATCTCCAGCATGCGGTTCTGCTGTTCGGCGCTGGTAAACACCTCAAGCGCCAGCGCCAGCCCATGCTCCACATCGCGGTTCGCCTGGCTCAGACGGCTACGGAAGTAGAAATAGCCTTCCTCTTTGATCCACGGATAGTGCTGCGGCCAGCTGTCGAGGCGCGACTGATGAATCTGCGGCGCAAACAGTTCGGTCAGCGAGCTGCAGGCCGCTTCCTGCCAGTTGGCACGACGCGCAAAGTTAACGTAGGCATCCACCGCAAAGCGCACGCCTGGTAGCACCAGCTTCTCCGACAGCAACACTTCACGATCCAGGCCCACCGCTTCACCCAACTGCAGCCAGGCTTCAATGCCGCCTTCGTGTCCGTTGCTGCCGTCGTGATCGAGAATACGCTGCACCCATTTACGCCGCGTCGCCGCATCCGGGCAGTTCGCCATAATTGCCGCGTCTTTCAGCGGAATATTGGTCTGATAATAGAAGCGGTTCGCCACCCAGCCCTGAATCTGCTCGCGCGTCGCATCGCCGTTGTGCATGGCAATGTGATACGGATGATGAATGTGGTAGAACGCGCCTTTATCGCGCAGCGCCTGCTCAAACGCGGCGGGCGATAACGCTTCAGTAATGATCACGATGCAAACTCCTGCAGATGAATCGCCATGCCATCCCAACTCACTTCAATGCCCTGCTGCGTCAGATAGGCGCGCTGCGGCGATTGCTCATTAAGGATCGGATTGGTGTTGTTAATGTGAATCAAAATCTTGCGTTTGGCCGGCAGCGCGGCCAGCAACGCCATCAAACCTTGTTCTTCGGCTAGCGCTAAGTGGCCCATCGCTTTGCCGGTATTTTTGCCGACGCCGGTAGCGAGCAGCTCGTCGTCCTGCCACACCGTGCCATCAATCAGCAGGCAATCGGCTTTTTGCAGCCACGGCATGATCACCGCATCCGGCTCGCCGAGTCCCGGCGCATACAGCAGCGTTTGGCCGTTGCCGGTGTTTTCAATAAACAGCGCCACGTTGTGGCCCGGCAGCGGGCGATCGCGATACGGCGAATACGGTGGCGCGTTGCTAAGAATCGGAATCGCGGTGAACTGCAAACTGTGGCAAACATCGACGCGAAACGGTTCCAGCGGCGTTAACGCATGATGCTGCAAGCCGCCATTCCAGTGCTGCAACATGGTGAAAATCGGGAAGCCGCTGGTGAGATCGCCATGCACTTCCGGCGTGCACCACACCTGATGTGGGCAACCTTCGCGCAGGCTCAGCAAGCCGGTGGTGTGATCGATTTGGCTGTCGGTCAGAATGATGCTGCCAATCGCCGTGCCGCGCAGCACACCCTTTTTGATCAGTTCTGGCGTGTGGGCAATTTGCTGGCTGATGTCCGGCGAAGCGTTACACAGCACCCAATCTTCACCGTTGTCGCTGACAATGATCGAAGATTGCGTGCGCGCCTGCGCCTGGATGCTGCCGTTACGCAGGCCGCTGCAATTGGCGCAGTTGCAGTTCCACTGCGGGAAGCCGCCGCCCGCCGCTGAACCGAGGACTTTAATAAACATGAAAGTTGACCAGAGAGAGAAAACAAAATGCCCGCACGAACGGCGGGCAGAAGTCTTAGCGGTTGGAGATGTACAGAGTCACTTCCAGGCCCAGACGCAGGTCAATAAACGCAGGTTTTTTCCACATAATGGTCTTCCTCTTAAAGCTAAAACGCAGAGAAATCTCTGCTGAAGAGGATTGCGGCTGTGACGTAGATCACATCGCAATCCGTACGCGCGCAGATGTTGCGCCAATGTAGCGAGCAGATCAACCCTGATTCGGTAAGGGAATTGTGCTAATCCTGCCAAATTTGTTGCAACACGCGCTGCCAGTTGCCCCATGCGAGCTGCTCAAGTGCTGTTTGATCGTAGTCGAATGAACGCAACAACGCATAAAGATGCGGTAATCCACTGACATCTTTCAGCGCATCAGGCACGCTAATGCCGTCAAAATCGGAGCCCAGCGCCACATGATCGCGGCCCATTATCGCGATCAGGTACTCAACATGTTTAACAATTTCGATCAATGCGGTGTCGCTGTCGCGTTTTCCGTCGCTGCGCAGGAACGCGTTGCCAAAATTCACGCCCACCACGCCGCCGCTGTCGCGGATGGCGCGCAGCTGATCGTCAGTAAGATTACGTGGCTGCGCGCAGAGCGCATGCGCATTGGAGTGCGTCGCCACCAGCGGTGCAGTTGACAGGCGCGCGGTGTCCCAGAAGGCTTTCTCGTTCATGTGCGACATATCGATCAGCATGCGATGGCGATTGGCTGCGGCGATCAATTGCTCGCCTTGTGCGGTCAAACCCGGTCCGCTGTCCGGCGAGTTGGGGAATGATCCACTGACGCCTTCACCAAAGCGATTAGGCAGATTCCAGAACGGCCCGATGCTGCGCACGCCCGCTTTATAGAACGCATCAAGCGCAGCGCCATCGCCATCAAAACCGTCTGCGCCTTCAATATGCGCCACCAACGCCAGCACGCCGTCCGCACGACAGGCAGCAATATCAGAGGCACGGAGGCATAACCGCGCGCGCCCGTCAGATTGCGCCGCCAGCGTTTTCAGGATGTCGAGCTGCTGCCAGAGAATATCCAGCGGTTCGAGATTTTCCTCCGCTCGCTGCGGCGCGACTTCTTTGACATAACGCTGTGGCGGTACAAACATCGCGAACAGCCCACCGGCAAAACCGCCCTGCTGCATGCGCGGAAAATCGAGATGGCCCTTTTCGATGCCGTGAAAAAATGCCTGCGCCGGATCATCGCGATGATGCAGCCACAGATTGAGAAGCAGGTCGTTATGACCGTCGAAGGTTTTTAGCAACATAGGGAGATCTTTGACGAAACAACATGCCGCCATGCTACGCGCGCGCTGCTGTTTCGCCAAATATGGGCGCACAAAGGGTTAGTTCTGCGCAACCTTTAAGCCGTGATAAAAGGTTGGTTTCACATCCAGATGCTGCTGGATCAAACCGTATTTCTGGTAGAAATCGGCGGTCTCCTGCTGCTGGGCGATGGTGGCATCATCAATGCTCTGCCAGTGCGATTTGCGGCGTGAGAAGGATTTCGCCGCCGCTTCTTTCGGGAAGCCGATGATTTTCGCCAGTGTGGTGGAGTACTCATCGACATGGCTGTTGGCCCAGCGATCGGCAGCCGCTAAACGATTGACATAATCCTGCAGCGCCGCGCGTTTGGCCTCATTTTGCAACGCGGCGTCGGTGGCGGCGAGGAAACTGTTGCCGCTGGACAGCCCGACGCCGTTAACCAGCACGCGGCCGGTATGGGTCACTTCCGCCAGCGCGGTGTAGGGATCCCACGTTGACCAGGCATCCACCGAGCCGTTTGCCAGCGCAATACGCGCATCCGCCGGCGTTAAGAAGCGCCATTTGACCTCCTTATCGCTGACGCCCGCCTGCTCCAGCGCTTTAAGCGCCTCAAAGTGACCAATCGATCCGCGTCCAGTGGCGATGTTTTTGCCCTTCAGCTCGGCCACGGTTTTGATGGGTGAGTCCGGGCTGACCAGCACCGCCAAACCTTCGGGTATCGACTTACTCACCGCCACTGCTTTCACCTGCGAACCGGCCGCCAGCGAGAACAGCAGTGGCGCATCCCCGATAATACCGGCATCCACCGCACCGGCATTCAGCGCTTCCGCCAGCGGTGCCGCCGCCGGGAATTCGGCCCATTCGATTTTATAATTGAGGTTGTTCAACTGCTGCGCTGCGGCCATTTCCGCGTGCATATTTCCCTTCTGATCGGCAATGCGTAGCGTCACGGGTTCTGCCGCTGCCGCGCCGCTCGCTGCCACGATCAATAGTGCCAAAGCTGCTCTTTTCATTGTGTTTTATCCCATCGCGCAAAACCCCAGCCTAACCCGCGCGCGCCAAATGACCGATGCCGATTTCGCATGAGATATGCCGACAATGGTATATAGCGGTGAGATGCGGTCGCCAACAGCATGACCACGTGCATTTGTAGGGTCGCCATTTATGGCGACCAGGCATACCGCGCGGTTGTCACTTTTGCGCGTGTGGTTGTCAGCAATGCGCGAGCCGCGCCGCGTGCTGCTGGGTGAGACTGAATACAACATCACAAGGAGATCGTTATGCTCACGCAACCCGCAGCAAAATACCGCCCGTTTCCGGTCATCGACTTACCCGACCGTCAATGGCCATCACGCCAGCTGACGCAGGCACCGCGCTGGCTCTCTACCGATTTACGCGATGGCAATCAGGCGCTGGCGACGCCGATGGACAGCGCGCGCAAGCTGGAGTTCTGGCAACTGCTGCTGCGCTGTGGCTTCAGGGAGATTGAGGTGGCGTTCCCGGCGGCATCGCAGACCGATTTTGATTTTGTCCGTTTGCTGATTGAGCAGAACCACATTCCAGACGATGTGGCGATTCAGGTGCTGACCCAGGCGCGCAGCGACCTGATCGATCGTACCTTTGAAGCACTGCGTGGCGCACCGAACGCCATTATTCACCTGTACAACGCCACCGCGCCGCTGTTCCGCGAGCGCGTGTTCCGCCAGAGCAAAACCGAGATTATTGAACTGGCCTGCGCCGGTGCACGGCAAATTCGCGCCCGCTGCGAAGCGCAAAAGGATACCGCGTGGACCTTCGAATATTCGCCTGAAACCTTCTGCTTTACCGAGCCGGAGTTTGCGCTGGAGATTTGCGAAGCGGTGGCGGCGATTTGGCAACCGGGCCCGGCGCGTCCGATGATCATCAACCTGCCCGCCACCGTCGAAGTGAATACGCCGAACGTCTATGCCGATCAGATTGAGTATTTCTCTCGCCACTTCAGCCAGCGTTCGCAGGTGTCGATCAGTGTGCATCCGCATAACGATCGCGGTACTGGCATTGCCTGCGCCGAGCTGGCGCTGTTGGCGGGTGCCGATCGCGTCGAAGGCTGTTTGTTCGGCAACGGCGAGCGCACCGGCAACGTTGATATCGTCACGCTGGCGCTTAATCTCTATACCCAAGGCGTGGCGCCGCAACTCGATTTCAGCGATATCCAACAGGTGCTGGAAGTGGTGACGCGCTGCAACCAGCTGCCGGTGCATCCGCGCCATCCGTATGCCGGTGAGCTGGTGTTTACCGCCTTCTCCGGTTCACATCAGGATGCGATTCGCAAAGGCTTTGCCGAACGCGCTGAGCGTGAAGAAACCTTCTGGCAGATGCCGTATCTGCCGCTCGATCCGCTGGATATCGGCTGCAGCTACGAAGCAGTGATCCGCGTCAATAGTCAATCCGGCAAAGGTGGCGCCGCGTGGCTGCTGGAGCAGAATCACGGCCTGCAGCTGCCGCGCGGCTTGCAGCAGGATTTCAGCCGCCTGGTGCAGCAACAAACCGACCAGCACGGTCAGGAGATGACGCACCACGCGCTGTGGCAGCTGTTCTGTCAGCATTACGGCTTAACCCAGCCGGCGCGTCGTTTGCTGGAAGCGGAAAGCCACAGCGACGATAAAGGCGAAACGCGTTTCAAAGCGCGACTGCAACAGGGCGCGCAGCCGGTGACGCTGGAAGGCAAAGGTAACGGCTTGCTCTCTGCCGCCGTCACCGCGCTGCGTCAGCGCTACGACATCGTCATCACCATTGAGGATTATCACGAACACACGCTGGGCAAACGCAGCGACAGCCGTTCGGTGACGTACATTAGTTGTATTAACGCACGCGGTGAACGCGCGTGGGGCGTGGGCATTGATAACGATGTGGCGCGCGCTTCATTGCAGGCGCTGCTCAACGCAGCGCACGCTTTTCTGCCGCAGGAAAGTAGTTCGCTGGCGTAACGCCGAGCACGCGACGAAACATCGCACTGAAGGCGCTCGGGCTGTCGTAACCGAGATCGAGCGCCACCGTCAGCACGCTTTCGCCCTGCGCTAAGCGGGTCAATGCCACGCTCAGTCGCGCGCGGCGCACCCAATCGCTGAACTGTAAACCGGTTTCGCGGCTGAAATGGCGCGCCAGCGTGCGTTCCGCCACACAAAGTTGCGTAGCCGCGCGGGCCAGCGTCCAGTTTTCGCCGGGTGCTTGCTGGATGTGCTGGCACAAACTCAGCAGCCGCTCGCTCTCCGGCAGCGGCAGGCCAAACGGCAGCACATCCATCACGCGGATCTCATCGAGGATCAATTCGTAAATACGCTCTGCGCGACTGCCGGGAACGTACTGCTCCGGCAGCGCCAGCGCGCTGACAATCAACTCACGTAGCAGCGGCGAGATCTGTACCACCTGACAACTGGCGGGCAGATCGGCGCGCGCCAGTGGATCAACAAACAGCGTGCGCGCCGCAACTGCGCCGACAATGTGCAGCGCGTGACGCGTTCCCGCTGGCAGCCAGACGCCGCGACTCGGCGGCACAATCCAGCTGCCGTGCTGCGTTTCAACTTTCACCACGCCGCTCAGCGTGTGGATCAGCTGCGCGCATTCGTGGTGATGCCACGGCTCCGCGTCGCCATGCGCATAATCATGCGCATAGGGCACCAGCGGACGATGGGCGAAGTCGAAGTTGAGCCGCGCACTCATGTTAGCGTTTCAGATATTGATAAACCGCCGCCAGATCCTGCTCGCCGTAACCGGCGTCCACCGCTTGCTGCCAGACATCTACGATGTTTTCCAGCGCCGGCAGTTTGCTTTCGCCTGCCGCATCCAGCGCCAGTTTGGCGTCTTTCAGCGCCCACACCAGATGCATCTGCGGCGTGAAATCACCGCTGGCGATCATGCCGAGTTTCATTTTGGCGTACGGTGCCGCCAGCGGACCGCCATCCAGCACTTTCCACAGATCGTCGGTGCTGAAACCAAACTCTTCCGCCAGACGGGTACTTTCCGCCAGGCTCTGCATCAGGCCAATCAACCAGCTATTCACCACCAGCTTCATGCGTGAGCTAGCGCCCGCCTCGCCCAGCCATTGCGTGCCTTTACCGATTGCCGCAAACACCTGCTCGGCGGCCTGCGCTTTGCTCTGATCGCCGCTGGCCAGCACCAGAATTTGCGCATTTTCTGCCGGCGCTTTGGTGCCGGAAACCGGTGCATCGATAAACACCACGTCTGGACGTGCGCTTTTAAATTTAGCAATCAGTTGATCGGTGGCTTCCACGCCGATGGTACCCATCTGGCAAATGGTCGCACCCTGCTTGAGCGCAGAGCTGGCGTCGTTCAGCGCCTGCCGCGTGGTATCGCCGTCGGACAGCATGGCGATCACCACATCCGCACCTTCTACCGCTTGCGCGGCGCTATCGGTCAGCGTGATGCCAACATCCAGCAGATCTTCGCCTTTAGCACGCGTGCGGTTCCAGCCGCGTACCGTGAAGCCTTTTTTCAACAGGTTAGCGGCAAACGCATGGCCCATCGCGCCTAATCCCAGTACCGCGACCACAGGTTGTTGACTCATCATTCCCTCTCTTTTGTGCTTTCAGACAAAACCGCCAGACTGACAGAATTTCCCTGACGCAGCCAGGCCACAGATGCGATGAAAAAACATTTTCAACACCGCAATTATTAATAATCCGTCATACTATTAACGCTTTTCAAACAAATGATAAAACGATTAACATACGCGCCATTAATGTTCCATTCGGTACATTCCACGCCCTTTTTACGGTCTTTCATAATGAAAATAGCTTTACTGCGACAGGCTTCGTTGCTGATGCTGCCTGCGATGTTGCCGGTCTCAGCGCTGGCGGCGAACGCGGCCAATAACACCATGGTGGTGAGCGCTGCGCCGTCCGCATCCGGACTTTCTGAACTTGATACGCCAGCCGCAGTTAGCGTGGTTTCCGGCGAAGATATGCGCCATGCGGCACCGCGCGTCAATTTGTCAGAAAACCTCAGCAGCGTGCCAGGTTTGCAGATACAAAATCGCCAGAACTATGCGCAGGATTTGCAGATTTCGGTGCGCGGTTTTGGTTCACGTTCCACCTTCGGCCTGCGCGGCATTCGTATGTATGTCGACGGCATTCCAGCAACCATGCCCGACGGCCAGGGACAAACCTCTAATATCGATATTGGCTCAATCGATCACATCGACGTGCTACGTGGCCCGTTCTCGGCGCTGTATGGCAACTCGTCGGGCGGCGTGATTAACGTTGAAACCGAAACCGGTCAGCAACCCACCACGCTGGAAGCCAGCAGCTGGTACGGCAGTTACGGCAGCTGGCGCAACAGCGTTAAAGCCAGCGGAGCGACCGGTGACGGTACGCAAGCCGGAGACGTTAATTACACGGTTTCCGCCTCACGCTTTACCACGCACGGCTTTCGCGATCACAGCTCGGCGCAGAAAAATCTCGGCAACGCCAAACTCGGCGTGCGCATTGATGATGTCAGCACCCTGACGCTGCTGTTCAACAGCGTGCACGTTGATGCGCAGGATCCGGGCGGTTTGACCGCTGAACAGTGGAAAGATAATCCGCGCCAGGTCGCCAGCAACGTGACCTTGTACGACGCGCGTAAAACCGTCGATCAAACCCAGGCGGGCCTGCGCTATCAGCGCCAGATGAGTGAAAATGATGACCTGAGCGTGATGATGTACGCCGGTGAACGTGAAACCACGCAGTTTCAATCGATTCCTAAAGCCACCCAGCTGCGCCCAGGTTATCCCGGCGGCGTGATCTCTCTGTCACGTCATTATCAGGGCATCGATACCCGCTGGACGCACCGCGACTCGCTCTTCACCATTCCGGTGACCTTCACCGGCGGCCTCGATTATGAAACCATGACCGAGAAGCGCAAAGGTTATCAAAACTTTAGCGGCGACGAATTGGGCGTACAGGGCGAGATGCGTCGTAACGAACGCAACCTGATGTGGAACCTCGATCCCTATATGCAAACCGAGTGGCAGCTGACCGATAAACTGTCGCTGGATGCTGGCGTGCGTTTCAGTACGGTGAATTTCGACTCGAATGACTATTACGTCACCTCAACCGATCCGGATGACAGCGGCAATCGTCGCTACCATCGCTGGCTGCCTGCCGCTGCGCTGAATTACGCCATTGATAACAGCTGGAACGCCTACGTTTCAGCTGGTCGCGGCTTCGAAACGCCGACGTTAAATGAATTGTCATACCGTTCTCTAACGCAGTCCGGCCTTAATCTGGATTTGAAACCCGCCACCAGCGAAACGGTTGAACTGGGCAGTAAGAAAAGGATCGGCAATGGCCTGTTAACCGCGGCTATTTTCCAAACCGATACCAAAAACGAGATTGTTTCAAATGGCAATTTTGAGGGGCGATCAACATACAAAAACGCCGGTGAAACTCGCCGTCGTGGATTAGAACTCGGCCTCGACCAGCAGTTTGGCGAAAGCTGGCGCTTCAAAGCCGCATGGACCTTGCTGGATGCCCGCTATCGCTCCAACGCCTGCGGCACCGAAAGCTGCGACGGCAACCGCATTCCCGGCATTGCCCGCAACATGGCTTACGCCGGATTGGCTTACGCGCCCGATCAAGGCTGGTATGCGGGAACCGATGTGCGCTACCTAAGCGATATCGCGGCGGATGATGAGAACGATGTGAAAGCGCCGTCTTACACCGTGGTCGGCGTAAACAGCGGTTATAAGTGGCTGGTGCAGAACTGGACGCTGGATCTGTTTGGCCGCGTCGATAACCTGTTCGACCGCAACTACATCGGTTCGGTGATCGTCAATGAAAGCAACGGCCGCTATTACGAACCCGCACCGGGCCGCAATTACAGCGTGGGCCTGACGGTGAGTTATGCGTTTCAGTAAATAAACTTGAATGCCGGTGCGCATAAATGCGCACCCTACGAAAGCCTCGCCAATTACCGTAGGGTCGCCATTAATGGCGACCTGTAAGCCAAGTGCGCATAAATGCGCACCCTACCAAAGCCTCGCCAATTACCGTAGGGTCGCCATTAATGGCGACCTGTAAGCCAGGTGCGCATGAATGCGCACCCTACGATGAACCTTACTTCAACAACGCCAGCACATCATCGGTGGTGCCGGTCTCGCCCAGGCGCGGGAAGATGCGCTCGATGCTGTTTTTGTGCGTTTCGGCATTCAGGCAGGTCATAGCATCGGTTGCCAACGTGACGTTGTAACCCAATTCATACGCCTGGCGCGCCGTGGATTCCACACCGATGCTGGTGGCGATACCGCAAATAACCACTTGCGTGATGCCGCGCTGCTGCAGTTGCTCATGCAGATCGGTGTTGTGGAATGCGCCCCAGGTTTTTTTGGTGATGGCGATATCACCGCGCTGCTGCGCCAGATCCGGCACCAACGTGGCCCAATCGGCAGGCAGATCGCCACCGTGTTTCGGCTGCTCATTACGGCCAGGTGCGCCGCCCGCAACGTTAACCAGCACCACCGGGCGCTTTTGCCCACGGAAGGCATCAGCCAGACGCGCTGAGCGCTCAATCACTTCATGCGCCTCTAACGGAGCGACAGGCAGCGCAACGATGCCGTTCTGCAGGTCAATTACAATCAGCGCGGTGTTGTCGTCAAGGGTAGTTAAAGCCATGTTGAGTCCTCTCAGGATTATTGGTCGGCAAGTCGTTGCAGTAAGGGAATCGCGGCCAGCAGCGTGTGTTGTTCCTGCGCATTCAACTGCGTCGCGATGCTGTTGAGCAGCCAGTCATCACGTTGTGCGCGGTTGGCGGCGATCAGTTTCAGGCAAGCATCGGTAGGTTGATAACGGGTTTTGCGGCCATCCTGCGGATCGGCGGCGCCCTGCACCATACCCAGCGTTTGCAAGCTGGCCACGGTGGCGCCCATCGACTGCGTGCGCACACCTTCCAGCGTAGCCAATTCCGTTACCGTCATAGCTCCCTCGCGCACCAGATAACCGAGGACCGATACCTGCGGCCAGGTGAGATCGCCCGGCGGCGCCGATTCACGCAGACGACGCGCCAGTTTGCCATTGATGCTGCGCAGTAACGCCGCCGCGCTGTTGAGGTCGCTCATGGCACCTTCTCCTTACAGATGAGCCGCGAGTATATAAATACGAAGGCAAACTGTGTAGTTTACCTTCGTATCAATTTGTAATTGTGCCGGGTTATGAGGTGGTCGCCATGAATGGCGACCCTACGGGCGTTGCAGATAATGGATCAAACTGTGGAAACGCAATGGCGTGCTGAGAGGATTGCGATAACTGTGCGGCGTATCGGCGGCGAATTGGCTGGCTTCGCCCGCAAGCAAGCGGCGCCATGTGCCTTCCACGCCAAGCAACAATTCACCCTCCAGCACCACCACCTGCTCAATCACCCCGCTTTCATGCGCCGATGAATCGCTCTGCGCGCCACCCGCTAGCGTCACTTCCAGTAGATCAAAACGCAGTTTGGCATCGTACGGCAGCAGCGGCTTAACCTGCATCTGCGCATTAGGCTGGCTAAAAGTCGCCACGCTGCCCGGCGGTTGATCGCTGCCCTGCACAAAGAAGGAAAACGGCACGTTAAAGCCGGTGGCGATTTTCCACAGCGTCGCCACCGTGGGGCTCGATTCGCCGCGCTCGATCTGGCCGAGCATCGCTTTGCTCACGCCGGTGCGATCCGCTGCCAGCGTCAGGCTCCAGCCGTTGGCCTGACGCAGCTGCTTCAGCGCCAGACTCAAATGTAGATGCAAATTTTCCATGTGTTCTCCCGAAAAGCTCGCGCGCAGTGTAGCACTTGTGCGCTATAACGCTCCATGCCACTATGTGCGCTATAACGCACAACCGGATGTGACCTGATGATGACCGCCACCACGCGCAGTGCTTTCTCTTTCCCGATGCTGATTTCTGGATTTATCGCCGTGCTGGTGGGCTACAGCAGCACGGCGGCGCTGATCTTTCAGGCGGCCCAGGCGGCAGGCGCTTCGCCGGAGCAGATCGGTGGCTGGCTGTCGATGCTCGGCGTCGGCATGGGATTGGCCTCGTTCGGCTTATCGCTGTGGACGCGCATGCCAATCCTCGCCGCATGGTCAACGCCTGGCGCGGCGCTGCTCGCCACCAGCGTGCAGGGTTTGACGCTGAATGAAGTGGTTGGCGTATTTGTCGCGACTAACCTGCTGATTGTGTTGTGCGGCGTCACCGGCCTGTTTGCTCGTCTGATGAATCACATTCCGCAGTCGCTGGCGGCGGCGATGCTGGCCGGGATTCTGCTGAAGTTTGGCATCGGCACCTTTAGCGGTTTGCAGAGCAATTTCGCGCTGTGCGGCAGCATGTGTCTGGTGTGGCTGTTGAGCCGTCGCTGGCTGCCGCGCTACGCGATTATTCTGGCGTTGATCGCCGGCGTGCTGGTGGCGCTGGGCCAGCAATCGATCCACTTTCCGCCGCATGCGCTGGCGATCAGTCGGCCGGAATTTATCATGCCGCAGTTTAATCTGGCAGCGCTGATTGGCGTAGGTTTGCCCTATTTTCTCGTCACCATGGCGTCGCAAAACGCACCGGGCATCGCCACCTTGCAGGCGCACGGTTACCAGCCGCCGGTTTCGGCGCTGACCGGCTGGACGGGATTTATCGCCTTAGTGCTGTCGCCGTTTGGCGGATTTTCGGTGTGTATCGCCGCGATTACCGCCGCCATCTGCATGGGTGACGATGTCGATCCCAATCCGGCGCGCCGCTGGATGGCCTCCGCATTGGCGGGCGTGTTCTACCTGCTGACTGGCTTTACCGGCGGATTGATCGCCATCATGCTGAGCGCCTTGCCGCCGGTATTGATCGCCACGCTGGCCGGTTTGGCGTTGCTGGCCACGCTCTCCGGCAGTTTGCAGCGCGCTTTAGCGGAGCCGGATCAGCGCGATAGCGCTATCGTGGCGTTCCTGATCACCGCCAGCGGCATTTCGCTGTTGGGCATCGGATCCGCCTTTTGGGGCTTGCTCGGCGGCATGCTGACCTATTTTATTCTTTCCCCACGACGCCGCGCTTAAAATTTCAGCAATCTTCTCCGCACCCGGGAAAAACGCCCTGTTTTTCCCCCTTTATCAGCCGTTTGATTTCGCAGCATTTGGCTTAAGATCACTATCATCGCCAAAAACACACACTGTTCTGCCTCAGACAACCACCGATAAGGGCCCAACGAGTGGCAAAAACTTTTCTGCGCAGCGGCAATCTGGACACGGTACTGGCACTGGGTGAAAACGGCCAGCCGGTCTGGACGTCCGCGCTGCAAATCCGTGAAACCCTGCGCCTGCGCCGCCAAACCACGCTGGCCAATTGCCTCGCGATTCCGCAGGTCAACGAGCGCGGTGACCGCCTCGATTGGTACGCCCCGTTTAATGGCAAAGTAAAATCCTGGCTGGGTGCCAGCGATCACGAGCGCCGTCAGGCGCTGGAACTGCTGACGCTGAACCAGCAGGATTTACAGGCGCTGAGCCTGCGCGCGCGCGACGCGGAGAATCCGGCGATGCGCTTGTTTGGTGCGTTGCTGAGCAAGACGTTGCAGTTCCCGGATCAGCAGTACGTTTATCTGGTGGATGGCAAACCGGTGATCACCTTCTGGGGCTTTGTCGATCCGCAGGCGCGTTCGCGTGATGACGCGCTGGCTTGCCTGCGTGATTCACTGGAAGATGAACTGCCGCCGCTACTGCCAGAACCGCCAGCGCCCGCTCCGCTGGTGGTCGCGCCAGTGATTGCGCCACTGATCGACGTGCCACCTGCTGCTGCCGAACCGCTGGTCGAGCCGGAACCTGAAGTCGAAGAACCAGAAGCCGAAGTCATTCCTGAGCCAGCGCTTGAACCGGCACCTGTTGTGCCGCCACGTCGCGCCTTTGCCGTGCGTCCGCTGATGCTGCTGTTGCCGGTTGCGGCGGTGGTCGCTGCGGGCGTCGCCTTCTGGCTGCACAGCGCACCACAACCGGCTGCGATTAGCGTTGCCGATATACCTGTGCCGGTGAGTAAGCCGCCAGCCGTGATGGTTAAAGCGGAAAAGCTCGCCGCCACGCTGCCACAAACCGCCGCCACCGTCATTGCCGCCCCAGCGCCGGTTGCTGCGCCTGTCGCACCGCCTGAGGTGGTCGCTGAACACACCGAACCGGCCAAAGCCGATGATTTGGTGATGACCACCGAAGATGCGCGCGTTGGCTCGGTGAAATTTATCAATGGCACCTGGCGCGTGACCTTGCGTCAAACCAATCTGCCGACCGGCAAACCGCCAAGCCTGCGCTACCAGATCCGCAACGGCAAAGGCACCGCCACCATTACCCAGGGCGACAACATCCGCTGTAAAGCCGATGTCACCGCCGCGATGACCAGCGCCGGCAGCATGGAAGTGCGCAGCCGCTATACTGCGACCTGCAGCGACAAATCGCGTTACCGCATGCCGGAACTGGTGTGTAAAGCCGGTGATGGCATCGCCAGCTGTACTGCGCAATACGGCGCAGATCAGGTCTTCCCGTTGACGATTAAGCGTGAGAGTAAGTAAACATGTTGGCTCCCCTCATCGATGACAAACAGAAAATCACGCTGATTGAAGATAGCGGTGTGCAGTTTCTTGATTTCGGTTTGCGTTTGCCTGCATTGCAGGCTCGCCGCCAGTTCGTGCGTCAAACCGCCAACGGCCCGCTGCTGCGCCTCAACGTCGACGGCAACAGCGGCAAGTTCCTGCTCTATCCGGAAGATGGCGGCGCGGCGGAAGTGGTGCGACCGGAAACGGATATCGCGCTGGCCGATTCGCTGAAGCTGCTGGCTCATCAATGGCTGCCGCTGCCGGTGATGCGCTGCACCAGCGGACGTCGTTTTATCGGCGGCCCGGACAACTGGGCGCGTCTGCATCTGGCACCGCTGGCGCAACCTGATGCGGCAGGCAACACTCATCGCATTACCCTCGCCTTCGATACGCGCATTGTTTCAGAACAAGATGGCGGCGAGCAGCACGGTTTAAGCAAAGCCGATGCGCAGAACGGCGTAAGTTTCGCCCTCGCCTGGCACAACTACGAGCTGGGCGAATTCCTCGACCATACGTGGGTCGATGGCTGGCTGCGTGAAACCTTTAGCCAGCAGGTGCATGCGCTGGAGTCGCGTCGCGAGCAGGAGCTGAACCAGGCGCTGCGTGAGTTCGAATATCAGGCGCACTATCTCAACCTGCTGGAACTACTGGGCGAACAGCTCGATCTGGCGGAAATCTATATTCAGGCGACGTCGCTGCAAACGCCGGCGGTCAACGTCGATATCATTCTCGACGTCGGCAACTCGCACACCTGCGGCATTCTGGTGGAAGATCACGCCGAAGAGAGCAGCGGCCTGCGTCAAACCTACGAGCTGCAGCTGCGCGATCTCTCTGAGCCGCATCAGGTGTACAACGAACTGTTCGACAGCCGTCTGGAGTTTGCGGAAACCCGTTTCGGCAAGGCCAACTTCTCGCTGGAGAGCGGCCGTGAAAATGCCTTTATGTGGCCTTCGCTAACGCGCGTGGGCCGCGAAGCCAGCCGTCTGGCGCTGCTGCGTGCCGGCACCGAAGGCAGCACCGGCTTGTCCAGTCCGCGCCGCTATTTGTGGGATGAAGCGCGCTATCAGCCAGGCTGGCGCTTCAACGCCAACGGCAGCAGCGATGAGCCGCAGGCGACTGCGCTGCCGTTCACTTTACTGATCAATGACGAAGGCCAACCGCTGCACGCGCTGGCGGAAGACGATCGTCTGCCGGTGTTCTCCGCCAGCTACAGCCGCAGTTCGCTGATGACCTTTATGCTGTGCGAACTGCTGGCGCAGGCCATGATGCAGATGAACAGCGTGGCGCAGCGCCAGCGCATGCCGCAAAGCCAGGCGCCGCGTCAGCTGCGTCATGTGATTCTGACATTGCCGTCGGCGATGCCGAAGCCAGAGCGTGAGATTTTCCGTCGCCGCATGCAGGAAGCCATCGCGCTGGTATGGAAAGCCGAAGGCTGGCATCCCGCCGAAGAAGAGTTCACCGCCGCCAGCCAGGCAACCAGCCTGCGTCCGGTGCCGGATGTGCAGATGGAGTGGGACGAAGCTACCTGCGGTCAAATGGTGTGGCTGTTCAACGAAACTCAGGTCAACTTTGCTGGTCGCGCAGAAGATTTCTTCAGCAGCATGGCGCGCCCGGATCGCCCGCGTGAAGTCGATGAGCTGCCGGGTAAAAGCCTGCGCATCGCCTCGATTGATATTGGCGGCGGCACCACTGATTTAGCCATCACCCAATATCGCCTCGATGACGGCCAGGGCAACAACGTCAAAATAACCCCGCGCTTGCTGTTCCGCGAAGGCTTCAAAGTCGCCGGTGACGATATTCTGCTGGACGTGATTCAGCTGTGGATTCTGCCGGCATTGCAGCAGAGCTTGCAGAAAGCCGGATTGCAACTGGCCGAACCGCTGATGAACAAGCTGTTTGGTCACGACAGCCGCATGGACGGACAAGCCACGCTGCGTCAGCAAGTGACGCTGCAGCTGTTTATTCCGCTGGCGCAGGCGGTGCTAGAGCAGTACGAAAACTGGGATCCGCTCGACAGCCACAGCGAAATCAATGCGCTGTTCGGCGAGCTGGTGCCGCAAAAACCGGCCAGCAGCGTGCTGGCATTTGTGAACGGCGAAATTCAGCGCACGCTCGGCGGCGATAGCCGTTTCGATCTGCTTGAGGTGCCGCTGGTGGTCAGCATGGCGCAGCTGCACGGCGAGTTCCTGCAACACCGCATGGCAATTATTCCGGCGCTGCGCGCAATGTGCGAAGTGGTGTCGTTGTATCAGTGTGATGTGCTGCTGCTTACCGGTCGCCCGTCACGCTTCCCCGGCATTCAGGCGCTGGTGCGCCATCTGCAACCCTTGCCGGGCAGCCGTATTTTGTCGCTGGAAGGCTATCACACCAGCGACTGGTATCCGTTCAACAAGCAAGGCCGTATTGATAACCCGAAATCCACCGCCGCGGTGGGCGCGATGCTGTGCTTGCTGGCGCTCGATCTGCGCCTCAGCAGCTTCTGGTTCCGCGCCGGTGATTTCGAACCTTACTCCACCATTCGCTATCTCGGCGTGCTGGATGAGACCTCAGCGCTTAGCGACGATAATCTGTGCTACAGCGAGATCGACCTCGACAGCAGCAGTTTCGCGCTGGATCGCAAAAGCAGCTTCCGCATTCGCGGCAACGTTTGCCTTGGTTTCCGCCAGCTGGAAAACGATCGCTGGCCGGCATCGCCGCTGTATAGCCTGAGCATTGTCGACCCGACGCTGGCGCGTCAGGTTGCCGGTGAAAGCGTACTGCGCATCAAATTGGCGGTGCAGCCGGGCCCGGATAATCTCGGCCCTGAACGCTTAGTGTTAAGCGATGCTCGCATGGATGACGGCACGCGCGTGCCGCTGGAGCAGCTGAGTCTGAAACTGAATACGCTTTCCGCCACCGGCAACGCGAATGCGCAATATTGGATCGACAGCGGGAGCGTCTGCAAACGATGAGAACTGCCAAAAAAGCCTCGCCGGTTACGCCCGCGAAACGTCTGAGCCTGATGCAGGAAACGCTGGATGGCGCGCTGAACTGGGTGGAAACCCATCAGGCGCACGCACCGCGTCTGGCGCTGGAAGCCGAAACCCTGACGCTGCAGCTGCGCCGCGCGCGCGTGGAAAGCCATGCCCTGGCGCGCCAGCTGGCGCGTCCGGTGACGCTGGCGCTGTTTGGTCAGTCGCAGGCGGGCAAAGCCTGGCTGCTGAGTGAGATGGTCGGCGATGCGCAGGGCCAACTTATCGCGCGTCTCGGCGATAAAACCCTGAACTATTTCCAGAACATCAATCCCGGCAATCTCGATTTCGCCATCGCCACCCGCTTCAGCCACCAGCGCGAAACCCAATCCAACGCCTGGCCGCTGGAGATGACGCTGCTGAGCGAAGTGGAGCTGATTCGTTTGATGCTGGCCTGCGCCAAAACCGAGCTTCAGCCCGACACCGCGCAGATCGATGGCGCTTTGCAGCGTTTGCAGCGCCATCGCCAGGATGAACCGCAGCCGGGCCTCGACAGCGATGCGCTGATCACGCTGTGGGCGTGGAGCCGTCGTCACCATCGTCATGCCGAGATTCTCGACCGCCACTTCTGGCCGCAGGCGATTACGCTGGCACCATGGCTCAACGTCGACGATCGCGTACAGCTGTTTGCTCTGCTGTGGCCGGGCCAAAACGCGCTGAACGAAAGCCTGCGCAGCCTGATGCACTTGCGTCACCAGCTGCGCCACGCGCCGCGCGTGTTAGCACCGCTTAGCGTGCTGGTGGACGATGCTGCGCTGCCGGCAGAAAAACTGATTGGCAACGATGCCGACTGGCAAGAAATGATCGAAGTGTGTCCGATCGTCGCCAATCGTGTGGGGAAAGCGCAGCATGTGCCGCTGGGATTGCTGTCGCTACTAACGCTGGAGATCACCTTGCCGCTCAGCTCCACGCCGCGACAGGCGCTGTACGATGATGCGGATATGCTCGAGCTGCCCGCGCCGGGCACGCCAGCCGATCGCGCCCAACAGGATGAACTGGCGCAGCTGCGCAAACGCGATCCGCTGCGCGCCACGCTGCTGGAACAGAAACGCGCGCTGCTGCCGGGCCTGTACGCCGCGCGTCAGGGCATCGATTTGATGCTGATCTGTACCGCCGCCAGCCAGCGTCAGGATACCGATGTCGCCGCCAGCGCGCTGCGCGAGTGGCACATGCATCAAACCATCGCCGCCAGCGGTGAAAAGCCGCGTCTGATTTGGGCGATCACGCCACATGACGCGCGCTATCAGCAGCAGCAGATTAACGTTGATGAAGCAGTGCAACGGCAGATTGGTCAGCCGGGACAGAGTTGGGGATCGATGCTGGCGCTGGATCGCGCGGGCGTCGATCGTATGGGCAGCTGGTTGCAGGATGAGATGCAGCCGGAAGCGCGCCGCGATCGTCTGGCATTGCAGCTCGGCGGGCTGCAGCAGAAGCTGGTAGAACGTTTGCAGCCGTGGACCGAATCCAGCGCCACGCCAGAACAGGCGGCTCGCAAGCAGGCGATCTCCGATACGCTGCTGAAATGTTTGCAACATCGCACCGGTTTGCACGGTGAACTGCTGGAGCGTTTGCAGCCGTCGCGTGAAGCGGTGCGTCAGCTGTGGCTGAGCCAAAGCAGCAGTACTGCTATTCAACATAGCGCCAAAACCGCAGCCGCTGAGCAGAGCTATTTTGGCATCGGCTTTGAGTTTGATCTTTTTAAAGATGAGCCGGTCGCCGCCGCTGAACCGCGCAGCTCGGGCGGTCAGCGCGATCAGCAATTTCCGCAGCAGGTGTTTGCGCTGTGGCTGGAGCATTTGCGTCAGCTGCCGGAGAGCCGCAGCCTGCTGGCGCTGCTCAACGTCGATAAACCGACGCTGGAGATGCTGGTGGAAGAGTTGATTACCGCCAGCTTCCGCCTCAAAGTGCTGAGCAAACTGCAAAGCGCGCTGAATGAGCCGGATGCGCAGGCCAGCGCCCACGAAGCGCGTACCGATCGTCAGGTTTCACGCGCCATGACGGTGCTGGGGGATTTTGTCGCGTGGCTGGGCTTTTTACAGCGTCCGGAGAGCGAACGTCCTGAAAGTCGCGTCAATCGCGGTCAGACGATTTTTGCCCGTCCGCCTGCGCCGAGCGTCAGCTTCTCGCCGGGACAGCGCTTAACACGTCTGTCGGCCGCTCCCGCCAATCATACCGCTTACTACATCTATGACTGGCTGGTGGGGTTGAATTCGGTGATCGTTGAGAACAACGGCTATACCGGCGGTGGCGATTTGCCCGCGAATGCCCGCCAGATGCTGGCGATTTTGCTGTTACCGCTGCACGCTTAATTTACTCGCCACGCACCAGGCGCAGCTCGCCGTCTAACTGCTGCTGCGCCTCTTCCAGTAACGCCAGCACCGGCGCGAATTCGGCACTCTCGCTGGCGTCATCGGCATGCGCTAAATAGAAGGTCGCCGGCAGCGCCATGCCGCCGGTCAGCCAATCCCACAGCGCATCAAGATTGTTACCGAAATCCACTGGGCAGGCACTTTGCTGCACCAGCGCGCGGTAAAACGCCTGGCGATCCGACAAGTTTTCAAAGTCAAAATGGAGCGTCAACATGGTTAAGGCACCTGTTTGAAGCTGCGATAGTGATCGGTGGTGAGGAAAATCAGTCCATCGGAAGAGTAAAGCAGACGATCGGCATCGCGGTGGCCGCAATCGTAATTGACGTCCGCTTCATACCACTGCCTGCCCGCCTGTATCGGCAACCTTCTTTCGCGGTTGCTAAAGCGATCGCCACCAATCGCGCGGCCCGGCAAGACCTCACACAAGTTACCCTTGCTGGGATTCCAGCCCTGGCGACGCGCTTCATTTTTGGTGAGATAGAGGTCGGGTAATTTGTGATGCTGCTGCACCCAACGCGCCACGGTGTTGGCATCGGTGAGCTGCGAGATATCGGGGTGGCTGGCGGACCATTTATCGGACAAACGCGGTTTCAGCCCGAGCCATAGCGCGGCGAGGACCAGAATTAAGGCAATCCAGAGTTTTTTTGACATGGTGGCATCCTGAAAAACAGGACGACGATAATAACAGATTTAGGGCAGGGAAAAACGCGGGCCAGCAAAGCTGGCCCTGGCGGGGTTTACTGCATTGCGCTGGCGGATGGCGCAGCGTGACGACGCCATGCTCCAGGCGCTACGCCATACTGGCGTTTGAAGCTGCGGTTAAACGACTGCTGCGAGTCGAAACCGAGTGAAATCGCCACGTTAAGAATTGGTTCATTGCTAGTGGTCAAGCGATCCGCTGACTTCTTCAGCTTCTTCTCACGAATGTATTCACCCAGAGGCAAACCCGTGTGCTCTTTGAACATACGTTGCAGGTGCCATTTCGAATAACCGGCGCGCCCCGCTACGGTATCCAGATCCAGACGCGTTTCAATATTGTTGTCAATCCAGTCGATCAAATCGTGAATAAATGCGGTGGTCATCATCTCGTTTTCTCCGGTCGCCGTTGCGAACAGTATCAGTATCAGTTGCAATTACACTTTAAGGTTGAACGACTATGCCAGTTAATGCAAGTTTTATTATTGCATTAAATGCCGCACTGCGCGTAGGGGCTTTGATCCTCGTGCAACGCAATGATCAAAACCGCACATAAAGTGTATCAGATATTCTTGCAGATGCAGTTTGAGCAAGCCTACACTCGTGGCGTTTTAATGCAATCATAAAAGTTGCAGATTTTTCGTACGTCTCCTTTCTTTTTCACCAATGCGGAATAACAACAATGCATCTGCAAACATATAGGGTTCAATGGGCGGTAAGCCTGTCAGGAGTGATGTTGCTGGGAAGCCTGCTGGCCGGTTGCGATCGCGGGGTGGCGCAAAACGCCCCGCCGCCGCCGCCCGAAGTAAGTGTCGCGCAGGTGGTAGAGCAGAAAGTCAGCCAATGGGATAGCTTCAATGGCCGTTTCGAAGCGGTGCAGAGCGTGCAGCTGCGGCCGCGCGTTTCCGGCTATATCGATCAGGTCAATTATCGCGAAGGCGACGAGGTGAAAAAAGGTCAGGTGCTGTTCACTATTGACGATCGCACCTATCGCGCCACGCTCGAGCAGGCGCAGGCTGAACTCGCCAACGCGCGCAGCCAAGCCACGCTGGCCCGCAGTGAATCGGCGCGTACCGATAAACTGATCGGCACCAATGTGGTGTCACGCGAAGAGTGGGAACAGCGTCGCTCGGCGGCTAATCAGGCGCAGGCCAGCGTGCTGTCGGCGCAGGCGGCGGTGGATATGGCGCAGCTGAACCTCGATTTCACCCGCGTCACCGCGCCGATTGAAGGTCGCGCCAGCCGCGCGATGATCACCACTGGCAACCTGGTGACCGCCGGTGACAGCGCCAGCGTGCTGACCACGCTGGTATCGCAAGATCGCATGTACGTCTACTTCGACGTCGATGAAGCCACCTATCTGCATTATCAGGCGATGGCGCGTAAAGGCGAAAATCGCGGATCGCTGCCGGTGGAAGTGGCGTTGACCGGCGAAGAGGGTTTTCCGCATCGCGGCACCGTGGATTTCCTCGATAACCAGCTGACCGCCAGCACCGGCACCATCCGCATGCGCGCCTCGCTGGATAATCAGCAGCGTCAGTTCACGCCAGGCCTGTTTGCCCGCGTGCGCTTGCCGGGCAGCGCCGACTTCACCGCGCTGTTAATCGACGATAAAGCCGTGCTCACCGATCAGGATCGTAAGTACGTTTACGTGGTCGATGCCCAGGGTAAAGCCCAGCGCCGCGATATTCAGGCCGGTGATTTAGCCGATGGCCTGCGCATTGTGCAGCAAGGCCTGAAACCTGGCGACAAGGTGATCGTTAACGGCTTGCAGAAAGTCTTTATGCCTGGCATGCCGGTGACCGCCCAACCGGTGGCGATGCGCTCCGCTCAATAACCTTCGAGACTGCCTTTTATGGATTTCTCCCGCTTTTTTATCGACCGGCCGATCTTCGCCGCGGTGCTGTCGATTTTGATTTTTACCACCGGATTGATCGCCATTCCGCTGCTGCCGATCAGTGAATATCCCAACGTGGTGCCACCGAGCGTGCAGGTGCGCGCAGAATATCCCGGCGCCAACCCCAAAGTGATTGCAGATTCCGTGGCGACGCCGCTGGAAGAAGCCATCAACGGGGTAGAAAACATGATGTACATGAAATCCGTGGCCGGTTCCGACGGCGTGCTGGTCACCACCGTGACCTTCCGTCCAGGCACCGATCCGGATCAGGCGCAGGTTCAGGTGCAGAACCGCGTGGCGCAGGCTGAAGCGCGTCTGCCAGAAGAGGTGCGACAACTCGGCCTCACCACGCAGAAGATGTCGCCGACGCTGACGCTGGTGGTGCACATGTTCTCGCCGCACGGCAAGTACGATTCGCTCTATCTGCGTAACTACGCCACGTTGAAGGTGAAAGATGAACTGGCGCGCCTGCCGGGCGTGGGTCAGATTCAGATCTTCGGGGCCGGTGAATACGCGATGCGCGTGTGGCTCGATCCCAATAAGGTGGCGGCACGTGGTTTGACCGCGTCCGATGTGGTCAGCGCGATGCAGGAGCAGAACGTGCAGGTTTCTGCCGGTCAGCTTGGCGCAGAGCCGCTGAAGAAACAGAGCGATTTCCTGCTGTCGATCAACACCCAAGGTCGTCTGGAGAGCGAAGAGCAGTTCGGCAATATCATCCTGAAAACCGCCGACGACGGCACGCTGGTGCGCCTGCGTGACGTGGCGCGCATCGAGATGGGTTCCGGCAGCTACGCGTTGCGTTCGCAGCTGAACAACAAAGATGCGGTGGGTATTGGTATCTTCCAGGCGCCGGGCGCCAATGCTATCGACCTGTCGAATGCGGTGCGCGACAAAATGGCTGAACTGGCAACCCGCTTCCCGGACGATGTGCAGTGGGCCGCGCCGTACGATCCAACGGTGTTCGTACGTGATTCGATCCGTGCCGTGGTGCAAACGCTGTTCGAAGCGATTGTGCTGGTGGTGCTGGTGGTGATTCTGTTCCTGCAAACCTGGCGCGCGTCGATCATCCCGCTGCTGGCGGTGCCGGTTTCGGTGGTCGGTACCTTCAGCATCCTCTATCTGCTTGGCTTCTCGCTCAATACCTTGAGTTTGTTCGGGCTGGTGTTGGCGATCGGTATCGTGGTGGATGACGCCATCGTGGTGGTGGAGAACGTCGAGCGTAATATCGAACAAGGCTTGTCGCCGACGGCGGCGGCGCATCAGGCGATGCGTGAAGTGTCCGGCCCGATTATTGCCATCGCGCTGGTGCTGTGTGCGGTGTTCGTGCCGATGGCGTTCCTGTCCGGCGTGACCGGCCAGTTCTATAAGCAGTTTGCGGTGACGATTGCCATTTCAACGGTGATCTCCGCCATCAACTCGCTGACGCTGTCACCGGCGCTGGCGGCGCTGCTGCTGAAGCCGCATGATGCCGCGAAAGATATGCCGACGCGCATTATCGATCGCCTGCTCGGCTGGCTGTTCCGTCCGTTCAACCGCTTCTTCCAGCGCAGTTCGGATGGCTATGAATCGCTGGTGGGTAAAACCTTGCGGCGTCGTGGCGCGGTGTTCGGCGTGTACGTGCTGCTGCTGGCGGGTGCGGGCTTTATGTTCCATACCGTACCGGGCGGTTTTATTCCAACGCAGGATAAGCTCTATCTGATTGGCGGCGTGAAGATGCCGGAAGGTTCGTCGCTGGCGCGTACCGATGAAGTGATTCGCAAGATGAGCGAAATCGGCATGAGCACTGAAGGCGTGGCCTATTCCGTCGCCTTCCCCGGTCTGAATGCGTTGCAGTTCACCAACACGCCGAATACTGGCACGGTGTTCTTTGGCCTGAAACCGTTCAATGAGCGTAAACGCAGTGCGGCGGAGATCAATGCCGAGATCAACGCTAAGATCTCCAAAATCCAGCAAGGCTTTGGCTTCTCAATTATGCCGCCGCCGATTTTGGGTCTGGGACAAGGTTCGGGATATTCGCTGTATGTGCAGGATCGCGCAGGCTTGGGTTACGGTGCGCTGCAAACCGCCATCAACACCATGACGGGGGCGGTGTTACAGACGCCGGGTATGATGTTCCCGATCTCATCCTACCAGGCCAACGTGCCACAGCTGGATGTGCAGGTGGATCGTGATAAAGCCAAAGCGCAAGGCGTGTCGCTGACCGAACTGTTCAGCACGCTGCAAACCTATCTGGGATCGTCGTACGTTAACGATTTCAATAAGTTTGGTCGTACCTGGCGCGTAATGGCGCAGGCGGACGGCGATTTCCGCGATAGCGTACAGGATATCGGTAATCTGCGTACCCGTAACGATCGCGGCGAAATGGTGCCGATTGGCAGCATGGTCAATATCACTACCACTTACGGCCCGGATCCGGTGATTCGCTATAACGGCTATCCGGCGGCGGATCTGATTGGTGATGCCGATCCGCGCGTGCTCTCTTCGGCGCAGGCGATGCAGAAGCTGGAAGAGATGTCGACGCAGGTGCTGCCGAACGGCATGAACATTGAATGGACTGACCTGAGTTATCAGCAATCAACGCAGGGCAATACCGCGCTGATCGTCTTCCCGGTCGCCGTTTTACTGGCGTTCCTGGTGCTGGCGGCGCTGTATGAAAGCTGGACGTTGCCGCTGGCGGTAATCCTGATTGTGCCGGTAACCATGCTCTCTGCGCTGGTCGGCGTGTGGCTGACCGGTGGCGATAACAACGTGTTTGTGCAGGTTGGGCTAGTGGTGCTGATGGGGCTGGCGTGTAAGAACGCGATTCTCATCGTCGAGTTTGCGCGTGAGCTGGAGATGCAGGGCAAGAGCATTGTCGATGCGGCGCTGGAAGCCTGTCGTCTGCGTCTGCGTCCCATCGTCATGACCTCGATTGCCTTTATCGCCGGTACCATTCCGCTGATTCTTGGTGAAGGTGCGGGCGCGGAGGTGCGCGGCGTTACCGGGATTACCGTGTTCTCCGGCATGCTGGGCGTGACGCTGTTTGGTCTGTTCCTGACACCAGTGTTCTATGTGACGCTGCGTAAGCTGGTGACGCGTAAGCAGCCGCAGGCTGAAGTGCAAACGGTGTGAAGGTTTTAGGTTAAATGAACAATCCGGGCCAAGTGCCCGGATTTTTTATATTATAAATGTGCAGCCTACAGAAACCTTGTCAAACAACTGTAGGGTCGCCATTCATGGTGACCGATTAGCTAAAAATTAAGTGCAATACGCCAATGTGCATTGGATTTGATGGCTGGAGTTCGAGGCAATAAAAAGGTCGCCATGAATGGCGACCTTACGGGGTGTGGTTTTAGCGGCCTTTCTTACACAGGTCGGCGAGTTCGAGATCGGGCAGCTCTTCGCAGTTGCTGGTGTCGTTATGCTTCAGTTCGGCCAGCGCGTCCGCCACGGTGCGGGTTTCCAGCACTTTTAGCGACGCTTCTTCAGCCTCTTCAGCAATCGATTTAAAATACCAACACAGGTTGGCGCTGACCAGACAACGCGGTGCCACATCAGGGCGTGATGCCCAGAGTTTTTTATCTTCAATCACAGAAGTATAAATGTCGCGCAGCGTGATCTCGGCGGCCGGGCGCCCCAAATGAATCGAGCCGGTGCGGCCAAGCGTTGAGACGATGATGCCGTCACGCGTGAGCGGAACCATAAGTTTCCGAATGAAACTGGGGTTCGCTTCAAGACCATACGCCAATATGGCACTGGTCGAGCGTTTACCCAGTTGCTCCGCCATCGCTACGCTCAAAACCATCTGCAAAGCTGTCGGGAAGCGGTAATCAAGCATTTCAATATCCTGAGTTGCGGTTATCTTGTTGTTTTTATGCCGCGACAGTGAGTAATCAATGAGCAATAAATATAACAAACACTGTTGCTTTTTAGAAGTCAACGTCCGTGATCCAGGCACGTATTCCCCATTTAATCGGGCAGAAGCGCACAGGCTGCTTAGTTTATCACTCCCCTTTCCGACTGTGGGCTGGCCTGCGGCAACTTCTGCTGCAAAAGCACTACCAACAGCACGTTAATCAACGCCAGAACGCATAACAACCACAGCGTGGCGCTGGCTCCGAGATGCTGAAACACATAGCCGCCAGCCAGCGGCGTCAATGCCTGACCGATCAAGGCGGGACGCGCCATGCGCCCTACCACAATCGCGTAAGCCTCTGGTTTGACCATCACCAGCGGTAAAGTTCCCCGCACAATGGCACGCAACCCATTCCCGGCACCGTACAGCACCATGCTGAGCACCGCAAACTGCGGATAACACGCCAGCAGCAGCAAGCCGAGCGCCACTAATCCCACCGAGAAAAAGGTGGTCCAGATCGGGTGACCACGCTTAAAGGCGATATCCACGATGCGTGATCCTACCTGACACGGACCGAGAATCGCACTGATGGCCAGCGCCGACGCCAGCGTGTGGCCGCTGGCCTGCAGCAAGGTGATCAGCTGCACCGAAATGGCCGTCATGATCACCGATGCAAGGGTGAAAATGCTGCATAGCAGCCAAAACAGCGTTGGCGCCAGTTCGTCGCCCTGCGCGGTTGGTTTTGCTCTGGCGGCGGCGATTTTACCTTCCGGCGCGGGCAGCGCGTATAGATAGGCGGGCAATACTGAAACACATAACAATCCGGCGATAGCAAAACAGGCGCCACGCCAATCCAGCCAGTGAATCAGCAGCGCGGTGCCCGGCCACACCAAGGTGGTACAGAAGCCGGAGATCAGCGTGATGCCGGTAATCGCACCGCGCGCCTGGCCGCCGTACAGCGTACCGAGCGTGGCAAACAGCGCATCGTACAGGCCCATCGCCATTCCAATGCCGATAATCAGCCAGGCAAACAGAAACAGCGGCAGGTTATGACTCAATCCCATAATCACCAGACCGAGCGCCATCACCGCCCCGCTCGCCGCCAGCAATGCGCGGCCATAAGTGCGGGAAATCAGTCGCCCGCTCAACGGTGCCAGCAAACCGGAAATCAGCATGCCGAGCGATAGCGCGCCATACACCCATTGTTGCGACCAGCCGGTTTCCGCCACGATGGGATTCGCCATCACCGCCATAAGATAGAAGGAGCCGCCCCATGACAGGATTTGCACTAATCCAAGCGTAACGATGGCGGCGGCAGGTGGCTTTGGCTGAGGCTTCACAACAATTATCCATTAGCAGGCAAAGCATTGTTATAACACGTTCATCCCGCTGGAAAAATCCCGCCGTTGGCTGCTTAACAAAAACCTTGCGCTGCGCTGGCAGACCAGCGTCTAAGTCAGTACACTGAAAAGTATGTTGTAACTATGGAGGCCATTTATGGCTCGTTATGATTTGGTTGCCGATCTGCACGACTGCGTCAACGCGCTGGAAGCGAGTTTGGGCGCGTTGCGTCAACAGATTGAGCAGCAACCGCTGCTGATTGCGCGGGTGTTTGGCCTGCCGGAAATCGAGAAAGGCCGCGAACATGATGAAATTGAACGCATCGCAGTGACGCAGCATCTTGGCAAAACGGCGCGCGATATGGCGCTGGCGCACTATTGCCGCCTGTTTATGCAGCATCAATCGGAAAAGCTCAGCACCAAAGCCGCAGTGCGCTTGCCGGGTGCGATTTGCATTGAAGCCGATGGCGATGTGCATGAACAGATTACGCAGCAGGTTACGGAGATAAATACCCTGAAGCAGCGGCTGGAACAGCTGATTACCGTGGAGTCGGGCTTACCGAGCGAAGCGCGCTTTGAGTTTGTCCACCAGCATCTGCGCGGGTTAATTACACTCAATGCTTACCGCAGCGTGACGCTGCTTAACTCACCGGACAGTTTGCGCTTCGGCTGGGCAAATAAAAATATCATCAAAAACGTCACGCGTGATGAGGTGGTTGAACAGCTGGAGCGCAGTCTGAAGGCCAATCGCGCTCAGGCGCCGTGGACGCGCGAGCAGTGGGCGGAAAAAGTGCAGCTGGAGCTGGAAGCGATCCTCGCGTTACCGGCGGGTGCGAAACTGAAAATCAAACGTCCGGTCAAGGTGCAGCCGATTGCCCGCGTGTGGCGCGCCAGCGAAAAGAAACAGGTGCAGCTTGCCTGCCCTTCTCCGCTGCTGGTGCTGTGCCGCGATCGCACCCAGGTACCGATTTTGGGTGAGCTGCTGAACTACGATGCCGATAACGTGGCTTATCGCCACAAACCGCTGGCCGAGCCGCTGCATCTGATCATTCCGCGCCTGCATTTATGGAGCGATCGGCAGGTTTAAAAATAAATTTCAAAATCACTGCATCCAATTCATCACCTGCCCTCGTATATCAGAGTGTGAGCAACTTCTTCGCTCCCTACTACGAGGATTTATGATGAAAAAGCTAATGGGCATTGCAGTCGTATCCAGCACTTTACTGTTCACCGCAGGCGCGTTCGCCGCGATGGATAATGGCTCCGTGATGGTAGGCGGAGCCGCGATGTATCCGCAAAAAAACATCGTTGAAAACGCGCTGAACTCCAAAGATCACACCACGCTGGTTGCTGCCGTCAAAGCGGCGGGCTTGGTGGAAACCCTCGAAGGTAAAGGTCCGTTTACCGTTTTCGCGCCAACCAATGCGGCCTTCGCCAAGTTGCCAGCGGGCACCGTTGATAGCCTGGTGAAACCGGAGAACAAAGCGAAGTTGACCAGCATCCTGACTTATCATGTGGTGGCGGGCAAATACGACATGAAAGCGCTGGAGATGAAAATCAAGCAAGGTGGCGGTCATGCCGAGCTGAAAACTGTTAACGGCCAACCGTTGTGGATTATGAATAATGGCCCGCACAATATTCAGCTGAAAGATGGTCAAGGCAATGTGGCAAATATCAGCACTTATGACGTCAATCAGAAAAATGGTGTGATTGATGTGATTGATACCGTCTTAATGCCTAAGTAATTGCCTATACTCGGATTGGGCATTTTAGCCAACCGGGAAGATTATGGATAATAGGCTAACAGAACAGCTAGTGACGTTATTGCCGGCGATCGCACAGGGCGATCGCCGCGCGTTTGAACAACTCTATCGACTGACTTCGCCACATCTTTTCGCCCTCACCCTGCGCATGCTACGCCAGCAAGGCTGGGCGGAAGAGGTGCTGCACGATTGCTATCTCACTATCTGGAACCGCGCCAACGCCTACGATGCCGCCCTTAGCGCGCCGATGACATGGATGACGCACATTGTGCGCAATCGCTGCATTGACGGGCTACGCAGCGGACAAGCGCGCATGACGCTAAATACAGAAGAGTTTGACGATCTGCTGCAGATAACAGCGGAAGACGAACAGAATACCTGGCACGATCCGGCGCAAGCCGATCGCCTGCGACACTGCATTGGCCATCTGAGTAGCGAACAGCAGCAAAGCATCACGCTCGCCTATTATCAGGGGATGTCCCACAGTGATATTGCCGCCTGGCTGCAACAGCCGGTTGGCTCGGTAAAAAGCTGGATTCGCCGCGCGCTGGAGCATCTGCGGGAGTGTGTGGGCCTATGAACGAAAACTTACAACGCGATGATGCCTTAGCGGCTGAGTATGCGCTGGGTACTTTAAGCGAGCTGGCGCGTTTGCGCTTTGAGCGCCGGCTGCGCAACGAGCCCGAGCTTGCGGCTAACGTCGCACGCTGGCAAACCATGCTGGCGGGCCTTGATAATCAACTTGCACCGGTCACGCCGCCGGAAAAGGTGTGGAAGAAGATTACGTTGAGCTTACCCGAGCAACGCGCGATTAAACCCAAACGTCATTATGCCGGCTGGCTGGCGGCCGCCAGTATCGCGGCGATCGCCCTGCTCGCCTCACTGTTCCTGCAGCAGCCGACGTTAACGCCATTGACGGTACTGAACGATGCCCAGCATCAACAGCAATGGGTGGTCAGCGCGGACAGCAAGCTGGCGCAGCTGAGCCTGACGCCGTTACATCCGGTGGCCATCGCCGAAAACAACAGTTTGCAGCTGTGGCTGATTCCGCCAGGTAAAGCGCCTATTTCGCTGGGCTTACTGGATAACCAGAAGGCAACCGATGTTGCGTTGAATAGCACGATTTCTCGCTCAGGCGTGATCGCTATCAGCCTTGAACCGCGCGGCGGCTCGCCAACGGGCCAGCCAACCGGTCCGGTGCTGTATAGCGGGCAGCTGTAAACGAAAAAGGCCGTTCAAATGAACGGCCTTAGCTTGTTCAGCAACTATTGCTTCATGCTGCCAACCATCTCTTCCGGACGTACCCACTCATCGAACTGCTCTTCGGTCAGATAGCCGAGCTTCAGCGCCGAGCCTTTCAGCGTCAGGCCCTCTTTATGGGCTTTCTTGGCGATTTCAGCTGCTTTGTCGTAACCGATATGGGTATTCAGCGCGGTCACCAGCATCAGCGATTCGTTCAGCAACTGATCGATGCGCTCGCGTACCGGCTCAATACCAATCGCGCAGTGGTGATTGAAGCTGTCCATACCGTCGGAAAGCAGACGCACCGATTGCAGGAAGTTGTGGATCACCATCGGACGGAATACGTTGAGCTCAAAGTTGCCGGATGCGCCGCCAATGTTCACCGCCACGTCGTTGCCCATCACCTGGCAACACAGCATGGTCAGCGCTTCGCACTGCGTCGGATTCACTTTACCTGGCATGATCGAGCTGCCAGGTTCGTTTTCCGGGATCGCCAGTTCGCCGATGCCGCAACGCGGGCCAGAGGCCAGCCAGCGTACATCGTTGGCAATTTTCATCAACGAAGCCGCCAGACCTTTCAACGCACCGTGCGCGTGGACCAGCGCATCGCAGGTCGCCAGCGCTTCAAACTTATTCGGCGCGGTAACAAACGGCTGTTTGGTCAAATCGGCCAGCGCTTTCGCCACGCGTACCGCGTATTCCGGATGGGTATTCAGGCCGGTACCAACCGCCGTGCCGCCCAGCGCCAGCTCCGCCACGTGCGGAATACTGTTTTCGATGTGCTTGAGATTGTGCTCGAGCATCGCCACCCAGCCGGAGATCTCCTGGCCGAGCGTCAGCGGGGTCGCATCCTGCAAGTGGGTACGACCAATCTTGACGATATCTTTGAAGGCGTCGGACTTCTCACTCAGCGTCTTTTTCAACACGTGAATCTGCGGAATCAGCTGCTTCCGCACGGCGATGACCGCGGCCACGTGCATGGCGGTGGGGAACACATCATTGGAGCTTTGGCTTTTATTGACGTCGTCATTGGGGTGCACCAGACGCGACATGCCACGCTCGCCGCCTAGAATTTCACTGGCGCGGTTGGCCAGCACTTCATTCATGTTCATGTTGGTCTGGGTGCCGGAGCCGGTCTGCCAGATCGCCAGCGGGAACTCGTCGCTGTGTTTATCTGCCAGCACTTCGTCGGCGGCTTTAAGAATCGCCTGAGCGCGATCGGCAGGAAGCAAGCCGAGATCCTGGTTCACCTGCGCTGCCGCACGCTTGGTCAGCGCCAGCGCATGCACCAATGCCACAGGCATTTTCTCGGTTGAGATTTTGAAATGTTCCAGCGAACGCTGGGTTTGTGCGCCCCACAACTTATCTGCCGGTACTTCGATCGGTCCCATTGAGTCTTTTTCAATGCGATTGGCTGCCATGACTACGTCTCCTTAGCTCAGATTTTGAGGTTTCCGCTCTAAACGCCTTCCCGCGACGCCGTTGAGCGAGCAAGATTGTCACATACAAGAATTTAACATTATGCGAGCCTATCGCCTTTATTGCACTTGTTCGTGTATTTTCTATGGCACTTTCTGCTTTAATAAGCCTATTTACTTACGGTTATTAAGGGTAAACGATGCAAAAATTGAACAATTCGCTGCAAAATTACGCCTGGGGCAGCAAAACTGCGCTGACAGAACTCTATGGCATCGAAAATCCACAAGGTCTGCCGATGGCGGAACTGTGGATGGGCGCGCACCCGAAAAGCCCTTCGACCGTTGAGATCAACGGTGAAGCGCGTTCGCTGCGCGAAGTGATTGATGCCGGCAAGGTCGCCACGCTGGGAAAAGCGGTCGCTGAACGTTTCGGCGAGCTGCCATTCCTGTTTAAAGTGCTGTGCGCCGATCAGCCGCTGTCGATTCAGGTACATCCGAGCAAAGCCGCTGCCGAAGAGGGTTTTGCGCGTGAAAATGCTGCTGGCATTCCGCTCAGCGCCGCTGAACGTAACTATAAAGATGCCAACCACAAACCCGAATTAGTGTATGCGCTGACGCCATTCCAGGCGATGAACGGTTTCCGCGAGCTGCATGAAATTGTCTCGCTGCTGGAGCCGGTGGCCGGTGCGCATCCGCAAATCGCTCACTTCCTGGAAAATGCTGACGAAGCCAATCTGGCAAAACTCTTCGCCACGCTACTTTCGCTGCAGGACGAGGCCAAATCGCGCGCTATTGGCGTGTTGAAATCGGCGCTCAACGCGCGTGAAGGCGAACCGTGGCAGACGATCAAATCCATCGCCACCGATTATCCGGATGACAGCGGGCTGTTTTCACCGCTGCTGCTCAATGTGATCACCCTGCAGCCGGGCGAAGCGATGTTCCTGTTTGCCGAAACGCCGCACGCCTATCTGAAAGGCGTGGCGCTGGAAGTGATGGCGAACTCCGATAACGTGCTGCGCGCCGGTCTGACGCCGAAGTTTATCGATATCCCGGAACTGCTGGCTAACCTGAAGTTCCAGGCAAAACCCGCCGCGACGCTGCTGACGCAGCCGCAGCGCGACGGCGAAACCCTGAACTTCCCGATTCCGGTAGAAGACTTTGCCTTTGCCATTCATGGGCTTTCCGCTGAGCCGCAAGCGCTGTCACAAAACAGCGCTGCCCTGCTGTTCTGCATTGAAGGCCAGGCGGTGATTGAGAAGTCCGGTCAACAACTGGTGCTGAAACCGGGTGAATCCTGCTTTGTCGCCGCCAATGAGTCGCCGGTCAACGCGGCGGGCACCGGTCGTCTGGCGCGCGTGTTTAATACGCTCAACTGAGATCCGGCTGACGCTGCCAGCATTAACTGCTATTCTTTCAAACTATTAATTTAAAACGCCTGCGGGCGTTTTTCTTCACCCGTCGCGCACCGACCAGCGGCGTGCGGACGCAAGGATAAGGACGACACAGCGATGAAAAAGACCCAGGTTGCCGTAGGTGTAATTGTGGCGCTCGGCGTGATTTGGACTGGTGCTGCATGGTTTACCGGTAAACAACTGGAAAGCCACATGGATCAGATGTTGCAGAATGCCAACGCGCAGCTGAATGCTTACGCACCGAACAGCCGACTGACGCTGAGCTATCAGGATTATCAGCGCGGCGTGTTCAGCAGCAAAACCAAGTTGGTGGTGCAAGCCAGCTCGCAAACCAATGACAACCCGCTGTTGAAGCCTGGTCAAAGCATCGTGCTGAACGAGACTATCGATCACGGTCCTTTCCCGTTCGCCCAGTTGAAGCGCGGCAGCCTGATCCCAAGCATGGCGTCGGTGCACACCGAGCTGGAAAACACCGATGCGGTGAAGAAACTGTTTGAACTGACCAACGGCAAATCGCTGGTTAATGCTGATACCCGCGTCGGTTACAGCGGTGCGACCAATACCGATCTCAACCTGCTGGCGGTGGATTACAATAATCCGCAGACCGGCGATCGTCTGGCCACCAACGGCGGCACGCTGAACATCAGCGCCGACAGCAAAGGCGACAAAGTCAGCCTCGACGGCGACTTCTCCAGCATCGCGGTCACCAGCAAAAATCAGGTGGAACAGCCAGTGCTGTTCACGCTCAATGGCCTGAAGCTGAGCGGCGATACCCACCTCAGCCCAGAAGGCGTGCGCGTTGGCGATCAGTCGATCTCTCTGGATAAACTCGATGCCAGCATCAACGGTCAGGAAGGTTTGTCACTGGAGAAGCTGAAAACCACCTCTTCCTTCGACAATAAAGAGGGCAAGATTGGCGGGCAGCTGGACGTCAACGTTGACAAAATCACCCTGCAGAAGCAGCCATTTGGTGAAGCTAAGCTGGCGATGAAGTTTGCGCAGTTCGATGCACAGGCGGTGAAAGCCTTCTCCGATACCTACAATGCGCAGATGCAGGATCTGCTGAACCAGCCGGGCGTGGCGGAAGATCCGATTCGCTATCAGGCCAGCGTGCAAACCATCCTGCGCAATAACCTGCCAACGCTGTTGAAAGGCTCGCCAACGCTGAGCATCGCGCCGCTGAGCTGGAAAAATGACAAAGGTGAAAGCACCTTTAATCTGAACGTCGGCTTTAACGATCCGGCCACCGTGACCGGCGAAGCGCAGAGTTTGGGTGCCGCAGTGGATCGCGTGCTGAAAACCCTCGACGGCAAGCTGGCGATCAATATGCCGATGGCGACAGAAACCATGCGTCATGTCGGTTTAGCGGAAGGTTATCAGGGTGATGATGCGCAGAAGCTGGCGGATCAGCAGGTGAAAGGCTTAGCGGCGATGGGCCAGATGTTCCGCCTGACGCAGCAGCAGGATGACAACATCGTCACCAGCCTGCAATACGGCAACGGTCAGGTAACCATGAACGGCGACAAGATGACGCTGGAGCAGTTCCTGTCACGTTATATGCTGGGCGCACCGACCAGCGAAGGTATGCCAGAGTAAATCACTTAAGCAATAAATTGCCAATGTAAGCAGGTGCGCATGAATGCGCACCCTACGAAAATCCCGCCAAATCCCCGTAGGGTCGCCATTTATGGCGACCGACTCACGCTTAATTGACGAGCATAACCGCCAATTGGCCGCCCTTAAACTTCCCCGCGCATCAGCTGCGGCGGCACAATCAAGCTTTGAATCTCCGCTTCCGGCTGCGCCAGCCGCTGCAACATCCTTTCCGCCGCCCTTCTTCCTACATCACGCGCTTCGCTACTGACAAAGGTCATTGTGGGATCGTGCAACTCCCGCTGCGGGTCGTCATTAAAACCCACCAGCGCCAGTTGCTGCGTGTAGTAGCTATCCACCGCGCCTTCACCAAAGGTTCGCCCACAGCGTAACGCACCAAAATAGCAGCCGAGCGCGGTGCTGCCGTTATGCGCCAAAATCGCGGTAATGCCGGGATGTTGGCGCAACAACTGCAGCGTTAGTGCCGACACGCTTTGCTGGCGATCGTCACACTCAATAATCCAGTCAGATCGAAACGGCAAACCGTATTGCAGCAAAGTGGCGCAATAGCCGCCAATCCGCTCGGCGCGCGTCAGAGACGATCCCAAACCGCCCATCCAGGCGATGCGCTGATGGCCCTGACGAATCAGATACTCCGTCGCCATGCGCGCCGCCTGACTATTATCGGGACGCAATGAGTCAACGTTATCCAGGCTGCTGGCGCGCGAGGCACAGACTAAGGCGATGTTCTGTTCCTGCGCCTGCGGCACCAGCGTTTCCGCCTGCGCCACCGCACCGCCGAGCACAATCCCTTCCGCGCCCTGCGCCACCAGCGTGTCAAAACAGCGTTTAAGATGTTGGCCGTGCTGACCGCTTTGTGTCAGCACCAGCACTTTGCCCTGCAGCTCCAGCACTTCGCTAAGTCCTGCCGTCATCGCGGCATAAAATGGCTGGCTGAGATCGCGCACGATCAAGCCAATCACGCCGCTTTCGCCGCCGCGCAAGATTGAGGCCGAACGATTACGCACGTAGCCAAGCTGCTCAATCGCCTGATTGACACGTGTGGCCGTAGCGGGCGAAATGCGCCCTTTGCCGGATAGCACCAACGACACGGTAGAGACCGACACCCCGGCGACCAACGCCACATCATGAATAGTGGTTTTCTGCTGGGACATAGCGTTCCGTTACCAACGTCCAAATTCAAAGAGGTAAAACGTTACACTGATTGCACCAAAAATAAAGTCTGCAATTAGTCACTCTTTGTGATTATAGCCACAAAAATAAGTGGTAAAACGTTTTATCATCCTTGACCACATTGAAGCCTTTAACTTTTATTGCCAGGAGAGTCTATGTCCGCCAGTCGTCCCAAAATGTCACTTTGGGAGTTTTTCCAAAGTCTGGGCAAAACCTTTATGTTGCCCGTCGCGCTGCTTTCGTTCTGCGGTATCCTGCTCGGCATCGGCAGTTCGCTCAGCAGCCGCGATGTGCTCACGCTCATCCCCGCGCTCGATCAGCCTTTCCTGCAATATATGTTTATCTGGCTGGCGAAGATCGGTTCCTTTGCTTTTAGCTATCTGCCGGTGATGTTTGCCATTGCCATTCCGCTCGGTATGGCGCGCGAGAACAAAGGCGTGGCAGCGTTTGCCGGTTTTGTTGGCTATGCGGTGCTGAACCTGAGCATCAACTTCTGGCTCAACATCAACGGCATTCTGCCAACCACCGATGCGGCGGTGCTGAAAGCTAATAACGTACAAAATATTCTCGGCATTCAGTCCATCGACACCGGTATTCTCGGCGCGGTGATCGTGGGTATCGTGGTGTTCTGGCTGCATGAGCGTTTCCACAACATTCGCCTGCCGGATGCGCTGGCATTCTTCGGCGGCACGCGCTTTGTACCGATCGTCACCGCGATGGCGATGGGCGTGTTGGGCTTAGTGGTTCCGCATATCTGGCCATTCTTCGCCCGTGCAATTACCGGCCTCGGCTGGGTGATTAACAGCGCCGGTGAATTTGGTCCAATGATTTTTGGTACCGGCGAACGTCTACTGCTGCCGTTTGGTTTGCAGCACATTCTGGTGGCGATCATCCGCTTTACCGACGCTGGCGGCACCATGGATGTGTGCGGTAAAAGTGTCAGCGGTGCGTTAACCATCTTCCAGGCGCAATTAGCGTGTGCGGATACGCACGGCTTTGCTGAGAGCGCCACGCGCTTCCTGTCGCAGGGTAAAATGCCGGCCTTCCTCGGCGGTTTGCCGGGTGCAGCATTGGCGATGTATCACTGCGCCCGTCCGGAAAACCGTCATAAAATTAAAGGCCTGCTGATTTCCGGCGTGGTGGCTTGCGTCGTGGGCGGCACCACAGAACCGCTGGAATTCCTGTTCCTGTTCGTCGCGCCGGTGCTATATCTGATCCACGCACTGCTGACCGGTTTAGGCTTCACCGTAATGGCAATGCTGGGCGTAACTATCGGTAACACCGACGGCAACGTGATCGACTTCTTCGTCTTCGGCGTGCTACACGGTCTCTCCACCAAATGGTATTGGGTGCCGGTGATTGCTGCGGTGTGGTTCGTGTCTTATTACGTCATCTTCCGTTTTGCCATCAGTCACTTCAATATCAAAACGCCAGGTCGCGAAGTGGAAACCAACAGCGTGGAGCAGCAGGTTAATCGCGCGGCTGTCGGTAAATCCGGCTTCAACACGCCAGCGATTCTGTCGGCGCTGGGCGGCGTGGAAAACATCGCTTCACTGGATAACTGCCTGACGCGTCTGCGCATTACCGTGGTCGATATGAGCAAGGTGGATGATGCAACACTGAAAGCCAACGGCGCGATTGGCGTGGTACATGTCAATGCCACCAATCTGCAAGTGGTAATGGGCCCGCAGGTGCAGTCGGTTAAAGATGAGATGGCACACCTGATGAGCGCGACGGTGTAATGATGCAAGGTTTTGATTTCAATCAGGTGGTAGATCGCCACGGCAGTTGGTGTACGCAGTGGGATTTCGTTGCCGACCGTTTCGGCGTGGCGGACTTGCTGCCCTTCACCATCTCCGACATGGATTTCGCCACTGCGCCTTGCATCATAGAGGCGCTGCAACAGCGCCTCACGCACGGGGTGTTTGGTTACAGCCGCTGGCAGCATGACGATTTTCTTTCTGCCATTCAACACTGGATGCGCAGCCGTTTCGCTACTGAAGTCGCGGCAGAATCGCTGGTTTATGGCCCGTCAGTGATTTACATGGTGGCGCAGCTGTTGCGCCACTGGACGCAGCCGGACGATGAAGTGCTGATCCACACGCCTGCTTACGATGCGTTTTATAACACTATCAACGGCAATCAGCGTCGCGTGCTGGAGCTGCCGCTGCAGCGCCACGGAAGTGATTGGGTCTGCGACATGGCGCAGCTGGAAACTTTGTTGGCGCGTCCGCGCTGTAAAGTGATGCTGCTGTGCAGTCCGCATAATCCTACCGGCAAAGTGTGGCGCGAAGATGAGCTGCGCCAGATGGCCGCGCTATGTGCAAAGCATGGCGTGAAGGTGATTAGCGATGAAATCCATATGGATATGGTGCTGAGTGATGCGCGGCATACGCCGTGGAGCCAGGTTGCGCAGTCCGATTGGGCGCTGTTCACCTCGGCCTCCAAGAGCTTCAATATTCCGGCGCTGACCGGCGCATGGGGCATCATTCCAGATGAGCGCGATCGTCAGGCGTGGTTCCACGCGCTGAAGCAGCAGGATGGTTTATCCTCGCCGGCAGTAATGGCGCTTACCGCCACCATCGCCGCGTATCGCGATGGCGCGCCGTGGCTGGATGCGCTGCGTACCCATTTACGTGGCAATATGCAGCACATTGCAGAACGGATGAACTCGGCGTTTCCGCAGCTCAACTGGCAACCGCCCGCCGCCACTTATCTGGCGTGGATCGATCTCAATCCGCTTGGCATTGAAGAACAGGCGCTGCAACAGCGTCTGATTCAGCAACACAAAGTGGCGATCATGCCCGGTTCGACTTACGGCGCGGCGAGCCACGGTTATCTGCGTCTCAACGCCGGTTGTCCGCGCAGCAAGCTGGATGATGGGCTGGATCGTCTCATCGCCGCGTTAAAATCGTTCTGAAATGCGACGGATGCTGATTAATTCAGCATCCGTTTTCCTGTTTGCGCAAATCGCTGGCGCTGTTGCGCAAGATGTTTTTATAATCCTCTGCACTTTATGAAACTTAAGCGAGTGCGCCATGATTGATCTAAAACTCCCCCTCACCGACATTCACCGCCACCTTGATGGCAATATCCGCGCACAAACCATTCTCGATTTAGGTCGCCAGCATAATCTTGCGCTGCCTGCTGATACGCTTGATACATTGCGACCGCATGTGCAGGTCACCGCGAATGAACCGGATCTGGTGAGCTTCCTGCAGAAACTCGACTGGGGCGTGAAAGTGCTGGGCGATCTTGATGCCTGCCGTCGTATCGCACTGGAAAACGTCGAAGATGCGGCGCGCGCCGGCATTCATTATGCGGAACTGCGCTTCTCACCGGGCTATATGGCGATGACCCACAAGCTGCCGATTGCCGGCGTGGTTGAAGCGGTGATTGATGGCGTGCGCGCCGGTATCCAGCAATACGGCGTCGATGTGCGCCTGACCGGCATTATGAGCCGTACCTTTGGTGAAGAAGCTTGCCTGCGCGAGCTGGAAGGTTTGCTGGCGCATCGCGATGGCATCACCGCCGTCGATTTGGCCGGTGACGAGTTAGGCTTCCCAGGCAGCGAATTCCTCAGCCACTTTAATCGTGCGCGTGACGCTGGTTTCCGCATTACCGTTCACGCCGGTGAAGCAGCAGGCCCGGAGAGCATCTGGCAAGCGATTCGCGAGCTGGGCGCAGAGCGTATTGGTCACGGCGTGAAGGCGATTGAAGATCGTGCTCTGATGGATTTCCTTGCCGAGCAGCGTATTGGTATTGAGTCGTGCCTGACCTCGAATATTCAAACCAGCACCGTATCGTCGCTGAGCAGCCATCCGCTGAAAACCTTCCTGCAGCATGGCATTCTCGCCACCATTAACACTGACGATCCGGCGGTTCAGGGCGTTGAGTTGGCACATGAGTATGAAGTGGCGGCACCGCAAGCGGGATTGACGGCGGAAGAGATGCGTCAGGCGCAGGATAATGGCGTAACCATCGCTTTCCTGAGTGATGCCGAGAAAGCCGCGCTGCGCGCACGCGTGGCGGGATAAAATATTCCCTCTCCCGCGTGCGGGAGAGGGTTAGGGTGAGGGATAAAGCGCACGGAGTGTTTTCCCCTCACCCCGGCCCTCTCCCAAAGGGAGAGGGAGTAAAGCGGATTAACGCAACGACATAGTCTGGCGCTTCTCGGCGGACTGCAAGCCCAGCTCGATCAACTCCATAACCTGAATCGCCTCTTCTGCCTGCACCGGATTTGCACCTGTGCCCGCAATCGCATCACGAATACCTGCGTAGTACGCCGGATAGTTGCCTGGCAAGGTCAGCAGCTCTTTCTCCACCATCACATCGCCTTCCGCCAGCGTCAGCGTACCGTTGCGCATGTCGTAGCCCCAATCTTCCTGCGGCGGACGTTCACCCGCTTTCAGACGATCTTCCTGAGGATCGAGGCCGTATTTCACGTAGCTGCCGCGCGTGCCGTGCACCACAAAGCGTGCTGATTCCGCCGCCACCAGCATGCTGGCGTGCAGCACCACGCGGCGCGTTGGATAGGTCAACACGGCATGGAAGTAATCGGTGGTTTGTGCGCCTGGACGCAGCTCTGCCATATCGACATTGATGGCGACCGGCGTGCCAAACAGCTGCAGCGCTTGGTCCAGCACGTGTGGTCCAAGATCGAACCAAATGCCGCTGCCCGCGCCTTTCATTTCACGCCAGCGCTGACGCACTTCAGGGCGGAAACGGTCAAAGTGGGATTCGAAGTAACGCACTTCGCCCAACGTGCCGTCGTTCAGCAAGGATTTCAGCGTCAGGAAATCGCTGTCCCAGCGGCGGTTATGGAACACCGACAGCAGCAGACCTTTGGCTTTCGCCAGCGCATCCAGTTCACGCGCCTGTGACAACGTCACGGTAAATGGCTTATCGACCACCACGTGTTTACCGGCGTTAAGTGCGGCTTTAGCTAAGGGAAAATGGGTGTCATTCGGGGTCGGAATAACAATCAGTTGCAGTGTCGGGTCGTCCAGCAGCGCCTGTGGATCGGAAACCACCTGCACTGACGGCCAGTCAGCATGCACTTTGCTGGCATCGCTGCTCGAGATCGCCGCCAGCTCAACATCCGGCGTACCGGCGATCAAGGGTGCATGAAAGGTTTTGCTGGCAAAACCGTAGCCGATTAGGCCGACACGTAATTTATCGCTCATTCTCATTCCTCTTGTTCGTTACCAGACTGATTTAAGACGAATCGGTCTATAAGAACAAGGCGGAATCACCTGAAAACTCAGGAAATAGCACTCCGTGCGGATTGCCAGCTCTCGTGAGCCACCAAAGCGTCCTGTGCATCCTGGCTGCGGCGGCGGAAGTCGCTGGGGCTAACGCCAACGCGTTTGCGGAACACGCGCGAGAAATAGAGCTGGTCGTCGTAGCCCACTTCGCGGCCAACAGAAGCAATCGGTTCCTGAGTGGTTTGTAGCAGCAGTTTGGCGCGTATCACGCGCTGATCTTCACGCCAGCGCAGCAGATTAATACCCATTTGCTCGCGGAACAGATGCGCCAGCCGTGACGGCGACAGGCAAACGTGGCGCGCCACTTCTTCAATCTTCACTTCACCCGCCAGATGATTGGTGACGTACTGGCAAGCTTCAATCACGCGTGGATCGCGAATCTGTTGATGGCTGCGCGGGTCCTCTTCCACCGCACGCAGCAGCAGGCGCTCGAGCAGGTTCATCGCCAGCTCTTCAGCGAAGCGACGTCCGGAGTTGTGGGTTTGCTCGATGCTGGCGAACAGGCGATCAAACTCGGCACGCTGCGCTTCTGACAGACGCAAACGCCCCACGCCCTGACTTTCATCCTGCCACTGCAACCAATCAGTCCAGTAGGCGCGCGGACGGAAATAGACCCAGCGATGGAACCAGCACGGGCTATCGGGTGCGCGTCCGTAATAGTGCGGGGTTTTCGGTTGAAACAGCAGCAAATCGCCAGGCTCGCAGTCGAAGGCGGATTCACCATCAAACACGCGGCCCTGACCTTTAATGGTCAGATTAAGGATGTAGCCTTTCATGCCGTGCGGACGATCGATAAAGAAATCGAGCGCGTCATTGGCGTTAATCGGCGTCAATCCTGCCACCAGCCAGGCATTGAACGCATAGCCCGGCAATAAGGGATTCTGCTGCTCACTCGGGGGTTCACGATGGTACATAGTGGCCTCACTTATCGCGTGAAATGCGCTGAGCGCGCCCGCTATCCGGCACGCTCAGCCTTGGTTATCAGGCTGCTTTACTTTTCTGTTTGTAGCGGTCAAAAATCACCGCCGCTAACAGTATCAAACCGCGCACCACATACTGTGAGAATGGCGAGATATTCAATAAATTCATCGCATTCTCAACCGTGCCGAGAATCAGCACGCCCGCTACCACGTACGAAATTTTGCCGATGCCGCCTTTCAGCGATACGCCGCCCAGCACGCAAGCCGAAATCACAATCAGCTCGTAACCGAGCGACGTCATTGGCTGGCCGCTGGTCATGCGCGACGCCAGAATGATGCCCGCCGCCGCCGACACTAAACCCGACAAGATGAAGATGATGATGCGCGTACGCACCACCGGCACACCGGCCAGACGTGCGGCTTCTTCGTTGCCGCCAATCGCCAGCGTATTGCGACCAAAGGTAGTTTTGTTCAGCAGGAAGCCGAACAGCACCATGGTGGCAATGGTCAGCCAGATTGGCGCCGGCACGCCAAGCCAGTTGGCGTAACCGAGGGTAAAGAAGCGCTCGTCTTCGATGCCCACCGCTTTGCCGTCGGAGAAGATGTAAGCCAGGCCGCGCACAATCTGCATGGTGGCCAGCGTGGTGATCAGGGCGTTGATTTTTAGCCGCGCTATAACAAAGCCGTTAATAAAGCCGGTGGCCATGCCGAGCAGTAAACCGGCCGCGACGCCAATCCATAGACTTTCGGTCATGTTGATCACCACTGCGGTGACCACACCGGCGCAGGCGATCACCGACGCCACAGAAAGGTCAAAGTCGCCGGAGGCGAGGCAGAACAGCATGCCGCACGCCACCATGCCGGACATCGACATCGCCAGACCGAGCCCTTTCATATTAATGATGGAGCCAAAATTCGGCACGAAAATGGCACAAACGATAAACAGCAGTGCGAACACCACCAGCATGCCGAAGTTGTCCCAAATCCGCCCAAGTTGCAGCCCGTTGCGCTGCACCGGTGGCGTGTTGGAAGTGGTAGATGAAGCCATTATTGCTCTCCTTTACATCAGGCCACGGCGGCCGCTTGAGTGGTTTTCGGCATCGCCAGGCTCAGCGTCAGCTGCTCTGTGGCCGTGTCGTGGGACAGTTCACCGGCAATTTCACCTTCACGCATCACCAGAATGCGATCGGCTAATCCCATCACTTCCGGCAAGTCGCTGGAGGCAAACAGCACCGCAATGCCTTTTTTCGCCAGGGCATAAATCAGGTTGTAGATTTCGTGTTTGGCACCGACGTCAATGCCGCGCGTTGGCTCATCAAGCAGAATCACGTTCATCTCTTCCGACAACCAGCGGCCCAGAATTGCCTTCTGTTGGTTGCCGCCCGAAAGGTTCATGATCAGCTGCTGCGGACCCGGCGTTTTGATGTTGAGTGAACGAATGTGGATATCGGCGTTTTTCGCCTCCCAGCTCGGTTTGATCAGACAACCGGCGGTAAGATTGTGGCGACGCGCGCTGATGTTGATGTTATCGCGCACCGAATGCACTGGAATGATGCCCTCAGATTTGCGATCTTCCGGGCACAGCATGATGCCGGCGCGGATAGCGTCGATCGGCTGGCGGATGTTGAGCTTTTTGCCATCCAGCGTCACGGTGCCGCCGCGCAGTTTGGTGGCACCGAACAGCCCTTTCATCAGTTCGCTGCGTCCCGCGCCAACCAGACCAAAAAGGCCCACGATTTCACCGGCACGCACCGACAGCGAAATCGGCGTGCGCACGCCCTTCGCCTCCACCGCGTCCAGCTGCAGACGCACGGGACCAAGTTCACGCGGCGCGTAACCATAAATATCCCCCAGATTACGTCCCACCATCGCCTGCACCAGATCGTCGTGATGGGTGTTTTTCATGTCGGTGAAGGTGCGCACGTAGCGACCATCTTTAAACACGGTGATAGCGTCGCTGAGCGCAAAAATCTCCTCCATGCGGTGCGAGACATACAGCACGGTGCGGCCCTGCTCGCGCAGCTGACGGATGACGCGGAACAAGTGATCAATCTCGCGCGCCGACAGCGAGCTGGTCGGTTCATCAAAGGCGATAATGCGCGCGTTACGCGCCAGTGCTTTGGCAATCTCCACCATCTGCCACTGGCCGAGCGACAGATATTTCAGCGGCATATCCGGATCGATATCCATGCCGAGATTTTGCAATTGCAAACCGGCTTCATAGCGCAGCAGTTTGCGATTCACCAAACCGCGCTTGTGCGGCAGCTGGCCGAGATAGATGTTCTCCGCCACGCTCATTTCCGGCACCAAGTGCAGTTCCTGGTAAATGATCGCCACGCCAGCGTCCAGCGCATCCACGGTGGTGTTGAAACTCTTCGACTGGCCTTTAATACGAATCTCGCCGCCGCTCGGCTGATAGCTGCCGCTGAGGATTTTCAACAGCGTCGATTTACCGGCACCGTTTTCCCCCATCAGCGCGTGCACTTCTCCGGCGCGGCAGCTGAATGAGATATCCTGCAGCGCTTTCACGCCAGGAAAGGTTTTGCTGATGCCATGAAACGACAGAAAGGCTTGATCAGTGTTCATGGAAACTCCTAAGTCATTGGCCCTGCGCATTAATGCGCACCCTACAAAACCGCATCGTAGGGTCGCCATTTATGGCGACCTTCCAAAAGCGCTAATCCTTACTTCAGCCCTTTCTTATCCAGCTCGGCTTTGAAGTTATCGCGGGTAATCAGCACCACATCGGTGACTTCGGTGAACTTCGGCGGCTCCTGATCTTTGGTTACCCAGTTGTAGAGCATCTGGCTGCTCTTATAACCGTGCACGTCCGGGCTTGGCAGCAGAGAACCGTAGAAGCCGGTAGCGGAACCTTTCGACAGCTCACTTACCGCATCAACACCGTTGATGCCGATACCGATCACATCTGGCGCCTTGAAGCCCTGACCTTCGGTGGCGCGTACGCCGCCCAGCACGGTGTTATCGTTCATGCCGAGAATCAGCCAGTGTTTAACTCCCGGATGCTGCACCAGCAGCGAGTTACCGGCGTCAAACGCGCCAGGAATATCGTTGGATTTGGTTGGTACCTGATAAATCTGCTTCTCCGGGAAACCGGCAGCTTTCAGCGCGTCCATCGAACCGCTGGTGCGACGGCGGGCGGTGTCGAGCTCGTTGGCGGTGATGGCCATCACGCCGGTCTCTTTCACATCCCAGCCGCGTTTCTGCATCTCTTTATACAGTTCTTGTCCCTGACGCTCGCCGATCTTGGTCGCGGCCATCATCACTAATGGCACGGTATCCATCGGCTTGCCTTTGGCGGTGACGAACTGGTCATCGACGGCGATCACTTTCAAGCCGTAACCGCGCGCTTTGGCGACAATCGCCGAGCCGAGTTTGGGGTCCGGCGTACAGATAACGAAGCCTTTCGCGCCGCTGGCGGCCAGGCTATCGATAGCGTTGAGGGTTTTCTCGCCGTCAGGCACCGCAATTTTGATCACTTCGAAACCGAGATCCTTGCCGGCTTTATCCGCGAATTTCCATTCGGTCTGGAACCAGGGCTCTTCCGGTTGTTTGACAAGGAAACCGAGTTTCATGGTCTCGGCGATAGCGGATTGTGACATAACCGCAGCGAGACCAACCGCCGCCAGCGTTTTAGTGAATTTATGCATGATGCTCTCCGGCACAATGTTGTTTTAGGCTGTTATTAACCAATCGGTGTAAACGCTACCAATCAAATAATTCTGTGGGGTACAGCTAAAAATCAGCGCGTTAGCACAAAGGTTGTACAAAGGCTGCGCAAACGCTGGGCTAGTTGTAGCGGGAATGGGGATGAAAAATGTAGAGCGGTATCACATCTCAAAACGATGACAAAATCCTCCATATATTCAGCAAATTTAACCGGTCATTAACTTTTGCAGTGGATCACACATCCTCGCCGATGGCAGAAAAGTGCATATTCTCAGCGACTGATGACTAACCGCTTCTGCCGCCCCATTCCAGGATAGAGCCAGATAACTCACACAGGAGAATCCCAATGGGTGCTGGCACCATAACAATTGGGCTGGATTTCGGCAGTGACTCGGTGCGTGCGCTGGCCGTGGACTGTCACAGTGGCAAAGAGCTGGAAAAAGCGGTGGTCAACTATGCACGCTGGGCCAACGGCGAATTCTGCGACGCGCACGCCAACCGCTTTCGTCACCATCCGCAGGACTATATTGATGCGTTAGAACAGGCGATTGTCACCGTGGTTAACGCCTTAACGCCTGAACAGCGCGCCACAGTGGTCGGGATTGGCGTGGATTCTACCGGCTCGACGCCCGCGCCCATCGATCGTGATGGCAACGTGTTGGCGCTGCGCCCGGAATTCGCCAATAACCCCAACGCGATGTTTGTGCTGTGGAAAGATCACACCGCGATTGAAGAAGCCGAAGAGATCAATCAGCTGTGTCGAAGCGGTCGTTTCGACGATTACACCCGCTATATTGGCGGCGTGTATTCGTCGGAGTGGTTCTGGGCCAAGATACTGCACGTGTCACGCGCAGATGCTGCGGTACGTGACGCGGCAGTGTCTTGGGTGGAACTGTGCGATTGGGTGCCCGCGTTGCTCAGCGGCACCACCGCACCCGCGCAATTGCGTCGTGGACGCTGTGCCGCCGGGCACAAATCACTGTGGCATCCGGAGTGGCAAGGCTTGCCGCCGGCTGACTTCTTCCGCGCGCTCGATCCTCTGCTGGTCGAGCAGCTTGATTCTCCCCTGTTCGAAGAAACCTGGACCGCCGATGTGCCGGTTGGCACGCTCAGCAGCGAATGGGCGCAGCGCCTCGGTTTATCGGAAAAGGTGATACTTTCGGGCGGTGCGTTTGACTGCCACATGGGCGCGGTCGGTGCCGGTGCGCAGCCTTATACGCTGGTGAAAGTGATTGGCACCTCAACCTGCGACATTCTGATTGCCGACAGCGACACCGTTGGCGACCGCGCCATCAAAGGCATCTGCGGCCAGGTGGATGGCAGCGTGGTGCCGGGCGCGATTGGCTGCGAAGCCGGTCAGTCGGCGTTTGGCGATATTTATGCCTGGTTCAGCCGCTTGCTCGGCTGGCCATTGCAGCAGGCGTCGCAGCAGCATCCGGAGCTGCAACCGCAGTTAGCCGCGCTGCAAAAAGATCTGATCCGCAACCTCACCGAAGCCTGGGCGGCCAATCCGCAGCTCGATCATCTGCCGGTGGTGCTCGACTGGTTCAACGGCCGCCGCACGCCGGATGCTAATCAGCGCTTAAAAGGCGTGATCACCGATCTCAACCTTGGCACCGATGCGCCCGCACTGTTTGGTGGCCTGATCGCCGCGACCGCGTTTGGCGCACGCGCCATTATGGAGTGTTTCGAACAGCAGCAAATTCCGGTGCAAAGCATCCTGACGCTCGGCGGCATCGCCCGCAAATCCCCCGCCATCATGCAGGCGTGCTGCGACGTAATGAACCGTCCGCTGGATATCGTCGCCTCTGACGAATGCTGCGCACTCGGCGCCGCCATTTTTGCCGCCGTCGCTGCGGGCGTGTATGCCGATGTGCCTGCCGCCCAGCAAGTTATGGCCAGTCCGATTGATGTCACGCTGCAACCCAACGCCGAGCGCGTGGTGGTTTATCAGCAACTTTATCAACGTTATCAAAACTGGTGCCAGGCCGCTGAACCGCAGTATGCCGCGCGCACCGCATCCGCTCAGTAAAGGAGAGATTTAATGGAACAGCACAACGCACAACAGGTGTGGTTTGTAATTGGTACGCAGCACCTTTACGGCGCGGAAACCTTGCGTCAGGTGGAACAGCACGCTCGCCAGGTGATGGAAGGCTTGAATCAAGCTGGCACTTTGCCGGTGTCGCTGGTGCTGAAGCCGCTGGTGAAATCGCCGGACGAAGCGCTGGCCTTGTGCCGCGCTGCCAACCACGACAATCAGTGCGTCGGCATCATTACCTGGCTGCACACCTTCTCGCCAGCCAAGATGTGGATTGGTGGCCTGAGCATCCTCAATAAGCCGCTGCTGCAATTCCATACCCAGTTCAACGCGGAGATTCCGTGGGACAGCATGGATATGGACTTTATGAACCTCAACCAAACCGCGCACGGCGGCCGCGAGTTCGGCTTCATCGGCGCGCGCATGGGTTTGCAGCACAGCGTGGTGACGGGTCACTGGCAGGATAAAGCCAGCCAGCAGCGCATCGGACGCTGGATCAATGCCGCGCTGGCAAAACAGGCCAGTCAGCAGCTGAAAGTGGCGCGCTTCGGCGACAACATGCGCGAAGTGGCGGTAACTGAAGGCGATAAAGTTGCGGCACAGATTCAGTTTGGTTACTCCGTGAATGGCTGGGGCGTGGGCGATCTGGTCGAAGTGGTCAACAGCGTCAGCGATGGTGATGTCAACGCGTTGATTGATGAATATGAAAGCCAGTATCGCTTTACCGATGTAGCAGCGGTTAACGGCGAAAAGCGTCAAAACGTCCTGGATGCGGCACGCATCGAGCTGGGTCTGAAGCGTTTCCTCGAAGCTGAAGGCTGCAAAGCCTTCACCACCAACTTCCAGACCTTGCACGGCATGACGCAACTGCCCGGTTTGGCGGTGCAGCGCTTGATGGGCCAGGGCTACGGCTTCGCCGGAGAAGGCGACTGGAAAACCGCCGCGCTGCTGCACATCCTCAAGGTACAAGCGGGCACGCGTGCAGGCGGCACTTCCTTTATGGAGGATTACACTTATCACTTCTCACCGGGCAACGATTTGGTGCTGGGTTCGCACATGCTGGAAGTGTGTCCGTCCATCGCCAAAGAGGAGAAGCCGCTGATTGATGTGCAGTTCCTCGGCATTGGCGACAAAGCCGATCCAGCGCGCATGATCTTCTCCACGCCAGCCGGACGCGCGGTGAATGCCAGCGTCATCGACATGGGCGATCGTTTCCGCTTGCTGGTGAATGTGGTGGATGCCATCGAACAGCCCAAACCGCTGCCAAAACTGCCGGTGGCGCGTGCTTTGTGGCGTGCCCAGCCGTCGCTGGCAACGGCCTCCGAAGCCTGGATTCTGGCCGGCGGCGCGCACCACACGGTGTTCAGCCAGGCACTGGATTTGGATGATATGTATCTGTACGGCGAACTGAACGGCATTGAAGTGCTGGTGATTGATGAGGAGACGCGCTTACCGGCATTTAAAGATGCCCTGCGCTGGAATGAGGCGTACTACCGCCTGGCGCGTTGATGTGATCTGGAATGAACAAGGCCGCGATGATTCGCGGCCTTTTTGTTGGCGGCGGTAACGGTGGTCGCCATAAATGGCGACCCTACATCTTCGTAGGGTGCGCATTCATGCGCACCTAGTGTGAAACAGCGATGAAATTATCCACGGGGGACAGGAAAGGCCAGCCCGAAGAGCAAAGCGTCCGAGCCATGGATGGCGAGGCCGATCTGCAGGGATGCAGGGTTTCTTTGCGATCGGGCTGGCCTTTTCTGGCCCTGGCGCAGATCCAGCAGTCATCCAGCAAACCAGGTGGCCATAAATGGCCACCCTACAAAACTACGAGGTTAATCTTTTGACAGGTGCGTTCTGCTGGCGATCCCACATAACCGTTAACAGGCGTTGCAGCGCAATAAAGGCGAACAGCAGAATGCCGATGGCGATTTTTGTCCACCATGAACTCAAGGTACCGTCGAAGTTAATCCAGGTCTGAATCAATCCCTGAATCAACACGCCGAACAGCGTGCCTAATACCGTGCCGACGCCGCCGGACAACAACGTCCCGCCAATCACCACTGAAGCAATCGCGTCCAGCTCCACGCCCAATCCCGCCAGCGCATAGCCCGCCGAGGTATAAATCGAGAACACAATGCCCGCCAGCGTCGCCAGCGTGGTTGACAACATATAAATCTTAATGGTGGTCGCGCGCGTAGACACGCCCATCAGCTGCGCCGAAGTCAGACTGCCGCCAATCGCATACACCTGATTACCAAAACGCGTGCGGTGCGCCAGAATAATGCCGCCGAGCACCACCACCAGCATAATCAGCGCCAGCAAGCTCAAACGCCCGCCGCCGGGGATCTTCCACGCCAGGCTCGACAGCGTGGTATAGAGCGGATGATCGATAGGAATCGAATTCTCCGACACCAGATAGCTACAGCCGCGCAGGAAAAACATCCCCGCCAACGTAATGATAAATGCCGGGATTTTCAGCGCATCGATCAACCAGCCCATCATCGCGCCAAACAGTGCGCCCATCGCCAGCACCAGCGCAAACGCCAGAAGCGGATCGAGATGATAATCGCCAATCACCCGCGCGAGGAACACGCCGCTAAAGGCGATCACCGCGCCCACCGACAGATCAATCCCGCCGGACAAAATCACGAACGTCATTCCCACCGCAATAATGCCGAGGAAGGCATTATCGGTAAGGATATTGCAGATCACGCGCGTTGAGGCGAAGCCGGGAAATTGACTCAGGCAAAACAGATAACCCGCCACAAACACCAGCAGCGTGATCATCAAGGGCAGATGACGTTTAATCATTTCGGGCGTCTCCGTTTCAACATGGCAATAAAGCGTGGCGACTGCAGCAGCAGCACGCACATCACCACCACCGCTTTCACTACCTGATTGAGTTCAGGCTGGAAGCCGGACAGCAAAATACCGGTATTCATCGACTGAATAATCAACGCGCCAATCAGCGACAGCACCAGATTAAAGCGTCCGCCCATCAGCGAGGCACCGCCAATCACCACCGCCAGAATCGCATCCAGCTCGAGCCACAAACCGGCGTTATTGGCATCGGCCCCACGGATATCTGCCGCGACGATCATGCCCGCCACCGCCGCACACATGCCGCTAATCACATAGGTCGACATCACCACCAGCCAGCCATTCACACCGGCATTGCGCGCCGCGCGCAGGTTGATACCCACCGCTTCGATAAACAGTCCGAGCGCGGTTTTGCGCGTCAGCAGCCACACCACTAACGCCACCAGCAGCGTAATCCATACCGGCACTGGCAACAGCCACAGCGAACCGCTACCAAACCACGCCAGGCTATCGCTATTGAAGGTGACGATTTGCCCCTGCGTAATCAACTGCGCCACGCCGCGTCCCGCCACCATCAAGATCAAGGTGGCGACAAACGGCTGAATTTTTAGTAGCGCCACCAAAATGCCATTCCACAAACCGCAGGCCAGACCGGTACCGAGCGTCACCAGAATGATGAACGGCAAACTGTGCCCCGCCACGGTCAGCGTCGCCGCCGTCGCGCCCGCAATCGCCATCACCGCGCCCACCGACAGATCGATGCCGCCGGTGGCAATCACCAGCGTCATGCCGATCGCCAGCAGCGCCACCGGCGCGGCGCGATTGAGAATATCAATCGGACTGCCGAACAAACGGCCATCCTGAATGTGGATGGCAAAAAAGTTATTCGCCACCAGGCTATCCACCAGCAGCACCAGAATCAGCGCCACAATCTGCGGCATGCCGGGCGGCAGCTTCGGCTTACGCCGTTCGGGTTTGTCATGTGTCATAGGGGATTCAAGCATGTTGTGCTCCTCCATCGGCGATGGCGTTGACGATCGCGGCCACCGACAGCTGCTCCAGTGGGATTTCGGCCACTTGCTTCAAATCGCGCATAATCAACACGCGATCGGCATAGCCCACCAGTTCTTCGAGTTCAGAGGAGATAACCAGCAGCGCCAATCCGTCGGCGCACAGGGTTTCAATTAGGCGAATGATCTCGGCGTGCGCGCCCACATCAATGCCGCGCGTTGGCTCGTCGAGGATCAGGAATTGTGGTTTGGTCACCAGCCAGCGCGACAGCAGCACCTTTTGCTGGTTGCCGCCGGACAACAGCTCAACCGGCTGATCGGCATGCGGCGTGCGAATGCCAAGGCTCTTGATAAAGCGCTCGGCGATCTCCTGCTGCTCACGACGCTTAATCGGTCGCAGCCAGCCGCGCTGTGCCTGCAATGCCAGAATGATATTTTCGCGTACCGATGCGCCACCAATGATGCCGTCGGTTTTACGATCTTCCGGACAGAACCCCATACCAAGGCGCGAGGCCTTCGCGGGCGTGCGGATGTTCTGCACTTTGCCCTTGATAGTTGCAGTCCCGCGATCGGCGCGGCGGATACCAAACAGCACTTCGGCGGTTTCGGTACGACCGGAACCGAGCAAACCGGCCAGACCTACCACTTCCCCCGGACGCACCTGCAGGTTGAACGGTTCAATGGTGCCCTTCTTGCCGTAATCTTCAAACGACACCACCGGCTGATTGCTGCGCAGCGTGCTGCCCTGACGCTGCAAAGCGGTTTCCAGCAGCTCGCGCCCCAGCATCAGCTTAATCAGTTCAATCTGCGGCAGCGTGGCGGTATCGCGCGTGGCAATAAACTGGCCGTTTCGCAGCACGGTGATGCGATCGGTAATGCGGTAAACCTGGTCGAGAAAGTGGGTCACAAAAATCAGGCTCATCCCTTTGGCTTTCAGCTGCGCCATCAGGGTAAACAGCATTTCGACTTCGTTGGCATCGAGGCTGGCGGTCGGTTCATCGAGGATCAACACCTGCGCGGAGAGATCGACCGCGCGGCAAATCGCAATGATCTGCTGCATCGCCACCGAGTAATGGCCCAGCGGACGCGTCACGTCGAGCACGAAACCGTAATTGCGCATCAGCGCATCAGCATCGCGCACCATGCGCTTGCGATCGATCATGCCAAAGCGACGCGGCTCGCGGCCAATATACAAATTATCCGCCACCGACATATTCGGCAGCAGATTCACTTCCTGATAAACGGTGCCAATGCCCATCTCCTGCGCATCAGCAGTATTGTGCGGCGTAATCGCCTTGCCATTCAGGGTTACGGTGCCGGCATCGCGGGTGTAAACGCCGGTCAGGACTTTAATCAGCGTAGATTTGCCCGCGCCGTTTTCGCCCAGCAGCGCCATGATCTCGCCCTTGCGGATGCTGAACGAAACATTATCCAGCGCCTTCACGCCGGGAAAGCCTTTGCTGACGCCGCTGATGGTCAGCAGTGTGGTTTCATCGGAGGTGCTCATCGGGTTCTACCTCGCCTTACGTCATCAAAAACCGCCCCGAAGGGCGGTTGCGGGGATCAGTAACCCATGCCTTTTTTGGTATCGAGCTGTGCCTGCGCTGAGTCCGGCAGATACAGTTTCGATTCTGTTTTGATGATTTTCGGCGGCATCGTGCCGTCTTTCTTGAATTTCTCCAGCGCGTCAAATGCCGGGCCGGCCATGTTTGGCGTCAGCTCTACGTTGGCATTGGCTTCACCGGCCAGCATCGCTTTGTAGATATCGGGCACGCCGTCAATCGAACCGGTCAGGATATCTTTACCTGGTTTGAGGCCGGCTTCTTTGATCGCCTGAATGGCACCGATCGCCATATCATCGTTATGCGCGTAAACCATGCAGATGTTCTTGCCGTTGTTTTCCGCCTTGATGAAACTCTCCATCACCTCTTTACCTTTGCTGCGGGTAAAGTCACCGGACTGCGAGCGAATCACTTTGATGTTGTCGTGTCCTGCGATGGCTTCGGCGAAGCCTTTCTTACGGTCAATCGCTACGCTGGCGCCAACGGTGCCTTGCAGCTCGACGACGTTACATTTTTTGTCCGCAACAGTTTTCACCAGCCAGTCACCAATCAACTTGCCTTCCAGCACGTTGTCAGCAGTGACCACCGCCATGTACAGCGATTTGTCTTTCACCACGATGGCGCGATCAAGTAAGAACACCGGAATCTTGGCGTCTTTGGCTTCTTCCAGCACCGGCTCCCATCCCGTTTGCACCACCGGCGCAATGAAGATGGCATCAACGCCCTGCGCAATGAACGAGCGCACCGCTTTGATTTGGTTCTCTTGTTTCTGTTGGCCATCGGCGATTTTCAGTGTGATGCCGCGCTTTTGCGCTTCACTTTTTGCCACATTGGTTTCTGCTGAACGCCAGCCAGATTCCGAGCCAACCTGTGAGAAGCCCACCGTCATATCAGCAGCCAACACCGACGTACTCAGTGCCGAGCTCACCATAGCGGTCAAGAGTAAACGTTTCCACATAATTTCATTCCTCTGAAGGGAGTGTGTTGTAGGGGTACAAAACGCGAATTAAGCCTGGCTGAAAAGCGCGTAAACAAGCGCGACTTACTTCACAAATCAGAGTGAATTAAAGGAGTTACGCGAACGGGCAAGGCTTGAAGGAGAGTGGCGTTATGGACAAAATGCCTGCTTATTATTGCGCAGGTGGTTAAATAAATGTAATAAACAGAATCGGTTATGTTTCTCACTACTGGAAACGATTACAGCAGGTACGTAAAGAATGGTTATTGTCTGTCCAGACAAACAATTATTGATTTTGTGACTGCTCGCACAGATTGTGAGTGCTGGTTTCATGGCGTGTGCATAAATTTACCGACCAGTCGCGAATAATTAGCGGATTCGTCAGCAGCACGATCGGAAATAACTATTATAGAGACGGATAAATAATGGCTAACCAGTATGGATTAATTAGTGTGAGATTTTCTCACATACCCGCTAATTACCGGCCTGAATTTGCCTTAAATCGCTTTTCAAATACGCGTTTAAAACGTTTAAAAGGTAAAAAAGTGTCGTTTCATGAGCGAATTAGCGCATGTTGTCTGAATTTTGTATTTTTTTACAAGTCGCGTATGGACTCTCGCTGCGTGCTCCCTATACTTGGGCACTTCCGAGTACTTTATATTTAAATGGCAATCATGACTGCGTTAGATTACCTGCTGAAATTCCGCAAAGTGAATAATCTCGATAGTCTGGAAAAACTCTACGACCATCTTAATTATTCGCTGACTGATGATAATGAGATCATCAATATGTATCGCGCTGCCGACCATCGACGTGCTGAACTGGTCTCTGGCGGACGTCTGTTCGACATGGGCCGCGTGCCTAAAACCGTCTGGCGTTACGTGATCTAATTGATTTATCCCCTCTTTATCTGCGCTCTTGCGTTGTCCAGGTCGGGCGTGCCCCGTTTGGACATGATACGCTCTGCATCGCCCTCTTCTCTGCAAACAGGATCTTCCCGATGACCGAACAGGTGTTCCCGCCGCGTATCGCTGGCTGGTTATTGCTGCCGCTGGCGTGGCTGATCATGACCATGCTGACCAGCGCGCTGGTGGTGGCGATGTATTTGAGCCCGCTGTTCAATCCCGAATTGCGTACTACGCTGTTTTCACACGGCGGCATTTTGCTCACGCAATGGTCGATCTCACTGCTCACCGCCGCAGTGGTTTGGCTTTACAGCATGTGGGTGTGCTGGATTTTCTGTAAACGTTCGCGTCGCTTACCGCGCCACTACATTCTGTGGCTGTTGATGACGATTTTGCTGGCGTTAAAAACCTTTGCCTTCACGCCCGTTGCCGACGGCAAGGCGATTCAGACGTTGCTGCTGTCGCTGTTGGCTGCGGCGGTGTTTGTGCCCTATTTCAAACGCTCTCAACGTGTAAAACAGACGTTTATCCAGCCATAATGATGTGAGTTTCGTCAGCAATTTAATTCTGAGTGCTCTCAACGACCACACAAACCCGGTGAAGGTTGAGATGCACCTCTCAATTCCGGATAATAGACGCCTTTCGGCTTCCCAGGTTAAAAAATGACCGATTACTTACTTCTCTTTATTGGCACAGTGCTGGTGAACAACTTCGTGTTGGTCAAATTCCTCGGCCTTTGTCCCTTTATGGGCGTGTCAAAAAAACTGGAAACGGCCATCGGCATGGGACTTGCCACCACTTTCGTGATCACGCTGGCGGCGATCTGCGCCTGGCTGGTAAACCACCTGATTCTGGTGCCGCTCGATCTGGTTTATCTGCGTACCCTCGCCTACATCCTGGTGATTGCTGTTGTGGTGCAGTTCACCGAAATGGTGGTGCGCAAAACCAGCCCGTCACTTTATCGCCTGCTGGGAATCTTTTTGCCGCTGATCACCACCAACTGCGCGGTACTGGGCGTGCCACTCTTGAGCGTTAATTTGAATCACACCTTCCTGCAAGCAGCGCTGTACGGCTTCAGCGCGTCACTCGGCTTCTCGCTGGTGATGGTGCTGTTTGCGGGTATGCGCGAGCGTCTGGTGCTGGCGAATGTTCCTGCACCGTTTAAAGGCAACTCGATTGCGCTGATCACCGCTGGTTTGATGGCGCTGGCCTTTATGGGCTTCACCGGGCTGGTGAAATTCTAATGACCGCGATTTGGATTGCGATTGTCGCACTTGCTGCATTGGGCCTGGTGTTCGGTGCCCTGCTCGGTTACGCCTCGCGTCGCTTCGAGGTGGAAGAAGATCCGATTGTTGAACAGATCGATGAGATTTTACCGCAGAGCCAGTGTGGGCAGTGCGGCTATCCCGGCTGTCGTCCGTATGCCGATGCGGTAGGTAATAACGGCGAAGCCATCAATAAGTGCGCACCTGGCGGCGAGCAGACCATGCTCAAGCTGGCCGCGCTGCTCAACGTTGAACCGCAACCGCTCGACGGCGGCGCAGAAGTGCTGGAGCCAATACGTACCGTGGCGTGGATCGATGAGGAGAACTGCATCGGCTGCACCAAATGTATTCAGGCTTGCCCGGTTGACGCCATCGTCGGTGCCACGCGCGCCATGCACACCGTGCTGAGCGATGTCTGCACCGGCTGCGATCTCTGCGTTGCGCCTTGCCCGACCGACTGCATTGAGATGCGCCCGGTTGCCACCACCACGGCCAACTGGAAGTGGAATCTCGACACCATTCCTGTACGGGTGATCCCGGTAGAAACAACCCATGCTTAATTTGTTTAACCTGTTCCGCAAAGAGAAGCTGTGGGATTTTCAGGGCGGCATTCATCCGCCGGAAATGAAAACACAGTCCAACGGCACGCCGCTGAGTCAGTTACCGCTGCCTGAGCGCTTTATCATTCCGTTAAAACAGCATATCGGCCATGAAGGCGAAATTTGCGTCGCGCCCGGCGACAAAGTGCTGCGCGGTCAGCCGCTGACCTTTGGCGGCGGACGCATGCTGCCGGTCCACGCCCCGACCTCCGGCACTATCGAAGAGATTGCGCCACACATGACGGCGCACCCTTCTGGCCTGTCGGAGCTGTGCATTTTCCTGCGTGCCGACGGCGAAGATCGCTGGACGACACTCGATCCGCAGCCCGATTACCGCGCCCTGTCGCGTGAAGAGGCCGTTAAGCGCATTCACGATGCCGGCATTGCCGGTTTAGGCGGCGCGGGCTTCCCAACCGCCACCAAACTGCGCGGCGGCCTGCGCGGTGTCAAAACCCTGATCATCAACGCCGCCGAGTGCGAGCCTTACATCACCGCCGATGACCGTTTAATGCAGGATTGTGCCGCCGAAGTGCTGGAAGGCTGCCGCATTCTGGCGTGGGTGTTGCAGGCGGAACGCGTGCTGATCGGCGTTGAAGATAATAAACCTGAAGCCATTGCTGCGCTGAAGCAGGCATTGGGTGGCGATCGTGAATTGCAGATTCGCGTCATACCGACCAAGTATCCTTCTGGCGGCGCGAAGCAGCTGACGCAGATTCTTACCGGTCTCGAAGTGCCACACGGCGGACGCTCCACCGATATCGGTGTGTTGATGCAGAACGTCGGAACCGCGTGGGCGGTAAAACGCGCCATCGTTGACGGCGAACCAATCACTGAACGCGTAGTGACGCTGACCGGCGAAGCGCTGGCGCGCCCGCGCAACGTCTGGGGCCGTCTCGGTACGCCGGTGAGCCACCTGCTGCAGCATGCCGGTTTTACGCCGGGATCGCGCCAGATGGTGATCATGGGCGGTCCGCTGATGGGCTTTACCTTGCCGTCGCTCAACGTGCCGCTGGTGAAAATCTCCAACTGTATTCTGGCGCCGTCCGCCAGCGAAATGGGCAACGACCAGGAAGAACAATCCTGTATCCGCTGCAGCGCCTGCGCTGATGCTTGTCCGGCTAAACTGCTGCCGCAGCAGCTATTCTGGTACAGCCAGGGCGGCGATCACGAAAAAGCGCGCGCGCACAATATTGATGACTGCATTGAGTGCGGTGCCTGCGCTTACGTTTGCCCAAGTAACATTCCGCTGGTGCAATATTATCGCCAGGAGAAGGCGGAACTGCGCGCCATCGACCTCGAAGCAAAACGCACCGCCGAAGCGAAAGCGCGTTTTGAAGCGCGTCTGGCACGTCTGGAGCGCGAAAAACAGGCGCGTGAAGCGCGTCATGAAAACGCCAAACAGCGCGTGGCGCGCAGCGACCAGGGTGAACGGGACGCTGCCGTGGCACGTGTGAAAGCGCGTCAGGAAAAAACGCCGGAGCAGGATGCTGCAGAGCGCGAAGCGCGTCACGCGCAAGCCTTAGCGCAGCAGGCCGAGAAGCAAGCTGAAACTCAGGCACTTAGTCGTCAACCTGGCGATCCGCGTAAAGCGGCGGTGGAAGCGGCAATTGCGCGTGCGAAGGCGAAGAAAGCAGGCGCACCTGCGGCTGAGGTAGCGCCTGCCGCTGAACCGGTGGCTGAAGTCGATCCGCGCAAAGCGGCCGTTGAAGCGGCGATTGCGCGTGCGAAAGCGAAGAAAGCCGCCGCTGCCGCTGAACCGGCACCTGCCGAGCCGCCAGCTGAAGCACCTGCTGCTGAAGTCGATCCACGCAAAGCTGCCGTTGAAGCAGCGATTGCCCGCGCGAAAGCGAAGAAAGCCGCCGCTGCCGCACAACCTGCTGAACCTGCGCCAGTAGAGCCGCCAGCTGACGCGCCTGCTGCTGAAGTCGATCCGCGCAAAGCCGCCGTTGAAGCGGCAATAGCGCGCGCTAAAGCGAAAAAAGCCGCTGCGGCTGTCGCGCAGCAGGCTGAAACACCATCTCCTGAAGTGGAGGCTGCTGCCTCTCCTGACTCCGCCGACCCACGCAAAGCGGCAATTGCCGCTGCGGTCGCCCGTGCCAAAGCGCGTAAAGCGCAGCAGCAGCCTTCGACGACTGAGGATTAAATGGCTTTTCGTATCGCAAGTTCTCCCTATACCCACAACCGCCGCAGCACCGGCAATATCATGCTGCTGGTGGTGTTGGCCGCGCTGCCGGGCATGGCAGCACAGTGGTATTTCTTTGGCGTGGGTTTTTTAATTCAGGTTTTGCTGGCGATCGCCACCGCGTGGGCCACCGAAGGCGCGATTCTGCGCCTGCGCAAAACGCCGCTGGTGCCGACGTTATCCGATAACTCCGCCCTGCTCACCGCGTTGCTGCTCGGCATTAGCCTGCCGCCGCTTGCGCCGTGGTGGTTGGTGGTATTGGGTACCATTTTCGCCATCGTCATCGCCAAACAGCTGTACGGCGGTTTGGGGCAAAACCCGTTTAACCCGGCGATGGTGGGTTACGTGGTGCTGCTGATCTCCTTCCCGGTGCAGATGACCAGCTGGCTGCCGCCCGATAGTTTGCAAGCCATCAAACCTGGCCTGCTGGATTCGCTCAGCATGATCTTCACCCACCACACGCTGGCCGGTGAAACCATGCAGCAGCTGCAACTCGGCGTTGATGGCGTCAGCCAGGCGACGCCGCTCGATACCTTTAAAACCGGTCTGCGTGCCGGACACTCCGCCGATCAGTTGCTGGCGCAGCCGATTTACAGCGGCGTGTTAGCCGGTCTCGGCTGGCAGTGGGTTAACCTCGGTTATCTGCTGGGCGGCGCGCTGCTGCTGGCGAAAAATGCCATCCGCTGGCACATTCCGGTCAGTTTCCTCGTCTCGCTGGCGTTCTGCGCCACGCTGGGCTGGCTGTTCTCGCCGGAGTCGCTTAACTCACCGCTGATTCACCTGTTCTCCGGTGCCACCATGCTTGGCGCGTTCTTTATTGCCACCGATCCGGTGACCGCATCTACCACCAATCGCGGACGCCTGATTTACGGTGCGCTGATTGGTTTGCTGGTGTGGCTGATTCGCAGCTTTGGCGGCTATCCAGACGGCGTCGCCTTCGCGGTATTGCTGGCCAATATTTGTGTGCCGCTGATTGATTACTACACCCAGCCGCGCGTTTACGGCCATCGCAAGGACTGAAGATGATCGAAGCTATTCGTAAAAATGCGGTGACGCTGGCGGCGTTTGCGGTGATCACCACCGGCGTGACGGCGGTGGTTAACTATGTCACCAAACCGACGGTGGAGCATCAGACCGCGCTGCAACAGAAAAATCTGTTAGATCAGGTAGTGCCGACCGATCTGTACGACAATCACATCCAGCAAGAGTGTTATCTGGTGACCGATGCGGTGGCGCTGGGCAATGGTAAACCGCATCATCTCTATTTAGCGCGTAAAGGCGATCAGCCAGTGGCGGCGGCGCTTGAGACCACCGCGCCAGACGGCTATTCTGGGGCGATTCAGATGTTGGTCGGGGCCGATTTCCACGGCAAAGTGCTGGGCGTGCGCGTGGTTGAGCATCATGAAACGCCGGGCCTTGGCGATAAAATCGAACTGCGTATTTCAGACTGGATCAACAGCTTCAATGGCAAAGTGATCCACGGCGCTGAGGACAAAAATTTTGCGGTGAAAAAAGACGGCGGTGAATTCGACCAATTTACCGGCGCAACAATTACGCCACGTGCGGTGGTCAACGCCACTAAGCGCACCGCGCTGCTGATTGAAACACTGCCAGCGAAGTTATCTTCGCTGCCTGAATGTGGAGATGCAAATGAGTGAAGCCAAGAATTTACTGGTCGGCGGCCTGTGGAAAAATAACTCCGCGCTGGTGCAGCTGCTCGGCCTGTGTCCGCTGCTGGCGGTCACCTCAACCGCCACGAATGCCCTCGGCTTAGGCCTGGCGACCACGCTGGTGCTGACCATCACCAACAGCGCAATTTCTGCTTCACGTCGTTGGGTGCCGGCTGAAATCCGTATCCCGATTTACGTGATGATCATCGCCTCGGTGGTGAGCTGCGTGCAGATGCTGATCAACGCCTACGCATATGGTTTGTATCAGTCGCTCGGCATCTTTATCCCGCTGATCGTCACCAACTGCATCGTGGTGGGTCGCGCCGAAGCGGTCGCCTCGAAGAGCAGCATTCCGCTCTCCGCGCTGGATGGTTTTGCCATCGGTATGGGCGCAACCTGCGCGATGGTGACGCTGGGTTCGATTCGTGAGCTGATTGGCAGCGGTACGCTGTTCAACGGTGCGGATCAACTGCTGGGGCCGTGGGCCAAAGCGCTGCGTATTGAAGTGGTGCACTTTGATTCCCCAATGCTGCTGGCGATGCTGCCACCGGGCGCCTTTATCGGCCTCGGCATGCTGCTGGCGGCGAAATACCTGATCGATCAGAAGATGAAACAGCGTGCGGCCACACGTGCGGCGGCGCCTGAAGCCGAGCCGCAAGGCGCAACCGGGAAAGCGGTGTGAATAAAGAGAAACGCGCGCAAATTCTGACGCGCCTGCGTGATGAGAATCCGCATCCAACCACAGAACTTAACTTCAGCTCGCCATTTGAGCTGCTGATTGCGGTGTTACTCTCCGCGCAAGCCACCGACGTTAGCGTCAACAAAGCCACCGCGAAGCTCTATCCGGTAGCGAATACGCCAGCAACCATTCTGGCGCTCGGTGTGGATGGCGTGAAGGAGTACATCAAAACCATCGGCCTGTTTAACAGCAAGGCGGAGAATGTCATCAAGACCTGCCGCATTCTGCTGGAACAGCACGGCGGCGAAGTGCCAGAAGATCGTGCGGCACTGGAAGCGCTGCCGGGCGTTGGGCGCAAAACCGCCAACGTGGTGCTCAATACCGCTTTTGGCTGGCCGACGATTGCTGTCGATACGCATATTTTCCGCGTCAGCAATCGCACCCGCTTCGCGCCGGGTAAGAATGTAGAAGAAGTGGAAGACAAACTGCTGAAAGTGGTGCCGGCTGCGTTTAAAGTTGACTGCCATCACTGGCTGATTCTGCACGGTCGCTATACCTGCGTGGCGCGCAAACCGCGTTGCGGATCCTGTCTGATCGAAGATTTGTGTGAATTCGACGCCAAAACCGAACTCTGAGTCGCTGCCGATAAGCAATCTCGCGCTCGCTTATCGGCAGTTTGGCGATCCTGCCAGCGTACTTACGCTCGAATCCTCTGCTTTAGCGCCCTGCGCTGCTGGCCTGCTGCGCGTGGCGATGCAGTTTGCTCCTATTAATGCTTCCGATCTGATTCCGATTACCGGCGCCTATCGCCATCGCGTCTCGCCGCCGCTCATCGCTGGCTATGAGGGCGTCGGCACGGTGATGGCTGCTCCGCCAGCGTTTAGCCATTTGCTCGGCCAGCGCGTGCTGCCGCTGCGCAGCGTTGGCACCTGGCAACGTTATATCGATTGCGATCCGCTGATTGCGGTGCTGGTTCCGCCCGACATCAGCACCACGCTGGCGGCACGCGCCTATATCAATCCACTGGCGGCGTTGCTGATGCTCAAACAGTGGTCGCCAGCCGGTAAACGCGTGTTGATCACCGCAGGCGGTTCCGCTTGTGCCCTGTTACTGGCGCAGTGGGCAAGGCTGATGGGCGCGATTGATATCACCCTAATTCATCGTGCGCCGCAGCATGGCGCACGCTTGCAGCAATTGAGCATCGTTGCGCTGGCTGAAACGCAGCGGGCCGAAATTGCTGCTGCCGCGCAGCAGTGCGATCTGGTATTTGATGCCGTGGGCGGCGAAATCGGCCAGTTGATTTTGCAATCATTATCTCCCGACGCTGAATTCATTGCTTATGGCGTGCTGAGTGGCAAGCCGGTGCGGGTTAATGCGCCACGTCCGGCGCTGCACTGGTTCCACGTGCGGCATACGCTGGAGGATTTAGCGCATCAGGATTGGCAAACGTTATTCCGTGAGATCTGGCCGCTGTTACGTGCCAGTGAGTGTGGCGAAGTGGTGATTTTTCCGCTGGCGAACTGGCGGGATGCTATTCAGTGCTATCACCAATCGGGGCGGGATTGTAAGCCGTTGTTGCAGATCAGCTGATAGAGGTCGCCATGAATGGCGACCCTACGTATTTAAACTGCGGCTGCCTGCAGCCACGCGACTACCAGCGGCGAAAGCTGGTTTTGTAACGCTGCACGTTCGGACTGGAACAAGGTAGCCACAAAGAACGGGTGATCGGTCAATTCAATGCCGCGCACGTCGCCGTCCAAATCCCAGGAAGTGATCTGCAGATTCTGTGTCGCTAGCGCTTCGCTGAACTCAGGGTTGACGCCAAAGTTGCAGTGGTAACCCTCATCGCCCTGCAATGCGCCGTAAGCCTTTGCAATACGTGAACCCGGCTGGAAGGTGACGCTTCCGCGCTGTTCCACCAGTGAACACGCCAGCGGCGCAATCACCCAGCGACCGCTGGCATCGGTTTCCGCATGCGCCGCATCTTCCCAGCCCAGCACATTGCGCGCGTACTCGACGATGGCGTACTGGAATCCGCCACACGAACCTAAAAATGGCTTACCGCTTTCCCGCGCCCAGCGAAGAGTGGCAAACACGCCCGCGTCATTGAGATAAGGACTGCCCGGTACCAGCCAAATCGCCTGGTAATCATCGAGGTTATGTTGGTCGAGCTCGGGAGTGGCAATCCAGTCGGCGCTAACGTTAAGGGAAAGAGTGTTTGCAGCGAGTTGTACGGCGGGAGGAATGGCTTGATGCGCAACGGCATCAGCACGGTAATCGCCAATCAGGGCAACACGAATCGACTTCATCATGACTACGTCCTTTCAGGGAAAAAAGGTGGTTACAGCAAAGTTAACGCGCTGTCTAAACGCCTTAATTGCCGATTTTTGCGCCTTTCGTTTCCACGCATTGCGCTTATGGCGGCCTGTTTATCTGGCAAATAATGTATCCAATCGCGCTAAAATTCGTCAGATGTATGCTGCGCAAACGTTTTCTTCTTTTAGCCTGCTAATTAATTCACGGTTTTGTGCGCAGGATCAACTAATTAGCGATCTGGAATCTTTTGACTGCTTATTACGCTCACCAATCAAGCTGTTGTGCTTATATTCTGCACAACAGCAATAATAATCCCTGTATAATTTATGAACTTTAGCGTTATATTCCAACAATGTCTCTCTGAGCAGTTTATATCAGGAAAATGATCTTCCAGATCTGCATTTCACCTGTTTATCCTGATATAATGCCACGCAGCGAGATTTAACACTGATTTACAACTTTGTATAACGGCATTAACCCTACCTATTGCAAGTATTTCAGCGTGTAGAAAATGCTTGCCCTGTTGGACTGATTCAGCCAAATTAGTCGCCGTTTTTCCTTTCTAATAACAATGTTGCGCGGGATTACCCAGCCCGACGCAGACTTAATTCCTGTCGCAAAACAGGCTATGTTAAAACTGAGGTACACGTGTCAACTGCAAACAAACACACTGACGGGGCGCCAAGCCTCAACGCTTTTAAGCAACCGAAAGCGTTTTATCTGATCTTCTCCATCGAACTGTGGGAACGTTTTGGTTACTACGGTCTGCAAGCCATCATGGCGGTTTACCTGGTTAAACAGCTGGGCATGTCCGAAGCGGACTCCATTACGCTGTTCACCTCGTTTAGCGCGCTGGTTTATGGTTTGGTCGCCATCGGCGGCTGGCTCGGCGATAAAGTGCTGGGTACCAAACGCGTTATCGTACTCGGCGTGATGGTACTGGCGCTGGGTTATGCGCTGATTGCCTTCTCCGGTCATGACACCTCAATGGTGTATATCGGTATGGCGACCATCGCCGTTGGTAGCGGCTTGTTTAAAGCTAACCCTTCTTCCCTGCTGTCGACCTGCTATGAGAAAGATGACGCGCGCCTCGACGGTGCCTTCACCATGTTCTACATGTCGATCAACATCGGTTCGCTGTTCTCGATGATGCTGACGCCGTGGCTGGCCGCGAAGTATGGCTGGGGCGCAGCGTTCTCGCTGTCGGTTGTCGGTCTGGTAATTACGCTGCTGAACTTCCTGTTCTTCCAGCGCGTGGTGAAAAACTACGGCTCCAAGCCGGATTTTGCCCCGCTGCAGATGGGTAAACTGCTGATGACGCTGGTTGGCGTGGTAGCGCTGATTGCGCTGGCGGCCTGGTTGCTGCATCACCAGAGCATCGCACGCATGACGCTGGGCGTCATCGCCGCGGGTATCGTGGTGATCTTCGCCAAAGAAGCTTTCGCGTTGAAAGGTGCCGCCCGTCGTAAGATGATCGTGGCCTTCCTGCTGATGGTAGAAGCGATTGTGTTCTTCGTGCTCTATATGCAGATGCCGACCTCACTCAACTTCTTCGCTATCCGCAACGTTGAGCATGCCATTCTCGGCATCACCTTTGAGCCAGAGCAGTTCCAGGCGCTGAACCCGTTCTGGATTATGCTGGCAAGCCCGATTCTGGCGGCGGTGTATAACAAGCTCGGCGATAAAATGCCGATGCCACACAAATTCGCCTTCGGTATGGTGCTGTGTTCAGCGGCCTTTCTGGTGCTGCCGTTTGGTGCCAAATTTGCCAACGAAGCCGGTATCGTCTCGGTGAACTGGCTGATCCTCAGCTATGCGCTGCAGAGCATCGGTGAGCTGATGATTTCCGGTCTGGGCCTGGCGATGGTCGCACAGTTGGTACCACAGCGTCTGATGGGCTTCATCATGGGTTCCTGGTTCCTGACCACCGCAGGTGCAGCAATGATTGCGGGTAAAGTCGCCAACCTGATGGCAGTGCCGAGTGATGTGACCGATCCGCATACTTCGCTGGCAGTTTACAGCCATGTGTTCCAGCAGATTGGTATTGCTACCGGCGTGATTGCCCTGCTGATGTTGATCACCGCGCCATTGCTGAACCGCATGACGCAGGATGACAGTCAAACTGAACTGAAACGCGCTAGCGCCAATCAGTAAGTGAGAAAGCCGGGCGTGTCCCGGCTTTTTTCTGCCCGCTATTTCACTTCCATTCACATTTGCTTTAACGATTTCTGCTGCTCACACTTCGCTTTTCGCTCACTTAACTTCATGATGTCGGCTCACTGTTAATCAGCGTGGAAGAAGCATGGACAGGTTTGATGAGCTTGAGGTGTTTGTCGCGGTTATCCAGCAAGGCAGTTTGGCTGGCGCCGCGCGTTTATTGCAGCGATCGCCACCGGTGATCACTCGCACTCTTAATACGCTCGAAGCCCGTCTCGCCACCACCCTGATTGAACGCACCACGCGCCAATTGGCACCCACCGAAGCCGGCTGGCAGCTGTTTGAGCAGGCGCAACGCGTGTTGAGCGATTATCAGCGCGCCATCGACAGCGCTCACCACAGCGGCCTGCATGGCTTGCTGCGTTTAACCGCACCGGTGCAGTTTGGTCGTCGCCACGTCATGCCTTTAGTGAATGCCTTTCTGCAACAGCATGCGGAGATGCAGATTGAAGTGGTGCTCAGCGACACCTATCAGGACCTGATTGAAAACGGTCTTGATATCGCGCTGCGCATTGGCGAACTGCAGGACTCTTCGATGGTGGCGCGTCAGGTTGGCACGGTGCGTTCAACGCTGGTTGCCTGCCCCGGCTATCTGCAACAGGCTGGCACGCCTCTTCATCCCACTGAACTGACTCAACATGCGTTAGTGACGAGCCTGCGCCATACACGCGAGTGGCGCTTCGCCCAGGATCTGCGCGTGCGCATCACGCCGCGTCTGCGGGTTAATGATGTGGAGAGCCAGCTGGAAGCGTTGCGCAGCGCACAAGGCATTGGACGGCTGCTCTCGTATCAGGTTATCGACGATATCCACAGCGGAAAATTGCTGCGTTTACTGCCTGAATGGGAGCCGGCACCGTTGCCGGTGCAGTTAGTCACCCAGCGCGTGAAGAATATGACGCCTAAAGTGCGGCAATTTTGGGATTTCGCGCTCGAAAAGCTGCCATTACTGCCATGCTTTGCTGAATAAACCTGAACGGTGACCGCAATTCCTGATCGCTGTCACTGGCAAAAATCCCTGGCAGACTTATGCTGCTTCGATCACCACAACACTCAAGGAGAAGCCATGATGAAACTCTATTGTAAGCCCGGTGCCTGTTCGCTATCACCGCATATTGTCGCGCTCGAATGCGGACTGGACTTTACCCAGGTGAACGTGGACCTGCAGAAGAAAGTGACCGAGCAAGGAGAAGATTACTGGCAGATTAACCCGAAAGGACAAGTGCCGGCGCTGCAGTTTGATGATGGCAGCATCCTGACCGAAGGCGTGGCGATTGTGCAGTATCTGGCGGATCTCAAGCCGGATCGCAACCTGCTGGCACCAACCGGCAGCCTGACGCGCTATCACACGCTGGAATGGCTGAGTTATGTCAGCAGCGAACTGCACAAGGGTTTTAGCCCGCTGTTCCGTCCTGATACGCCAGAAGAGTACAAAGCCATTGCGCGTGCGCAGCTGGAGAAGAAGTATCAGCAGGTGAATGAGGCGTTGCAGGATAAACAGTGGCTGCTGGGATTACGTTTTACCGTTGCCGATGTGTATCTGTTCGTGGTGACGCGCTGGGCTAAAGCCATCAAGCTAGATTTGAGTGGACTGGATGCGCTGGAAGCCTGGTTTAGCCGGGTTGCAGAGCGCCCAGCGGTGCAGGCGGCGTTGAAGGCGGAAGGTTTGGTTTAATCCGACGCAATTCTTTGTCGCATCGCTATTAATGCGCACGCCCCAGAACGTAGGGTCGCCATTAATGGCGACCTCAATTACAGGTGCGCATGAATGCGCACCCTACGGGAATTTACAGCTTTTCTGCCGCGAAATGCTGAGTCGGTTTGGCAATCGCATCCTGCGCGGCCACCAGCTGCAATTCGTACTCGCCCATTTCGTGGGTTTTCAGCATCACTTCATACACCGCCGCCGTAATGTGCTCGAGCGCATCCTGCAGCGACTTACCGTGCAGCAGATCGACCAGCAGCAGGCCGCTGGTGAGATCGCCCACGCCAACCGGCTGACGCACGCCAAAGTCCACCAACGGACGGCTGATGTGCCAGCACTCATCAGCGGTCACCAGCAGCATCTCAAAGCGGTCGCTGCGGCGTCCGGCGCGCGCCAGATGTTTCACCAGCACCACTTTCGGGCCTTTACTAATCAGTTCACGTGCCGCAACCACCGCTTGCTCCACGTTGGCCACTTCATGCCCGCTGAGCATCTCCAGCTCCAGCAGGTTCGGCGCGATGATGTCGCTGGCGGGCAACGCCATTTTGCAGTGAAACTCCGCCACGCCCGGCGCCACAATGCAGCCTTTTTCCGGATGGCCCATCACCGGATCGCAGAAGAACCATGCGTTCGGGTTGGCTTCTTTCACCAGACGCACGATCTCCAGAATCTGTTCGCCCTGCTCCGCCGATCCCAGATAGCCGCTCAGCACCGCATCACAGGTCTTCAGGCGGTCAACCGCCGCAATGCCTTTAACGATGTCGGTCAAATGCGTGGCGGGCATCACGGTGCCGGTCCAGTGACCATACTGGGTGTGATTAGAAAATTGCACGGTATTCAGCGGCCAAACGTTTGCGCCCATGCGGCGCATCGGGAATTCGGCAGCGCTGTTACCGGCGTGTCCGTAAACAACGTGAGATTGAATTGCGAGAATATTTTTCATTTTGCCCTGTACTGCTGTCTTGCCATAAAAAAGGGCCGGAAGCCGGCCCTGAACGCTTACTGCCAGTTAATCAGGCAGTAATGTTTTTTACCGCGACGCAACAACGTGAAACGTCCAAACAGTTTATCGCTGTCGCTGAAACGGTACTCCGCATCTGACTGTTTTTCGCCATTCAGCGAGACCGCGTTAGAACCGATCATGGTGCGCGCCTGGCCGCGTGATGGCACCAGCTCAGCCGCTACCAGCGCCTGCTGCAGATCGTCTTCTGCCGTCAACGTGATGGTTGGCATGCCGTCCTGCGCCAGCTGCTCGAAGTCCGCTTCGGTCATCGCGCTCAGGCTGCCGGAGAACAGGCTCTCGGTGATGCGTTTTGCCGCCGTTAAGCCGCTTTCGCCGTGCACCAGACGCGTCACCTGCTCAGCCAGCACGTATTGCGCGCGTGGCGCTGTGCCGCTGTTTTTGTCCTCTTCTTCCAGCGCATTGATTTCTTCAATGCTCATGAAGGTGAAGAACTTCAGGAAGCGATACACGTCTGCATCTGCGGTGTTGATCCAGAACTGGTAGAACTTGTATGGACTGGTTTTCTTCGCATCCAGCCACACTGCGCCACCTTCGGTTTTACCGAACTTGGTGCCGTCAGATTTGGTGATTAGCGGTACGGTCAATCCCCACGCCTGCTGCTGATGCAGACGACGCGTCAGGTCGATACCAGAAGTAATGTTGCCCCACTGATCGGAACCGCCAATCTGCAGCACCACATCGTGACGCTTGTTCAGCTCAGCAAAGTCATAACCCTGCAGCAGATTGTAAGAGAACTCGGTGTAGGAGATGCCCTGATCTTCGCGGTTCAGACGCTGTTTCACCGCTTCACGGTTGATCATCTGGTTGACGGAGAAGTGCTTACCGATGTCACGCAGGAAGGTCAGCACGTTCATGCCGCCAAACCAGTCGTAGTTGTTCGCGGCAATCGCGCTGTTGTCACCACAATCGAAGCTGAGGAAAGGCGCGACCTGGTTGCGGATCTTGTCGACCCACTCGCCAACGGTTTCAGCGGTGTTAAGTTTACGTTCTGCTGCTTTAAAGCTGGGATCGCCAATCAGACCGGTGGCACCACCCACCAGCGCGACCGGCTTGTGTCCGGCATCCTGAAAACGTTTCAGGCAGAGCAGCGGCACCAGATGGCCCAAATGCAAGCTATCAGCGGTAGGATCGAAGCCGCAATAGAGTGCAATTGGCCCTTGCGCCAGTCGCTCTGCTAACGCTTCTTCATCCGTTACCTGGGCGACTAAGCCCCTTTCTTGCAATTGTTGTATCAGGTTACTGCTGGTCATCACTGACTCCAAATTGATCAGACTGCACCTAGGCTGGTACACAGCTTTCCGCCGACGTGCGGAGACGAAAAAAAGAGGGCTATAGCATAAAGCGCTGACGCCAACTGCGCCAGCGTTGAAAGGGGATAAAACGCAGTTTTACGGGGCTAAACGGTCAATCGACCAGCCATTGTCATTACGCTGGTAGAGGAAGCGATCGTGCAGGCGATGTTCGCCGCCCTGCCAGAACTCCACGGTGTGGAATTTGACGCGGTAACCGCCCCAAAAACTCGGCAGCGGTACTTCACCCTGCTGGAATTTCTGTTTGAGTTCGAGGAACTTCCCTTCCAGCACGCCGCGCGCCGAAATGCGGCTCGACTGCTTCGACACCCACGCACCAATCTGGCTATCACGCGGGCGACTGCTGAAGTACTTCAGCACCTCGAGCGGCGACAGTTTTTCCACTTCGCCCAGCACCATCACCTGACGCTCCAGGAAGTGCCACGGGAAGTGCAGCGAGATACGCGGATTCTCTGCCAGCTGCAGCGCCTTGCGGCTGCCGAGGTTGGTATAGAACACCATGCCTTGCTCGTCGTAGTGCTTCAGTAGCACGATGCGCTGATAAGGCTGGCCGCTGCTGTCAACGGTGGCCACCGTCATCGCCGTCGGATCCGGCAACTGCGCGGTGCAGGCCTGCTGCAGCCACTGCTCAAACAGCGCCAGAGGATTATCGGGCAGATCTTTACGTCGCAGCCCGCCGCGGGTGTATTCACGACGCAGATGGGCAATATTTTGCAAGCTGTCACTGTCGCTCATGCTGTTTCTCTTTCTCAAACGTTTACTGAGCGGAGGTATCCGCGTTCTGCAATTCACAATCATTAATCACGATTTTGTTATTACGTTCAACAAAAGCGCCATTGCCTTTTGACCAGAAGACGTAAGTGCCGTCGCTGTAGCGCGCGCCAGATGCCGAGACCGTTTGTGTCAGCGTTAGCGGCTTGCCATCCAGAATAAAGCTCACCTGCTGCTTCGCGTTATCCTGAGTGACCGTCAGCGGCAAGGTACCGCACTGGTAGCGCAACTGTTGTGGCGTCTCTTGCTGTTTATGCATCATGCCGCAGCCACTCAAGATCGCCACGCTACTCAGCATCATAATAGTTTTTTTCATCTTCACCTCTTAACGAATAGGTCGGGGATTGGCCGGATAAATCGCGCCCAATACACTCATCTCCCGCGCGCCGGTTACCGCTGGCAGGTTGCCCGGTAAGCCATTTAATGTGCGAAACGCCAGCCAGGCAAAGGCCAGCGCTTCCATATCATCACCGCTGATGCCCGCTTCGTCGGTGGTACCCACTTCAGTACCCGACAGATGCGTGGCGAGACGCGCCATCAGCAGCGGATTACGGCTGCCTCCGCCGCACACCAACAGACGATCGCAACCGTCGTTGAGCTGCACCTGCTGCGCGATGGTCAACGCCGTCAGCTCAGTCAACGTGGCCTGCACATCTTGTGGTGCCAGCGCCGGGAAACGCTGCAACTGCTGCTCAATCCAGCTAAGATTGAAATATTCGCGTCCGGTGCTTTTTGGCGGCGGCAGCGCAAACCACGGATCGCCTAGCATTAACTCCAGTAGCGCCGGAACCACCTGACCGCTGCGCGCCCAGCCGGCATTTTTATCGTACGGCAAACCTTTATTGCGCCAAATCCACGCATCGATCAGCATATTGCCCGGCCCGGTATCAAAACCGCGTACCGGTTGGCCGGGAATTAATAGCGACAGATTGGCAATGCCGCCGATGTTTAGCACCATGCGGCGTTCGACGCTGTCCATTAACAGCGCCTGATGGAAGGCCGGCACCAACGGCGCGCCCTGCCCGCCGAGCGCCATATCGCGGCGACGAAAATCACCGATCACCGTTACGCCGGTGGCCGCCGCGATCTGGTTGTTATCGCCAATTTGCAGCGTATTCGGCGCATCACTTTGCGGCTCATGCCACACCGTTTGTCCGTGGCAGCCAATCGCCATAATGTCGCTGGCTTCCAGCGACTGCTGGTGCATCAAGGTCAATACCGCCTCGGCGAACAGTTTGCCAAGCCGCGTGTCCAGTTGTCCGAGCTGCGATAGCGTCAATGATTGTCCCTGACAAATCGCCAGCACCTGCTGGCGTAATTCCTGCGGGATGGGATGACAATAGCTGGCCTGCTGCGCCACCATTTGCCCATCAATGGCCGCCAGTACCACGTCCACGCCATCAAGGCTGGTGCCGGACATCACGCCAATATAGCGTCCTGATTTCATAGCGGTTCACTCCCTTAACATCATCTGGCTTAAGCCTGGCAAATTACCGGGGCTAATTCTATGATAAAATTCCGCTTTTCAGCGTCACTGCGCAGTGGATTCCAGCTCAGAAATATTTTCTGCAGGTAATTGAATTTTTGTTGATGGTAGACGGTCTATGCTTCGGCCCAGCCGCGTATTATACGGACTTAGAGTCATTTGCCAGTTTTCTGTCTTATACTCTGTGCAGTACAGGATGAGAAATATGGCGTTTTTTTGCATTAAGGAGCGTTCTGATGATTAAGCGTTTTGTAGCCGTGGCGTTGACCGGCTTAACTCTGGCAGGTTGTGCCAACGACAGCACCCTTTCCGGTGACGTTTACAGCGCCAGCGAAGCTAAACAAGTACAAAGTGTTTCCTACGGCACGCTGGTTTCGGTGCGTCCGGTGAAAATCCAGGGCGGCGATGAAAACAACGTGATTGGCGCAATTGGTGGTGCGGTGCTGGGTGGTTTCCTCGGTAACACCATTGGCGGCGGCAGCGGTCGCAGTCTGGCAACCGCAGGCGGTGCGGTACTCGGTGGCGTAGCCGGTCAGGGCGTGCAGGGTGCAGTTAACAAATCTGACGGTGTCGAGCTGGAAATCCGCAAGGATGATGGCAACACCATCATGGTGGTGCAGAAGCAAGCTGCCACCCGTTACTCGGTTGGCCAGCGCGTCGTGATGGCGTCAAACGGCAGCCAGGTTACCGTTTCGCCACGTTAAGCGAATAGATAAAAAAAACCGACGCCTGGCGTCGGTTTTTTTATTTCTCGCGGTTGTGAAACTCGAGAATGTTTTTTTCCAGCCGCGCAATCAGCGTCACCATCTGATTGATCTCTTCCAGGCTGATGCCGGAAAGAATGTCATCGCGCGTGGCATCAATCACATTCTCAACCTGCTCGATGATCGGCTCAGCTTGCTTGGTCAGCTTGATGCGCTTGGCGCGGCGATCGTTGGCGCAGGTCGCGCGGGTGATCAAGCCTTTCTCTTCCAGCTGATCCAGCGTGCGCACCAGTGAAGGCTGCTCAATGCCGATGGCTTTTGCCAGCTGAATCTGAGACTGCTCTGGCGGGAGTTGATGAATATTGTGTAGCGTCACCCAGTGTGTTTGTGTCAACTCGAGCGGTTTTAAGCGCTGATCGATTAACGCGCGCCAAATGCGCACCAGGCGAGACAGATCGGTTCCCAAGGGCGTATCCATTGCATCTCCTTATAATTAGCTTGCTAGCTATTAAGCCAGATTTTACACTATTCTGCGAGTTTACCTGGCAAATTACAAATACCAGACCTGCATATACGCTTGCCGTCTACGCTCTATTTAGATGATTCCCGGTCAAAAAGGATGATGACACGTGTCCCTAACCGCTTTTTCCCCCAGCGCCCCGCTTACCGACCTGGTGTTCGGTGCGTCGCTGTTTTTCCCGCCGCTGTTTAAAGCGGTGTTACTCGGATTCTTTTTCTGGTTGTTGATTCACCCGCTGATACGCGGCTGGATCTACTCCGGCGATGTCTGGCATCCCACCTTAATGGACCTTTCCCTGTTTGTACTGTGCGTCGCTGGCGCATTGTGGTTACTGAGCCTCGGATAAATCACTATGAAATTCAACCCTTTTAAGTATTTTTCAACCGTAGTGATCTTTGCGCTGGCCCTGCTTGCCGGATGGTGGATGTGGAATTACTACATGCAATCGCCGTGGACGCGTGATGGCAAAGTGCGCGCCGAACTGGTGGATATCACGCCGGAAGTGTCCGGGCGCATCATCGCCCTGGAGGTGCGTGACAATCAGTTCGTGCATAAAGGTGATGTGCTGCTCAAGCTCGATCCGGTGCCGTGGCAAATTGCGCAGTCCAACGCCGAAGCGCAGCTAGCCAAAGCGCAGGCCGATCTGGCGAAAGCGCAGCATGAAGCTAATCGCCGCGCCAGCCTGCCGCGCAACGTCATTTCAGCGGAAGATATGGACGCCGCGCGCTTAACAGCCAATGCCGCCGCATCAACGGCGAAAGCCGCGCAGGCCAGCCTCGATCAGGCGCGCTGGAACCTCGATCAAACTACGATTACCGCGCCCACCGATGGCTGGATCAGCAATCTGACGCTTCGTACCGGCAACTATGCCAGCGCCGGTACGCCGCTGTTTGCGCTGGTCGATAGCCACTCTTATTACGTGATGGGTTATTTCGAAGAGACCAAGCTGCGCCATATTCAACCCGGCGCTGCGGCGCAGATTGTGTTGTACAGCAACGGTGCGCGTTTGCAGGGCAAAGTCGAGAGTATCGGACGCGCCATTTATGACCAAAGCGTCGCCAGCGATGGCGGTTTGGTGCCGGATATCAAGCCTAACGTGCCCTGGGTGCGTCTGGCGCAGCGCGTGCCGGTGCGCATTCGCTTAGACGCATTGCCGGAAGGCGTGCCGCTGGTGGCGGGCACTACCTGCACCATCTCGATCGCGCACTGAGGTTGTGATGAATTTTCAGTGGCTGGCCTGGCAAAATCTGCCGTGGATAAAAGCAAGCTGGGGCGAGTGGCGCTACGCGCTGCGTAATGGCATTGCGATGTGTCTCGCCTTGACCATCGCTTATGCGCTGCAACTCGATGAACCATACTGGGCCATGACATCGGCGGCGGTGGTGAGTTTTCCCACCGTCGGCGGTGCCATCAGTAAAAGCCTGGGCCGCATCGTTGGCAGTTTGCTCGGTGCCAGCGCCGCGCTGCTGATTGCCGGACACACGCTAAACGAGCCCTGGCTGTTTGCCTTTTTCATGGCCGGTTGGTTGGCGTTCTGCACCTGGATCGCCAATCACTACCAAAACAACGTGGCCTACGCGTTTTCGCTGGCGGGATATACCGCCGCCATCATTGCCTTTAGCAGCGTCAATATCACTGATGTCACTCAGCTGTGGGATATCGCGCAAGCGCGCGTGTGCGAAGTGATCTCCGGCATCCTATGCGCCGGATTAATGATGATGATTCTGCCCAGCACCTCGGATGGCAATGCGCTGATGAGTTCACTGCGTCAGATGCACGCGCGTTTGCTGGATCATGCGGTGTTATTACTGCAGCAAGGCAGCATCGATAACGTGCGCACCGCCCATGAAAATGTCATTAGCCAGATTCTCACCATGAACCTGCTGCGCATTCAGGCGTTCTGGAGCCACTATCGTTTCCGCCGTCAGAACAACGTGCTGAACTATGTGCTGCATCAGCAGCTGCGTCTGACCAGCGTACTCTCCAGTCTGCGCCGCATGTTGCTGAACTGGCCCGATGCACCGCCTGAACTTTACGATGCCATGGCAAAACTGCTGCACGAATTGGCGCAGCCGCACTGCGACAAATACCGGTTGGCTCTGATTTTGCGCGGCATCACGCCATCAGCAACCGGTGATTACCGCCAACGCGCATTCGTTCAGCGCCTGCGCTATTTCTGCTGGGTCTATCTCAACGTCAATCGCTGGATTCGCCTGATTGAACGCGCCGATGCCGATACCCGTTTTCAGCCGCCGTATGCGCCGTCGCTGGCGCGCGAAAGCGACAGCGCAGAAGCCGGCTGGAGCGCCCTGCGCACTTTTAGCGTCATCATGCTGGGCTGCGCCTTTTGGATCACTACGCAATGGGATTCCGGTGCCGCCGCCCTGACGCTCACCGCCATCGCGTGCGTGCTTTACTCTTCCGCGCCTTCGCCGAGCGGCAGCGTCTCGCTGTTACTCAAAACCTTGCTGTGGCTGTCGCTGTTTAGTTTTGTGCTGCAGTTTGGTTTGATGGTGCAAATCAGCGCGCTGTGGCAGTTTTTGCTGGTGCTGTTTCCGCTGCTGCTCACCTTGCAGTTGTTTAAACTGCAGCAGAAGAAACGTGCGGGAATGTGGGGTCAATTTATTGTTTTTATGGGATCCTTTATCGCCGTCACCAATCCGCCGGATTGGGATTATCAAAGCTTCCTCAATGACAATATCGCCAAGGTGTGCGGCGTACTGCTGGCGTGGCTGGCGTTTCAGGTGCTGCGTCCCAGCTCCGATGCGCGCCGTAGTCGTCGGCATATTCGCGCCCTGCGCCATGCATTTCTTGATCAGCTACGCCACCATCCGCGCTTGAGCGAAAGCCACTTCGAATCACAGATTTATCATCACATCAGTCAGCTCAGTAACAGCCGTGACGAGCAGGCGCGTGTTTGGCTGCTGCGCTGGGGCGTGGTGCTACTCAACTGTTCCCACATTGTCTGGCAGCTGCGCGAATGGCAGCCAACTTCGGCTACGCTCGGGCAAATGCGCGACAGCAGCCTGCAGGATCTGCAACGGATTATGAGTCTGCGCGGCGTGCATCACACCGCGTTGCAGGCCACGCTGGATGAGCTGGAAACCATGATTGAGCAACTGCAGCAGCAAGCAGAGAGCGAAGCCAATACGCTGGCGGGTATTTTGTGGCGCCTGCGCTGCTCACTCGCCCAGTTGGCGCAGGCGGTGCCGGATTAATCACTGACAATATTGCGTGGTCTGGCGATTAAAATCGTCCTGCAACTGCTGCAGCGATTTCTGTCCTTCGAAGCGGGTTTTGTCCTGATCGGTCATCGGTTCAATCACCAGCGCTTTCTCTTCTGAAGAGTAGATAAAACGTCGATACAAGGTGGTGCCGGTGAAACTTTTACCCTGAATGCCACCGCATACCACCGTCATCGCATGACGATAAGTTTCGCTGTGGGTGAAATTGGTTTCGGTGGCGCTGCGCAGAACGTTTTCGCAGCCTTTGGCTTCCAGACGATGGAGGGTGTGCTGTGTCAGCCATTCACGCCCACGCGCAATCTTTTCACACTCAACACGCAGCGGGTTGGTATCGATGGTGCGTTGCAGTTGTCGACTGGCATCTAAACGCAACTGTGTGTCGTTGGGTTGATCGCATCCCACCAGCAATAAACATAACAACATCATCCCACGCGCTTTCATTCCTGCCCCTGAAGGTTTTATTCCTGAATCAATATCATAGGACGGAAAAACCGCTGAGAGTAGCAAGAAAATGGGTCAATTTTTTTCAAAGTAAGTAAATCAGGGCGACAAGCTGCTGCCGCCCACGAAGTTAAATTACACCGCAGGCAAAACGCGCCCCGCCGCCGCCGAGCGGTTGCGGATGGTCGGCATGATTATCGCCGCCCACATGCACCATCAAGGCTTTACCTTTGATTTCACTCAGGGATTTGATGCGTGGCGCAACCACCGGATAATTCGCCTTGCCATCTTCGGTTACAAACAGCGCGGGCAAGTCGCCAAGGTGACCATCGGCATACGGGCCAAGATGCTTGCCGGTTTTTTGCGGATCGAGATGTCCGCCCGCCGCACCGGCCGCCACAATTTTACCGTCTGATTCGCCCGGTTCACAGCTGCCTTTGGCATGCACGTGGAAACCATGAACGCCCGGCTTCAGGCCGCTTAACGCTGGCGTAAATTGCACACCGTACGGCGTTTCGCTGATAGTGACTTTGCCAATTGCCGCTCCGATGCCCTGCGCGGTGGTTTCGTGCAGCGTGACTTCTTCTGACGCCGCCTGCGCACCTGCGGCGCAGGCCAGAGCCATCATAACAATGAGGGTCTTCTTCATAACGTCTCCTTACGGTTAGATTCTCTGTAAGCCTGGACCGCTTTCATCCAGGCTGCCGTAATTTGACGCAGCTTTACGCTTTAGGGCACATCGTAGCCGATGGCGGCTTTGCGGATGCGGAACCATTGCTGGCGATCGAGGGTTAACTGGCAGGCGCCAACCGCTTCTTTCACACGTTCAATTTTGCCTGATCCAATAATCGGCAGCGGACGGCTTGGCAACTTCATCACCCATGCATACACCACTTGTTCGATATTGCTGGCGCCAATCTCCTGCTTCACCTGCTCCAGCTCATCGCGCAACGGCTGATAGTGTGGATCGTTAAACACGCGACCGCCGCCGAGGCAGGACCACGCCATTGGGCGGATACGGTTCTGCTGGCACTGATCGAGCGAGCCATCCAGCAGCGACGTTTGCTCCAGCGGGGAGATTTCCAGTTGATTAGTGACCAGACTAAATGGCAAACGCGATTGCAGCAGCGTGAACTGAGACGCAGTGAAGTTAGAGACGCCAAAATGGCGTACTTTGCCGCTCTGATGCAGCGCCGTAAAGGCTTCGGCAATTTCATCCGCGTCCATCAACGGATCCGGGCGATGAATCAGCAGCAAATCAAGGTAATCGGTATTGAAATGGCGCAGCGAATTCTCGGCGCTGTGCAGAATGTGGCTGGCTTCGGTGATGTAGTGACCAATGCGGTGTTCGGGTTTGGCGCGCGTCGCAATGCCGCATTTAGTGACGATTTGCAGCTTTTCACGCAAACCCGGCGCCAGGCGCAGTGCTGCACCAAAGGCGGCTTCACACTGGTAATCGCCGTAGATATCAGCGTGATCGACAGTGGTAATGCCCAGCGCTAAATGGTGCTCAATAAACTGCACCACTTGCTGCGGCGTCATGCCCCACTCCATTAAACGCCAGTAACCGGCAATCAGCGGTGAAAAGGACGGTCCCTGCGGTGCAATAGCCTGCGGTTGTAACATGGTTAAACTCCCCTAAACACGATTCCAGATAACGAAAGCGGGAGTATAACGGAAAGGCAAATCGTCGTTTTCTTAAAACAGTTCCGGTTGTTGTGGATCATGATCTTCATCGACTTTTTGCTGGCGCTGCAGACGCAAAAAGCGTTGCCGGCACAAGCGCAGCACATCGCGCTTTTGCGCATCGCTGAATTTCATCCAGTTAAAGCGCTCTTCCCGGCTGCGTAAACAGCCACGACAATAGCCACGTGCGTCACTCTGGCAAATGCCACGACACGGGCTGGGAACGGGGAAGAACTCGAGTTGCTCGGCCACATGCACTCCGCAATTAACATCTCAAATCACATTGATAACAGCTTAATGACATTGTGCAAAGAGTATACGGGCATTGCGCATAATCAAGCCATCGCGGCATTTCGTTACGCCTGTTTACCAAAAAGCCAGCATTTAAAGGATTTGGATTGCTTACGTTTAATCTTCGTTAAGGTTTTCCTCATCTTGTCTTCATACGATTGTCACATTACCTCTTACCGTTGAGTTTTCATGAGATTCCCGATCACCTTTCAGTGCGGCACCAACGGATTTAATCTTATTGCCGCCCTGTTTTTCGCATTAGTCCTGAATGCCCTTTTCTTGCTGCGCGCCTGGGAAATGATCCCTTACGATCACGTCCACGATTATCTGTTCGCCGCCAGTATTCCGCTGGTGCTCGCCTCGGCTTTCTATTTTCTCTTCTCGCTAGCCGCCTGGCCTTATCTGCGCAAACCGTTGCTAATTGCGCTGGTATTAGTTAGCGCCGCCGCCAATTACTTCATGCACAGTTTTGGCACGGTGATCGACACCAATATGATTCAAAACGTCTTTGAATCCGACCCGCAGGAAGCCGGTGCGCTGATCAGCAGTCGCTATCTACTCTGGATGCTGTTGATGGGAATGGTGCCGGTTGTGCTGATTTGCGGCGTGCGCATCAATAATGGCACGCGCTGGTGGTGGAATCTGCTGCAACGTCTGACGGGCGCACTGGGGGCAATATTAATCATATTGCTGATGGCGGCGCTGTTTTACAAAGATTACGCCTCGCTGATTCGCAACAATAAAAACCTGATCAAGATGATTACTCCGGCCAACGTGGTCAGCGGTACTGGCCACTATGTCGATCAACGTTATCTGCAAGGTAGTCAGGAGTTGGTAAAGATTGGCGAGGATGCCTACAAAGGCCCATTAATCTCCGCAGCAACCAAGAAAACGCTGGTGGTGTTAGTGGTGGGTGAAACGGCGCGCGCCGAGAATTTTTCGCTGGGTGGTTACGCGCGTGACACCAATCCGGAGCTGAAAAAACAGCAGGTCATTTACTATCCCAACGCCACTTCCTGTGGCACAGAAACCGCTATATCGGTGCCATGCATGTTCTCCAATATGCCACGCGTGCATTACGACGCGAATCTGGCACACCATCAGGAAGGCGTGCTTGATATCCTGGCGCATGCCGGCGTGAGCGTGCTGTGGCGCGAAAACGATGGTGGTTGCAAAGGCGCCTGTGACCGCGTGCCGCACACCGACATGACGCAGTGGAAACTGCCACAATATTGTCACGATGGGTTTTGCCAGGATGATGTGTTGCTGCATCGTCTTGATAACTATTTTGATAGCCTACACAACGACGGCATTATTGTACTGCATCAAATGGGTAGCCACGGTCCAGCTTATTATCAGCGTTATCCGGCTGAGTTCCGCCGTTTTACGCCCACCTGCGATAGCAAACAGATTCAGGATTGCGATCATCAGGCATTGGTAAATACCTACGACAACTCGCTGCTATATACCGACGACATGCTGAGCCGCACCATTGATAAGCTCAAAGGCCTGAGCGATCGCTTCAATGTGGCGCTGGTTTATCTCTCCGATCACGGCGAATCACTTGGCGAACGCGGGATGTATCTGCACGGTGCGCCTTATATGTTTGCGCCCTCACAGCAAACACACATTCCTCTGCTGATGTGGATGTCACCGGGATACGCGGCGGCGAATCACATCAATGAGGCTTGTGTGCGCCAGCAAGCTGTCGACGCAAAGGTATCGCAAGATAATCTTTTCCATACGCTTTTAGGTATGTTCAATATCCAGACCCAACAGTATCAACCGCAGCTGGATATGAACAGATCGTGCCAAACCGCCGCCTGAGGGTTGCGCTAGACTGACTGGTCTAATAACCTGCGACCCATGAACAAGACTCTGCAACGCAACGATACTCGTGAACATCTGCTCGCTATTGGCGAGCAGGTTTGTTTACAGCGCGGCTTTACCGGCATGGGTTTGATCGAGATGCTGGCGCTGGCGGAAGTCACTAAAGGCTCGTTCTACCACTATTTCGGTTCGAAAGAGGCCTTTGGCGTGGCGCTGATTGAGCGCTATTTCGCCCACTTCCAGCAACAGATTGATCAGCAGCTGAGTCTGCCCGGTTTACCGCCGAGCGAACGCCTGTTAGCGCATTTCCGCTACGGCGAAAGGCTGTTTATCGAGCAAGGTCATATTGTTGGCTGCCTTGGGGTGAAATTGTCAGCCGAAGTGTGCGATCTCTCCGAACCCATGCGCGATGCCCTGCAACAAGGCGCCAATGCCATCATCGCTGCCTACACGCGCTGTTTGACTGAGGTAGCCGCTGAGCAGCCGCTGCCGTTTGGTCAAACGCCGCAGCAGCTGGCGCAGCGCTGCTACTTGTTGTGGCTCGGAGCCAGTTTGCAGAGCAAGATTTCCCGAGAGCCGGGTCCGATTAGCCTGGCGCTCGAAACCATCGAACAGTGGCTGATAAGTCACTGATTTTTAAAAATCGTCGTTACTAGACGACCGGTCTTCCTGGAGCAATCAATATGGCGAGTAAGCAGCTGTTCTCCCCACTCAAAGTGGGCGCGATTACCGTACCGAACCGCATTTTTATGGCCCCGTTGACGCGCCTGCGCAGCATTGAGCCGGGCGATATTCCGACGCCGCTGATGGCTGAATATTATCAGCAGCGCGCCAGTGCCGGTTTGATCATCACCGAAGCCACCCAGATCTCTTTCCAGGCGAAAGGCTATGCCGGTGCGCCAGGTCTGCACACACAGCAGCAAATTGCCGCGTGGAAAATGATTAACGAAGGCATTCATGCCGCTAAAGGTCACAGCGCCGTGCAGCTGTGGCACACCGGCCGAATTTCTCATAATAGCGTGCAGCCAGAAGGCAAAGCGCCGGTCGCACCGACCGCGCTGGCGGCAGGTACACGTACTTCCCTGCGCGCTGCGGATGGTTCGGTCTACCGTGAAGACACCTCAGTGCCGCGCGAGCTGTCAGTGGCTGAAATTCAGCAAATCGTCAAAGATTTTGGTCAGGCCGCCGCCAATGCGCGCGAAGCCGACTTCGACCTGCTGGAGCTGCACTCAGCGCACGGTTATCTGATGCATCAGTTCCTCGCACCCGGCTCAAATCAGCGTAGCGATGAGTACGGCGGTTCGATTGAGAAACGTGGTCGTTTCGCGCTGGAAGTGGTGGATGCGGCGATTGCTAACTGGTCTGCCGATCGTATCGGTATCCGCGTTTCGCCAATCGGTGCCTTCCAGAATCTGGAAAATGGCCCGGAAGAAGAGAAAGCAGCGTTGTGGTACATCGCCGAGCTGGGCAAACGCGGCATCGCCTATCTGCACCTTTCTGAGCCAGACTGGGCGGGTGGACAGCCATACAGCGATGCATTCCGTGAGAAAGTGCGTGCGCTGTTCCCAGGCGTGATTATCGGTGCCGGTGCCTACACCGTTGAGAAAGCGGATGATCTGATTGCGCGCGGCCTGATTGACGCGGTGGCGTTTGGTCGCGACTTTATCGCTAACCCGGATCTGGTTGCTCGTTTGCAGCAAGATGCGCCACTCAATCCGCAGCGTCCTGAGAGCTTCTACGGCGGCGGCGCGGAAGGCTATACCGATTATCCAACCCTGTAAGAAAATGGCTGCCGCGTTGGATAGGCGGCAGCGTTGTTTCATCAGTGTGTATACTTAGTTGTCTTGTCATTCACTGATGACGTTTTAAAAAAGAGGATGTTATGCGTTTACTTCACACCATGTTACGCGTTGGCGATTTGCAACGTTCTATCGATTTCTACACCCGCGTGCTCGGCATGCGCGTGCTGCGTCAGAGCGAAAACACCGAGTACAAATACACGCTGGCATTCGTTGGCTACACCGAAGAGAGCGAAGGCGCGGTGATTGAGCTGACTTACAACTGGGGCGTGGATAAATACGATCTCGGCAACGCTTACGGCCATATCGCGCTGGGCGTGGACAACGTGGCTGACACCTGCGAACGCATTCGCAGCGCGGGCGGCAACGTGACGCGTGAAGCGGGCCCGGTAAAAGGCGGTTCTACCATTATTGCGTTTGTTGAAGATCCAGACGGCTACAAGATCGAACTGATTGAAAACAAACATGCCGGTCACGGCTTAGGCAACTAAGGTTGCTGGTCAGCCTGCTAATTGCAGGCTGACTTCCCTCTCCTGCTGCACCCTCCTGCGATTTTTGCCATAATGCGCGCTGCCCTATTTATTGCCATGAGATCCTGATGTCTGAATCGAACGCTTTAAACGCTCTCCACCAACGCTTCCGCGGTTTTTATCCTGTTGTGATCGACGTTGAAACCGCAGGTTTCAATGCACAAACCGATGCACTGCTGGAAATTGCAGCCACAACGCTGAAAATGGATGAAGACGGCTGGTTGCACCGCGATGAAACGCTGCATTTCCATGTGGAACCGTTTGAAGGCGCCATTTTGAATCCTGCGGCGCTGGCGTTTACCGGCATCGATCCCACCAATCCGCTGCGCGGTGCGGTAAGTGAATACGAAGCGCTGCATGCGATTTTTAAAATGGTGCGCAAAGGCACCAAAGATAGCGGCTGCAATCGCGCCATTATCGTGGCGCACAATGCCACTTTCGATCTCAACTTCGTGATGGCGGCCGCAGAGCGCGCCAGCCTGAAGCGCAATCCGTTCCACCCTTTTGCTACCTTTGATACCGCAGCGTTAAGCGGCTTAGTGCTGGGGCAAACCGTGCTGGCGAAAGCCTGTAAAGCGGCGGGAATGGAGTTTGATAGTACGCAAGCGCATTCGGCGCTGTATGACACCGAGCAAACCGCGACGCTGTTTTGTGAGTTGGTGAACCGCTGGAAACGCCTTGGCGGCTGGCCGCTGGCTTTCAGTGAAGAACCCGCAGACGACGCGTCTGTCGAGTAAGCAAAGAAAAGGCCGACATTTGTCGGCCTTCTGCATTATTCCGCTTCTTTATACTTCTCAGCGGTCTCTTTCAGCAGTGGCTGAAGTTCACCGCGCTGGAACATCTCAACGATGATGTCGCAGCCGCCGACCAGTTCACCATCGACCCACAGCTGCGGGAAGGTTGGCCAGTTAGCGTATTTTGGCATTTCAGCGCGAATGTCCGGGTTCTGCAGAATGTCCACGTATGCGAAACGCTCGCCACACGCAGAAAGCGCCTGCACGGCTTGCGCCGAGAAACCGCAGCTTGGCAGCTTTGGAGAACCTTTCATGTACAGCAGAATCGGGTTTTCTGCGATCTGACGCTGAATTTTTTCAACAGTACTCATTATTGCCTTCCTTAATCTTCTACTTCGTGTTTGTTTATTGTAGCGATTTCGCTCCCGGACTGAAAACGGGATTTTGCGTTTGCACTGGCTAATCGCCATGTTTGTTAAGTTAACGCATGACAAATAACATTTTCATATCATTAATTGGCATTAATAAATTAATAATTAGCAATAGTTTCGCTGCGTTAACCAGCTGAAATCGCTCATTTTTGCTACAGAATCAATCTGGTAACATATTAATGGAAAAAGGCCTTACCTTTTGGAAAAAAAGTGGATTAGAATTGCCTCGGCGCTGATCGCTTGATCAGATTTCTCTCACTTTAACGCAGTCTGCTTTCATTCAGCCTGCTTAACCTGTAACCGGATTATGCGTCTACTAATTACGCTTTTCATACTGGCTTTTGCCCAACTGTTTTTTAATGTGGCTGCTGCATCTCCGCATGCGCCCGTTAATGCCAGTTCGCTTAAAGCAGAGAAAAAGAGCGCACGTGAAGACGAGCGCCGCAAACGACGCCCGGTGAAAACCACCACTAAAAAATCGCGCCTGACTGCTGTTCAAAAATTCAAACTCAAAAAACAGACCAAAACAGAAACCGCGCTGCACAAGACCACCAGCAAAAAATCCCCGCTGAAACTCTCTGCTAAGAAATACGGTCATCAACGTTTAGCGAAGAAAACACCTGAGATCGCCGTCGATGATGAAGCGTTAGCGCTGACCGGCATCAAAATGAGTAAGGCGCACCGCCAGCGTTATCAAAAGGCGCGTGAAACGGCGATGACCAAATTAATGGGCCAACTCGGCAAACCTTATCAATGGGGCGGCACTTCGCCACACACCGGTTTCGACTGCAGCGGCTTAGTGTGGTACGCCTATAAAGATCTGGTGAAATTCAAATTCCCGCGCACCGCCAATGAGATGTATCACCTGCGCGATGCGGCACCTATCAAGCGTGAAATGCTGGAGAAAGGTGATCTGGTGTTCTTCCGCATCAATAATCGCGGCGCTGCCGATCATGTTGGCGTGTATCTCGGCAACGGGAAATTCATTCAGTCGCCGCGTACCGGCAAAGATATTCAGATTAGCGCATTGGGTGAGGATTACTGGCAGAAACACTATGTGGGCGCGCGTCGCATGATGACGCCAAAAACTATTCGCTAGCTGTTGCGCAACAATCATAAAAAAGCCGGATGCTGTTCTCAGCTCCGGCTTTTTTGTTAATGCATGATCGCAGTAAAGCTGAAGGCGATAATCATCAACAGTGCGCCAACGGTGGTCATTAGCGCCAGCTTCAGGTCGGTATTCATCACAACTCCTTAGTCACACAATTATTAGGGTTAAGGCGATTTTCGCACAGCAATGGGCAAAAATCTCGTGTTATCCGCGCCAGCTTGCTAGAATCGCCGCCTTTCGTTGCGCAACAGATTTTGCGCGTGCTGTATTTACAGCGTGATGAAGTGATTTCGCCTGCTAAAACACACCGTTTTGCCCGCTCTTTTGGGCTATAAAAGCATTAGCAGACGCAAACGTTTAACAATATACTTATCAGTAAGTTGCGATAAGCCCAGGAGTACCATTTTCATGGCAACAATTAAAGATGTCGCAAAACGCGCGGGTGTCTCAACCACCACGGTTTCGCATGTCATCAACAAAACGCGTTTCGTTGCGGAAGAGACGCGTAACGCCGTATGGGAAGCGATCAAAGAATTACACTACTCGCCCAGTGCCGTGGCGCGTAGTCTCAAAGTTAATCACACCAAAACCTTAGGTTTGCTGGCGACCTCCAGCGAAGCGCCCTATTTCGCTGAAATTATCGAAGCGGTGGAGAACCGTTGTTTCGAACGCGGCTACACGCTGATTCTCGGCAACGCGCATAACGATCTGCAAAAGCAACGTGCTTACCTGTCAATGATGGCGCAAAAGCGCGTCGATGGCTTGCTGGTGATGTGTTCTGAGTATCCAGACGATTTGCTACAGATGCTGGAAGAGAACCGCAACATTCCCATGGTGGTGATGGATTGGGGTGCATCGCGCGGTGACTTCACCGATACCGTGCAGGACAATGCGTTTCAGGGCGGCTATCTCGCCGGGCGTTATCTGATTGAACGCGGTCATCGCGATATCGGTGCCATTCCCGGCCAGATGGAGCGCAACACCGGCGGCGGCCGTCACGCTGGCTTCCTGCAGGCAATGAACGAAGCGGGCATTACGGTGCGTCCGGAATGGGTAGTTCAGGGCGACTTTGAGCCTGAATCGGGCTATCAGGCGATGCAGCAGATTTTAAATCAGAAACAGCGCCCAACGGCGGTGTTCTGCGGCGGCGATATTATGGCGATGGGCGCGATTTGCGCTGCTGATGAGATGGGCTTGCGCGTACCGCAGGATATCTCGGTCATCGGCTACGATAACGTGCGCAACGCGCGCTATTTCACGCCAGCGCTGACCACTGTGCATCAGCCAAAAGCCGAACTGGGTGAAAAAGCGCTGGAAATGCTACTGGATCGCATCACCAGCAAGCGTGAAGATCCGCAAACCATTGAGGTTCAGCCAACGCTGATTGAGCGCCGTTCGGTGGCGTACGGTCCGTTCCGCGACTATCGCCGCTAAGCCGACACTTCGCTGAGCCATTCGTGGTTCAGCGTTTCGGCATCCCCGAGATAAGCTAGTAACCACTCCAGCGCCGGTGACGCGCGCTGTTCTGACCAGCTAACGCAGCACGGACTGTCCGGAAAGGCTTGCGGCAGTGCCAGTTCGACCAGTTTATGGCTATCCAGCAGCGGACGTGCCAGATGGCCCGGCACCATTCCAACGCACAATCCTGCCAGCAAACAATCCATTCCGGTTTCCCATTCTGGTACCACCAGACGTCGCTGATTATCCAGCGTCCATGTCATACGGCGCGGCAAAGCACGCGAGGTATCTTCCAGCACCAGCGATGGCCATGCCCGCAATGTTTCATCATCCAGCTCCCTGCTGTTAACCAGTGGATGATCGGGACTCACTACACAACGCCAGTTCAGTGCGCCCATATCCTGAAAGGCAAAACGTCCGCCCACCGGAATCGCTTGGGTTGCGCCAATCGCCACATCAACCCGGCCATCTGCCAACGCATCCCACACGCCGTTAAACACTTCGTAGCTGATAATCAGCTCCATATCGGGAAAGTGGCGATAGAAATCCTTCACTAACTGCCGCGTGCGCTGCGGTTTAACGATGCAATCAACCGCGATGCTTAGCTCCCCGCGCCAGCCATTTGCCAGTTGCTGACACTGTCGACGGGTTGCCAGCATTTTTTTGATAACAGATCGTCCTTCACGTACAAAATGCTCGCCCGCCGGTGTCATCACCACTTCGCGGTGCTGACGCTCAAACAGCGGCACCGCCAGCCAGCTTTCCAGCTGGCGCACGGTATAGCTGACGGCAGAAGGCACACGATGCAGCTCCTGCGCTGCCGCACTAAAACTGCCAGTGCGCGCCACCGCATCAACCACTTCAAGCGCATATTCTGACCACATAATTTTGCCTTCAAAAAATTTAACAGCACTATGCAAATATTAGCGTTTCACAAAGCGCGTTGCATCCTTTTACACTCCCCGGCGTTCAACCTGCCCAAATGAGAATCACCATGTTGTCGTCTAAAGCATTTATGCCTTATCTCGCCGTGCTCAGCATGCTCGGCTTTCTTGCCACGGATATGTATTTACCCGCCTTTGGCGATATGCAGCGTGATTTCGCGAGCGCACCCGGCACCATCAGCGCCAGCCTGAGTCTGTTTCTCGGCGGTTTCGCCTGTGCCCAGGTATTTTGGGGGCCGCTGTCAGATCGTTACGGCCGTAAACCCATTTTGCTGGCCGGTTTAGCCATCTTCGCCCTTGGTTGTCTGGGAATGCTTTGGGTGACCGATGTCCGCCTGATGCTGGCGCTGCGTTTTGTGCAGGCGATTGGTGTGTGTGCGGCTGCCGTGAGCTGGCAGGCGCTGGTGGTGGATCACTATCCAAAAGCCAAAGCCAATAAAGTGTTTGCCACGATTATGCCGCTGGTTGCGCTGTCTCCGGCGCTGGCACCGCTGCTCGGCGCCTGGCTTATCGGCCACTTCCACTGGCGCAGCATCTTTATCACACTAACGCTGGTTGCCGTGGTGCTACTGATCGGTACGCTGCAGTTAACCTCGCCTAAGCGCGAGAAAGTTGCGTCAGGCAAACAACCCGGCTGGTTGACCTTATTGGGTACTCGCGTTTACAGCGGTAACGTCTTGATCTACTCGGCGTGTTCGGCGAGCTTTTTCGCCTGGCTGACGGGCTCACCATTCATTCTCGCCGCTGCTGGCCTGACGCCGGGTGATATTGGCCTGAGCTATATTCCGCAGACCATTGCGTTTCTGATTGGCGGCTTTGGCTGCCGCACGCTGTTAAATCGTTATCAGGGCGCGCAACTGCTGCCGTGGTTGCTGGTGCTGTATAGCCTGAGCATCCTGAGTTTGTTTGTCATCGCCCTGATGCCTTCCGCGCCGCTGTTTGTGCTGTTGATGCCCTTCTGCGGCATGGCGCTGGCCAATGGTGCGATCTATCCGATTGTGGTTGCCAGCGCATTAGCGCCCTTCCCGCACGCCACCGGTAAAGCCGCAGGATTACAGAACTTATTCCAGTTAGGATTATGCTTTGTTGCCAGCCTGCTGGTCTCCGCCGGTCTTGAGCAGGCGCTGTTCAACACCACGTTAGTGATGGTGGCTACTGTGGTACTGGCGTGGGCGGGCTTTGTCTGCCAGCGATCGCTAAACGCACAAAGTGATATTGCCCACACTTCCCGTCCCTGCGAAGATAATCTCTAAGCCAACGATTTTCGTTAGCAAACTAACGATAACCCGTTGAATATTGACCCACGTGAGCATATACTCTGTGGGTCAGTAATTCTGTATTAAATCAATAATATAAATGTAATAGCTTTAGCGACACTGTCGCGGGATGGCGTCTGCACATTATCCGGTGCGGCGACCCACTTTTCTGCTCAAATTCATACCTCTGTACTACGTCGTACAACGTCGGATTTCTGGCGCACGGATTTTCCGTGAGTTCTCTCACAGGTCTTGGGAAATTGGCTATTCTTTTTCTCAGGTTCAGATCGGAAGGTGATGGAGAAGCTATGAGTTCATCTGTTATAGAAGAAGTGAGCCTTGAAGAAAACCATTGGTATCGGATCGTCAATGAACTGCTAGAGCGGGCTGATATTGCAGTTAATGGCACTCGTCCCTGGGATATTCAGGTAAAGCATCCAGATTTTTTTAAACGCGTTCTTGAGGAAGGATCGCTCGGATTAGGTGAAAGTTACATGGATGGTTGGTGGGAGTGCGAACAGCTCGATATGTTCTTCCATCGCGTTTTAAAACACCATCTGGATAAACAATTACCCCGGCATTTTAAAGATACGTTGCGCATCGCCGCCGCGCGTCTCACTAATTTGCAATCAAAAAAACGCGCCTGGATTGTGGGTAAAGAGCATTACGACCTTGGTAATGATCTATTCTCACTGATGCTTGATCCTTATATGCAATATTCCTGCGGCTACTGGAAAGATGCTGATACCCTGGAAAACGCGCAGCAAGCCAAACTGGATATGATATGCCGCAAGTTGCAACTTGAACCGGGCATGACGCTGTTGGATATCGGTTGTGGCTGGGGTGGACTGGCAGAATATGCTGCGCGCCATTATGGCGTCACGGTGCATGGCGTGACTATTTCAGCAGAGCAACAAAAACTGGCACAACAGCGTTGTGAAGGACTGGATGTCACTATATTACTGCAGGACTATCGCGACCTGAATAATCAATATGATCGCATCGTTTCTGTCGGTATGTTTGAACATGTCGGGCCGAAAAACTATGCCACTTATTTTGATGTTGCTGACCGCAACCTCAAACCAGACGGCATATTTTTGCTGCACACCATTGGCGCCCTCACCACAGATATGAATGTCGATCCGTGGATTGATAAATATATCTTCCCCAACGGCTGTTTGCCGTCGGTACGTCAAATCGCTGATGCCAGCGAGCCACATTTCGTCATGGAAGATTGGCATAACTTTGGCGCAGATTACGATACGACGTTAATGGCATGGTATGAACGTTTTCAGGCGGCGTGGCCGCAGCTGGCTGAGAAATATGGCGAACGTTTTAAACGAATGTTCGACTATTATCTCAACGCCTGCGCCGGTGCGTTTCGTGCCCGTGATATTCAGCTGTGGCAGGTAGTATTCAGTCGTGGCAAGGATGGCGGTTTACGCGTAGCGCGTTAATAAGCTTTCAAATGAATCAAGGCGCCGCATGGCGCCTTTTTTAACGGTATTATTCTGCGCTAGCAATCTGCGCCAGTGCAGCGGCTTCACGCTGCGCTAATACGCGCTCAACCGTTTCCACAATGGCCTGCGTATGCGGATCAATCTCAATATTGACCTTATGACCAAACTTCTTCGCGCCTAAAGTGGTGCGCTCCAGCGTTTCCGGAATCAAATGCACACAGAATTTGCTTTTCGTCACGTCTCCAACGGTCAAACTAATTCCATCGATACCCACGAAACCTTTGTGCAGAATATATTTGATCTGCGTGGCGTCCTGTAATTTAAACCAGATTTCGCGGTTGTTTTCTGACTGGATAATTTTGCAGATTTCCGCCGTGGTCATAATATGGCCAGACATCAAATGGCCGCCAATTTCATCACTGAACTTCGCTGCACGCTCAATATTCACCACATCACCCACCTTTAATTCACCCAGGTTGGTAATGCGCAATGTTTCTTTAATCAGATCGAAGCTGACCAGATCGCCGTTAATCTCGGTCACGGTCAGGCAGCAGCCGTTGTGTGCCACCGATGCGCCCAGCGCCAGGCCCGGTAACAGATCCTCCGGTAAGCGCACAATATGGGTACGAAACAGATCTTTCTCTTCAATGCCGACAATTTCTGCCGTGCCTTGCACAATTCCAGTAAACATAATCTCAGCCTCTGCAAAGTTTGCGTCAGTTTATCACAGCTTGTCGGCGGCAGCTTAATTTGGCGGAGTTCAAACTTTACACAAATTGCTAAACAAAATGCGATCAACGTTTGGCGGAAGCCAGCGCTGCCGCTACACTATGCCGCGCATTCTTTGGGGATTTCGCCCCGCTCTCTTCTTTAATTAAGCAGGTGTAACGTGCAGAAGTATTTTACAGAAGCGCGTCAATTGCTGGCCCTCGCGATCCCGGTCATCCTTGCTCAGGTGGCCCAGACGGCGATGGGATTTGTAGATACTGTTATGGCCGGTGCGGTAAGCGCCACGGATATGGCCGCCGTTGCTGTCGGCACCTCTATCTGGCTTCCCGCCATTCTGTTTGGTCATGGTCTTCTACTGGCTTTGACGCCTACCGTTGCGCAACTCAACGGTTCAGGACGACGCGAACGTATCGCGGAACAAGTGCGCCAGGGATACTGGATGGCAATTTCCGTTGCGCTACTGATTATGGTGGTGCTGTGGAATGCCGGTTATCTGATTAACACCATGCATGACATCGATCCTGAATTGGCCGCCAAAGCCGAAGGATACCTGCATGCGTTGCTGTGGGGCGCACCGGGATATCTGTTGTTCCAGGTGATGCGCAACCAATGCGAAGGTTTGTCGAAAACCAAACCGGCGATGCTGCTCGGCTTTCTCGGCCTGATGGTGAACATTCCGCTCAACTATGTCTTTATTTACGGACATTTTGGCATGCCGGCCTTAGGCGGCGTCGGCTGCGGCGTGGCGACGGCGTCGGTCTATTGGGTGATGTTCCTGGTGATGCGCTTCTGGGTCAAACGCATGGCAAGCATGCGCGATATCCGCATGAAAACGCGCTGGTCCGCACCGTCACGCGCAATTTTGTCACGCCTGTTCACACTGGGTTTGCCAGTGGCGTTGGCGCTGTTCTTTGAGGTGACACTGTTTGCCGTGGTGGCACTGCTGGTGTCACCGCTCGGCATCGTCAAAGTGGCCGGGCACCAGATTGCGCTCAACTTCAGCTCGTTGATGTTCGTGTTGCCGTTGTCACTCGGCGTGGCCACCACCATTCGTGTTGGCTATCGACTTGGACAAGGTTCCGCCGAACAGGCGCGCGTTGCCGCGTGGACCGGGCAAGGCGTGGGCATCAGCATGGCGGCCATCACCGCGCTGTTTACCGTGATCTTCCGTCATGATATCGCTGCGCTGTATACCGCAAATCCTGAAGTCATTACTCTTGCGGCGCAACTGATGCTGCTGGCGGCGATCTATCAGTTCTCAGATTCGATTCAGGTGATTGGCAGCGGTATCTTGCGAGGTTATAAAGACACGCGCTCGATCTTCTTCATTACCTTTATCGCCTATTGGGTGCTGGGTTTGCCGGTGGGTTATGTACTGGCGATGACGGATTGGGTATTGCCGAAACTCGGTCCCGCCGGTTTCTGGTGTGGCTTTATTATCGGCCTGACCTCCGCAGCAGTGATGATGATTTGGCGCATCCGTCGTTTGCAGCGCCTGCCTGCGCAGGTGATTTTGGCGCGCGCGGCGCGCTAAGTGGCTGGTAACGGCGAAAAAAACGACGCATAGCACAGTTGCTGGTCAGTCGTAGGGGAAAAACACTTTTTCCCCTTGCCAGCATCACAGCCTGCCGTTAATATTCGTCCCCGCTGTCGCCCTGACAGCGTGTTGCGCTCTTAGCTCAGTTGGTTAGAGCACCACCTTGACATGGTGGGGGTCGATGGTTCGAGTCCATTAGAGCGCACCAAGTGCGTCCGTAGCTCAGTTGGTTAGAGCACCACCTTGACATGGTGGGGGTCGGTGGTTCGAGTCCACTCGGACGCACCAATTATTGAATATTCTGCATGCGCTCTTAGCTCAGTTGGTTAGAGCACCACCTTGACATGGTGGGGGTCGATGGTTCGAGTCCATTAGAGCGCACCACTCTGGTTTTATCTCCTTGCGCAACACCTTTTTCTTGATCTGCATCGTCTTTATCACGCCGCTTTTATATTGGTTTTCGCATACTTAGCGACTATACTATGCCGCGTTGTTCCACCTGAAAGGTTTCAGCGCTAACGTGCCTATGCAAACAACTCCAATGATTTGCGCAACACTGATCACTCAGTTCCCTCGCGTACTGCATAACTTCTCTGCACGCTTTGCTTTCGTCTCCTATTCTTATTTCTGTGAAATCCGTTCCAACACCATAAATATTCTCACTTCGGTGCCATGCGCATCGAATCCCGACCTTTATCATCCATCACAACTTATAGAAAACCTGACATGAAAAAGACCAAAATCGTTTGTACTATCGGTCCAAAAACCGAATCTGAAGAGATGCTGACCCAACTGCTGGAAGCGGGCATGAACGTGATGCGCCTGAACTTCTCGCACGGGGACTATGCTGAACACGGCCAACGCATTACCAACATGCGTGCCGTTATGGAAAAAACCGGTCGTCAGGCCGCTATTCTGCTGGACACCAAAGGTCCGGAAATTCGTACCATGAAACTGGAAGGCGGCAACGATGTATCGTTGAAAGCGGGCCAGACCTTCACTTTCACTACCGATCAGTCGGTGATTGGTAACAGCGAACGTGTTGCCGTGACCTACGCCGGTTTCACTGAAGACCTGAAAATTGGTAACACCGTGCTGGTCGACGATGGCTTGATCGGTATGCAGGTGACTGAAGTCACTGAGAACTCAGTGATCTGTAATGTCCTGAACAACGGCGATCTGGGTGAGAACAAAGGCGTTAACCTGCCAGGTGTCTCCATTCAGCTGCCTGCACTGGCGGAAAAAGATAAGCGCGACCTGATCTTTGGTTGCGAGCAGAACGTTGATTTCGTCGCCGCTTCATTTATCCGTAAGCGTTCTGACGTGCTGGAAATCCGTGAGCACCTGAAAGCACACGGCGGCGAACACATTCAGATCATCTCGAAAATCGAGAACCAGGAAGGCCTGAACAACTTCGACGAAATCCTCGAAGCGTCAGACGGCATCATGGTTGCGCGTGGCGACCTCGGCGTTGAGATCCCGGTTGAAGAAGTGATCTTCGCGCAGAAGATGATGATCAAAAAATGTAATAAAGCCCGCAAAGTGGTGATCACCGCGACACAGATGCTGGATTCAATGATCAAAAACCCGCGCCCTACCCGCGCAGAAGCCGGCGACGTGGCTAACGCCATCCTCGATGGTACCGATGCGGTGATGCTGTCTGGTGAGAGCGCGAAAGGCCGCTATCCGCTGGAGTCGGTCACCATCATGGCGACCATCTGTGAGCGCACCGATCGCGTGATGAAATCCCGCATCGATTCGCTGCAAGACTCACGCAAGCTGCGCATCACCGAAGCAGTGTGCCGCGGTGCCGTTGAGACTGCAGAGAAGCTGGAAGCGCCACTGATTGTTGTAGCCACCGAAGGCGGTAAATCAGCCAAAGCCATCCGTAAGTATTTCCCGGATGCCACCATTCTGGCACTCACCACCAACGAAACCACCGCGCGTCAGCTGATTCTGAGCAAAGGTATCGAAACCCACCTGGTGACAGAAATTGCCTCAACTGATGATTTCTATCGCATTGGTAAAGAAATGGCGCTGGAAAGCGGATATGCGCAGAAAGGCGATGTTGTGGTAATGGTTTCAGGCGCATTAGTACCAAGCGGAACGACAAACACCGCTTCTGTACATGTAATCTGATTAGCAACTGAATTTTTATTAAAAAGCGCCTTTTCCAGGCGCTTTTTTTATTGCTGATGTAATACAAAAACCAGAAATTTCCAATCGAAATTAACTATTCAAAATCTCGTATGATTAAGGTTAGTCCGATTAAATCTCTCTGTTTTAGCTAATTATTTTCATCTTCTTCTGTGAAATGCTGTTTCTTTGAGCGAACGATCAAAATTAAGCATGTTCTCATCAAAAATTTATTCTCAACTCAAAAAGCTTTGTGTAATACTTGTAACGCTACATGGAGATTAACTCAATCTAGAGGGTATAAAGAATGAATCGCACTAAACTGGTACTGGGCGCTGTAATCCTGGCTTCAACTATGCTGGCTGGTTGCTCAAGCAACGCTAAAATCGACCAACTGTCTTCAGACGTTCAGACTCTGAACGCTAAAGTTGATCAGCTGAGCAACGACGTGAACGCAATCCGTTCTGACGTTCAGGCTGCTAAAGATGACGCAGCTCGCGCTAACCAGCGTCTGGACAACCAGGCTCACTCTTACCGTAAGTAAGAGTACTGGTTGAAAAATGGTGCCCATGTGGCACCATTTTTTTTGTTCTGATTCTGCGTTTCTCTGGTCCGAATTAGGGTTGCGCTACTGCTTCACCTACAGCTTCAGCACTCTGATTAGTTACCGGCTCACCGCTGCTCACTAACACCGGCATTCCTGAACGTCGGGCTATCACTTCCTTAATCAACGCGATATCGCTCTTCTCACTCTTTGAGAAGGCTTTCAGCTGCGCAGACTGCGCAATCGGCATGGTTTGTGGATCATCCTTATCGTTGCGCGATAAAGGCTGATGCACTTCAACGTAGCGCTTACCGTCGGGCTCAATCGCATATTTGATGGGCTGGTTGATGACCTGCACGCGCGTTCCTTTCGGCACGCTGTTGAACAGCGCTTCAATATCATCCGGTCGCAGGCGAATACAGCCAGAACTCACGCGCATTCCAATACCAAAGTCAGCATTGGTGCCGTGAATCAAATACTGACCTGTACCACGCGCCAGACGCATGGCAAACAGCCCCATTGGGTTATCTGGTCCGGCGGGCACCACGCCCGGCAAGGTAATGCCCTCTTTGGCATAGCGCTTGCGGATATTGGTGGTTGGCGTCCAGGTAGGATTAGGGATTTTCTGACTGATACTGGTGACCATGGTTGGCGTCATGGCGCCCAGTTGACCGATACCAATCGGATAGACCACCACACGATCTTCACCTTTCGGATAGTAGTAGAGTCGCAGTTCCGCGAGGTTAATCACGATACCTTCGCGTGGCGCATCAGGCAGCAGCATCTGCAGTGGCACGGTTAATTGTGTACCGGCCTTTGGCAGCCAGGGATCAACGCCTGGATTGGCTTCCAGCATGCCGAGCATGCCTATCTTATAACGCGCGGCAATGCTCTCCAGCGGCCGTTTGTCATCCGGCACGGTGGTTAGGGTATTCTCGCCAATTAAACGGCTGTTATCGGCTGGTAGGGGATATTCCGTAGCAAATGCAGGTGCAGAGAGTCCGCAACAGGACAACAGCAATGCACCGGCTAAACGTAAGGCTGGTTTCATGCAATTTTCTCTTTGTCGGATAGAACAGACCCCGGTCAAGCCGGGGTCTGGAGAGTGTAACTTAGCTGAGGGTCTGAGCGTTATGCCGGATCGCGCGGATCATGGCTTCCAGACCCTGTGAACGCGAGGGAGTAAGATGTGAGGTCAGCGCTAATTCGCCGAACCAGTGACGCACATCGAGATCGAGAATCTCTGGCGCCTTGAGCCCCTGATACAGGCTAAATACCACTGCAATCAACCCTTTAACGATGGCGGCATCACTGTCACCTTCGAAGGCGATGGTGCCATCGGCCTGCGGGGTCATGCGTATCCACACCTGGCTCTGACAGCCTGAAATCACATGTTCTGGCTGCTGTAAGCTTTCGGAGGATTCTGGTAATTTCCCACCGAGTTCAATGATGTAGAGGTACTTCTCTTCCCAGTTAGCGCAACGATTAAAGTTACGAACCAGTCTCTCTTTATCTGGCAAATTCGCCATGAATCACTCCTGAAATCTGCTCAACCGCCCAGCAGACGATGAATACGGGTCAAACCTGCGGCCAGGCGATCGGCTTCTTCTTCGGTGTTATACAGCGCGAAGGAGGCACGACACATCGCCGGCACCGCATAATGACGCATCAGCGGCATTGCGCAATGATGGCCAGTGCGGATCGCAATACCGTATTGATCAAGGAAACTGCCGACATCAAACGCGTGATGCTTGCCGAGGTTAAAAGCCACCACGCCGCTACGACTCTCCGGACCGTAAATCACCAGATCCGGCACCGAAGCCAGTTTATCCAGCGCATAACGCATCAGCATCGATTCGCGCTGATGAATAACGTCCAGGCCCAATTCGCTGATCCACGTTAACGCCGCACCCAAACCAATGATACCGCCGGTATTTGGCGTGCCCGCTTCGAAACGCCATGGCGTACTGTTAAAGGTGGTGCCGGTTGGCAGCACCACTTCAGAAATCATCGAACCGCCGCCTTCCCACGGTGGCATGATCTCCTGCAACGCTTTACGCGCGTACAGCACACCAATACCGGTCGGACCATAAATTTTATGGCCGGAGAAGGCGTAAAAGTCACAGTCGATATCCTGCACATCCACCGCGTGATGCATCACAGCTTGCGCGCCATCTACCAGCGTAATTACGCCAGCGGCTTTCGCTTGCGCCACGATGGCTTTCACAGGATTGACGGTTCCGAGCACGTTTGAAACGTGGGTCACCGCCAGCAAACGGGTGCGGCTATCAATCAAGCCACTCAGCTGTTCCAGCGCCAGCTCGCCCTGCGCATTTAGCGGCAGTACGCGAATTTCTGCGCCGGTACGCTGTGCCACCATCTGCCACGGTACGATGTTAGCGTGATGCTCCATCTCGGTGATGATGATGTTATCGCCCGGCTGCAGCTGACTGCCGCCCCAACTGTTAGCCACCAGATTGATGGCTTCCGTGGTGCCTTTGACGAAGATGATCTCTTCAGGCGAAGCGGCGTTAAGAAAACGCGCGGCCTGATGACGCACGTTCTCCATGTCGGTGGTCGCCTGCGCGCTCAACGAATGGATACCGCGGTGCACGGCTGCATAGCCGTGCTGGTAGAAATAACTTTCCGCATTGATGACCGCGAGCGGGCGCTGGGCGCTGGCCGCGCTATCAAGGTAGGCCAGCGGATGTCCGTTGACCTCACGTTTCAGAATCGGAAATTCCGCTCTGATGCGTTCGAGATCGAAACTCATGACTCAACTCCCGGAATACGCACGGCAATGCGCTGCAGCACCACCTGACGCAGTACCGGATTCTCCAGCGTTTCGGTGAGTTCAGCGGCAAATGCATGGATGATCATACGCTGTGCGGCGGTCTCATCGATGCCGCGCGAGCGCAGATAGAACATCTGCTCTTCATCTATACGACCAATGGTCGCACCGTGACTGCACTTCACGTCATCAGCATAGATTTCCAGCTGCGGCTTGGTGTCCACTTCAGCCAGACGGCCCAGCAACAGGTTGTTGTTGGTCATCTGTCCATCAGTTTTCAGCGCGTGCTGTGCCACTTTAATCATGCCGTTGAACACCGCACGACCTTTATCGCGCGCGATGACTTTGTGCATCTGACGGCTGGTGCAGTAGCCTTTGTTGTGCTCCAGATAGCTGCGGGTATCGCACACTTCCTGATTCACTGGCAACGACAAGCTGTTGATCGCCAGATTGGTATTTTCGCCATTCAGCTGCGCGCTGGTGTTGTGACGCGATAAGCCCGCACCCAGCAGGAAGCTGGTGGTGGCCACATTCGCATCACGGCCCATCACCACGTCATTGTGCGCGAAGTGGTAAGCCTTCTCGCTCTCAAATGACAGTTTGATGTGCTGCAGTTTGGCATTGTCGGCCACGTCGAACGTGAAACGCGCGCCGGTAAAGTGCGCCACGTCATTCAGCGTAACGTAGTGCTCAATCACTTCCGCTTCTGCGCTGGCTTCCAGCTGCAAATGGTGGCGATGATGCACGGTGTTAGTGCCCGCGTCCTGACCGCTGGTGATGTGCAGCAGATAGAGCGGTTTAGCCGCTGATTTGCCACGCGCCAGACGAATAGTCGTAGCTTCTTCCGCCAGACTTTCGGTCAGATGCAGGAACACTTCCGGCTGAATCGGTGCCGGCAGCGGACGACGCTCAGAAGCCTGCGCATGCTGAATTTCAAACAGGCCGGTATCACGGCTGCTCAATTCAGCCTGAAAGCGACCATCAATAAACACCAGACGCACCGCATCAACCGGCAGCGCCAGCGCTTCAACTTGCTCAGCGCTCACTTCCTGCGGCTGTGGCAGCACAAATTGCTGCGCCAGCAGGCCATCAAGCGGCGTGTATTTCCAGTTTTCGTGCTTACGCGTCGGCAGGCCGACACGCATCAGTTGCTGCCAGTGCTGCTGCGCCTGTAAAGAACGCACGTCACCGCGCGATTCAAACAGGTGATGCCACTGCTGCAGGGCGTTATCACTCTTGGTCGGTAAGCCAGCCATAGCCTTGCTCCTCCAACTGTTTCACCAGCGAGAAGTCGCCAGATTTAACGATCTTGCCCTGATACAGCACGTGTACGTGATCCGGCTTGATGTAATCCAGGATGCGCTGATAGTGCGTCACGATGATGAATGAACGCTTACCGTCACGCAGGCTATTAACGCCTTCGGCTACGATTTTCAGCGCATCGATATCCAGACCGGAGTCGGTTTCATCCAGGATGCACAGCTCAGGTTCCAGGGCCGCCATCTGCAGGATGTCGTTACGCTTCTTCTCACCGCCGGAGAAACCCACGTTCACTGAACGGGTCAGCAAATCTTCTGGCATCTTCAGCAGCTGGATTTTATCTTCGATAAAGTCCTGGAAGTCGAAACGGTCCAGTGGCTCCTGCTCACGGTATTTACGTACCGCGTTGACCGAGGTCTGCAGGAAGAACTGGTTGCTGACGCCCGGAATTTCTACCGGATACTGGAACGCCATGAAGATGCCTTCACCGGCACGCTCTTCTGGCTCAAGTTCCAGCAGATCTTTGCCCTTAAAGGTGACAGAACCGCCAGTGACTTCGTAATCTTCACGACCAGCCAGCGTTGCAGACAGGGTACTTTTACCTGAACCGTTCGGTCCCATGATGGCGTGGACTTCGCCCGGTTTTACTTCAAGGTTCAGACCGCGCAAAATCTCTTTGTCTTCAACGCTAACCTGCAAATCTTTAATGCTTAACATACTCTTTCCTTCACATTGCTTCCGGCAACGGGCATCAGCCCACACTGTGCTCAAGGCTGATAGCTAACAATTTTTGCGCTTCCACGGCGAATTCCAGTGGCAGCTCGGAGAAAACGTCTTTGCAGAAGCCGTTAACGATCATTGAGATCGCATCTTCTTCGCTGATGCCGCGCTGCAGGCAGTAGAACATCTGATCTTCACCGATGCGCGAGGTAGTGGCTTCATGCTCCAGATGGGCGGTGTTGTTGCGCGTTTCCACATACGGGAAGGTGTGCGCACCGCACTCGGCGCCAATCAGCATCGAGTCACACTGGGTGAAGTTACGCGCGTTGGTGGCGGTTGGCATGATTTTCACCAGGCCGCGATAGGTGTTCTGGCTCTTACCGGCAGAGATACCTTTCGAGATGATAGTCGACTTGGTGTTTTTACCAATGTGAATCATCTTGGTACCGGTATCCGCCTGCTGGCGGCCCGCGGTTAGCGCGACTGAGTAGAACTCACCAATCGAGTAGTCACCGCGCAGAATGCAGCTTGGATATTTCCAGGTGATCGCCGAACCAGTCTCGGACTGGGTCCAGGACATCTTGCTGTGATCGCCTTCGCACAGGGCACGCTTGGTGACGAAGTTGAGGATACCGCCCTCGCCTTCACCGCCTGGGAACCAGTTCTGTACGGTTGAATATTTCACTTCAGCGTTCTTGTGGATGATCACTTCTACCACTGCGGCGTGCAGCTGATAGGTGTCACGCACCGGCGCTGAGCAACCTTCGATGTAGCTGACGTAGCTATCTTCATCGGCGATCAAGATGGTGCGCTCGAACTGACCGGTTTTTGCCGCATTGATGCGGAAATAGGTCGACAGCTCCATCGGGCAACGTACGCCTTTCGGGATGTACACGAAGGTACCGTCAGAGGCCACAGCGGAGTTCAGCGCGGCAAAGAAGTTATCGTTTGGCGGCACGACAGTACCGAGATACTTCTGCACCAGCTCTGGATGATCGTGAATCGCTTCGCCGAACGAGCAGAAGATAATGCCCTGCTCCGCCAGCTTGCCGCGATAGGTAGTGGAAACGGAGACGGAGTCGAAAATCGCATCCACCGCCACTTCACGCCCTTCACGCACCGGAACGCCTAACTGGTTGAACGCGTCTTCCACTTCCTTCGTCAGGTAGTCGCTGGAGGCGACGCTGCCGGAGGTTTGGGTTGCGCCAGGTTCAGAAGCACAGCTGTCATCGCAGTTGCCGCAGGACGGCGCGGAATAGTAGCTGTAATCCTGATAATCCAGTTTTTCGTAGTGCGCTTTCAGCCAGTGCGGCTCTTCCATTTGTTCCCAGGCGCGGAACGCTTTGAGACGGAATTCAAGCATCCATTCAGGTTCGTTACGTTTAGCCGAAATGGCGCGCACCACATCTTCATTGATGCCGTGAGCAAATTCTTCGGTTTGTAACTGGGTAAAGAAGCCCTCTTTATAGTTGAGCTTGCCTTCCCACATTTGTACATCATCAGATGCTTCGGTGTGTCGTGACATGTTTTACTTACTCGACGCCAAAGCTTTCACCGCACCCGCAGGCGTGTTGAGCTTTAGGGTTGTTGAATTTAAAAATCTGGTTAAGACCTTCGCGGACATAATCCAGCTCGGTACCGTCAACAAACGGCATCGCCTGAAGTGGCACAAACAGTTTTGCGCCGAATTGCTCAAACTGCAGGTCGTCATCGGCAGGATCTTTTACCAGATCCATAACGTACCCAAAGCCGGCACAGCCGGACGTTTTCACACCCAGTTTCAAGCCCTTGACTTCAGGGTCTTGTTCTACCAGGTTAAGAATCTGTTTCGCTGCCGATTCGGTCAGCGTGAGCCCTTTCCAGACGAAATCTTCGGGTGAAAAGGAGTCGGCATTTACTGATGACATTGTGCTACCTCGTATGTCTGGGCCTTTTCAGGCTATCCCCCTATGGTAGTGATATCAGATATCACTTCAACCTCTTGTTTTGCAGGGATAATCATCTCGTGCTATTTTTCACTGTTGCTTTATTAAGCATAGTCGCTTCAAAGCAGATTGACGGCGGCATTCCCGCGCGCGCCTGACCTGCGTAACCCGTTAAATTGCCGCAAAATTTTTAAAATCAATTTTACGATTTAATCCTGATTGATAGGTTACGCCTTTCTACTATGTAAAGAAATTGTTATTGCCGATTTTAGTAACAGGCAGAAGAAATCAATAAAATTTCACAGCGGGAATTGCATTCCTGACGCGGTTGAATATGATAATGATTATCATTAACCTAAAAAGGTGGCGATATGACGCTTACCGTCTCAGCCTGGTTACAACATAAAATCGACGAATATAAGTTTTCGGTGCGCGATATCACCGTTGACTTCTACATGGCTCAGGCAAAGCTCAACCGCACCGATTGCACTCTCGACCAACTGCGTCGCTTCAACGACACCTGCCTCGATATGGCAGAAATCTGCGAACTTAACGGCGACGATCACAGCTTTCTGCATGCCATGGGCAAGCTCCATCACCGCTTAGTGCAGGAGATGGGCAATGCCGATCGTGACCGTTTGTTCCGGATTCAGGCCTATCAACTGGCGCGCCTGTCATTAACACGTTTGTGTCATCAACTGGCGCTCAGCGGCGAGTGGGATCAAGCTACCCGCCTGCAGAGTGATTTTGTTCGCCACGCAGGCTGGATATTCTAATCCAGCTTTGTGACGTCTCCTACAATTTGTTTACATCATTTCCAGTAACGCTTGCAGTGGATGACGCATGCCATTGCCTTCTGCGCGTTTCACCTGGCTACGACAGGAAAAGCCGGTCGCGAGACAGCGTTGACGCGGCAGCTTTTGCAGCTGCGGATGCCAGGAAAGCTCATAAATCCCCAGCGAATTCTCCAGGTTTGCGCTTTCGTGACCATAGGTTCCCGCCATGCCGCAACAACCGACATTGACGTTTTCCAGCTTCGCGCCAAAGCGCGCAAAGATGCTCTGCCACTGATTCGGCGTGGATGGCAGCGCGGTCACTTCGGTGCAGTGCGCAAACAAATACCAGGCTTCGCCGCTGGCGGTTTGTTCCGCGCGTGGAGACAACGCGGTTTGCAGCCACTCGTGCACCAGCTGCACGTTAAATTCGCAGCGCTGCTCGCCCAGCACCTGATTATACTCATCGCGATAACAGAGTACGGTCGCCGGATCGACGCCGACCATCGGCATGCCCAGCTTCGCTACGCGGTTGAGAAAATCGGCGGTTTTGCTGGCGGTACGTGCAAAGCGTTGCAGGAAGCCTTTCACATGCTGCGCCTTACCGTTCGGCGAGAACGGCAGCAACACCGGACGATAACCGAGTTTCTCAATCAGCTTGACGAAATCGGTGACCAGCTGCGCCTCGTAATAGCTGGTGAAAGGATCTTGCACCACCAGCACGCAGTTTTCGCGTTGCGCCGCATCCAGCGCTTCTAACTGCTCCAGCGTCAGGTTCATCGCCGGATGACCGCTTAACTGCTGCTTGAGGCTCGGCGATGACAGCAGTGGCAAATCCACCATGCCGATATGCGTTTTACTCAGTTCGCGCATCCACGGCTGTTTGAGGAAGAAGTTGAACACCTTGGGCGCTTTGGCCATCAACGGCGCGTAACTTTCCACGCTAGCCACCAGATGATCGCTCATCGGACGCAGATAGCGCGTGTGATAAAGCTGCAGGAAGCGTGAACGGAAGTTCGGCACATCGATCTTGATAGGACACTGCGTCGAGCAGGCTTTACACGCCAGGCAGCCCGACATCGCCTCTTTCACTTCGTGCGAGAAGTCATATTCGCCCTGATTCGCGTGCCAGGTATTGCGCGTGCGCTGAATCAGCGTACGCAAGCTCGCGCCCTGTTTGGGCAGCGCCTGCTCCAGCTGAACGGGATCCACGCCCTGCTCGGAGAGCAAGCGCAGCCATTCACGCGTCAATGTCGCGCGACCTTTCGGTGAGTGAATGCGGTTGCGGGTGATTTTCATCGACGGGCACATCGGGCTACGCGCATCAAAGTTGAAGCACAAACCGTTGCCATTACACTCCATTGCGCCACGCCACTCGTTGCGCACCGTGACGGGAATCTGCCGATCGTAGGTGCCGCGTTTCACTGCATCAACCTGCATCATCGGTTCATCACTGCCCAGCGGCGTACAGATTTTGCCGGGATTCATGCGGTTGTCAGGATCGAAGGCGGCTTTGATGCGGCGCAATTCGTTGAACAGCGTTTCGCCAAAAAATTCCGGGCTGTACTGCGCGCGGAAGCCTTTGCCGTGCTCGCCCCACAACAAACCGCCGTAGCGCGCAGTCAGCGCCACCACTTCATCGGAGATCTGCTTCATCAGCAGCTCTTGCTGCGGATCGCACATGTCCAGCGCCGGACGCACATGCAGCACGCCAGCATCCACGTGACCAAACATGCCGTAGCTCAGGCCGTGGCTATCGAGCAGCGCACGAAAATCGACGATATAATCCGCCAGCTGTTCTGGCGGCACGGCGGTATCTTCGACAAACGGAATCGGCTTGGCGCGCCCTTTGGCGTTCCCCAACAGGCCCACCGCTTTTTTGCGCATATTATAGATGCGCTCAATGCCGCCTAAATCGTCGCACAGTTGATAACCAATCACGCCGCCCATCTGCTGCTGCATCAGCTCATCCAGGCGCTGGCACAATGTGCTGATCTGCTGATCAATCAGTTCGCCATCATCACCGGCAAACTCCACGATGTTGAGGCCAAGCATCTCTTTATCTGGCACATCGGTAATCAATTCATTCACCGAATGCCAGACGATATCTTCACGCGCCAGGTTCAATACTTTCGAGTCAACGGTTTCTACCGACAACGCTTTGGCTTCCACCATAAAAGGTGCATTACGCAGGGCCGAGTCGAAGGAGTCGTATTTGATGTTCACCAAACGGCGCACTTTCGGGATGGGCGTGATGTCGAGGCGCGCTTCAGTAATAAAGGCCAATGTGCCTTCCGCGCCGCACAGCAGACGCGTCAGATCGAATGTCTGTAAATCATCGCTGAACACATGGCGCAGGTCGTAGCCGGTCAGGAAGCGATTGAGTTTGGGAAATTTCTCCAGAATCAGATCGCGCTGTTCACGACAGCGGCTAAGCACCTGCTGATAAATGCGCCCTTCCGCCGTTGGCGTGTTCGCCAGCTGTTCCGCCAGTGCGGTCGGCATGGCACGCGTATCCAGGATATCGCCGCCCAGCAGCACCGCACGCAGACCTTCAACGTGAGCGGAGGTTTTGCCATACACCAGCGAACCCTGGCCCGATGCATCGGTGTTGATCATGCCGCCAAGCGTGGCGCGGTTGCTGGTGGAGAGTTCCGGTGAGAAGAAGAAGCCATACGGCTTAAGCCACGCATTGAGCTGATCTTTCACCACGCCCGCTTCAACACGCACCCAACCTTGCTCGGTATTGATTTCCAGGATGCGGTTCATATAGCGCGACATATCCACCACGATGCCCTGATTGAGCGACTGCCCGTTGGTGCCGGTGCCGCCACCGCGTGGCGTAAACACCAGGCTGGTAAAGCGGGTTTCACCGGCGAGGCGCGCAATCAAGGCTACATCCGCCGTCGAGCGCGGAAACAGCGCTGCATCAGGCAGCAGCTGATAAATACTGTTGTCGGTGGAAAGCGAGAGGCGATCGGCATAGCTGGTAGCGGTATCGCCGGTAAAGCCTTGCTCTTTTAAGGACTGCAGGAATGTCAGCACCAGTTGAACGAGGCCCGGTGCCTGAGAAATCTGTGGGATCATTATTGAGTGACCGAGATGTTGTAAACGTTTGCGTCGTAATTTTTTTCAGCCATTGGTTTTATCATACTTTTCCGCTGGCTGCTGTTTTTTCAGGAAAGCGCGCCGCCGTCGCTGCTTTTCCTGTTTAAATTTCAGGAAATAGATCATCATTAATCAGGGCTGTTCAGCCCCACTCTGAAGGATTCAATCGAGGTTAACCGTTGTGATGAAAGACCTGCAACGCGGTATGGATTTACCGCAAATGCTGTTTTCACTGATGTTCATTCTGATCATGATCATCGCCAGTCTGTGGGTGGTGCAGCCCTTTATTCTCGGCTTTGCCTGGGCCAGCATGGTGGTGATCGCCACCTGGCCGTTGATGATTCGTCTGCAGCAGATGTTATGGGGACGCCGCTCGCTGGCGGTTATCGCCATGACCATTTTGCTATTACTGCTGTTTATTATTCCTATCGCCCTGCTGGTCAGCAGCCTGATTGATAACAGCGCGCCGGTGATTGCCTGGGCAACGCAGCGCCATCTGGTGATGCCAGACTTCGATTGGTTGCGACAGATTCCCTATGTCGGCAGAAAACTCTATTCCAGCTACCACAAATTGGTGGATGGCGGCGGCGCGGCGATGCTGAATCAGGTGCAGCCTTATATTGGTCGCACCACGGGTTTCTTCGTGGCGCAGGCCGGGCACTTTGGCCGCTTTATGATGCACCTCATCGTGATGCTGCTGTTCAGCGTGCTGCTCTACTGGCGCGGCGAGCAGGTGGGTCACGGGATTCGTCATTTTGCTTATCGCATGAGCGGACGCCGTGGTGATGCCGCGGTGCTGCTGGCTGGTCAGGCGATCCGTGCTGTGGCGCTCGGCGTGGTGGTCACCGCGCTGGTGCAGGGCGTGCTCGGCGGCATCGGTTTAGCCATTTCCGGCATTCCTTATGCCACGCTGTTAACCGTGTTGATGATTCTGACCTGTCTGGTGCAGCTCGGACCGCTGGTGGTGTTAGTGCCAGCAATTATCTGGCTCTACTGGAGCGGCGATACCACATGGGGCACGGTGCTGTTGGTATGGAGTTGCGTGGTCGGTACGCTGGACAGTGTGTTGCGTCCGATGTTGATTCGTATGGGCGCCGATTTACCGATGATCCTGATTCTCTCCGGCGTTATTGGCGGATTGATTGCTTTCGGTATGATCGGACTGTTTATCGGTCCGGTGGTATTGGCGGTCTCTTATCGTCTGGTTTCGGTGTGGATGCATGAAGCGCCTGAACCCGATGACGATATGCAAACCGCCATCGAAGCACTAGCCGATCACGAAGAAGAACAACGTTAAGTTCGTAGGGTCGCCATTCATGGCGACCTGATACACCTGAATGCCCACCCTGCAAAAGATGCACAAACTCTCCGTTTTACACTGGCCTTACTTTAACCCGCCTAATGCCTCAACTTCGTCACCTTGCATTCCCTACCGATAATAATTTTTTTCCATAAGCGATTTTTAAGAAAAAACGCAGTTTTAGGCGCTTTAGGTGGGATTCGCTTACGGAATGATTATTTTTGCAGCTGAAACAGCAGTAGATCACTAAGAAAATCACCACGAAAGGTTATCAGCTTTAAACTAATAAGAGGATTCTTAAAGACGCCAGCGGGCCTGATCAATAACATGTTTCCTATGTTTGGAATCAAGCTACTGATTTTTAAACAACCTTATTCCCCTGAGTAAAGTGAAGAATTGCTGTGTGTAGTCTTTGCCCATCCCCTGTGATGGGCTTTTTTTTGGCTTTTTTTCAGGAAAAACAACAAGGCCAGCAACGCTGGCCTTGATAATTACCTTAATGACACGTCAAATTCTCATCTGAGGCATTAAATTGCCGCTTGGTTAATGTTTCGCAGTGTTCAACTCTGCCAAACCTAACCAGGTTTCAACCACGGTATCCGGATTCAGCGACAGGCTATCAATGCCCTGCTCCATTAACCATGCCGCAAAGTCCTGATGATCTGATGGGCCCTGACCACAAATACCAACGTATTTGCCCTGCTTTTTCGCCGCTTTGATCGACATCGACAACAGCGCTTTCACCGCATCGTTACGCTCATCAAACAGCGCGGACACCACGCCAGAGTCACGATCGAGGCCCAGCGCCAGCTGCGTCATGTCGTTTGAGCCGATGGAGAAGCCATCGAAGTGCTCGAGGAACTGCTCAGCCAGCAAGGCGTTGGACGGGATCTCACACATCATGATCACTTTCAGGCCGTTCTCGCCGCGCTTCAGACCGTTTTTCGCCAGCTCAGCGACCACCGCTTCGGCTTGATCGACGGTACGCACGAACGGGATCATGATCTCAACGTTGGTCAGTCCCATTTCGTTACGCACGCGCTTCACCGCTTCGCACTCCAGCTTGAAGCAGTCGCGGAAGTTGTCAGCAACGTAACGACCGGCGCCACGGAAACCAAGCATCGGGTTCTCTTCTTCCGGCTCATAACGCTCGCCGCCGACCAGGTTGGCATATTCGTTGGTTTTGAAATCCGAGAGACGAACAATCACGCGCTTCGGCGCAAACGCCGCACCCAAGGTCGCAATCCCTTCGGTCAGACGGCCGATGTAGAACTCAATCGGATCATCAAAGCCTTTCATCATCTGACGAATCTGCTGCTGCAGTTCCGGCGTTTGCTGATCAAACTCCAGCAACGCTTTCGGATGCACGCCAATCATGCGGTTAATGATGAATTCCAGACGCGCCAGGCCGACACCTTCGTTCGGCAAGCAGGCGAAATCAAAGGCACGATCCGGGTTACCGATGTTCATCATAATCTTCAGCGGCAGTTCCGGCATGGTATCGACCTGCGAGCTGGTGACTTCAAAGTCCAGCAGTTCGTCATAGACATAACCGGTATCGCCTTCGGCACAGGAAACCGTGACTTTATGGCCATCTTTAAGGTGATCGGTGGCATCGCCACAGCCCACCACCGCCGGAATGCCCAGCTCACGCGCGATGATCGCCGCGTGGCAGGTACGACCGCCGCGATTGGTCACGATGGCCGAGGCTTTCTTCATGATCGGTTCCCAATCGGGATCGGTCATGTCGGTCACCAGCACATCGCCTTTTTCAATGCGGTGCATCTCGCTGATGTCGTGAATGACTTTGACTTCACCGGCACCGATGCGATGACCAATGGCTCGCCCCTCGACCACCACTTTGCCTTTGCCCTGCAGCGTATAGCGTTCCATCACCTGACCGTTGGAGCGCACCGTTTCCGGACGCGCCTGCACGATGAACAGTTTGCCGGTGTGGCCATCTTTCGCCCACTCAATGTCCATTGGGCGTTTGTAATGCTGCTCAATCAGCACCGCCTGACGCGCCAGCGCTTGCACTTCGTCATCGGTTAAGCTGAAGCGATCGCGCTGTTCCTGCTCGACATCTTCAATGCGCACCTGCTCGCCATGCTCCTGCGAATCGGCATATACCATGCGCAACTTTTTCGAGCCCATGGTGCGGCGCACAATCGCCGGACGGTTGGCTGCCAATGTCGGTTTGTGCACGTAGAACTCGTCGGGGTTAACCGCGCCCTGCACCACCATTTCGCCCAAACCAAAGGCTGAGGTGATAAACACCACCTGATCGAAGCCTGATTCGGTATCAATGGTAAACATTACGCCCGACGAGGCGAGATCCGATCGCACCATGCGCTGAATACCGGCCGAGAGCGCTACGCCGCGATGGTCGTAGCCCTGATGCACACGGTAAGAGATAGCGCGATCGTTAAATAAAGAGGCATACACGTGCTTCACCGCGATGATCACCGCGTCATAGCCCTGCACGTTAAGGAAAGTCTCCTGCTGGCCGGCAAACGAGGCGTCGGGCATATCCTCGGCGGTGGCTGACGAGCGCACCGCAAAGGAGGCGTCGGCATCATCAGCAGAGAGTTGTTCGTAGGCGCTACGAATCGCCGCTTCCAGCTCAGGCTGGAATGGCGTATCGACCACCCATTGACGAATCTGTTTACCCGCTTGCGCGAGTTCAGCAACATCATCAACATCCGTTTTATCCAGCAAATCATAAATACGCTGGTTCAGTCCGCTTTGATCGAGGAACAGATTAAACGCATAAGATGTGGTCGCATAACCGTTTGGCACGGAAACACCCAGCGACGACAAATTCGTAATCATTTCTCCCAGGGAAGCATTCTTGCCTCCCACCCGATCAACATCATGCATGCCAAGCTGGTTGTACCAGAGCACTAGCGACTGTTGGTCTTGATTGGACATTGAGATTATCCTTTTAAATGATGTGAATACACATGGAACATTTTGCTATTCGCCAAAACAGCCTGGCACAACCGATAAATAAAGACTAAGTGTTGAATCGTTAAAGCAGGAAAAGAACGGCAAAATCGGATTAGTACTTAGAATTAATTGAGTTGCGCAACCTGGCTATTTCACGCTAATGGATTGCTGCAACGATATTTTTCCCCTTTTCAGAGGGTTAGCGATTGATTTTTGTTGCGCAACGGCTTCACACTTTATTTCATGCGCGAAAAGGAAAATGCGCGAAAATAACGCTTTTCAAAACAGCATTTCATCTAATATTGATTATTCGCTGATTCATCTTTGTGAGCGCAATAGCGGACAATATGGATATTTCATTTTACTATTAATTAAAATGAAATATTGTCATCAATAATTTAGGCATTGATACGCAAGAGGATATTTGCACGATGAACACTGAACGCAGCGTATTCTACATTTCTGATGGCACCGCCATAACCGCCGAAGTACTGGGCCATGCGGTGTTATCTCAGTTCCCGGTGATGGCCCACAGCGTGACGCTGCCGTTTGTTGAGAATGTGCAGCGCGCTCAAGCGGTTAAAGCACAAATCAATGCGCTCTATCAGCAGAGCGGCGTACGCCCGCTGGTGTTCTTCTCCATTGTCACGCCCGATGTACGCGAAATTATTCTGGAGAGCGAAGGCTTTTGTCAGGACATCGTGCAGGCGCTGGTGGCACCGCTGCAGAGCGAGTTGGGCGTGGCGTCAATGCCAGTGGCGCACCGCACACACGGTTTAACCGCCAGCAACCTCGGCAAATATGACGCGCGTATCGCGGCCATCGATTACACCCTTGCGCATGATGACGGCATTTCTTTGCGCGGTCTGGAAGATGCGCAGGTGATTTTGCTCGGCGTGTCTCGCTGCGGGAAAACGCCCACCAGCTTGTATTTAGCGATGCAGTTTGGCGTGCGCGCCGCTAACTATCCGTTTATTGCCGATGATATGGATAACCTGAAACTGCCGCCGGCGCTACGTGCACATCAGCATAAGCTGTTTGGTTTGACCATCGATCCTGAACGTCTGGCGGCGATTCGCCAGGAGCGCGCGGAAAATACCCGTTACGCCTCGCTGCGCCAATGCCGTCTCGAGGTGGGCGAAGTGGAAGCGTTGTTCCGCACCAATCAGATTCGTTATCTCAACAGCACCAACTATTCGGTGGAAGAGATCGCAACCAAAATCCTCGACATTATGGGCCTGAACCGCAACATGTATTAGGTGTTGCTGCCGGTCGCCATAAATGGCGACCCTACAAAAACCGCACTACACATCCGTAGGGTCGCCATTTATGGCGACCTGATCTCACTGTAATTCCAATGTAAAGCCACGCTTCCGTCCGATTTGATGACCTTTGTTTTTAGCAGGTTGAATTCGCAGGCTATTAGTTTATTGTGACCACCATCACTTCCCGGTATTTCACCGCTGCGAAGAAAAAATTTTTGAGAACCCAATGAACAAGACTGATGAACTGCGTACCGCGCGCATCGGTAGCCTGTTAACTCCGGCTGCGCTCGCGCATGAACACCCTATTTCGGCAGAAATTGCCGCCAACGTCACCGCTTCCCGTCAACGCATCGCGCGCATTCTGACCGGCGAAGATCCGCGTCTTTTAGTGATTATTGGACCTTGCTCTCTGCACGATCCTAAAGCGGCGATTGAGTATGCAGAACGTCTGAACGTGCTGCGTGAGCGCCATAAAGATCGTCTGGAAATTGTCATGCGCGCCTATTTTGAAAAACCGCGCACCGTGATTGGCTGGAAAGGCCTGATCTCCGATCCGGACTTAGATGGTAGCTATGATGTCAATCGCGGCATCGCCATCGCGCGCAAACTGCTGCTGGATATCAACGCGCTCGGCATGCCAACCGCCACCGAATTCCTCGATATGGTGATCGGCCAGTTTATTGCCGACCTTATCAGCTGGGGCGCAATTGGCGCGCGAACCACTGAAAGTCAGATCCACCGTGAGATGGCATCGGCGCTCTCCTGCCCGGTCGGTTTCAAGAACGGCACCGACGGCAACGTGCAGATCGCGGTCGATGCGATTCGCGCCGCGCGCGCCAGCCACATGTTCCTGTCACCGGATAAAAACGGTCAGATGACCATTTATCAAACCAGCGGCAATCCGCATGGTCATGTGATCCTGCGCGGCGGTCGTCAGCCGAACTATCACGCCGAAGATGTGGCAGCAGCGGCGGCCAATCTGCGCGACTTCAATCTGCCGGAGCAGCTGGTGATCGACTTCAGCCACGGCAACTGCCTGAAGCAACATGGTCGTCAGCGTGATGTTGCCGATGACGTGGCGGCGCAAATCCGTGCCGGATCGCGCGCGGTCGCGGGCGTGATGATCGAGAGCTTCCTGCAGGAAGGAAATCAGAAAGTGGTGAGCGGTGAAGCGCTGACCTACGGCCAGTCGATCACCGATCCGTGCCTCGGCTGGGAAGACAGCGCCGAGGTGCTGGCAAAACTGGCTGCCGCAGTCGACAGCCGTTTTTAATCCCGACCTAGCTGGAACAACTTACTTCCAGCGTTTTGCCCCACTCTGGTGGCCGTTGACGCAACTCCGCGCTGACGGCCGCATCGCTAAACGGCTGCTGTAACGCGCTGTGCAGCCTGGCTAACGCCGTGGTCTCGCCGTTTTCTACCTCTTCAATTACCTGCTGTGCCAGATAGTTGCGCAATACCAGCGCCGGATTAGCCGCCTTCATCACCGCCTGACGCTGCGCATCGCTGGCGTTATCTTGCAACAAACGCTGGCGATAATCGCTATACCAGCGATCAAAAGCGTCACGATCGATAAACTCATCACGCAACGGCGAACGGCTTTCATCTTGCTGCGTGTCGCTTAGCATGCGGAAGGTCAGCGTGTAATCACTGCGTTCCGCCGTCATCATCGACAGCAAGCCGGTCAGAAGCGTGTTGTCATTGGCATCCGCCGTCAGCAAGCCGAGTTTGGCTCGCATCTTCTCGCCCCATACGCGCATCAACTCGTTTTCATAATGACCGAGCGCCAGTTTGAGTTGCTCGGTGGTCATTAAGCCCGACAAGGCGTGCGCCAGGCGATTAAGGTTCCACAGGCCAATCATCGGCTGATTTTCAAAGGCGTAGCGGCCCTGATAATCACTGTGATTACAGATGTAATCCGGCTGATAGTCGTCGAGGAAACCGTACGGACCGTAATCCAGCGTTAAGCCCAGAATCGACATGTTATCGGTGTTCATCACACCGTGCGCAAAGCCCACGCTTTGCCAATGGGCGATCAGGCTGGCGGTGCGTTTAACGATATCGGTGAACCACAGCAGATAACGGTCCGCTTCCTCTTTCAGCTGCGGCCAGTGATGGCGAATAGCGTAATCCGCCAGCTGGCGCACTTTGTCTTGTTCACCGCCGTAATAGAAATGCTCAAAATGGCCGAAACGCAGATGGCTGTCGGCAATGCGCATCAGCATCGCACCGCGTTCCTGGGTTTCGCGCAGCACCGGCTCATCGCCGATGGCGAGCGCCAGCGCGCGCGTGGTGGGAATGCCAAGATGGTGCAGCGCTTCGGAAGCGAGGAATTCGCGTACGCTGGAGCGGATCACCGCGCGACCGTCGCCCATGCGCGAATAAGGAGTTAATCCAGCGCCTTTCAAGTGCCAGTCGAGCTTACGACCGTTTGCCAGCTGCTGTTCACCCAGCAGAATGCCGCGCCCATCGCCCAGTTGTCCGGCCCAGACGCCAAACTGATGGCCGCTATACACCTGCGCCAGCGGCGACATGCCGGGCAACAGTTCGCGCCCTGACCACACGCCATGCCCGCTGCCGGCGAACAGCGCATCGTCTAAACCCATCTCTTGTGCCAGCGGCGCATTGTGATAAAACAGCCGTCCACCTGCCAATGGCGTTGGGTCCAGCGCGGTGTAGAATCCGGCTAATTCTTGCTGCCAGCTATTGGTAAATTGCATCGACACTCCGGAAGGTGCGCTTAATGAAGGCACCTGCATTGAGTTTTAAGATAACCAGGATTGTAACGCCGACGCGGCGCGGAAGACAGGCGAAAGGATTACTGCTGCGAAGGCGTGTGTAAATTCAGATCGGAGTAGATGAGATCGCTAAGGCGTTCAGCTTTAACAACCGGGAACAAACTGCCCTGCAGCTGCGCACCGCTCAACGTGCTCATCTTTTCCATCATTTGGTTATCGTCAATACCACAAATAATGATCTGCTCCGCAAAATCAGAAAAATTATTGATAACCGTCTGAATAAAAGGCGTAAACGAGGCACGTTTTGCCAGGTTCTGAATAAAGACTTTATCCAGTTTTAACACGCTAAATAGATTATCGTATACCGCCGTTGCCGGTGCTTTTCCTGCACCAAATTGTGAAAGCGATAAACGAAATTCACTTTGTAATGCGGCGAGCAACGGATGGGATTTACCCAAAGATAATTGCGGAAACGTTTCGCTGATATCCAAAACAATAAAAGGAATTTGTCGGAATTTCCTTAACAGAAATTCGCTGGCTAAAAGTGTATTGGCCATGGAATCATCGATACGTACCAAAGCGGTAATTTGATTAACCTCAAAAAATTCGCGGTACTTTTCCAGCAATGAAAGCTGGCTCTGCAGCAAACGTAATTGCTGCGCATCGTCCAATTGTGGCAATAGCAAATCCTGCGGCAGCGTAATAGGTGCGCTGTCGTGGACAAATTGCGTCACCAGCTCGACCGCAGTCAGCTGGCCCGCCAGAGAGTAAACTGGATAAAACCAGGTTTCCGACTGATAGTCGGCAGACAAATGGACTTTCATTTTTCAAGCCAGAAGCAATGGCAATTGGCGCATCGTATATCAACGAATACCACCAGGCAATAGGACCAAACGTTTGAAGAGGTGCCGTTTTAGGTCTTATTACGCCGATTTAAGCCGCAAATAATACTTAAGCCAAATAAGCCGGGGTTAATGTCCATACCAATTAAATAAATTTAGCTTTATTATTAGTATTAAATCGATGGCGGGTAAAGTGCCATTCTAAATGATAGTTAAATATCGGCACGATTCGGAATTAATTCAGGGTGAGATAACCTTTCTTTTTCCGCGTCTTTATTAAGCGATATAAGCACTATTTAGATGCGACGCGCCTGCCAAAATACTTTGCGCCAGTAAACGTTATCCAGCGAAGAGCGGATCACACCCTGGCTGGTCGAGGCGTGAATAAAGGTGTTGTCGGTATCGTAAATACCCACGTGCAAACCGTTTTCTCCGCTGCCGGTTTTGAAGAACACCAGATCGCCAGGCAGCAGATCGCCTTTGTCGATGCGCGTACCAATGTCGGTTTGGTCAATGGTCGAGCGCGGCAATTGCATCTCGAATTTATCGCGGAAGGTCAGGTAGACGAAGCCGGAACAGTCCACGCCACCGCGGCTTAACCCGCCGTAGCGATACGGCGTTCCGCGCCAGCGGCTCAGCTGATCGTTGAGTTGGGCAATCACGGTGATGGAATCAGAAAGGCGACCATTAGGCGGCGGCGCATGATGGCTACAGCCCGCCAGCAACAGTGCCAAAATCAAAATTGTCAGCCGCATCAGCCTTTTCCTCTCTCCCTCGTCCGGCTGACACTTTAGCGGCAAAGCGCCACGGCACGCAATCCTCAGTCAGGGAATAAACAGCAGCGGGCCTTGTGCAGTATCGATTTGTTCAAACGGGGTTTGATAAAGCGGTGCTAATTGCGCAGCGGTCAGCACGTCACGGGCGCTGCCCTGACGCACCACCGCGCCTTGATGCATTAGCCACACGCGATCGGCATGGCGCAAGCTGTGGTTGAGGTCGTGCCCGCTGGCAACAATCGCCAGTCCGCTGCGACACAGTTCAGCTAACAACTTATCAACTGCACGCTGTTGCGCCACATCAAGTGCGCTCATCGGCTCATCCAGCAGCAGCAGCTTGCCGCGAGGATTGATCGCTGGATGCACCTGTAACACCACGGCAGCCAGCCGCACGCGTTGCCATTCGCCACCAGAAAGCTGCGTCAGGCTGCGCGTCAGCTTGTCCTGCAGAGCTAACTGCGCGAACACATCCTGTAAAACGCGGTCCGTTTCCGCCGTCTGGCCGGAGATATGCATGCGTAAGTAATGCCATACCGGCATTTGTCCCGGCGCCATCTGCTGCTGCGGCAGCCAGCCGCGCAGCTGAGCCAATGCCGCACCGTTTAACGTGGACAGCGCCGCGCCATCCAGCACAATGCTGCCCTGACTTGGCAACAAACCGGACAGCACGTTGAGCAAGGTACTTTTGCCAGCACCGTTCGGCCCCACCAGATGTACTAACTCACCGGCGTTAACGCTAAGTTCGACGGGAGCCAGCCGCCCTGCGACGCTGGCTCCCTGACACTGCAATAGCATTTACTCGGCCAGCGCCTGCTCAACACTTTTCAGGATGATAGGATCGTCCGGCGTCATATCCGGTGAGAAGCGCGCAATCACTTTGCCCTGCTTATTAATGAGGAACTTCTCGAAGTTCCACAGGATATCGCCTGGCGCTTTCGGCGCGCGGCCTTTGCTCTCCATGCGCTCAAGGAAACCGCTGCCTTCCGGGCGTTGCGCCACTGGCTGCGCCGCCGTCAGCTGCGCATAGAGCGGATGACGATGCTCGCCGTTGACGTCAGTTTTATCGAACATCGGGAAAGTCACGCCGTAGGTGGTGCTGCAGAAGGTTTTGATCTCTTCGTTGCTGCCCGGCTCTTGCTCGAGGAACTGATTGCACGGGAAGCCCAGCACGCTGAAGTTCTTATCCTGCCAGGCTTTCTGCAGCGATTCTAACTGTTCGTACTGCGCCGTCAGGCCGCATTTCGATGCCACGTTCACCACCAGCAGCACCTTGCCTTCATAGGCGGCCAGCGAGGTTTTTTCACCGTCCAGCGTCACCAGTTCTGTTTGATAAATGCTCATAGTCGATTCCTGTTGTTGATAACACGTTGCCAGCCGTAGCTAGCGCGAAGACTTCACTAATAACACGATAAACAGCGGCGCGCCGAGCGTGGCCGTTACCACGCCAATTGGCAGTTCGGCGGAGGTTAACACCAGCCGCGCAATAATATCCGCGCCCAACAGCACTGCGGCACCGGCTAAAGCCGCCGCAGGCAACAAATAACGATGATCGCTGAATCCGCTGAGACGCAATAAATGCGGGATAACCAGACCGACAAAGCCGATTGCCCCTGCCATCGCCACGCTCACGCCCACCAGCCAGCCCATTGCCAGCACCAGCAGGTTGCGCCACAGCAGCAGCGGTAATCCGAGCTGACGCGCCGAGGTTTCACCTAGCGCCAGCAAATTCAGTGTGCGTGCGGTAGCGATCAGCAGCAGCGTAACCGGCAGCAGCGCCAGCATCATCCAGCCATAGCGCCAGTCGATACCGCTAAAGCCGCCCATCATCCAGTACATCAGTTGGCGCAGATCGAGGCTGGTGCTAAAGTACACCGTCCACGTCATGATGGCGCTACAGATAATGCCGAGCGCCACGCCGGTTAACAGTAGTCGGCTCACCGAGAGTTGTTTGTGAGCGAAATGCAGCAGAATCAGCGTGATCAGCAGCGCACCGGCCATTGCCGCCAGCGCTAAACTCCATAACGAACCGTTACCGAGCATTACGCCCAATACCAGACCAATCCCCGCCCCATTCGACACGCCCAGTAAGCCAGGTTCCGCTAACGGATTGTTGAACAGCGCCTGCATCACCACGCCGCACACCGCCAGCGCCGCACCCACCAGCAGCACCGCCAGCGTACGCGGCATGCGCAGTTGCCAAACGAATAGATCGCCTTGCGCCGAAAACCATTGTGTGGGGGAGATCCAGCTATCACCGGCAGACAGGCTAAGCCCAATGAGCAGCAACAACAGCGCACTGAGTGCGATGAGCCAGCGCTGGCTGCGGCGATTTGCCTGAGAAGCAAGCTGATCCAGCAGAGTCATAGATAAGATTGGCTGAGAAAACAGAGATTTGATTGTAGTGGGATTACAGCAAAAAGAAAGCGGCGCTGTGGAGGCGCCGCCAGAGAAGCATTACTGATGCGGAGGAAGGGGCTGACCGTGGTTATCACGCTTCTGCTGATTATCATGCTGATCGTGATGCTGCGGTTGCGGCTGATGCTGTGGCTGACGTTTGTCATCCCGATGCGGTCCATTGCCCGGATGCTGCGCCTGCCAGCCGTTACCGTTCCAGTAACCGTGCGGACCTTTGGTGCCAATCCGCTGGTTATGGTGCTGTTTCCACCACGTTGGCGCACGCCAGTCGTAACCATCCCAATAGTAGCCACGCTTATCCTGATCGCCGATATGAATCGAAACGCCCGGTGTGTTGATGTTGACGGAAACATTGGCGCTAGCCAGCAGCGGCATGCCTAACAGGATGCTTAATAAAAGTGCTGTCTTTTTCATTATTCAAACCATTTGCTATGTGATGGCGCTGTTATAACAAAAGTGTCGACGCCGTCACTATCAGTGAGGACCGATTTTCGCCCTATTTTCCGGATACTTACGAAATCCTTACATCGTGGATAAATTGTGTAGAACGACCAAATTTAAGGCAAAAAAAAGGCCGCTAAGCGGCCTTTTTGTCGTACTGAAATTAGTCAGCATCCTTGGGTGTCGCGTTCTCGACGCGACTTTTCAACTTCTGTCCCGGACGGAATGTCACCACTCGGCGCGCGGTGATAGGAATATCTTCCCCCGTCTTCGGGTTACGGCCCGGACGCTGGTTTTTGTCACGCAGATCAAAATTACCAAATCCGGACAGTTTTACCTGTTCTCCGTTTTCCAACGCGCGGCGAACCTCTTCAAAAAAAAGTTCTACCAACTCTTTGGCATCGCGTTTGCTCAACCCGAGTTTTTCAAACAGGTACTCTGACATTTCAGCTTTTGTAAGCGCCATAGGTTCAATCCCTCAAGGTTGCCTGGAATCGCTCTTTTAATGCCGCAACGCATTTGGCAACGGTCGCGGCAATCTCCTCTTCTTCGAGTGTCCGGCTGGTATCCTGCAAAATCAGGCTAATCGCAAGGCTCTTTTCACCCTCGTTTACGCCCTTACCACGGTACACGTCAAACAAGTTTACGCCAACTACCTGATTTACGCCAACTTTCTTACACTCCGCAATGATATCTGCTGCAGGCACGTTTTCAGCCACAACAACGGCGATATCACGACGGTTTGCCGGGAAGCGGGAAATCTCGCGCGCATCAGGCAGGACGCGGTCTGCGACCTTATTCCAAAGCAGTTCAAACACTAAGGTGCGCCCGTTAAGATCCAGCTTACGTTCCAGCTCTGGATGAACCACCCCGATAAATCCGATTCGTTCGCCGCGTAAATAAATTGCGGCGCTTTGTCCTGGATGCAGCGCCGGATTGGCTTCCGCACGGAAGGAAATCTCATCAAGTTTACCGGTCAAATCCAGCAGCGATTCTAAATCGCCTTTCAAATCATAGAAGTCAACCGTCTGACGCGCCAGATCCCAATGCTCTTCATAGCGATTACCGCTTAAAACGCCGGCCAGCATAAGATCCTGGCGGATACCCAGATCGGCCTGTGTATCAGGAACAAAGCGCAAACCGCTCTCAAACAGGCGTACGCGGCCCTGCTGACGGTTTTGGTTGTACACCACCGCGCCCAGTAAACCGGTCCACAGCGACAGGCGCATGGCCGACATATCGCTGGAGATTGGGCTTGGCAGGATCAGCGCTTCTTCGCCCGGATGCAGCAACTGCTGCATTTTTGGATCGACGAAGCTATAAGTAATCGCTTCCTGATAGCCTTTATCCACCAGCAGATTTTTCGCACGCTTCAGCGACAGGTCAGCTTCACGATGTTGCGTCATGATCAGGCTGGCTTTCACCGGCACATCAGGAATGTTGTTGTAGCCATAAACGCGTGCCACTTCTTCGACCAGATCTTCTTCGATGGCCATATCGAAACGCCAGCTTGGCGCAACGGCTTGCCACTCGCCTGCACCGACCGTCACTTCACAACCGAGACGCGTCAGGATGTCAGTAACCTGATCGTCAGCAATCACGTGACCAATCAGGCGATCAAGCTTTTCACGGCGCAACGTGATGGTGGCGCGTGGCGGCAGTGCGCTCGCGTCAGTTTGATCGATGACCGGGCCCGCTTCGCCGCCACAGATGTCGAGCAGCAGCTGCGTAGCGCGCTCAATCGCTTTGTGCTGCAAAGCAGGATCGACACCACGCTCATAACGATGTGATGCATCGGTATGCAGGCCTTGACGGCGTGCGCGGCCGGTAATCGCCAGCGGATCAAAGTAGGCGCATTCGAACAGCACGTTTTGCGTCTCTTCATTCACACCTGAATGCTCGCCACCAAAGATGCCGCCCATCGCCAGCGCTTTCTGGTGATCGGCAATCACCAGCGTGTCACTGCTGAGTTTGGCTTCGGTTCCATCCAGCAGCGTCAGGGCTTCGCCCTCTTCTGCCATACGCACCACGATGCCGCCGTCGATGCGGTCGAGATCAAAGGCGTGCATCGGCTGGCCAAGCTCCAGCAGCACAAAGTTGGTGATATCAACCACCGGATCGATTGAACGAATACCGCAGCGACGCAGCTTTTCACGCATCCACAATGGCGTAGCGGCTTTGACGTTGATACCTTTTACCACGCGGCCAAGATAGCGCGGGCACGCGGCGGTGGCATCGACGCGAATCGGGAAAGTATCGGTGATGGTGGCTTTTACCGGCTCAATAGCAGGCGCCGTCAGCGGCAAACCGTTCAGTACCGCTACATCACGCGCAACCCCGATGATGCCCAGGCAATCGGCACGGTTTGGCGTAACGCTGATTTCGATGGTGTTGTCATCCAACTGCAGATAGCTACGGATATCGGTACCAATGGGCGCATCGGCTGGCAGCTCGATAATGCCGCTGTGATCGTCGGAAATACCGAGCTCGGAGAAGGAACACAGCATGCCTTCAGAGGGTTCGCCACGCAGTTTTGCCGCTTTGATTTTGAAATCGCCCGGCAGCACAGCGCCAACGGTCGCCACTGCCACTTTCAGGCCCTGACGGCAGTTTGGCGCGCCGCAGACGATATCCAACAGGCGATCGCCACCGACGTTGATTTTGGTGACGCGCAGTTTGTCGGCGTTTGGATGCTGGCCGCACTCAACCACTTCACCTACGACAACACCGTTGAAAGCGCCGGCAACCGGATCCACACCGTCCACTTCAAGGCCGGCCATGGTGATTTGCTCAGACAGCGCAGCGCTGTCCAGGGCTGGATTTACCCATTCGCGTAACCAGAGTTCACTGAATTTCATTGGATAACCTGCCCTTATTTAAATTGTTTGAGGAAACGTAAATCATTTTCGAAGAAGGCGCGCAGATCGGTCACACCATAGCGCAGCATGGTGAGACGCTCCATGCCCATGCCAAACGCAAAGCCCGAATAAATTTCCGGATCGATGCCAACATTGCGCAACACGTTCGGGTGCACCATGCCGCAACCCAGCACTTCCAGCCACTTGCCGTTTTTACCCATCACATCCACTTCTGCGGACGGTTCGGTGAACGGGAAGTAAGAAGGACGGAAGCGAATTTGCAGATTCTCTTCGAAGAAGTTGTTCAGGAAATCGTGCAGCGTGCCTTTCAGGTTGGTAAAGCTGATGTCTTTATCAACAATCAAACCTTCCATCTGATGGAACATCGGTGTGTGCGTCTGATCGTAGTCATTACGATAAACGCGGCCTGGCGCGATGATGCGGATCGGCGGCGGCTGGTTTTTCATGGTGCGGATCTGCACGCCTGAGGTTTGGGTGCGCAGCAAACGCGTGGCATCGAACCAGAAGGTATCGTGGTCGGCACGCGCCGGGTGATGGCCTGGAATGTTTAGCGCATCAAAGTTGTGATAATCGTCTTCAATTTCCGGACCTGTCACTACCGCGAAACCCAGTTCGCCGAAGAAGGTTTCGATACGGTCGATGGTGCGGGTCACCGGGTGCAAGCCACCATTCTCAACGCGGCGGCCAGGCAGCGACACATCGATGGTTTCCGCAGCCAGACGCGCATTCAACTCGGCGCTTTCCAGCGTATCTTTGCGCGCAGTAAGGCGATCCTGCACTTGTTGTTTGGCATCGTTGATGACCGCACCCGCTGCCGGACGCTCTTCTGCTGGCAGTTCACGCAGGGTGGTCATTTGCAGCGTCAGATGCCCTTTCTTACCCAGAAATTCGACGCGCACGGCGTCCAGAGCAGCGATATCCGCCGCCTCGTCGATGGCGGCCGTGGCACGAGCCACCAGGTCTGCGAGTTGGGACATGATTTCCTCTTCTTCCAGCCGGGCTGGTCAGTTCTCGTTGGGATCAGCTGATCCGATTAAGTGTCGCCAGAAACAAAAAAGCCTCCACGAGGGAGGCTTTTAGCGCGATTTTTCGTTTCTTTTCTTATGCGCAAAAGCCCCTGATGTTCAGGCGCTAAAGTAAAAAAAGAAACGGAAAATAGCAGCATTCATGCTTGCGTTACCTTGTCATATTTAGAAACCGCACTATTGAAATGCGCAGCGGCCAAAATGTCAATCTTTTGCGTGAGTTGCGGGTAATAAAAAAGGGAGCAAGCTCCCTTTTTCAACTGACTTACGCCAGAGCTGATTTTGCTTTTTCAACAAGTGCAGTAAATGTCACTTTGTCGAATACAGCGATGTCAGCCAGAATCTTACGGTCGATTTCAATAGAGGCTTTTTTCAGGCCATTGATGAAACGGCTGTAAGAGATACCGTTCTGACGAGCCGCAGCGTTGATACGCGCGATCCACAGTTGACGGAACTGACGCTTACGTTGACGACGGTCACGGTAAGCATACTGACCAGCTTTGATAACAGCCTGGAAGGCAACGCGGTATACACGTGAACGTGCACCATAGTAGCCTTTAGCTTGTTTTAAGATTTTCTTGTGACGTGCGCGAGCAATTACACCACGTTTAACGCGAGCCATGTGAGCTCTCCTATATCATATTCTGTGACGCCCTATTCCTTGCAAGCCAATGGCCAGTACGCAAAGTTTTCGGGCAAATTTATAAAAAACTTACTTATGCGTACGGCAGGCAGGCAATAACCAGACCCAGATCGCCTTTAGACACCATGCCTTTCGGACGCAGGTGACGTTTACGCTTAGTAGACTTTTTAGTCAGAATATGACGCAGGTTCGCGTGCTTACGCTTGAAGCCGCCAGAAGCGGTCTTCTTGAAGCGCTTAGCGGCGCCACGTACAGTTTTAATCTTTGGCATTTTTACAAATATCCACTTCGCATTGTTAATAAAATGAATCAGACAGGCGAATAAAAATCCGCACAACGCAAGCGCTGCGCGGCTTTATTACTTGAAGGCCTACTGTTTCTTCTTAGGAGCGAGCACCATGATCATCTGACGACCTTCGATCTTCGAAGGGAAGGATTCGACAATCGCCAGATCCATGTCTTCACACAGATCTTTACGGACGCGGTTAAGCACTTCCATACCGATCTGCTGGTGCGCCATCTCACGACCGCGGAAACGCAGCGTAATTTTGGCTTTATCGCCCTCTTCCAGAAAGCGAATCAGGTTGCGTAGTTTGACCTGATAGTCGCCATCATCGGTACCAGGACGGAATTTGATTTCCTTAACCTGGATAACTTTCTGCTTCTTCTTCTGTTCCTTAGAAGACTTGCTTTTTTCATAAAGGAACTTGCCGTAATCCATGATACGGCAAACCGGCGGTTCGGCGTTCGGGCTGATTTCAACTAAATCTACGCCGGCTTCTTCAGCTTTCTCAATGGCTTCACGCAGGGTGACAATGCCAAGTTGCTCGCCGTCTACGCCAGATAAGCGCACTTCGGTAGCACGGATTTCGCCGTTGATACGGTTCGGACGTGTTGGTTGTACTCGTTTTCCGCCTTTAATAACCTGTTTCCTCTAATTGGTGAAGATGTCGGCTGCGAATCTCTTGTTGCAGCTTCTCAACAAACACATCTACGTCCATGCTCCCAAGGTCTTTACCACGGCGGGTGCGCACGGCAACTTTGCCTGCTTCCACCTCTTTGTCACCGCAAACCAGCATATAAGGGACGCGACGTAATGTGTGCTCGCGGATTTTAAAGCCTATCTTCTCGTTTCTCAAGTCCGCTTTGACACGAATACCTGCATTCTGCAGTTTCTTTGTCAATTCGCTGACGTATTCAGACTGACTGTCGGTGATATTCATCACCACAGCTTGCACTGGTGCCAGCCAACTCGGGAAGAATCCAGCGAACTCTTCGGTCAGGATGCCGATAAAGCGCTCCATTGAACCGAGAATTGCGCGGTGAATCATCACCGGTGTCTGACGATCGTTGTTTTCACCGACAAAAGTCGCGTCCAGACGTTTCGGCAGGGAGAAGTCTAGCTGAACGGTACCACACTGCCAGGCGCGGTCGAGACAATCGTACAGAGTAAACTCAATTTTAGGGCCGTAGAAGGCACCTTCTCCCGGCTGATATTCGAATGGAATGTCATTCTCTTTCAGCGCTTCTGCCAAATCCACTTCCGCACGATCCCACATTTCGTCGGTACCGATACGTTTTTCCGGACGGGTCGACAGTTTCACCACGATTTTTTCAAAACCGAAGGTGCTGTACATGTCGTAGACCATGCGGATACAGCTGTTCACTTCATCACGTACCTGATCTTCGGTACAGAAGACGTGAGCATCATCCTGGGTAAAGCCGCGTACGCGCATCAGACCATGCAAGGCACCTGATGGCTCGTTACGATGGCAGCTACCAAATTCAGCCATACGCAGCGGCAGGTCGCGGTAGGATTTCAGACCCTGATTAAAGATCTGAACGTGGCCTGGGCAGTTCATCGGCTTGATGCAATATTCACGGTTCTCTGAAGAGGTGGTGAACATTGCTTCTTTATAGTTCTCCCAGTGCCCGGTTTTTTCCCACAGCACGCGGTCCATCATGAACGGACCTTTCACTTCCTGGTAGTCGTACTCTTTCAGCTTGGTACGCACAAACACTTCCAGCTCGCGGAAGATGGTCCAGCCGTCATTGTGCCAGAACACCATGCCCGGAGCTTCTTCCTGCATGTGGTAGAGATCAAGCTGCTTACCGATTTTACGGTGATCGCGCTTCGCCGCTTCTTCCAGACGCTGCAAATAAGCAGCCAGCTGCTTTTTATCCGCCCAGGCCGTACCGTAAATACGCTGCAGCATTTTGTTATCGCTGTTGCCGCGCCAGTAAGCCCCGGAGATTTTCTGCAGTTTGAAGTGATGGCAGAAACGCATGTTCGGCACGTGCGGACCGCGGCACATATCGATGTATTCTTCATGGTGATACAAGCCAGGACGATCGTCGTGGCTGATGTTCTCGTCAAGAATGGTGGTTTTGTAGCTTTCGCCACGCTCAGCAAACACGTCACGTGCTTCCTGCCAGCTCACCTTTTTCTTCACCACATCGTAGTTGCTTTCAGCCAACTGGTGCATACGCTTTTCCAGCAGCTCAAGATCTTCCTGGGTTAAGGTATGTTCCAGGTCGACGTCATAATAGAAACCGTTATCAATCACCGGGCCGATAGCCATCTTGGTGTTTGGCCACAGCTGCTTAATCGCATGCCCTAACAGGTGCGCGCAAGAGTGACGAATGATTTCTAAACCGGCGTCGTCTTTAGCGGTAATAATCGCGACCTGAGCGTCTTCGGTGATCGGATCAACCGCATCAACCAACTCGCCATTCACGCGACCCGCGATACAGGCTTTCGCCAAACCCGGTCCAATATCCAACGCAATATCCATCACGCTGACCGGACGGTCAAAGCTGCGCTGGCTGCCATCAGGAAGAGTAATTACTGGCATTTAATATCCTTAATTGCAGTGGTAAGCCACACGAAAGCCTACATGCAAAAATGAGTTTCGTAGTGTGTAACCCGGCGTGATGTCAGACCCACGTTGTCGGAATGACGCCAGGAATGTAAAGCGGCGATGATAATAGCAGCTTTCGCCGCCGATCAAAACCCGTGCAGAGTTTCGCTAAGCTAAAGAGAAATAAAAAAAACCGCTGCGAGGCGCAGGCCTGGCAGCGGTGATTCACATCCGTCTCGCTTACATTGAGTATGAGAGCTGGATCGTGGTTTTGGTATCAGTACGATCCGGCGCAGATTCTGGCGGATTGTTGTTCCAGGTCACGTTGTAGCCCAGCTTCAGCGCGAAGTGAGCATTGATGGCCACCTGCAGCGCAGTCTCTGAGTTCAGCGTGGTGTCTTCACCGAAGCTGCTCAGCACAGAAACACCCTGAATAAATTTGGTAGTATCTGTCAGCTGCCATTGATAGCTCACTGCACCATAACCCAATGCTTTGGTTTCATGGCCGCCTTCATGGAAATCGTCGTAACGCACACCCGGACCGAATTCAGCACGCAGTGAGTGAACCGGACCGTTAAGGATCTGACGACCGTAACCGGCGGTCAGTACATCGCGTGAGTCATACCCGTTGAAACGGTCGCTCAACCAGCTCGCCTGACCAAACAGGTAATCGGCGCTGTTGAGGTTATAACGGCTACGGCCACCGATGTTGTAGGTCTCAGATGAACGCTCATCGTTAGAGGAGTTGTTCGATGCGTTACCCCACAGGCTCAGTGCGGTGTTGGTTTGGTACCACGTCATATTGGTAGCCGCACTCAACGAAGAACTGGTGGTGTTACCGGTTTGAGCCAGGTAACCCGCTGACGCACTGCCTTCAAACGGTTTTTTCGCCGTTGAAGGGTCATCCATGGAGGTGAAAACGGCGTTATCTGCAAATGCCTGGTGACAAAATGCTCCAGCAGAGAGCAATAAAACAGCGGACAGCTTGTTAAAGGCTTTCATTAAAAGTAACCCGTACGACAGTTTAAAAAACGAAGAGTCTGAAGCGTTTCTCCGGTCAATCAATGCAATTTACCGTAAGTTTTGTAAAAAATTATGTACCCGCAAAAAAAGCCAGGAAAGTCGCTGGACCGCTCTTTTAATGGGACTTTTCCCATTTTCGTTGCGCATTATAGGGGGCAATTACTTAAATAGCAGCCCAAAAGCCAGAAGAATTTTCTGAACTTTTTTGACAGAGCTTTACCTGCCATTCCTGCTGATCAATCGCCTAAAATTCGCTCTATCCTGTCCGCTGGTCTACGCTGAAATCTGTTCGATAACAATGAGGTGAATAATGAGCGACCATGATGTTAAACGTTACATTGTCACGTTAAAGTATCAGGAAAATGGACTTGGCGACTTGCAGTCAGTGAATAGCGCCATGATCAATGGCGGATATAGCACCACGTTAAGTGATGATGAAGGTCATCCGCATGAGTTGGGCACTAACAGTTTCGGCATTGTTAGCGCTTTAGAGGAGCATGAAGTGGCGGAGCAGGCCGCCGGATATGCACAAATCGCTCTCGACAAAAAACCTGAAGTCACCGTCACTACGCTAGAGGCATTTTTGAAAGAACAATCCTGACGCAGTGCAAAAAACGGCATCGACGCCAGGTTTGCTCAGGTTTTGCGCGTTACAATCGAACTCACGCAGCGAACAAAGAGGATTACCCGATGTGGTCAGCCATTAGTCGTCTGTTAAGCGAGTACGCCGGTGATGCTGAAATCATCGACCGTCAGGAACTTCCCGGTGGCGATGTCCATCCTGCCTGGCGTTTCCGCTATGGCGAGTTAGATGTGTTCGTCAAATGTAACACCCGCGACATGCTCACCTTGTTTAGCTGGGAAGCCGATCAACTCGACCTGCTGGCGCGCACGCAAACCGTTCGCGTACCGAAAGTGTATGGCGTCGGTAACGATCGTGATACCAGCTTCCTGCTGCTGGAATATATTCCGCCTCAACCCTTTACCGAGCAGAGTGCTTTCCAACTCGGTCAGCAGTTAGCGCATCTGCACCAATGGAGCGAGCAACCGCAATTTGGTCTCGATTACGACAACAACATCACCACCTCACCACAGCCGAACAGCTGGTTACGCCGCTGGTCGGTGTTCTTCGCTGAGCAGCGCATCGGCTGGCAGCTGCAACTGGCTGCAGAAAAAGGTGTGCATTATGGCGATACCGAGTTGATTGTCGATTGCGTGCAGCGCACGTTAGCCAACCATCATCCGCAACCCTCTTTATTACACGGCGATTTATGGCCCGCCAACTGCGCTGGCAGCGCAACCGGTCCGTGGCTGTTCGATCCCGCCTGCTATTGGGGCGACCGCGAATGCGATCTGGCGATGCTGAGCTACTACGCCGATTTACCGCGCCAGATTTATGATGGCTACCACGCGGTTTGGCCACTGGAGGACGGATTCTCGCAGCGTCAGCCGGTTTATCAGCTCTATTACCTGCTCAATCGCGCCAATGTGTTCGGCGGCAACTGGACGGGCGAAGCGCAGTTCGCCATCGGCCAGTTGTTAGATGAAGATGTGTTGGGAGAACGTCAGGCCAGACCGGCCTGACGCGTTACAGCATGCCGAGTAGCTTCAGCACAAAGTAGCCGGCGATAGCGATAATGATCGGCAGGATATACAGCGGGAAAATCTGCAAGAAAATGGTGTGACGCGGCATATGGATTTTCTCTTCCAGCTGCGCTCGCGTACGCCCTTCACTGCCTTTTGCCTGTTCCATGATCAGCTGATCTTCAATGCCCTCTTTAATATGGCGCGACTGACGCCACATCCGCGCACCCGAAGCCTGCAGCGCAATGCCGACAAAAATCAGAATGTAGATCAGCCAAAAGCCGATATTCGCGCCGCCATTAAATTCCGGCACCGGCGAGTTCTGCCAAAACACATTGAGGAACGGCGTATTGAATTTCACCATGTCGACCATGACATGGACAAAATCGAGCATCACGGCATCAATGCCTGGCTGCTTTTCACTGTGCTTAAACATAAAGCCCAGCAGCGAAATAAGGGTGGATAACAGTGCTGGTATAAAAATCACCCAGCCAGCCACTCGCTTAAGGATGGCGATGCGGCCAGCCTGTTGGTAAGTCATGGTGTCTCCCTGAACCGAAAATAGTTTTGCCTAAGTCTACCTGCACTACTGCAATTTTTCCTGAAAAATGCGTGGCCTGCCGCAAGTCGGCTTTCTCCGGCACTCGTGCTAAGGTAAGCCAAATTTCCAAGGGAGCAGTTGTATGTCATATCGTCGTCCTGTATTGGCCGCCATCTTTGATATGGACGGATTGTTGATCGACTCAGAACCGCTGTGGGATCAGGCGGAATTGGATATCTTCGCCAGCCTTGGCGTTGATATCACCCGCCGTCACGAATTGCCCGATACGCTGGGTCTGCGCATCGATCAAACTGTGCGCATGTGGTTTGAAGCGCTGCCGTGGAACGGCCCGGATCAGCAGGAAGTGACCCAACGCATCATTGCTCGCGCGCTGGCGCTGGTGGAAGAGACGCGTCCGCTGCTGCCCGGCGTGGAGCAGTCGCTGCAACTGTGCCAGCAGCAAGGTTTGAAAATTGGCCTCGCCTCTGCCTCACCGCTGCATATGCTGGAGCGCGTGCTGGAGATGTTTGACCTGCGCAAATACTTTGATGTGCTGGCATCTGCGGAAGCGCTGCCGTACAGCAAACCGCACCCGCAGGTCTATCTCGACGCCGCAGCCAAACTGGGTATCGATCCACTGAACTGCGTGACGCTGGAAGATTCCTTCAACGGCATGATTGCCACCAAAGCCGCCCGCATGCGCTCGATTGTGGTGCCAGCAGCCGATCATCGTGATGATGCGCGTTGGGCGTTAGCCAATGTGATTCTTGATGATTTAACCCAGCTCAAACCCGAACATCTGCACGGTTAACCGGCCCCCCTATTTCTGTGACTGAAAATGAAAAGCCCCGAAAGCAAGGACATCAACTTTCGGGGCTTGTTACTACAAAGCCAGATTAATCAAAGCTTATTAATGCTGGTCAGTCTGAACACCTTGCTGAATCAGAACTTCAAGTGCGTGGTTATCCGCCTGATAAACACTGTATACCGTGCCGCCGACGGTGACTTCGCCCATCATGTTCCAGTTTTCAACGCCATTTTCACCAGCAATCGCTTCAAGACTCACGTGGTCACCGGCATCGCCATTGATCATTAGCTGCTTGCTGCCATCCTGAATGAACAGATTCTCATGTCCCAGCGCCAGTACATCTTCCATGCGCAGGTTCAGGGTGTTATCGCCATGACCTTCCAGTGAGATGCTATGAATATCCTGCTGTTGCTGCGCGATATTGGACAAATCCAGCACCTGCTCATCTCCGGCCAGCAACAACGCATAGTTATTGAGGCTGAAGTTTTCGTCGACCATGTTGAAGCCTGCAGGAGCCGGATTCAGATCAGCATCGTTGGCTTTGTAATACTCAAAATTGTCAATCGCGAAACCATTAGGATCATTTAGCGCGATGATTTCGATACGGGCAATGAATTGTCCTTCCGGTGCTTCATGCACAATGCTTGTCTTAGCCAACGCTACACCCGTCTCCTTTGTAGCGATTAGCTGATTGTTTTCATCATAGTAATTCAGTGTCAGAGTCGTTTGTACACCGGCAACCATGAATGCAAACTTCGTTGTAGGCGCATCCAGTTCCAACGACAAGGACACTTCTCTCCCAGTAACCTGAATGGCCATGCCATCCAGTGCCGGGGTTGCTGTGTTCGTGGTATAAACGCGACCATTGGTATGAACAATGTTCAGCGTAGCGCCGTTCAATTGGGTGGTCGGCAGCAGGTCAAAGCCTTCAGCAAAACCAGAGAAAGACTCCACCATCTTCTCTGCCACTTTCACCACAAAATCGGTGCTGGTATCTGTGCCCACCACGCCACTGCGGCTGACCGCTACCGCATTGAAGGTATAGTTGTCATACGCTAGGGGATTGGATGGCGTCCAGGACCAGTTACCGTTGCTGTCTACCGGCACACGCGCGATTTCCCCAGAGGCATCCGACAAAATGATTTCGCCATCAATGGGTCCTTTACCGTTGAGCGTCGGGGTTTGATCGTCTGTGATGCTGCCAGAAGCCATATCACCGGTTTCGGTTCCCACATCGTCGTTAAAGTTTGCAAAGATTGGTGCATCTGGAACAACGCTGTCGAGATCGAGTGCAACCGAATTTGATTTGGCACTTTCATTACCGGCAGAGTCAGTGAAGGTGGTGCTTAAATTATATAATCCATCATCAAGACTACTGATTAAGCTCCAGCTTCCGTCTGTCTGCACGACAACTGTTGCTATGGCGTTATTACCATTATAAAGCGTAACGATGTCACCTGGTGTACCATTCTGGCCTGATAGGGTGATATCACCATTATTAATCACTCCACCCGCTGAAAGATCCGTATTGTTACCATCGGTAATTGAGCCAACAACAGGAGCATCGGGCGCAGTAATATCATAGGAGACCGGCATTTCTGGCGAGCGGCCGCTGCTGTTGCCTGCTGCATCGCGCACTTCCAGCTGGAAATTGTACTCACGCTCTTCGGTCATCTCAGCCGGCAAGCTCCACTGCCCACCCGCGCCAACCACTACAGAGCTCACCAGATCGCTACCATCCCACAGATATACGATGTCACCTTCTTGTGCGTCTCCGGAGAAAATCAGCTCACTGCTGTTCACAATGTCGCCTGCAGCCACCGCTGCGCCTGTGCTATCAGCAATACCGACGTTGGAAGCCTGTACAGGTGGCGTCAGGTCGATTTCAAGGTCATAACTGTCAGATTTTTCGCTGCGGTTTCCGGCAGCATCTTCAATTTCGGTGCGCAGCTGATGGTCGCCCTCTTCCAATCCGGAAACGGGGATCGCCCATTGCCCATCTGCACCAACGCGTACTGAACCAATCTCTTCATCTCCGTCGTACAAACGAACAATCTCGCCCTCTTCGCCAGTTCCACGGACAATCAGGTCTGTCGCATTAGTTAATCCTTCCTGAATCAGCGGGTTACCGTTGCCATCGGTGATGGTGACATCGCTCATATCCGGGGTATCGGGTGCCGTCACGTCAAAATCAAAATTAAACTCTTCAGAGCGACCTTGCTCTTCGCCTTCTGGCGAGGTGATGATCAGGCCGACTGACTGCGCACCTTCCTGATCCTCAGGAATTACCAGCTCGTAATGCCACTCACCGCCATCCCCCACAATTACGCTGCCCGCAGGCTGGCCATTACGGATGATAGTGACAATGTCGCCCGGTGTGCCGCTACCGCCCATTTTGATCGGGCTAGTGTTGATTGCTTCGCCAGGCTGTAGCGCGTTGTCGTTACCGTCGCGGATATAGCCGAATTCTGGTTGGTCTAACAGAGTATCGTCGATGATGATCGGGCCAAGGTTAACCGGCAAACCAACATTGCCAGCCGGATCAACCACCACGACAGAAAAGTTATGCTCACCATTTTCAAGCGCGGGTGATGGGGTAAAGGACCATTTGCCGTCTTCGCCCACCAGCACGGTACCAATTAGCTCACCATTGTCGCGGATCTCGACCGTGGCACCTGCTTCGGCGTTCCCGGAGAAAGTTGGCGTGTTGTCATTGGTGGTTTCACCCGGCTGAACAGGTCCACGGTGATTGCCAGCGTCATCAGAAAGCGTTAAATCAGTAACACGTCCCGGCGCGGTCAGATCAAGCTCAAAACCAACAGATTCAGAACGCGGCCCTTCAACACCATCACGGTTCATTTCAGAGAAGCTCAGCTCATGATCGCCCGCTGGAAGATTGCTCTCCGGCTGCCACGACCAGCGGCCATCTTCACCAATCTGCACGCTACCAATCAGCTGGTTTTTGTCATAGACGCGAATGATGTTGCCCGGTGTACCCACGCCCTCAAACAGTGGACGTGCATCGTCCGTTGTACCGCCCACCGCGATAGGACCCGTCAGGCTGCCAACACGATCCATCATCACCAGTTCACTCAGATCCACCGGCTGCGGTTCAGGCGCTGGGGCTGGCGGATTATTATTATCGCTTCCACCGCCGCCACTGCCGCCGCCTGCGGCTGCTGCAATGCCGCCTAACGCCAGCAGACCACCAATCGCGCCTGCAACTAACCAACCCGTGGATAAACCTCCTGCCACCGCACTGGTCATGCTCAGTCCGCTCAAGCCGGTTGTGCTTTCCGATGCCATCATCAACGGCATGGCCGCACCATCATTCATCATTGCGAAGGCTTCAGTCTCGCCTGCTTCAGTGACAAACGTATGGTACTGCCCATCACTGCCCATACCTGCCAGTTCGCCCTGGTTAGCGTAAAAATCCTCGATAACCAGCTGCGGCTGATCGTCATCGTCGTTAAGGAAAACCTGCAGATTTTTTCCGCTGCGCTTAACAATAATGTGCTCGTTTACCGCACCATCTTTTCCGGTGGTGAACAGATATTTAGCGCCCTTTACGGCTTTAATGTTTGCTGGAGCCCCTTTAGCCTGCAGGGGAAGCTCCGCGCTTTGGGTGATCTTTTTTCCTTCAACGACAATGACGTTAACCGGTGTATTCATGATGTTTTCAATCTCTTTGCTGATAAATGAAACTGCTGAGGACAGGAGGAAAACTCCTACAATTTGATGCAGCAAATTCTGAAGAATTTTTGCAAAAAAAAAGCCAGGTCAGGTCTTGGTTGCTTTAAGCACAAAAAGCGATTTTTATAAGCAAGTTGATCGCCAACACAAATAAATAAAACATCGTTTCATTTTTATTGAATTCACATCTCATCCTACTTAAGATGCCCAAAGACCCGCATCGGGACCACTTCCTTTGACTCTTGAGAGGCCTGAGATGGACATTCGTCAAAGCATTCATAGCGAACATGCCAAAACGCTGGACACTGACGGCCTACGCCGTGAGTTTCTGATCGACAAGATTTTCGACGCCGACAATTACACCCTCACTTACAGCCATATCGATCGCATCATCATCGGCGGCGTAATGCCGGTGCAGAAATCCGTGACCATCGGCCATGAAGTGGGTAAGCAGCTGGGGGTCAGTTACTTCCTCGAACGCCGTGAACTCGGTGTAATTAACATTGGTGGGCCGGGATTGATTGAAGTGGATGGCAAAACCTGGGAAATCGGTAATCAGGAAGCATTGTATGTCGGACAAGGCGCGCAGAGCGTGATTTTCCGCAGTAGCGATGCCAATCATCCGGCGAAGTTTTACTACAACAGCGCGCCGGCACACACTCATTATCCGGACAAAAAAATCACCCTCGCCGAAGCGGTGAAAGCCACGCTGGGCGACGCCACCACCTCGAATCGCCGCACCATCAATAAATTCATCGTGCCCGATGTATTACCAACCTGTCAGTTAACCATGGGATTAACCCGCCTCGATGACGGCAACCTGTGGAACACCATGCCGTGTCACACCCACGAACGCCGCATGGAAGTCTACTTCTACTTCGATATGGCCGACGACAGCGCCGTGTTCCACATGATGGGCCAGCCGCAGGAAACGCGTCATCTATTAGTGCACAACGAGCAGGCGGTGATTTCACCGAGCTGGTCGATTCACGCGGGCGTCGGAACGCAGCGCTATACCTTTATCTGGGGCATGGTGGGCGAAAACCAGGTTTTCGATGACATGGACCACGTCGCCATCAGCGCGCTGCGCTAACAAGGAGCAAATCATGATACTTAACGCATTTAGTCTTGAAGGCAAAGTCGCAATGGTCACCGGTTGCAATACCGGTTTAGGACAAGGCATGGCGCTGGGTTTGGCGCAGGCAGGTTGTGACATTATTGGCGTCAATCGCGCTGGGCCGGATGATACGCAAGCCAAAGTTGAGGCGTTAGGCCGCCGTTTTTGGTCGATTCAGGCCGATCTGACCAAACCGTCCATCGTGCCGCATATTGTTGAACAGGCAGTGGCGCAGGCCGGTCGCATCGACATTCTGGTAAATAACGCGGGCATCATCCGCCGCGAAGATGCACTCAACTTCAGCGAACAGGATTGGGATGATGTGATGAACATCAATAGCAAAAGCCTGTTCTTCCTGTCACAACAGGTCGCGCGCCAGTTTATCGCGCAAGGTAACGGCGGCAAGATCATTAATATCGCCTCGATGCTGTCGTTCCAGGGCGGCATTCGCGTGCCTTCTTATACCGCATCTAAAAGCGCGGTGATGGGGTTAACCCGCCTGATGGCCAACGAATGGGCCAAGCACGGCATCAACGTTAACGCCATTGCGCCGGGCTACATGGCCACCAATAACACTGAACAATTGCGTAGCGATGAGTCACGCAACGAGGAAATTTTGGGCCGCATTCCATCGGGTCGCTGGGGCGTCCCGGACGACATGATGGGCCCGATTGTCTTCCTCGCCTCCAGCGCCTCCGATTATGTGCAAGGTTATACATTGGCCGTCGATGGCGGATGGTTAGCGCGCTAAGCTAACCCGTTCTTTTCCCGCGTCATTGTGACGCGGGAAAGTGAAAAATATTAACGCTTCGTTACAGCGTCACCATTCTCATTCACTGGATAAATCCCTATACTGGATGCATCGACAGTTTTATGCAGCCAGGTTTCATCATGACGGCCGAAGGCCATATCATTTTTGCCATTGCCAGCGCCATTTTTGCCAAGCGCGCGGAGCTGACGCCAGTTTTGGCCAGCGCCGATTGGTGGCATTTAGTGCCTGCTGCGCTGTTAACCTGCCTGCTGCCTGATATCGATCACCCTAAATCCGTGTTAGGTCAGCGATTAAAGTGGCTGTCGCATCCCATCGCTCGCGCCTTTGGTCATCGCGGTTTTACCCACAGTTTGCTGGCGGTAGCGGTGAGTTTGTGGTTATTCCAAATCAATGTGCCCGCCGACTGGTTTCTTCCCGCCGATGTGCTGCAAGGTATGACGCTCGGCTATCTCAGCCATATTGTCGCCGATATGCTAACGCCCGCTGGCGTGCCATTGCTGTGGCCTTGCCGCTGGCGCTTCCGTTTGCCAATCCTCAATAGCCAGAAAGGTAATCAGCTGGAGCGCGCACTTTGCCTGGCGCTGGTCGGTTATGCATTGTGGTTCCCGCCCGGCATGCCCTCTTTTGGTGCCAACGGCTGGCCGGAACAACTGTTCAATACGCTACAAAATGGCGTCGGTCGGTTGGTTAATGGTCAAAGCGGTCAATAACCAGTCGAATCAAGCGATAAAGTTATAAAACATTCTTTTTGGGTATAAGCCCGCCCCACGCTGAACTGATAACATTCTAAATATTCCCTAACGGGGACTTACTGTTTTACGTGCCATCCCAGGGCGATGGCACGTCACACTCTGGAGTTGAGCATGGATTTTCCCCTCATTATTAATATCGTGGCGTTTATCGCGCTGCTGATTCTGTTGAATCGCATTGGCAACCAAAGCTGGAGCCTGTCAAAGCGCGTGTTGACCGGATTAGTGTTCGGTGTGGCCTTTGGTCTGGCGCTGCAAACCATCTATGGCGAAAACAGCCCAACCGTGAAAGCGTCGATTGGCTGGTTTAACATCGTTGGTAACGGCTACGTGCAACTGCTGCAGATGATCGTGATGCCGCTGGTGTTCGCCTCGATCCTGAGCGCAGTCGCACGTCTGCACAATGCCTCATCGCTGGGTAAAATCAGCGTGCTGACCATTGGCGTACTGCTGTTTACCACCGCAATCTCCGCGCTGGTCGGCGTGCTGGTGACTGGGCTGTTTGGCCTGAGCGCGGAAGGTCTGGTGCAAGGTGCGCAGGAAACCGCGCGTCTGAGCGCAATTCAGAGCAACTACGTAGGCAAAGTGGCTGATCTCAGCACGCCGCAGCTGTTGCTCTCCTTCATTCCGAAAAACCCGTTTGCCGATCTGGCGGGCGCCAATCCAACCTCGATCATTAGCGTAGTGATTTTCGCCGCCTTCCTCGGTGTAGCAGCGCTGCAACTGCTGAAAGATGACAAGGTAAAAGGCGAGCGCGTGCTGGTTGCAATCGACACCCTGCAATCCTGGGTGATGAAGCTGGTGCGTTTGATCATGAAGCTGACGCCGTACGGCGTACTGGCGCTGATGACCAAAGTGGTGGCCGGTTCCAACCTGCAAGACATCATCAAGCTGGGTGGCTTCGTGGTGGCTTCTTATCTCGGTCTGGCAATCATGTTTGCCGTGCACGCGCTGTTACTGTCGGTTAACGGCATCAACCCAATGCGCTTCTTCCGTAAAGTGTGGCCGGTGATCACCTTCGCCTTCACCAGCCGTTCCAGCGCCGCCAGTATTCCACTGAACGTGGAAACGCAGACGCGTCGTCTGGGCGTGCCGGAATCGATCGCCAGCTTCTCGGCATCGTTCGGTGCCACCATCGGACAGAACGGTTGTGCGGGTCTCTATCCCACCATGCTGGCGGTGATGGTTGCGCCAACCGTGGGCATCAACCCGTTTGACCCAATGTGGATTGCGACGCTGGTGGGTATCGTGACGCTGAGTTCTGCCGGTGTGGCAGGCGTCGGCGGCGGTGCAACCTTCGCTGCACTGATTGTGCTGCCTGCGATGGGCCTGCCGGTGACGTTGGTCGCGCTGTTGATCTCCATCGAACCGCTGATCGATATGGGCCGTACCGCGCTCAACGTAAATGGTTCAATGACCGCCGGTTCACTCACCAGCCGCTGGCTTGGATTGACCGACAAAAAAGTGCTGGAGAGCGACGAGCACGCCGAACTGGCACACCGCTAACGCTCCTCGATACCACAACGGCAGGCCAATTGGTCTGCCGTTTTTTTATGCCCTATTCTCCCCAATTCCCCCCAATCATGGCGCTAGCGTCAGGAAAACGTTAAGCATGGTAAACAGAGGAAAAATCAGCCTCTTTTCGCTTGAGTTTTCGCTCAGGAAGGCCAATTCTGCTGTCAGTCACAGCAGGAGAATCACCGATGAAAACAGTTATCGCCTCGGTGCTGGCGTTAACCTTATTAACACCAGCAATCAGTTTCGCCCATCCCGGCGGCTGGGGCCCCGGTCCAGGTCCGCATTGGGGTGGAGGTCCACATTGGGGCGGTCCCGGCCCGCTGCGCTTCTTACCAGAAGCAGCAACCGCAGTTTTGCTGGGCGGCCTGACCTATTACATGCTGAACGGCAACTACTATCAGCGCCAGGGCGACACCTATGTCGTGGTGCAGCCGCCTGAAGCGCCGCCGGGCGGCGGAATGCGCGTGCTGGATTTCAACGGCAAGCGCTATTACGTGCAGGAAGGTCATTACTACCAGCGCGAGATCGGTGGTGATTATATCGAAGTGCCGCGTCCTTACGGTTTATAAGCGCCACAACGAAAAACGGCCCGTCAATGACGGGCCGTTTCTTATTCTGCTGCGATTACTGAGCCGCTTGCGGATCGGTATCGTAGTCTTTACAGCTCTGGAAACCGTAGTTCATGACGCGACCGGTATCGTTATAGCTAACGAAATAGGTCTGCGGTTTGCCGTCGCGCTCGCCAATCACGTAAGTCTGGCAAGTACCGCGGGCGTGAACCATGGTGATTTCAGTAGAGGCTGGACCGGCAATCTGGCGAACCTGATCACGCGTCATGCCTTTCTTCACATCCTTCACAACCGGCTTGGTTACGTAGCTTTCAGCTTTGTCATAAGTCGTACAACCAGACAGGGCTGCCAGCGTCATAGCGGCAGCGATACATCCCATCACTTTATTCATGTTGTTGTTCCTCGTTTTTTGTCCATGTGGAATAAGCCTGGAACATAAATCCAGATTTATCAACTTTATGGGACAAATTCAGCCAAATTCCGAAGCGTTAGGATTTGGTAAAAATGCTGTGTTGATGCGCTACGGTTCGTATAATCACCCGCGAAAAAATACCTATAGCAATGAATAAAGACAGAGGATTAATGACACCTGCACCTTCTAATCGGCTGGTTTATGCCATCACGCTGGGCCTGCTCGCGGCACTCGGGCCACTCTGTATCGATCTTTACCTGCCGGCGCTGCCGGAACTGGCGCGCGATCTGCACACCGAAACCGCCACGGCGCAGCTGAGCCTCACCGCCGGCTTGCTCGGTTTAGGTGCCGGTCAGTTGCTGTTTGGTCCAATGAGCGACAAGTTTGGTCGCCTGCGTCCGCTGCTGTTATCGCTGGTGCTGCTGTTTATTGCCTCGATTGGCTGTGCGCTGGCAAAAGATATCAACTCGCTGTTAGTGGCGCGTTTGTTTGAAGGCCTGGCGGGCGCAGGCGGCGCGGTGCTGTCACGTGCGATTGCCCGTGATATGTACAGCGGTCATGAACTGACGCGTTTCTTTGCCCTGCTGATGCTGGTCAACGGTTTAGCGCCGATTGGTGCGCCGGTGCTGGGCGGTGCCTTGATGACAGTGCTCAACTGGCGCGGCATTTTTGTGGTGCTTGGCTGCATAGCCATCGTGTTGATCTTTCTCGCCCGCTGGAAATTGCACGAAACTTTACCACCTGAGCGCCGCAGTCAGGGCTCGATCTTTTCCACCTGGGCGGCGCTCGGCCAGGTCGTCACGCATCGTCAGTTTATGGGCTTCTGCCTGACGCAAGGTTTTATGATGTCCGGCATGTTTGCCTACATCGGCGCCTCGCCGTTTGTACTGCAACAGCTGTACGGCCTGACACCGCAAGCCTTCAGCTTCTGCTTCGCTGCTAACGGCCTCGGCCTGATTATTGCATCACAAACCAGTGCGCGCCTCTGTCCGCTGTGGGGTGAATACCGTGTACTTAAAGGCGGCCTGACGCTGGCTTTTGTCGCTTCGAGCTGTTTGCTGCTGGCGGGGCTGACAGGCGCGGCGCTGCCGATTCTGCTGGTCGCGCTGTTCTTCACCATCGCCAGTAACGGCGTAATCGCCACCACCGCTTCTTCGCTGGCGATGCAAAGCCAGGGCCAGCGTGCGGGCAGCGCCTCGGCGGTGATTGGCGTGTGCATGTTCACCTTTGGTGCCATCAGCGTGCCGATCACCGGCCTGGGCGGCACCTCGGTGGCCAGCATGACTGGCACCATCTTTGGCTGCTTTATGCTGGCGATTGTGTCGTTCAATTTGCTGGTGCAGAAGGCAAAAAACGCCTGATTTGCCAGCAAATAACCTGAACAACAAGCCGTGCGGCTTGTTGTTTGTCGGGAGAGGCGTTAGCTTTAGCAGATGATTCGCATTGTGCCGTCAGGCTACTGACTTGAGGAGAGGTTCATGTCACTGCAACAGGAAATCATTGAAGCCCTTGGTGTAAAACCCGTTATCGACCCGCAGCAGGAGATCCGCGTCAGCGTTGATTTTCTGAAGTCTTACCTGAAAGCCCATCCCTTTTTGAAAACGCTGGTGCTCGGCATCAGCGGCGGCCAGGATTCGACGCTAACCGGCATCTTATCGCAAACCGCGATTCGCGAACTGCGTGAAGAGAGCGGCGATAACGATTACACCTTTATCGCCGTGCGTTTGCCGTATGGCGTGCAGGCCGATGAGCAGGATTGTCAGGACGCGCTGGCGTTTATCCAGCCGGACCGCACGCTGGTGGTGAACATCAAAGAAGCGATTCTGGCCAGCGAACGTGCGTTGAAAGACGCAGGTATCACGGTGTCGGATTTCGTGCGCGGCAATGAAAAAGCGCGTGAGCGCATGAAAGCGCAGTACAGCATCGCTGGCATGACCAAAGGCGTGGTGGTCGGTACAGACCATGCGGCAGAGGCGATCACCGGTTTCTTCACTAAGTACGGTGACGGCGGCAGCGACATCAACCCGATCTTCCGTCTGCACAAAGGCCAGGGCAAACAGCTGCTGAAAACGCTGGGCTGCCCGGAGCACCTCTATCTCAAACATCCGACCGCCGATTTGGAAGATGATCGTCCCGGCTTGCAGGATGAAGTGGCGCTTGGCGTCACTTATCAGCAAATCGATGCCTATCTGGAAGGCAAAACCATTGATGCCGCCGCAGCAAAAACCATCGAAGGCTGGTATCTGAAAACCGAACACAAACGTCGCCCGCCGATCACCGTGTTCGACGATTTCTGGAAACCATAAGTTACGCAAGTGCGCATAAATGCGCCCCCGCCAAATCACCGTAGGGTCGCCATTCATGGCGACCTAATTCAAATCGGAACCTAAAGTGGCGATAAAAAGCACAGTTTGATACACTGGATAGACAACCAGTAATTGGAGTGTGCTTTGGTCAGACGTGCAGCCAGCCACCGCCTCGATTTCGATGCGGCAGCAATCTATCAATACCCCGAACATTTACGTCAGTGGCTGGAAGGTTTACCCAACCAGCCGGGCGTCTATACCTTTCACGGTGAAAGCGAAAACCTGCCGCTGTATATCGGCAAAAGCGTCAACCTGCGCAGTCGGGTGATGGCGCATTTCCGTACGCCAGATGAAGCCAAAATGCTGCGTCAGGCGCGACGCGTCACCTGGATCCCCACGGCTGGCGACGTCGGCGCACAGCTGCTGGAAGCGCAGATGATCAAGATGCAACAGCCGCTGTTTAATAAGCGCCTGCGTAAGAATCGCCAGCTCTGTTCGCTGCAGCTGGGTGACGGTGCGCCGCAGGTGGTATATGCAAAGGATCTCGACTTCTCGCGCTCGCCCAATCTTTATGGCCTGTTTCGCAGTCGCTTTGCCGCGCTGGAGAAGCTAAAAGCCATCGCCGATGAGCAGCATTTGTGTCACGGCTTGCTGGGCCTGGAATCGTTACGTCCGGGACGCGGCTGTTTTCGCGCCGCCCTGAAACGCTGCGCCGGTGCCTGCTGCGGTAACGAATCGGTTGCTGAGCATCAGCAGCGCTTGCATGCGGCGTTAGAGCAAATGCGCATTCAGTGCTGGCCGTGGCAAGGCCCGGTTGGCATGGTGGAAACGGGCACGGACATTACACAAATTCATGTGATCGATCACTGGTTCTGGCTGGGATCGGTAAACAGTGAAGCCGAAGCACGCCAGCTGCAGCGCGCCTCGCACGGCTTCGATCATGACGGCTATAAAATCCTCTGTCGTCCGCTGCTTTCTGGCGTGTTCCCGCTGATCGAGCTGTAAAAACAAAACCGCCGAGGTTGCCCAAAGCATCAGATGCGATGGACAACCCCGGCGGTCTCTATTCAGTTAGCGAAAGAACTTATTCAGCATCAGCCGGCGGTGGCGTCATTTTGCCATCGTGCGGGCCTTTCTCGGTTAAGCGCTTCTCAAAGTTCGCGTTGTACTGTTTCTTCTGCTCTGGTGTCAGCACGTTGTAGATCTTGTTCTGGGTTTCCATCATCTGCAGCGCGCGGTCTTTGGCGTTCGCTGTCATCTTCTCAGCCTGCGCTTCGGCTTTCGCACGGTCGAAGGTATCGGAAGCGATGATGGCATGGTCAGCACGACGCTCTTCCAGCGACGGGCGTTTCATATCTTTGTGACCATCACGCAGAATAGTTTTGATCTGCGCTTTCTGCGCGTCGGTCAGGTTCAGACCTTTAAACATCATCTCCATACCGTGATGGCGCATCGGCGGCTTGTGCATCGATTTTTCGCTGCCTGCTGGCGGCGGAGTCAGGTTGTCTGCCGCTGCATGGACGATATTTGCAGCACCAAGAGCCATTGCGGTAGCCAGGAACACAGAAGTTAATTTACGCATAATATTGTCCTTACTTATCAGTTTAATGACGACAGCCTGTGTCGCGTCTTCGGAAACAAGCATACGACGCTGAACGTCAACTACTCAGAGGCTGAGTAAAGCCCTGAAAGCATAAAAGACAGAGATCAGGCAATCATGGAGAGAAAGAGAAGAAATGCGTGAGGAATTGCAAAAGTTTATGACAATCAAGGGAAAAACGCAGGAATTAAGGAGGAGTGTAACGGTATTGTCGGTTTTCAGGAAGGGAAATGTCGGCGGTTTTAACGCCTCTGCACTTTGATGCCCTCACCCTGGCCCTCTCCCACAGGGAGAGGGAAACGCTGCAACATGTTAGCTCGATCGATTCCCTCTCCCGCCTGCGGGAGAGGGTTAGGGTGAGGGAAAATTACAACGCCAACGCCTGCGTCTGTTCATTCTCCTCCACCAGCATCAGACCGGCGCGCAATCCCGGCGCGACATTCGGATTCGGGAACAGCACATACTCGCGTGCCTGCTGCACGTAGTAGCGCCGATCGCCCTCTTCCGCCAGCAGCGTGCCCTGCGGGAAAGCGGTGAAGTTCAGCGTCTCTGGTCCCATGTGCAACACAAACTTATCGCCGTGGCGAGTCAACTGCTGCGCCACGCGATAATGACGCGGCTGTTCACGCACCTCCGGCAAGGCCTCGCCATACAGCAATGCCGCCAGCGCCCGTTGCACACCGCTAAACTGACTCAGATCGTTCTCACCAAACGGCAAAGCCTTGCCCAGTTCCAACGTGCAGCTCGCCGCATTATGGTGCTCGCAGCTGTAATGGGTGAAAGTGCCGCCCGGTGAACGATGGAAAACCAGCGCTTCCATTTCTGCCGCCGCCAGCCAGTGCATAAATTGTTCGGGCCACGGATTGGGATTCAGCGGCATCACGCCAAAACGCGCATGATACGAGCCACGGATCGCGGTATGCAGATCGAGGTGCCAGCGCACTTCGTGATCGAGACAGGCACGCCAGAAACTCTCCAGCTCCTGCTCCAGCTGCAACACACGCTGCGCTTCGGGTACATCGGCCACCTGCTGCCAGCGGCCACCAAACAGGCGGTTGATATCGTATTGCTGGTAGCGCTTGCCGCTGCGCAACGCGGCGGGATTACCCAAAATCACCAGCAAACGCACCGCCAGCGGTTTCTCGCCTTTCAATAATGGCGTCAGCAACAGATTGAGAATCTCAACCGGCGCGGTTTCGTTGCCGTGAATGCCCGCAGAGAGCACCAGCGCCTGCTGCGTGGGCGTGTGCGGCGTGAGGGACAGAAGTCCCTCGTTATGCCATTGCCAACTCAGATGATCGTTGCTGCCCTCTCTTTGCTGTGGCGGCTCACCAGACAAGGTCTGCTGTAAAAAATCCTGCATGTTCACTCCTTTTTAACAACGTGGGGTGAACCTCTCACCCCGGCGTTAACGCTGAAACGCGTAGACACTGCCTAAGTCTAGCAGCTTCGTCAGCTCATCCAGCGCGGTGCGCCCTTCACGCAGCAGTTGCGGGTCGGCTAAATCGGCCTGGGTTAGGCGATCGCGGTAGTGGCGATCCACCCAATCGTTGAGCGTGGCAAACAGGCGATCGTTCATCAGCACCGCCGGATTCAGCGCCTGACGCTCGGTTTCGGTTAACACCACGCGAAGACGCAAACAGGCCGGGCCGCCGCCGTTAAACATACTTTCACGCAGATCGAACACTTTTAGTTCACGAATCGGCCCGCCGCTCTCCACCAGCTCGGTGAGATAACGCCACACGCCCGCATGCTGGCGCGACTCTTCGGGCAGCACCAGCAGCATACCGCCGTCGGCACGCTGCAATAACTGGCTGTTAAACAAATAGGTATTGACCGCATCGGTTACCGACACTTTATCGCGCGGCACTTCAATTGGCTGGAAACCGTTGACGCGCGCGGCGAGGTCGTTCAGCAACTGCGGCTGATTAACAAAGGCATCCTGATGGCAGAACAGCACCTGCTGATTGCTCACTGCAATCACATCGTTATGGAACACGCCCTGATCGATCACCGCCGGATTTTGCTGCGCAAACAGCGTGCGTTGCGCATCGAGCTGATGCAAACGCGCCACCGCTTCGCTGGCTTCACGCGTTTGGCGCGCCGGATAACGTGCCGGTGTTGCGCCCTGCTGCTGCCCATCGCGGCCATAAATAAACAGCTGCACGCCCGCATCGCCGTAATCACTGCCGAAGCGATTGTGATTGGCCGCGCCCTCATCACCGAATTGCGCTACCTGCGGCAGCGCATCGTGCACGCTGAAGTGCTGCGGGTTACGGAAAATGGCGCGCAGCAGATCGGCAGTTTCCGGCGCCTCAATGGCGCGATGGAATTTGTTATTCAGATTGGCAACGGTGAAATGCACGCGACCATCGGCGCTATCCGCCGACGGCGACACCGTGGCGGCATTGGCCACCCACATCGCCGAGGCGGAGCTGGCCGCCGACAACAGCTGCGGCGCGTGCTTCGCCGCCTGCGCCAGCACCTGCTCATCGCTGCCGCTAAAACCAAGTTGACGCAGCAGCGGCAGATTAGGACGCTCGTGCGGCGGGATCACGCCCTGCACGTAACCCATATCCGCCAGCGCTTTCATCTTCAGCAAGCCCTGCTTCGCCGCCAGACGCGGGTTCGAAGGCTGCAGCTGATTGCGCGTCGAGGCTTCATTACCAAACGACAATCCCGCGTAGTGATGTGTCAGGCCGACCAGCCCATCAAAGTTAGCTTCAAACGCTTTCATTATTTCGCTCCCTGCGCGGAGAAATCGAGGCCCGGCGATAAGCTGCCCGGCAGCGCCAGGCTTGGGCTCTCCAGCGACGCCATTGGCCACGCGCAGTAATCGGCGGCGTACCATGCGCTGGCACGATGATTCCCCGAGGCGCCGATGCCACCAAAAGGTGCGGTGCTGGCCGCGCCGGTCAGCGGTTTGTTCCAGTTAACGATACCGGCGCGCGCCTCGAGCAGCAGCTGATCAAACTGCGCGCGCTGCGGCGAAATCAGGCCGCATGACAAGCCATAGCGGGTGTTATTGGCGATGGCGATCGCCTGCTCGAAACTGTCGTAGCGAATCACCTGCAGCAGCGGACCAAAAACTTCTTCATCCGCTAAATCTTTCACTTCCGTCACATCAATGATGCCCGGCGTGATGATGGCGCTGTCGCGATCCCGCCAATGCATGCCGAGCAACACTTTTCCGCCCTTTTCCACCTGCTGCTGCCAGGCGGCAAAAATATGTCCGGCGGCGACGGGTGAAATCACGCTGCCCATAAACGGCTGCGGTTCGGCATTCCATGCGCCAGGCTGCAAGCGCGCGCTGACCTCAACCAAACGCTGCAGGAAGGCATCGCCCGCCGCGCCGCGCTTCACCAGCAGACGACGCGCACAGGTGCAGCGCTGTCCGGCGGTAATAAAGGCCGACTGAATAGCGATATGTACCGCACCATCGAGATCAGATGGATCTTCGACAATCAGCGCATTGTTGCCGCCCATCTCCAGCGCCAGCATTTTTTCTGGCTGCCCGGCGAACTGACGATGCAGGTGATAGCCGGTGGCGGCGCTGCCGGTAAACAGCAGGCCATCAATTTGCGCCGCATTGGCCAGCGCCTGGCCGGTTTCACGCCCGCCCTGCAGCAGCGCCATCACGCCCGCCGGTAAACCGGCTTGCTCCCACAACTGCACGGTTTTCTCCGCCGTTAGCGGCGTCAGCTCGCTCGGCTTAAACACCACGCAGTTCCCCGCCAGTAGAGCCGGCACGATATGGCCGTTCGGCAGGTGGCCAGGAAAATTATACGGGCCAAATACCGCCAGCACGCCGTGCGGACGATGGCGCAACGAGCTCTCGCCGTCGGCCTGTTCGCCGGTGCGGCTGTGATAGGCCTTAATCGAAATGGCGATTTTGTTGATCATCGCCTGCACTTCGGTCAGCGTTTCCCAGCGCGGCTTGCCGGTTTCCTGGGCGATAGTTTCCGCCAGCGTGGTTTTATGGCTTTCGAGCAGACGGGCAAAACCTTCCACCAGCGCCTGACGTTCCGCAAACGGTTTTTTCGCCCACTGCGGGAACGCCGCGCGCGCCGCTTCGCAGGCCGTAGCCACTTGTGCTGCCGATGCCGCTTTGCCCTGCCACAGCGTTTCGCCGGTTACCGGATTCTGTTTGCTCAGGGCGTCAGCGCCGCCGGTCACCCATTGACCTTGAATAAAATGCGTCATGCTTTTTTCTCCTCGCGACACAGCGTGACCACACGCAGTTGATCGCCAATGTTGCAGTGCAGCGCCGCGCGCTGGCTTTCAGTCAGTTTTACCGTGCCGGATGCCATATCCACCGGCAGCAGCGCCACGCGGAAATGCTGGTAATCGGCGTTTGCCACCAGACACAGCGGCCAGCTTTCATCGGCGACACCGCTCTCAGCGGTTAACTGGCGACTCTTGCGAATGGCACGGATGCGGTCGATTTCGCACTCCAGCGTCGGGCCGCCGTCGAAGATGTCGACATAGTTGAGATAGCGGAAGCCTTCCGCCTCCAGCACCGCACGCGCCGGTGCGGTTTTCGGATGGACTTCGCCGATCACTTTTTGCGCCGCTTCAGACAGGTAATGAATGTAGAGCGGATGTTTGGGCATCAGCTCGGCGATAAAGGCTTTCTGCCCGGTGCCGCTGAGAAAATCGGCTTTGCTGAATTCCATCGAGAAGAAGCGACTGCCGACACTGTCCCAGAAGGGCGAGTGACCATTGTCATCACTGACGCCACGCATCTCCGCCACCACGTGCTTCATAAAGCGGTCGCGGAAGTTAGCCATAAACAGAAAACGTGATTTCGACAGCAGATGGCCGTTTTTGCCATCGCGGTAATCGGGATCGAGGAACAGCGTACACAGCTCGCTGCTGCCGGTGTGATCGTTGCTCAGCGACAGCGTCGGCAAGCTGGCATAGACATTCAGCTCTTTCGAGGCGTGCACCTGCGTGCCGACGCGGAAGTTGTACCAGGGATCCTGCAAACCTACCGCCGCTTCGATGGCGCAAATGCCGACGGCACGATTGTCTTCGCTGTCGGCCAGCACAAACACATAGCCTTGCTCGGCAGGCGGCAGCGCACCTTGCCAGGTGAGCAGCGAACGCTCAATTCGGGCTTTGAGCGTATCGCTATCCGCAGGCAGCGAGGTTAAGCCGCCCCCGGTTTTGCCCGCCAGCGACAACAACTGCGAGAGATCGTCACGTTCGACGGGGCGAATCACCATCATGATGTGGCTCCTTTGAGCACGCGTTCACAGGCACGTTCGAAGCGCGCCAGGCCTTCTTTTACTTCAAGCTCGCTGATGTTCAACGCAGGCGCGAAACGCACCACGTTAGCGCCGGCAATCAGCACCATCACGCCCTCTTCGGCCGCAGTGAGGTTGAACTGTTTGGCTTTACCGGCGAAATCGTCGTTTAGCACCGCGCCAATCAGCAGTCCCAATCCGCGCACTTCTTTAAACACCGGCAGACGCTGGTTAAGTTCCTGCAACGCAGTAACAAACCATTGATGACGCTCGGTTACGCCCGCCATAAAGGCTGGCTGGTTAATCAGCTCCATCACTTTGCCCGCGACGGCGCCCGCCAGCGGGTTGCCGCCGTACGTGGTGCCGTGCGTGCCGACGCCCATTACCTGCGCCAAATCTTCACGCGTCAGCATGGCGCCAATCGGGAAGCCGCCACCCAGCGCTTTGGCTGTGGTTAACACATCCGGCGTCACGCCGTAATGCATGTAGGCGTACAGCGAACCGGTGCGTCCCACGCCGCTCTGTACTTCATCAAAAATCAACACCGCATGATGCTTATCGCAGAGTTCGCGCAATCCGCGCAGGAAAGACGGATCGGCTGGCAGCACGCCGCCTTCACCCTGAATCGGCTCAACGATCACCGCGCAGGTTTGGTCATTGATCAGCGCGGCCGCCGAGGCCAGATCGTTGAAATTAGCGTGTGCTACCGCTGGCGGCAGTGGCGCAAAATCACGGGAATAGGCCGGTTGTCCGCCCGCTGTTACGGTAAACAGCGTGCGGCCGTGGAAAGCGTTGTTAAAAGCAACGATTCCGTTCTTCTCAGCGCCGAAACGGTCGTGTGCGGTTTTACGTGCCAGCTTCAGTGCTGCTTCATTCGCTTCAGCGCCGGAGTTACAGAAGAACACGCGGTCGGCAAAGGTGGCATCAATCAATTGTTTGGCGAGACGCAGGATCGGTTCATTGGTGTAGCCGTTACCGGTATGCCACAGTTTGCTCGCCTGTTCGGTCAACGCCTGCTGCAACGCGGGATGCGCATGACCCAGGGCGTTAACGGCAATGCCACCGGCGAAATCGATATACTCTTTACCTTGCTGATCCCACAGCGTAGAACCTTCAGCACGAACCGGAACAAAAGCCGCGGGTGCATAAACTGGCATCATCCATTGATCAAAATTTTGACGCGAAACCTGCTGTGACATAGCCCTCTCTCCTGCTTCACACCCGGTGAAGCCTTTGTTTTGAAATTGTTAAAAATGTTAAGTGGCAGCTCTACTGTATCTTGCAGATAGCGTGCCAGCCAGCCGCAAAAATGCATAAACGTCTTGCCACTACGAAATATCAATAACTTAACCAGTGCGACTATTCACATTAATTGCATAAAAAGTGAATATCAGTCTGATGCAGGCTGAATAGCAGCAATTTATTTAGCGGATTTATGCATCGGCAAAATGAAATATTGCTTTTGTGATCGGGCAGGAAATATTTCGCCAAATTAATGCGATAAACGCACTTTTTTGGGGCGAGATGTGCCTGATTGGTGCAGGAAAGTGTTAGCGCGGTGCAGATTTAGCATGGAGTGGATTAATCGGTTTTTAACATTTACATGTTCAAATTGAATGTTATTTCGCCAGTTCGTTATTAAACGAAACCTAAATAACATTTTGTGACCAAGGTTATTATCAGAACAGAAATAAACAGACACAAAGCCATGAACCCGATAATTACCATGCTAACGATTAGCTGGATTCAGATATTTGCTATTGAACAATTATGCATAGGCTTGTGCTATTTCACGAACAAGCTAGTTACTTTATTTACGCATCTTTAATTTTTAAAATATCGTATAAAATCATTAAGATAACTATTTAAACATTCATATCCCTTGTTGTTTTAGGGATAAGTTTAACCAATACAAAATTCCACATAATGGAATTTAAGATTAAAAATCACACAAAAAGTTAATGGGAAATATTTAGTTACATATATTGCACTGTCGATCTTGAACCTTTTGTGTCATTTTCTTTTCACCCCGAATAAGGGGACAAAATTAAAAAATATCACAGGGTAAAAATTAAATGATGAAGCGCTCCTTACTGGCAGCAGTGATGCCTTTACTGCTGGGACTTTCTTCGGCTCAGGCCGCCGAAATCTATAACAAAGATGGCAACAAACTGGACCTGACTGGCAAAATTAACGTCTCGCATCTGTTCTCTGATAACGATGCATCTAATGGCGACACCTCGTCTTATACCCGTCTGGGTTTTAAAGGCGAAACCAAGATCAACGACCAACTGACCGGTTACGGCCAGTGGCAGTATCAGTACAGCCTGACCAACTCTGAAGGCAGCGATGCTAACAACGGTAACAAGACCCGTCTGGGCTTTGCCGGTCTGAAGTTCGGTCAGTTTGGCTCAATTGATTACGGTCGTAACTACGGCCTGATTTATGACGTGCTGGGTTACACCGATATGCTGCCATTCTTCGGTGGCGATCAAGGTTACTCTGATGGATTCCTGTCCAGCCGCTCAGGTGGCGTGCTCACCTGGCGCAACAAAGATTTCTTTGGTCTGGTGAAAGGCTGGAACGTTGCGGCTCAGTACGAAGGTAAAAACGATCGCAGCGCTTCAGACATTGCGGTACGCCGTTCGAATGGTGATGGCTTCGCGCTCTCCACTTCCTATGACTTCGATTTCGGTCTGAGCCTGGTTGGCGCTTACGCTAGCCTGGATCGTACCAATACGCAGAACCAGGCCTTACGTGGCGATGGCGAGAAAGCACAACACTGGACTACTGGCCTGAAATACGATGCTAACCAGATTTATCTGGCAACCATGTACGGCGAAACGCTGAACGCAACCCCAATCAATGGTGGCTTTGCTAACAAAGCGGTTAACTTTGAAGCTGTGGCGCAGTATCAGTTCCTGAACGGCCTGCGTCCTTCAATCGGTTACGTTTCATCGAAAGGCAAAGAGATTGAAAATATTGGTGATGTCGATCTCACCAAATATGTTGCTGTCGGTGGAACCTATTACTTCAACAAAAACATGTCTGTGTATGCTGAATACAAAATCAACCTGTTGAAAGACGATAATGCGTTGGGCATTGCTTCTGATGATGTCACCGCTGTAGGTCTGGTTTACCAGTTCTAAGTTGCATTACCCTCATAGCTATTCGGCTAGTGTCGGCTGAACATGCGCAAAGGGCAGCGAAAGCTGCCCTTTTTTATTGGCGTGATGCGATTACGGCGCCATCAAATCAAAACGATTATCATCACCCTGATCCAATGAGAACGGCGGTTGCAATTGCAGGACGATTTCGTTCGAAGTGACGCGATTCTGTTTGCTGTCTTCTAACACCACCGACAAGCGATAACTGTTATGCGCGCCCGGCGAGCTATCCCAGGCTGGCATGATCACGCTCCAGCCCTGCGGATCGTTGGGATTGGCACCCGGCGTCAGGCTTAGCGCCTGGGTATCGCCCTGCCACATCACTTTAGCGATCGGATTGGTGCTGCGGATCTGCAGTTTCAGCGGCAAGCTTTCTCCGCCATTTAGCTGCCACGGCGGCGTAGCGAGAAATACCGACAGCGTTTTACGCTGGCGATATTCCAGCACCGGCGTATAGCTGCGCGTCACGTTATCGTAGCGACTGCCGCGCAGCGAGTGCGCCGCCGCTACGTTATCCGGACTCAGCTGCTGGCTGAGAGCCACGCCAAAACGGTAGTTGAGACGCAAACCGAGCTGATCCTGGCTCTCACCGCTGTCGCTGGTTTTGTGGCTGGCGGATAAGGTCACCAGCGGCACTGGCGTGTAAGTGACGCCAAAGGTCAACGCCGACGGATTGTGGTAGCGATTGCCGGAGCTAAACAGATCGACGTTATCGCCAAGATATTGCTGCCAGCTCACTGATGCACCGAGCTGGCGATACTGCGGCAAATAGCCCTGGGTGGTGAAATCGTAGCCGCGCGCCATACGCTGCTGCTGGAAAGGATTGCGATCCTGCCAGCCCGATAGCGGCGTGTAGTAGTTGGCGGAGAAGCGCAGATAGTCGCCCCACGCTTCGGTACCCAGCGAGGCGCGCTGCAGGCCGCTGCTGAACATGCGGTCCACAAAGCCGTTATAGCCCAGCTGCCATTTGCCCGCCATCCAACGCTGGCCGAGCCCCACATTGCCCACCAGCCCATCATCGGTTTGATGGAAACCCACCTGACTGAAGGTCAAATAGCGATAGTTATCCGCCCACGGCGTCAGCAGCGAAGCACCGCTGCCGTTAAAGTTGCCATCGATGTCAACGTTGAAATCGATCTGCGCGTTGCCATACGGCGACAGCAATGATTGACCTTCATTGACCAGACGATTTCCCACTTCATCGCGGAAGTGATTAAAAGCCCAAAGTCCGGCCTGCTGGCTTAACGAATTGTCGTCCGTGCTGTTCTGGCTGGCTTCGCCAATGCTTTTGGCAATAGTCGCCAGCTTTTTGTTGAACGCTTCGGTTTCGTCCTGATAGCCCAACGCAGGTAACTGATCGGCCATTTTCTGAAAACGTGTGGGATCGCTAAACGGCGCATCGGCGAGTTTAGTGTCAGAAATCAACGCCAGCGCAGGCGCGGATGCAGCAAGTAATGAAAAACCAGAGAGATATCGCACGCTTTTGAGTGATAACAAAGTAGATAACATAGCTAAAAATAGGGTTCGACCCAGTTCAGAATTTGAGGTGGCTCACAAAAGTGCATAAGTCTACCCTAGCATATTCTGATGCAAGTGCCGGAAATGTCTGGTTTCGATTAAGACATTGGCGGGAACTTTCGGATTTGTAGAGTGCGCATTCGTGCGCATCTGGAAACCAGGTCGCCATAAATGGCGCCCCTACGGATGCAGCGATTGTTTTGTAGGGTGCCCATTTATGGGCATCTGGAAGTCAGGTCACAATAAATGGCGCCCATACAGTTGCAGCAATTGTTTTGTAGGGTGTCCATTCATGGGCACCTGGAAGTTAGGTCACCATAAATGGCGACCCTACGGAGGTAATCGCTGTTTTGTAGGGTGCCCAATTATGGGCACCTGGAAGCCAGGTCGCCATAAATGGCGACCCTACGGTGAACTATCAGGAGAAGATTAAACCGCCATCCACATTGATGGTCTGCCCGGTGATATAGCGAGCATCGTCAGACGCGAGGAAAGCCACTAAACCGGCGACATCTTCCGGCTGCCCCGCGCGCTTAAGCGGGATATTTTCCACCCACTCCGCCATAAGCTCGCCTTTGCCATACTGCTTTTTATCGCTGCTGAGGATCTCGCCCCACACGCGATCGTTGTAGTCCCACATTTCACTCTCGATAATGCCCGGACAGAAGGCATTCACCGTGATATGCCACGGTGCCAGCTCCAGTGCCAGGCTCTGGGTAATCCCGATCACGCCCATCTTGCTGGCCGCATAGTGCGGAGTATAAATGAAGCCCTGACGTCCCTGGCCGGACGAAGTGTTAATCAGGCTGCCGCTGCCCTGCTTGACCATATATTTCGCCGCTTCCCGACAGCACAACCACACGCCGGTGGTGTTCACCGCAAGGATCTTTTCGAAGTCGCTTTTTGGCATCGAGTCGAAGCGATCGATGGTGATGACGCCCGCATTTTGAATCGACACATCAATGCTGCCGAAGCGCTCAGCCGCCTGCTGATAGAGCTGCTGTACCTCATTTTCATCGGTAACATCGACCTGCAGCGCCAGAATCTCACTACCAAACTGCTGTTCGATGGCCTGCGCAGTACTGAAGACGCGTTCCGAGTTCGACACCATCACCAACCGCGCGCCGTCGCGGGCAAAACGCGCCGCAATGCCCGCGCCAATCCCGCGGCATGCGCCGGTAATCACCACCGTTTTTCCACTAAAATCGCGTGTCATGTTGCCTCCTGTTATCCATGTGTTGCTTCAGGCAGGGCGGCCGATTGCTGCTTTTTTTCATGTCTGCGCAGCAGCACCACCTTACTTTGTAATTTTTGCTGGAATTGGTCGATCACCACCGCAGTAACAATTACCAAACCTTTAATCACCATTTGCCAGAAATCGCTGACGCCCATCATCACCATGCCATCGGCAAGGAACACGATGACAAAGGCACCGATAATCGAGCCCGAGACCCGCCCGCGTCCGCCCGCCAACGCCGTGCCACCCAGCACCGTGGCACCGATGGCGTCCATCTCGAACATATTGCCGGTCATCGGGTGCGCGGTTTGCAGCTGCGACGCCACAATCAAACCGACCAGCGCGGCGCACAAACCGGAAAAGGCGTAAACAAACACTTTGACCTTGATAATCGGCACACCCGCCAGGCGCGCCGCCGATTCGTTGCCGCCGGTGGCGTAGATGTAACGTCCGAGCGGCGTTTTGCGTGTCAGATACAATCCCAGCAGCAGGAAACCGAGCATCATCCATATCGGGATATACACGCCCAGCACCGAACCGGAACCGAGCAAGGCGAAGCCGGTGTTGCCAAGCGCTGGCGTACCGACGAGGTTGGCGTAGGTGCTGCCATCGTTGAACAGCAGCGCCGCGCCGCGTGCCACATACATCATGCCGAGCGTGCAGATAAAGGGTGCTACGCCGAGTCGCGTGACCACCGTGCCATTAATAAGCCCCAGTGCAACGCCAAACAGCGCCACCACCAAAATCACTTCTGGCACGTTGAAGAACAGCACGTTGCCGCCCCACAGCGGAACGCCGTTAGTGAGCAGCGCACCCGCTACCATGCCGCATATGCCCGCCACCGCGCCCACGGACAGATCGATGCCGCCGGTCAAAATCACCAGCGTCATGCCGATCGCCAGCAAGCCGGTGATCGCCACATGCTGCGTCATGATCAGCAGGTTGGAGGTGGTGAGAAAGTTAGGCACCATAAAGCTGAAGAAACTCACCACGATTAATAAAGCAATAAAGGTGCGCGCCTTAAGCAGGTACATGTAGATCAGGTATTTTTGATTCATCGTTTTACTCTCCAGCGGGCTCAATCATGCGGCGTTGAGGCGCTAATCAGGGCTTCGCGCGTGGCCGCCGCGCGCGGTAAATCGGCGGTGATACGACCATCCGCCATCACCAAAATGCGGTCAGCCAGCGCCATCACTTCATCCAGCTCGGACGAGGAAAACATCACCGCCAATCCCTGCTGCGCCAGACTGCCAATCAGGTGATAGACGTCGGTTTTGGCGCCCACATCAATGCCGCGCGTCGGCTCATCCAGCAGCACCACCTGCGGACCGGTCATCAGGGCTTTGCCCAGCACCACTTTTTGCTGATTGCCACCGCTTAACGAGGTGATCGGCAATTCGGCATCGCTGACTTTGATGGCGAGATGACCAATCATTTCATCAACGCGACTCTTTTCTTTGTGCGGATTGAGCATGCGCCAGCAGCGGCGAAAGCCGCGCAGGCTAAGATCGCTGAGCGTCATATTGGCGGTGATCGACATCAGCTGCACCACGCCTTCGGTTTGACGATCTTCCGGCACCAGCGCGATACCTTTTTTCAGTCGCTGCTGGAAGCTGCGCTTCTCCAGCGCTTCGCCGTTCAGACTGACGCTGCCCGACTGACAGTGCATCATGCCAATCAGCCCTTTGAACAACTCGGTGCGCCCGGCGCCCAGCAAGCCGTAGATGCCAATCACTTCGCCTTTGCGCAGCGAGAAAGAGACATCATTGAGTTTGTAGCCGCCGTTTTGATGTAGCGCGGTAAGCCCGCTGACGCTGAGTACCGTTTCGCCCTGGGTCGCCGGTTGGTAGTCGAAGTGTTTCTTCTTGTCGCCCACCATCTGCTCGATGATCCACGGAATCGAGGCGTCGCGGACTTCGCGTTCGCTGATAAAGCGTCCGTCGCGGAAGATGGTGATGTGATCGCCAATCTCCATCAGCTCCTCCAGCCGATGTGAGATATAGATGATGGTGACGCCGCGCCGTTTGAGCTGGTCGATGACGTTGAACAGCACCTTCACTTCTGACTGGCTGAGCGCGCTGGTCGGTTCATCCATGATCAGCACGCGCGTGTCTTTTGATAGCGCGCGGGCGATCTCCACCAGCTGCTGATGGCCAATACCGAGTTCAGCCAGCGGCGCGTAGGGATCGACATCCAGCTCCAGCCGTTCCAGCAGCGCTTTGGCCAGTGAATATTGGTACTTCTCGTTGATCACGCCGCGCTGGAAAAACTCATTTGCCATGAAGATGTTGTCCATCACATTCATGTTGGGAAACAGGTTCAGCTCCTGAAAGATAATGCTGATGCCCTGTTTTTCCGCCTGATGTGTGGAGCTTAGCGACACCGCCGCGCCGTCCAGCAGAATCTCGCCCGATGAGGGGATCTCCACGCCCGCCAGCATTTTCATCATGGTGGATTTTCCCGCGCCGTTTTCGCCAATCAGCACGTTCACTTTGTTGCGATAGACGCGGTAATTGACCTGATCCAGCGCGGTAACGCCGGGATAGATACGCGACACGTTGCGGGTTTCAATAATCACGTCATGTTGAGGCTGTTGCATATCCGCTCCTTACTGACGTGTAATCGCCGCAGGTGTCACATTCGGCACCTGCTCCGGCGTATCGAAGCTGCTAAACACGCCAGCAAGCTGCACTTTGTCACCCACTTTGGGCTTGAAAGCACTCATCATGTTCGCCGCCTGCTGATTGATCGCGCGGCTGTAGTCGCCGAATAACACCTGATCGTTAAAGTCCTGATAGCTAGCACCTTTGTAGGCATCGCGTAACACCGTGCCGGGAAAAATCGGGCCAACCTGCACCGTGATGTTGTCACCGGACACATCCTTAACCGTCATCCGGCCATTACGCGACGTGGTGTTGACGGCGGTGACTTCGCCGCTCACGTTGACACTGAACACACACGGATTCTCTTCCTGACTGCGATAGCCGTAGGTTTTACAAGCGCTATCAAAATCTTTGGCGGACTTCAGCGCATTCAACAACTCAGCCACCGGCTTCGCATCATGCTGAATCTGCGGCACCAGCTTCTGTTGCCATGTTTGGGCAATATTGCCCATTTTGGGATTGGGAGGATTTTTCAGGTCGGCCAGCTCCTGCTGCGACACAATGCGGCAACCGCTAAGGATCACGACAGGAAGCAGTAACCAGAGTCGTCTGTGCATCACATTCTCCTGGGCGCCCGATAGACGGGCGCACCGCATTGATTACGACTTGAAGTTAAAGTCCTGCACGCCTTTGGCGTTGTCTGGCGTGATGAGAATGCCGCGGAACATCACGCGCTGCTTCTCAGGTTTGGTGCCTTTCTGAATAAAGTTGTCGAGGTCGGTCACGCCCTGTGCGGCGATGGCTTGCGCCTGCAGCATCACCGTGGCTTTCAGGTCGCCTTTTTCCACCGCGTCACGTTCATCATTGCTGCCGTCAATGCCGACCACGATGACGTCGTTACGGCCCGCCGCTTTCAATGCCGCAATCGCGCCCAGCGCTACCGGACCGTTACCGCAGATCACCCCTTTCACATCCGGATGCGCCTGCAGAATGCTGTCCATGATGCGTTTGCCGTCAATCAATGTGCCTTTGGCATCCTGACGCGCGACGCTTTTCATGTCTGAATATTGGTCGAGCACCTGATGGAAGGATTTAGAGCGAGTGACGCAGTTGTTGTCGGCGAGGTTACAGGTGAGTTCCGCGTAGCTACCCTTTTCTCCCATCTTCTCGACAAACACGTTGGCCACGTCAGATCCGGCCTGGAAGTTGTTGTGGGTGATCTGCGCCAGCGCCACGTCGTCTACCGGGATTTCACGGTTAATCAGCACCACCGGAATGCCGGCATCTTTGGCTTTTTTGATGGCGGCAACGCTGGCGGTGGAGTCGGCGTTATCCAGCACGATGCCCTGCACCTTTTTGCCGATGGCGGCATCAATCAGTTCACTTTGTTTTTTCACATCTTCGCCATGCGACAGCACGCTGGTTTTATAGCCCAGCTGCTGCGCTTTGAGGTTGGCACCTTTGGCTTCGGAGGCGTAATACGGGTTATCCAGCGAGTTCACCAGAATCATGATGGTGCCTTTATCGGCAGCGAAACTGGCTTGGGAGATCATGCAACTGGCAATGGCAGTTAACAGCAGGGTACGTTTTTTCATGGTGAGGTTCTCTCATTGTTATATTGGGTCACGCAGGGTCAGCCGTTCTGGTGTTGGCGCGGCTTACCAGATGGTAAAGCCACCGTCGATCATTAAATCTGCGCCGGTGATCATGTCGCTACCGTTGCTGGCGAAGAACAGCACTGCGGCGGCGATTTCGTCGGTATAGGCAAAGCGTCCGAGTGGGATCAGCTTTTTCATCTGCTCGCCCTTCTCGCCGCGCCAGGCTTTTTCACCCATCGGCGTCAGCACCACGGTGGGCGATAAGGTATTAACGTTGATGCGATAGGGAGCGAACTCTTTAGCCATCACTTTGGTCATGCCGAGCAGACCGGCTTTGGCCGAGGTGTAGGCAACGTGGTTATCGATCGCGATAGAAGCGGCCTGCGAGGCGATATTGATGATTTTGCCGCCGTTACCGGCGCGCACCATGCGTTTACCGGCTGCCTGCGAGCAGAGGAAAGGTCCGGTAAGATTGACGTCGATCTGCTTTTGCCACTCGGCAAAATCGGTTTCTAACACCGGTTGCAACATCACGTAGCCCGCGCAGTTCACCAGGATATCAATCTTGCCGTAATGCTGTTCGACGTTATCAAATGCCGCTTCAACCGAGGCTGGATCGGTCACGTCGCAGCACACCAGCAGCACACGATCGGCAGCAAACTGATCCTGCACGCCCGCCACTTTTTCGCTTTCAAAAGGCGGATAGAGCAGCGCCAGCCGTGCGCCCTTCTCCAGCAGCATGGCGTTACTGGCCATCGCAATCCCGCCTAGCCCGCCGGTGACCACCGCCACTTTTCCGGTTAAATCCTGCTCAATGTTCACGCCGTAGCGCAGGTTAACGTCATATTCCCCACTCATCGTCTCTCTCCATAATGGTGTACGGCGGCTCTGGTTACGGCTGGCCGGGTTATCGTTTTGGCAAATATCATTTTCGAACAAAAATATAAGCTATCGATTAATAATGGTTTGTGGAGGAGATCAAATTTCATACAAATCGCAGCAAGAAAAATTATCCCCATGATTTTATTAACTTTGCGTAAATTACTGAATTTATGACATGGAGAGAGCTGCTAGTGGCTTTCTGCGAAATCAATCGCATAGCAGATGGTGATTTTCATTCGAAAGCCAATGATTCTGGAAGCTGCCTCGCAAATGCCCAAAACGCAGAGTAAAATCAGCTCGGGTTTCCTTATTGGCGAAACCAGACCGTGATTGGAAAGAGGGAGCATTTCGATTGAAAAGCAAAACTGAGCAGCTGGCTGATATGCAGCAGCGCCGTGAGAAGATTCTGGAGATGATCCGCGAAGACGGCACAGTCACGGTTAAAGCGCTAACCGACACCTTCGGCCTGACCGAAGCCACCATTCGCACCGACTTGCGCATGTTGCAGCAAGAGGGGCACGTGCAGCGTTATCACGGCGGTGCCACCTTGATGACCGGCAAGCAGAATACCGGCGCAATGTTGCTGGAGCGTCAGACGCATCTTGAAGAAAAACAGGCGATTGGCCGTCTTGCCGCGCAGCATGTGGAAAATGGCGACACGGTGATTTTCGATTCCGGCACCACCACCACGGCGATTGCCGAGGCGATTAGCCATATTCGTCGTTTATCGGTGATTACCACGGCGGTGAATATTGCGCTGAAACTGGGCGGCGAGCCGGGCATTAATATTTTGCTGACCGGTGGGACGTTCAAGTTCCCTACGCTTTCGACTTCGGGCGAGAAAGCGGCTTCGTTTTTCGAAAACGTGCTGGCGGAAAAGCTGTTTCTTGCCACGGCCTGTATCTCGCCGCGTCTGGGGTTGAGCTTTCCCAGCGAGACGGATATCAAGGTGAAAATGGCGATGATCAAGTCAGCCAACACCGTGTATGTGGTGGCGGATTCCAGCAAGATCGATAAGGTGTCGATGTTCGCGCTACCGTGTGACTGGAGCCATATTCACTATCTGATTACCGATAGCGGTATTTCTCCGGCGCAGGTTGCGGCGTTTGAGGCGTTAGGCGTGGAAGTGTTGGTGGCGCAATTGGCGTTGGCGCAGAAGCGCGCGGTGTAAAACCAGGTGGGCATAAATGCCCACCCTACGCGGTTTTGTAGGGTCGGCATTGATGCCGACCGCTCGCAAACCGTTAAAACCCTAAGCTATCCAGCAGGTCATCAACCTGATCCTGGTTCGCCACCACGCCGGGTGCATTGGCGTGGATCTGCGGACCGTTCAGCAGGCTGTTGCCCTCTTTACGCGCCGCGGCGTTGGCTTCTGGCATATTCTCCAGCAGCACCATCAACAGCTGACGCTCGATCTCCTGGATCACATCCATCATGCGCTTGATCACCTGACCGGTAAGGTCCTGGAAATCCTGCGCCATCATGATTTCGAGCAACTGCTTATTGGTGTACGACGTGTGTCCCGGAACGTCAGTCAGGAACTGGCGCGTATCCGAAACCAACTCGCGCGCATCAGTCAGTTCAATCGGATTTTCAAACCACGCATCCCACCGGCCTTTCAGCTGGTTAGCGCCGGCTTCCATTTGGTCCTGGTGTGGCTGCGCTGCATCAACGCAGTTCAACGCACGTTCTGCCGCTTGCGCCGTCATTTGCACAACATAATCCAGACGATCGCGCGCGTCAGGAATGGCTTCCGCCGCTTCAGCAATCGCCTGGTCTAACCCCAGCTCACGCAGACTGTCACGCAACATGCGCGTCAGTGAGCCGATGCGGGTAATAATGTCGTGTGCCGAGGCTTCTTCGGTTGATTTCGGAAGGTCGCTCATCACATCTCCTTACATACCCAGTTTTTCGAATATTTTGCCTAACTTCTCTTCCAGCGTGGCCGCCGTGAACGGTTTCACCACGTAGCCGCTGGCGCCCGCCTGCGCGGCCGCGATGATGTTCTCTTTCTTCGCTTCCGCGGTCACCATCAGCACCGGCAGTTTATTCAGCGTGGCGTCAGCACGAATGGTTTGCAGCAGCTCCAGACCGTCCATGTTCGGCATGTTCCAGTCGGAAACCACGAAATCAAAGCCACCGGCACGCAGTTTGGTCAGGGCATCGACGCCATCTTCTGCTTCTTCGACGTTATTGAATCCAAGCTCTTTCAGCAGGTTACGGACGATACGACGCATCGTATTGAAGTCATCCACCACCAAAAAGCGCATATTTTTATCAGCCATATCTACTCCCGTGTTGTCTCGTCCAGCAGGACGGGCTCGTTAAATTCGCAATGCCTGTCCGGCGCTAATTTTCGCCAGCATGTGCTGACTGATGTGGCCTAAATCGACCACTTCACTGGTGCCGCCCATCGCAATCGCTTCGCGCGGCATACCAAATACCACGCAGCTGGCTTCATCCTGCGCGATGGTCCAGGCGCCCGCGCGATGCATTTCCAGCATCCCGGCCGCGCCGTCGTTACCCATCCCGGTCAGAATTACACCCACCGCATTTCGTCCTGCGTGCACCGCCACCGAACGGAACAGCACATCTACCGATGGCTTGTGTCGGTTCACTGGCGGACCGTCATTCAGTTTCACCACATAGTTGGCACCGCTACGGCCCAGCTCCATGTGCATCGCGCCTGGCGCAATATAGGCGTGGCCCGGCAGAATACGCTCGCCGTCTTCCGCCTCTTTCACGGTGATCTGGCACAGCTTGTTCAGACGCTCGGCAAACGAGCGGGTAAAGCCAGGCGGCATATGCTGAGTAATCAGCAGCGCCGGGCTGGTCGCCGGCAGCGGCTGCAGCACATGGCGAATCGCCTCGGTACCGCCAGTGGAAGAGCCGATGGCAATCAGCTTTTCACTGCTCAGCAGCGGGCCCGCTTTCAGCGTCACCGGCATCGGCGTGGAGGCACGCACATGCAGCTTGGCGCGCGCGGCGGCGCGGATCTTGTCGGCAATCATCTGGCTGTACGCCAGCATGCCTTCGCGAATACCGAGCTGCGGCTTGGTGACGAAATCCACCGCACCCAACTCGAGCGCGCGCAGCGTTACTTCCGAACCTTTACCGGTCAGCGAAGAAACCATCACCACCGGCATCGGGCGCAGGCGCATCAGCTTCTCGAGGAAATCGAGGCCATCCATACGCGGCATCTCCACATCCAGCGTCAACACCTGCGGGTTGTACTGTTTGATTAAATCCCGCGCCACCAGCGGATCTGGCGCACTCGCGACCATCTCCATATCGGGATGGCTGTTGATGATCTCTGTCATCAACTGTCGCATTAGCGCAGAGTCATCCACGCACATCACGGTGATTTTGCTCATCGTCTTTCCTTGCTCAGTCCATAGACTGTCTGTCCACGCAGCCAGAACTCTTTGCTGATCTGACTAAAGTTCTCGGAATGCCCGGCAAACAGCAGACCGCCGGGTTTCAGCAGGGGCACGAAACGGCGCAGAATCTGTTCCTGCGTCTCTTTATCGAAATAGATCATCACGTTGCGACAGAAAATCGCGTCGAACGGACCCGGCAACGCCCAGTCGTTAGCCAGTAAATTCAGTTGCGTATAGTTCACCATGTTGGCGAGGTCGGAACGCACGCGCACCATGCCTTCGTGCGGACCGGTGCCGCGCAGGAAAAAGCGCTGCAGCTGTGACTGCGACAAGGTACGCAGCTCTTCCTGGCGATACACGCCCGCCACGGCTTTCTCTAATACCTGCGTGTCGATATCGCTGGCATGGACCTGGAATTTACCCGGACCGGTGCCCAGCGTTTCCGCCAGCGTCATGGCGATGGAGTACGGCTCTTCGCCGGTTGAGGCGGCGGTGCTCCAGACGCTGTAATTACCCGTGCGCTTACGCGCATGATCCGCGAGGATCGGGAAGTGATGCGCCTCGCGGAAGAAAGAGGTCAGGTTGGTGGTCAGCGCGTTAATAAACGCCTGCCACTCCGCACTGTTTTGGTCTTGCTCCAGCAGCGCCAGATAGCGGCCAAAGTCATCAATATTCAGCATGCGCAGACGACGCACCAAACGGTTGTAAACCATCTCGCGTTTGTGGTCGGCCAGCACAATACCCGCGCGCTGATAGATCAGCTGGCTAATGCGACGAAAATGCGTATCTGAGAGCGGTAAGCGCTGCACCATTTGCGACAGCAGCGTGGTCGCTTCACTTTGATCCAATAACGTCGATTTCTTCATTTCAGGTCACCCGGCAACAAACTGTTTAAATTGTGATACTGCGGTTGCTACTGTGCTGCCAGTCGCGCCATTCTTATGGGCCGCCTTGCGGCGGCCACAAGGATTAAAAGGTTTCCCAGTTATCGTCAGTGCTACGTGCGCCTGCCGGTGCCAGTGCTTTTGGCGTGCCAGAACGCAAATTTTTTGCCGCTGTAGATACGTTAACGGCCTGAACGACAAATTCTTTACCGATATTGAACACCGCAACTGACTGTTTCAGTCGGCTGGCCTGATCTTCCAGCGCCGCTGCCGCAGTCGCGGACTCTTCGACCAGCGCGGCGTTCTGCTGCGTCACGCGATCCATCTCGTTCACCGCCAGACCGACCTGATCGATACCACGGCTCTGCTCGTCCGACGCCGAGGCGATTTCGCCCATGATGTCGGTGACGCGCGTGACCGCATTCACGATGTTGGTCATGGTTTCCCCGGCGCTCTCCACCAGCACAGAACCGGTGTTGACGCGGCTGACCGAATCTTCGATCAATCCTTTAATCTCTTTCGCCGCTTGTGCGCTGCGCTGTGCCAGACTGCGCACCTCGCCCGCTACCACAGCAAATCCACGTCCTTGCTCACCGGCGCGCGCAGCTTCTACCGCGGCGTTCAGTGCGAGGATATTGGTCTGGAAGGCAATGCCATCGATCACGCTGATGATGTCAGCGATTTTCTTCGAGCTGCCGGTAATCTCTTTCATGGTGGTAACCACGCCATCCACCACTTTGCCGCCCTGCTGCGCGGTTTCCGAGGCGTTGAGCGCCAGCTGCGATGCCTGACGAGCATTTTCGGCGTTCTGCTTCACGGTGGCGGTCAACTGCTCCATGCTGGCAGCGGTCTCTTCCAGCGAGGCCGCTTGCTGCTCGGTACGCGAGGAGAGATCGTTGTTGCCCATGGCGATTTCGCTGGCACCGGTGTAGATCGCATCGGAACCGTCACGCACGGTACGCACCGTCCGCGCCAGCTCTTGCTGCATCTCTTGCACCGAAGTGAGCAGCTCGCCCATCTCGTTGCGCACCGTGATGTCGACCTGCTGCGTCAAATCGCCACGCGCGATGTGACGAATGTGCTCGATGCTCTGCTTCAGCGGACGGATCAGCACCGTACGCATGCCGCTCCACACCAGCGCAATCACCAGCAAGGTCACCAGCAGCGTGCCGACCACCAGCATGATGGACTTGGTATACGCCGCGTCATTGGCTTCAATGCCCTGATTGGCGAGCACAATGTTGTAGCTCAGCCACGCGTTGTAATCTTTGGCAAATTTGTCCTGGAATCCCTGCGTCGGCTGATCAACAAATCCTTTGAAATTTCCGCTACCGAGGAAATCGATCAACTCACCCAATGCACCCCGATAGGCGTTGTAGTTGGCCTGCAGCGTCAGCACGTTCTCGGCCTTTTTGCCCTTTTCAGACAGGTTGGCGTTAAATTCGGCAAAACCCTGATCGGCGTTCTTCAACTCCTCACTCGCCAGCGCCACCAGATCTTTCACGGTTGCGCCTGAGCCAGCCTGCTGACTGTCCAGCAGGTAACGGATCCCCGCACGGTTCAGCGTGTTACGCGCCTGAACCAGCGATACCCATGAGGTGCCCATTGCCCGCTGCAGCGTGCTAAGACGCTGGTTATAGGCAAAATTATCTTTATCGGCTTTGACCGTGGAGTAGAACACTCCACCGGAGAACAGCTGCAGTAAGGCAAACAGCGCCAGCACGCACAGCAGGCCGGATACAACACGAATACGACTAAACATAAACACCTCATTGGTTGGCGGATCGCCTCTGTTATCGGCGCTCAAAGAGGGATCTTTATGTGTGTTCGCAGGGGTTGGACCAGCTTGGGTTAGATGGGTGCTCGCTGTCCCTCACCCTAACCCTCTCCCGCAGGCGGGAGAGGGAATTGATCGAGCTAACATATGGCAGCGTCTCCCTCTCCCGTTTACGGGAGAGGGCCGGGGCGAGGGACAAACGACTCAAAACTTAAAACGTCTCCCAGTTGCCTTCACTCACCGGCGCGGCAGCCGCTTTGCGCGGTGCGCTGGCGATCTGACGTACCATGCTCGCCTTCGGTTGCGCCTGGGCGGCGCGCGGAATGCGGAACACCGATACCGCTTGGCTCAGGCGGCTCGCCTGCTCTTCCAGTGATGCAGCAGCAGCAGCGGACTCTTCCACCAGCGAGGCGTTCTGCTGGGTGACGCGGTCCATCTCGGTCACCGCTTGTCCTACCTGATCGATACCACGGCTCTGCTCATCCGATGCCGAGGCGATTTCGCCCATAATATCGGTGACGCGCGTGACGGCACCGACGATATCATTCATGGTCTCTCCGGCGGTGCCGACCAGCTGCGAACCGTTGTTGACGCGGTTCACCGAGTCTTCGATCAAGCCTTTAATCTCTTTCGCCGCCTGCGCACTGCGCTGTGCCAGGTTACGCACTTCACCTGCCACCACGGCAAAACCACGGCCCTGTTCACCGGCGCGCGCCGCTTCAACCGCCGCGTTCAGCGCCAGGATGTTGGTCTGGAAAGCGATGCCATCAATCACGCTGATAATGTCGGCGATCTTCTTCGAACTGCCGGCGATATCCTGCATGGTACGCACCACGCCATCGACCACCTCGCCGCCCTTGCGTGCGGTGTCGGACGCGCTGAGCGCCAGCTGCGACGCCTGACGTGCATTTTCGGCGTTCTGTTTTACCGTCGCGGTGAGCTGCTCCATGCTGGCTGCAGTCTGCTCCAGTGAGGCGGCCTGCTCTTCGGTACGCGCAGAGAGATCGTTATTCCCGGCGGCGATTTCGCTGGCGCCGGTGAAAATCGCATCGGAACCGTCACGCACATTGCCCACGGTGCTAACCAGCGACTGCTGCATTTCATGCAGGCTGCCGGCCAGCTGGCTCATTTCATTGCGCCCTTCCACCACGATATGTTGCGTGAGATCGCCAGCAGCGATATGACGAATATGCGCCAGCAGCTGATGCAGCGGCTGAATCAGCACGCTACGCAGACCAAACCAGCAGCCAACAATCACCGCCACCACCACCAGCGCCACGGACGCCAGCAACCACATCATGGTCTGGAAGGCGCGCTGGTTTTGCGCCACGCCTTCTGCCGCCAGTTTGCTTTGCTCAGTCCGCCACTCTTCGTAAGTGGCTTTCATCGCCACCTGTTTCGCTTCGATATTCTGCGCAAACATGCCTTGCAGATCGTTGGCTTTCAGGCGATCCAGCATGGCTTTCAATCCGTCGTTAAAGGCGGCGTAGTTCGCTTCCAGCTTATCGCGCAGCGCTTCCGGCAAGCCCGGCGTGGCCGGTAAGTCGTAGTAGCGTTGATAATGACCGGCAGCCACATTGAGCTGCTTTTCAGTTTGCGCAATTAACGCCGCCAACTGGCCGCCATTCGCCTGCGCGGCCATGGTGCCCTGCATACGCAACATGGCGCGGTTGAGCACCGTGCGGGTTTGGTTCAGTTCAATCCAGGCATCGGACATTGCGCCGACGTTGTTGGAGGAGATCTGCGCTACCGCAAACGCCTCTTTATCTTTTTGTAAGGCGGACCAGAACAGGCCACCCGACAGTAATTGTAAAGCGCCAAAAACCAGCAATACGGCGATGAGGCTGGTCACTACATTGATTCGTTTTAACATGGGTTCTCCAGGGATGCGTTTCGGCTCCCCCAGTTATCGACCGGTAATCTGAATATTTCAGGGTGCTTAAGCTACTTTACGAATTAAAACTCTGCGTTTGAGCATGATTACAGTGTTTTATAACTAAAGAAATTAACAGTAAAAAAATGCGCCTTTTATCGGGTGAGCGATAAAGGCGCATTTTTTTAATGTTGGTCGCCATGAATGGCGACCCTACAAGTGAGATGTGCGTAGGGTCGGCATTAATGCCGACCGCTATTTAACGCGTTAAAACGTCTCCCAGTTGCTGTCACCCGCCGCAGCGGTCACCGCTTTACGCGGTGTACCTAGCGTTGGTGGTGCGATCTGTGGATGACGCACGCCGGCTTTGGCTTGCGGCTGCGCTTGCGCCGCGCGCGGTACGCGGAACACTGCTACCGACTGGCTCAGGCGGCTGGCCTGCTCTTCCAACGATGCCGCCGCCGCCGCCGACTCTTCCACCAGCGAGGCGTTCTGCTGCGTCACGCGATCCATCTCCGTTACCGCCTGACCAACCTGATCGATACCACGGCTCTGCTCATCCGACGCCGAGGCAATTTCGCCCATGATGTCAGTGACGCGCGTCACCGCATTAACGATATCGCTCATGGTTTCACCGGCGGTGCCAACCAGTTCAGATCCGCTGTTCACACGTTGGACGGAATCTTCAATCAGCCCTTTGATCTCTTTCGCTGCTTGCGCGCTGCGCTGGGCCAGATTACGCACCTCACCGGCAACCACCGCAAAGCCACGGCCCTGCTCGCCGGCACGCGCCGCTTCTACCGCCGCGTTCAGCGCCAGGATATTGGTCTGGAAAGCGATGCCATCGATCACGCTGGTGATGTCGGCGATCTTCTTCGAACTGCCGGCGATGTCGCTCATGGTGCGCACCACGCCTTGCACCACGTCGCCGCCCTTCTGTGCGGTTTCGGAGGCGCTCAGCGCCAGCTGCGACGCCTGACGCGCGTTTTCGGCGTTCTGCTTCACGGTGGCAGTCAGCTGTTCCATGCTGGCGGCGGTCTGCTCCAGTGAAGCCGCCTGCTCTTCGGTACGTGCCGAGAGATCGTTGTTGCCCGCAGAGATTTCGCTCGCCCCGGTAAAGATGGCATCCGAACCGTCACGCACATCACTCACCGTGCGTACCAGCGACTGCTGCATCTCATGCAGGCTTTCCGCCAGCTGGCTCATTTCGTTGCGCCCTTCGACCGCAATGCTCTGCGTCAAATCGCCCTGCGCAATGTGCTGAATATGCTGGATGTTCTCATTAAGCGGCTTGATGAGAATTTTGCGCATGCCAAACCAACACAGCACAATCACCGCCACCACAATCGCCAGCACCGCGCCTAACAGCCAAATCATGTGTTCGTAAGCTGAGCTGTTGGCTTCGACGCCCGCAGCGGTCAGGCGATCCTGATCGGCACGCCACTGGCGATACTCTTTCAGGAAGGCGTTTTGACTCGGCGCAACCGGCGCTTTGGCTGCCTGATCGAGATCTTTTGCCACCAGCGCATCGTGCAACTGGCCAAGCGCGCTGGCATAGGCGGTATAGGTTTCATCCACACGCTTATTCAGTGCGGCATCCTGTCCCGGTGTGTCCGGCGTGGCTTTAAACAGCTGGTAGTTATCGGCGGCGTCTTTCTGGAAGGCTTTGCTATCGTCATACAAACCAGCGATATCCGCTTCGTTGCCGGTGAGTTTGCTGGTTGCCATACGCAGCTGAATGCGGGTTAACACTACACGGCTCTGGTTGAGGCTCATGTAGGCGTCGTTGATGGCGGCAGTGTTTTTGCTCGCCAGTTGTGAAACGTTAAAACTGTTTTTGTCATCGCTTAGCGCTTTGAAAAACAGTGAGCCGGATGCCAGCTGTAAAAAGCCAAACACCAACAACACCAGCAATAAGCTGGTGACCACGCGGATTCTCGTAAACATAGTTTGCCCTGGAAAATGAAGAAAAATGGTACAGATCAGTTATCGACCAAAGGCGGAGAATATTGAGGGATATTGCAGAGGTTTTTCGCGGCTTTGTTGTTGATTTGTAAGGAATTAATTCACGCACGTGATGATAACGGGCCGCAGCAGCGCGGCCCGTTGCAGGGATTATGCGGTACGCAGGTTATCCACCAGCGCCATCTCTTCGCTGCTCAGCAGCTTTTCGATGTCGACCAGAATCAGCATACGTTCACCCAACGCGCCGAGACCGGTCAGGTACTCGGTGGACATGGTGACAGCGAACTCTGGTGAAGGGCGAATCTGCTCTTGCGTCAGTGACAGCACGTCAGAAACGCCATCCACCACGATTCCTACCACGCGATGTTCAAGATTCAGCACGATCACCACGGTGTTCTCGTTGTACACCACATCCGGCTGCGAGAATTTCACGCGCAGGTCGATGATTGGCACGATCACGCCGCGCAGGTTGGTCACGCCTTTGATGAATTCCGGCGTGTTGGCGATGCGGGTTACCTGATCGTAACCGCGAATCTCCTGCACTTTCAGAATGTCGATGCCGTACTCTTCGTCACCCAGTGTGAAAACTAAGAATTCCTGGCCCACGGTTTCGCCAGCGATTTTGGTCACGGTTGCCATGTCAGTCATTTTTTTACCCTTTCGTTATCTATTACGCTGCGGCACCGGCCACACGCTTTTCACGGTTCAACGATTGCAGTGCTGAGACATCCACAATCAGCGCCACGCTACCATCGCCCAAAATGGTGGCGGCAGAGATGCCCGGCACTTTGCGATAGTTGCTTTCAAGGTTTTTCACTACCACCTGATGCTGACCAATCAGCTGATCAACCAGCAGCGCATAGCGACGGCCTGCGCTTTGCAGAATCACCACGATGCCTTGGGTGGCGTCGGTTTTGGCGTTCTGCACCTCAAACACATTCCACAACTCCACCAGCGGCAGATATTCGCCACGCACTTCCAGCACGCGCTCGCCACCGGCCAGCGGTTTCAGCTCTTCGGCGGTCGGCTGCAGCGATTCCATCACTGCGTTGAGCGGCAGAATGAACACTTCGTTAGCCACGCGCACTGACATGCCGTCAAGGATCGCCAGCGTCAGCGGCAGCAGGATGCGAATGGTGGTGCCTTTGCCCTGCTTCGAGGAGATTTCGACGTGACCGCCCATCTCCTGAATATTACGTTTCACCACGTCCATGCCCACGCCACGGCCCGACACGTCGGTAACCTGCTCAGCGGTGGAGAAGCCCGGCGCGAAGATCAGCATGCCGACTTCTTCATCGCTCATGCTGTCGCTGACCGGCAGACCAGACGACAGCGCTTTGGCCAGAATACGTTCGCGGTTCAGACCGGCACCGTCATCGATCACTTCGATGCAGATGTTGCCGCCCTGATGTTCCGCAGAGAGCGTCAGGTTGCCGACGGCGGTTTTATTCGCCGCCAGACGTTTTTCCGGGGTTTCGATACCGTGATCGAGGCTGTTACGCACCAGGTGCGTTAACGGATCGATGATGCGCTCAATCAGGCTCTTATCCAGTTCGGTTGAGCTGCCGAGCAGCGTCAGTTCCACTTCTTTGCCCAGCTTGCTGGCCAGATCGCGTACCAGACGCGGGAAGCGGCTGAAGACATACTCCATCGGCATCATACGAATCGACATCACCGATTCCTGCAGATCGCGGGCATTACGCTCCAGCTGACCCATGCTGTTCAGCAGGTCGCCGTGCGCCACCGGATCCAGCGCGCCGGAACGCTGCGCCAGCATCGATTGGGTGATCACCAGTTCGCCAACCAGGTTAATCAGCTGGTCAACTTTCTCTACTGCTACACGGATGCTGCTGGATTCGCTGCCTTTGGCCGGTGCGGCGGCACGCTTAGGCTCACGTTTCACCGCTGGCGTAATGTCGGTCACGGTGGCGGTTTGCACCGCTTCTGCAGCCACTTCCGCTACCGGCGCTTCAGCAACTGCCGCTGCGCCTGACGGGAAGTGGATCTGTGCTTCATCCAGCACAAAACACAGCACCGCTACGATGTCATCTTTGCCGACGCCATCAATGGTGACTTCCAGCGAATTGGCGCCTTTCACCACGTTACTAACGGTACCCAGATTACCGAGCTCTTCCAGCATCAGCTCCGGCTCTTTCTCTTTCAGGTCAACCAGTTGCAGGCGCAGACCGCTGCCGGCAACGGCTGCAGCAATCTCAACCACTTCGGCCACTTTCGGTGCTTCAGGCACAATGCCTTTCGCTTCCAGTGCCAGCTGACGCAGCGCTTCGCAGATGTATTTAAAGCTTTCTGCATTCGGCTCCTGCGCCGTTTTATAGGCATCGAGCTGTTCTTGCATAATATCTTTGGTTTCCAAAAACAGGTTGATGATATCGGTGCTGAGCTGCATCTCGCCGCGGCGCGCACCATCCAGAATGTTTTCCAGGATGTGGGTGGTTTCCTGTAAAACCGTAAAGCCAAACGTACCGGCTCCGCCCTTGATGGAGTGGGCGGCGCGGAAGATGGCATTCAACTGCTCGGAATCGGGCTCCTGGGGATCAAGTCCCAACAGGTGTTGCTCCATATCCGCTAACAGCTCATCGGCTTCATCGAAAAACGTCTGGTAAAAATCGCTGATGTCCATGCTCACGGGATCACCTCGGCTGTGAGGGTTGGTCTGGTGTCACCGCGCTCGCTGCGGGCGCCGCCGCTGCCGCAGGTGCCGTTGCAGCAGCCGGCGCAGCCGGTGTCGCAGTGGAACCTGTTGGGGCAGTCGACGCAGCCGGAACAGCGGGTGCGGTAATGTCGGGAATAATTTGCGCCGGGTCGCTTACCTGAACGGCATCGCTCTCGGCATTCTCTTTTTCAATCGCCGCTTCGGTGTCGTGATTCAACACCAGCAGGCTAATGCGGCGGTTGACTGCATCATTAGCACCACGGTTTTTCAGCTTCATGGTGTCGGCCATACCGACCACACGCAGCATTTTGGCGCCGTCGAGGCCACCAATCACGAGCTCGCGCCGTGAAGCATTGGCACGATCCGCCGACAGTTCCCAGTTGCTGTAGCCACGGTCGCCGTTGGCATACTGGAAATCATCGGTGTGACCCGCGAGGCTGATTTTGTTCGGGATATCATTCAGTACCGGCGCGATAGTGCGCAGGATGTCGCGCATGTAAGGCTCCACGTCCGCGCTGCCGGTTTTAAACATCGGGCGGTTCTGGCTATCGATAATCTGAATGCGCAGTCCCTCTTCCACCATGTTGATAATCAGGTGCGGACGCAGCGCTTTCAGACGCGGATCGGCTTCAATCAGTTGGTCGAGCTTTTCACGCAGGCGATTCAGGCGGATCTCCTCCAGCTTCTTCTTCTGCGCATCCATATCGACAATCTTCTTTACTTCACCCTTCTGCTGCGTCGGATCGTCGCCGCCGCCAGGGATTGGACTTTCGCTGTCGCTGCTGCGCTGACCGCCGGTTAACGCCACTTTCAACGGCGTTTTGAAGTATTCCGCAATTTGGACCAACTCTTTGGGGCTGGAGATGGAGAGCAACCACATCACCATAAAGAACGCCATCATCGCCGTCATAAAGTCGGCATAGGCAATCTTCCACGAACCGTGGCTCCCATGGTGACCTTTATGTTTGCGCTTTTTAACCAGCACAATGGGGCGATTGCCTGCTTTCATGAATTCTCATCCGAAGTTTGTTTCGCCGGGTTCTTGGCGTTACGCACGTGCTCTTCCAACTCTGAGAACGATGGACGCTCGGCGGAGTACAGCGTTTTACGACCAAATTCCACGGCGATTTGCGGCGCGTAACCGTTGAGGCTGGAGAGCAACGTCACCTTCACGCACTGCATCATCTTGGTGGTTTCGGCACATTTCTGACGCAGCACCGACGCCAGCGGAGAAATAAAGCCGTAAGCCAGCAAAATTCCGAGGAAGGTACCGACCATCGCGTGGGCCACTAACGCTCCCAGTTCGGCCGCCGGACGGTCGGCTGATGCCAGTGCGTGCACCACGCCCATTACCGCCGCGACAATACCGAAAGCCGGTAAACCATCACCCACCGCCGATATACTTTGCGCTGGTACTTCGCACTCGTGCTCGTAGGTCTCGATCTCTTCATCCATCAACGCTTCGATTTCGAAGGCGTTCATATTTCCGCTGACCATTAAACGCAAATAATCGGTAATAAAATCGACTAACTGTTTATCGGACAAAATACGCGGATAGTTAGCGAAAATTTCACTCTGGCTGGGATCTTCAATGTCGCGTTCTAATGACAACATGCCTTGCTGACGCGATTTCGCCATCAGGCGATACAGCAGCGCCATTAAATCCATGTATACCGCTTTGTTATATTTCGAGCCGCGCATTAACAATGGCAGCGCTTTTAATGTTTTCTTAATCGATTTGCCATTATTGCCGACTAAAAAGGCACCAATACCGGCACCGCCGATAATGATCAGCTCCGCCGGTTGATATAGCGCGCCTAAATGTCCGCCGACCATCGCGTAGCCGCCCAACACGGAGCCGACGACCACGATATAACCCAGAATTATCAGCACAAAAAATCCTTACGTCCGTAACGTGTTGATGGAAGTTAAGCCAGAGAGCCGCAGGTGTTATTCGTTTATCGCAGGCAAAAAAAAAGCAGCGGTATTAACCGCTGCTGGATGTTTTCCACGATGCGAACAAACTTAAACGGCGCGTTTAACCTGTTCATCCAGCAGTTGTGGAAAGGTATCGGCAGAATCTGCAGAAAGTTTACGTCTTTTTACGGCACGTGATGGCGGCTGGCACAGGCTGCAGACAAAGCTGCCGACGGGCTGGTGCGCGTGGTTAATAAAGCTTCCACCACAGCACTTACAGTCAGAAAGTTCCAGCATGCCGCTTTCAACGAATCGCACCAGGGTCCATGCACGCGTTAGCGCCAACAGCGGGCCCTCGTCCGATTGCGGACACTGCTCAAGATACAAGCGATAAGCTTTGATTACCGCTTCAACGCCACTGTTCAAGCCGGTTTTCAGCAGGAACTGCCAGGCGTTACAGAACATAGAAGAGTGGATGTTTTGTTCCCAGGTCATGAACCAATCAGTAGAGAATGGCAGCATGCCTTTCGGTGGTGGAGCACCACGCAGTTCTTTATACAGTTTAATCAGGCGACCACGGCTCAGCTGCGTTTCACTCTCCAGCATTTGCAGTCGTGCGCCCAATGTAATCAGCTCCATTGCCAGCTGAATATCGCGCGCTTCCTGAACAATACTTTTTTCGGTCATTAAACGGCCCTCTTCTTCGCGGAGACGTCATCTTTAGACGCATTCCGCAGCAGGCGGCTGGATAATAAAATACCGGTGTGGATTTGCTGCAAGTCATCCACGCGTGACTCTTGAGTCAGACGATTAATATGGTTGTGATCGGTAAAACGGAACTGGCAAACCAGTTGATTGGTTTCCGCTAATTTTACCATCTCAGGTAAGGTTAATTGCGACAATGCATCAGCCATCGATTCATCGATGCCTAAACGAAACATTGCTGAAGCTTTTTCCTGGTTAATTAAACGCTGAGCAAGAAGCAAATATGACAGATTGATGTCATATATATGTTTTAGTAATTCTGATGTACCCATTTTTTTCCATCCTGATAGACGCGACACATATACGGCCACAGAATTAAATTGTTCTATGGTTCGGGCTGCTGGTTGGTAAATCTAAAGATGGCAAAAAATAATCAGGCTTGAGCCAACGCGTACCTAACTGTTTCACTTCCCGTCAGGACACTGATCAGTAGTAATCAAAACTCCAGGCCATTCTTTGCTTGAGTAGTAACCATCTTCCGTGACGTCTGCTTACAGTTTTTTAAGACTAATCTGAAAACAAGGCAAATCTATATCGTCTGATTTCGACATACAACGTGAGTGGCGCGAAATTTTAGATAAAGTGTGATCTACGTCACACTTTTAAGGCAAATTTTTTCGCTAACCCTTCAGCATCGCTTTTCTGTTGTCTTTTTTTTGCGCGATTTCTGATTATTTCTTTAATATTTTGCTGAAGTAAGGCGGATTTTAGGCTCTGCGGAAGATTGTCATTACAACGCGATCAGATATCTGTTTTGTTGGAATTAGAGTGCTATAACGCGCCATATAAAGAATTATATGCAGCATAATACTCTGAATTAGCGCGAAACTATTCGCTTCTAAATTAATCACTTACAGGGAATATTGCCCATGTGCCGTAAAGCGAGACGCTAGCGAAGCGTGAAGACTGGGCGTAGAGCGCCTGGGAACTGTCAATGGATTGTAGGGAGTGTTTAGCGCACGGCAGGGGATGTAACAGAGCGTTACATTAGAGAAATGAATGAATCGGTGTTTTTTCGGTTTGCTACGCGATTACTATCGGCGTACCACCTGAGATCTTTAGGGTTGAGATGAAAAAAAGCTTTTTTGGCCTTTCGATTGCGTTCTTTTTAACCAAAATGTGCGCTTTTTGCTGATGAGTCAGCGCATTAGCGCTTAAAGAAATGAAATCGATTTCGTGAAGTTAGGATGGCGCGTGAAAACGCTGTGCAGCGAAGCGGAAATGCGGTGGCGATGGGTGGCGTAATGGCGGGAAGTTTTTTGGTGAGGAGATTGTCATTGATGGCTGGGAGTTTTTGGAAACAAGGTCGCCATTAATGGCGACCTTACTTATTTGGTGCGTCTTACGCTAATTTCGGAAAGGTAGCGACTTTATTTGCCGTGCCGTGATCGTCACTGCGTACTGGCAACGTATTTAAATCTTTCAGGAAGCTTTCGCGCCAGTGCGAAATATCCTGTTTACGCAACACCGCCATCATGTCGTTATAACGCGAAATACGTTCGGTACGCGGCATGGTCAACGCGCGGTCCAGCGCCGCCGCCACCTCATCACGGTCGTACGGATTGACGATCAGCGCCGACGTTAACTCATTGGCCGCACCGGCAAAGCGTGACAATACCAGCACGCCAGGATTATCCGGGTCCTGCGCGGCCACATACTCTTTCGCCACCAGATTCATGCCGTCACGCAGTGGCGTAATCAAGCCCACGTTGGTGAGACGGAAGATCTTCATTAACAGGCGGCGATCAAAGTGCTGATTGAGGTAATAGAGCGGCGTCCAGCCCAAGGTGCCGTATTTACCATTGATGCGCCCCGCTTCCGTTTCCAGCTGGTGACGGATGTCCTGATAAGCCTGCACGTCGCCGCGCGAGGTGGGCGCAATTTGCGAATAGCGCACATTGCCGCGATGCTGCGGGAAATTCGCCAGCAAGGCTTCAAAGGCGAGGAAGCGCTCCGGCAACCCTTTGGAGTAATCCAGACGCTCGCAGGCGATGATGTTCTGCAAATCGCCCAAATCACGTTTCATCGCCGCCATTTTCGGTGGCAGCGGCCCTTCCGCCATCTCTTTAATGGTGTCCGGCTCAATACCAATCGGATAGACCTCGGTCATAAAGGTGTTGCCGAAGGCGCGATGCTTCTTCTCTCCTTTATTCTGCAGCTGCGTCAGCTGACTCAGGCTATCGAGGAAGGCAACGCGGTCGGATTCTGTCTGGAAACCCAGCAGATCGTAGTCGCACAGCATCTCCAGCAGTTCCTGATGCGGCGGCAACGCGTTGAAGATCTCAGGCGTTGGGAACGGGATATGCAGAAAGAATCCGATGCGGTTATTAATGCCCTGTTTGCGCAGTTCGGCGGCAAACGGCAGCAGATGGTAATCGTGGATCCACAGAATATCGTCAGGCTTCAGCAGCGGTTTAAGACGCTGTGCCAGCAAGGTGTTGACGCGGCAATAGCCATCCCAGGCTTCGCGCTGATACTGCACCAGATCGAGACGATAGTGGAAAGCCGGCCAAATCACGGTATTGGAGAACTGGAGATAATATTGATCGTAATCGTTTTGATTCAGCGGCAGTGACGCATAGGTAATGCCGTCTTTTTCGATCTGCGAAAGTTCTTCATCTTCCTCTTCGCCTGAGAATTCGCTGATCTCTCCGTTCCAGCCAAACCATAATCCTCCGGTATCTCGCAGAGCATCCAAAATACCGACAGCAAGCCCGCCTGCGCTGGCCTTGCTACCATCGGGAATCGCGATACGGTTAGATACGACGACTAAACGACTCATAACCTAAACTCCTTACCCACATTGTCATGTTCTAGTTGTAATAATAGTTGTTCAAGCCAGTGCCATACGGCCTCAACGCTGTCGAGGCGATAGCGTGCATGGCTGGCCCCTTCACCGACTTTGACAGAAATGCCCTGCATGGCGTTGACCGCGAGGAATCCTTTTTCGTCTGTCAGGTCGTCTCCCACAAATACCGGAATGCGTCCGGCAAAGGGCGCTTCCTGCATAAATTCACGTACGGCGGCACCTTTATCGATGCCTTGCGGCTTCAGTTCCACCACGCATTTGCCTGGCTGCAGCGCCAGCTCGGGAAAACGCGCAACGGCGTCTTCGGCCAGCTGCATGATGGCGTTTTCATACTGCGGCGCATTGCGATAGTGCAGCGCAAACGCCATGCCTTTCACTTCTAAAAGCGTATTCGGCCATTGATCCAGCGTCTGCTGCAGTTCGGTTTGCAGCGTTTGCGCAACATCGCCCGGCAAGCTGTGGCGATGTACGCGGCCCGCCGCATCGCGGCGTTCTGCACCGTGCACACCAGCGGCTGGCGCTTCGAGCGGTGCCACTAAGGCGTCGAGTTGCGCAATCGGACGTCCGGAAACCAGCGCGACTGCGCCGTGGCTGAGATTGGAAATTTGTTGCAGGAGCTGGCGTACCGAGGCGGGAATGGAGACCGACTCGGGCTGCGACTGAATCGCTGCCAGCGTGCCGTCGACATCAAAAAAGAAGGCATAAAGTCCGCCACTTAACGACGGCAAGGTGCTGTTCTGATTAACCGCGGGGGTCACGACTCTTCTCCTGTCTTGTGGAATTTACCATCACAGGATGTTCGGAGGCTGGCTGGGCGATCGAGGCGGTTACAACCGCAGAAGTGTGTGCGAGGAGGTTTTGCAGATAACACGGAATTTCGATAGATAACTCTCCACAAACAAACATCATTTGAACTCACTCGCCAGGCTGACTGCGAACATCGTCAGCTTTAAGTGTAGACGCAGATCACGATATTGCCAGATTCATGCGGCTTCGCTATAGGATAAGTGGCAGTTTTAGGGGTTATGCCGCAAAAGAATCGCCTCACGGGTTTTTCATACGCTTCGCTTATTTCTGGCAGTATTACGCCCTTCTCCCGCCTTAATTCCCGGATTATGCCGACTTGCATCCGCCGCGCGGATTATCATATGGTGCGTTTACCGTGCGGCTACAGCGCGGAAATAGAGCCCTGAACCGCATAGATCACGGCTTTTAGATCCATTCAGGCAGGAATCCGGATGATGGAAAACCGATCGACATCACATTTTTCATATGTCATGGCGGGTGAACGACGATGATCCCGCAAAGCTATAGCCAACGCGTTCACTTCTATTACTGCATTCTGGTCGCCCTGAAAATCAACGCCAAAACCAAGAAGTCTGGCGGTGTGCGCGGCAAGAATAACTTCCTGCTGAAATGGCTGCGTAATGCGCAGAACAACACCATTTTCCCGCCGGATATAACCAGCGAGATTGAGTGGCTGCGCGCCAAGATCATCAGCTCCGGGCCCGACACCGATCTGGAACCGATGCTGCAATATGTCTACGACACCGCAAAGCGTGCCGAGACCCTGCGTTTAGGTTTGTGATTGTTGCGCCGGTTCGCCGGCGCGTTTCCTGCGTAGTTCTACCTATTTCCCTGCGTATTCAACCGCATGTTTTCCCCCTCTCGCATTACCTATGATTCGTCATCAGGAACAGCCACGTTCCTCCTTTCCACCTGACGAAGAGAATGGATTCAGATGAAATTAAAACAACTATGCTGCGCGCTGCCCTTGATGATCATCGCCGGTTCGGCCGTGGCAGCGGACGTGAATCAAGGCTATTACGCTTCGGCGAAATATCTGCAAAACCAGCAGAATGCTAAAGAGATGAACACCAGCGCGCGTCCGGGCGTCGGCCAGTTTGTTGCGGGTAACGAGAAGGCGCATCAGGCCACTGCCGCGCTGGCGCTCGGTTATCAATGGGGCAACGGCTGGCGCACCGAAGGTGAATACACCTTTGGCCAAAGCGCGGAGTTCACCAGCGGTTCATCCACCTTCGCCACCAGCTATAACCATCTGCAAACTGACGTTCAGCGCCTGATGTTCAACCTCTATCGTGATATCGAGCTCGGCTATAACATTTCGCTGTACGGCACCGCTGGCGTGGGCGTGAGCAAAATCAAAGCGGGCGGCTGGCAAGGCGTGCCATCGCGTGAGTACGCCTCAAGCACGCAAAACAATCTCACCTACAGCATTGGTGCCGGCTTGAGTTACGCACCGATCGATCGCATCGCCATCGACGTCGGCTATCGCTACGTGGATATGGGCAAAATTGAGAGCGGCTATAACAACTTCGTCAATGCGCGTGGTTATAAGGATGAGCAAATGAAAGCCCATCTGGTTGAGAACCAGTTCACGCTGGGCGTACGCTATTTGTTCTGATGCGTTAATTTCTCCCCTTCCCCTGATTTCGCGTTGGGGGAAGTTTGCCCGCGAAATTCCAGCCCTGCGGAAACCACGTTTTTATTGAGAAATCTCAATACCTGCCCGCCGATTACCCCGTAGATCTAGATCAGGTTAAATCTTCTTATCTTGATGAATTTAATCGAAAAAACTTAAATCTGGCATCTACGTGAAGGTAATTAATATGATTAACAGAATGATCCTCAATGAGACCGCTTATTTCGGTGCGGGCGCGATTAATTCGATTGTCGATGAGATTCACAAACGCGGTTTTACTAAAGCGTTGGTGGTCACCGACAAGGATTTGATCAAGTTTTCGGTCGCCACTCGCATTACCGATCTGCTGGCGCAGCACGACCTCAGTTTCGAAATCTATGATGAAGTGATTCCTAATCCCACCGTTGATGTGGTGCATGCGGGCGTCGATGCTTTTCGTCGTTCGGGCGCCGATTATCTGATCGCGGTGGGCGGCGGCTCGCCGCAGGATACCTGCAAAGCCATCGGCATGATGATTGCCAATCCCGAGTTCAACGATGTGCGCATGCTGGAAGGCGGTGCCGCCACGCGTAATCCTTCCGTGCCGATCATTGCGGTACCGACCACCTCGGGCACTGCGGCGGAGGTCACCATCAATTACGTCATCACCGATGAAGAGAAGAAGCGCAAGTTCGTCTGTTATGACCCGCACGATATTCCGGCGATTGCCATCATCGATCCCGACATGATGGCCAGCATGCCCGCCAGCCTGAAAGCGGCAACCGGCGTAGATGCGCTGACCCACGCCATTGAAGGCTACATCACGCGCGGTGCGTGGGAGCTCACCGATATGTTCCATCTCAAGGCAATTGAAATTATTGGTCGCTCGCTGCGTGATTCGGTCAAAGGCTTGCCTGCGGGCGTTGCCGATATGGCGCTGGGTCAATACATTGCCGGGATGGGTTTCTCGAATGTCGGACTCGGTCTGGTGCACGGTATGGCGCATCCGCTGGGCGCGTTTTACGGCACGCCGCACGGCATCGCCAATGCAGTACTGCTGCCACACATTATGGCATTCAATGCCGAGCATACCGGCGAGAAGTACCGCGCTATCGCGCATGCGCTTGGCATGGAAGGTGCCTATGCCTGTTCATTAGCCGACGCACGTGCGCTGGCGATTGATGCGGTGATTACCCTGAACCACGATATCGGTATTCCGCTCAGACTGCGTGATATCGGCATGCAGGAGCAGGATGTGGATGCGCTCGCTGCCGCCGCCTTCGTTGATGTGTGTACGCCGGGCAATCCGCGTGAGTGCAGCGTTGAAATGATTAGATCGCTTTATCGTGAACTGTTCTGATTAATGCTAAATAGGCAATGCTGAATGAACAGCATTGCCTGTTATTAGCCGTATCGGTTATTCCCTGTTTATCGCCAATCACGCGACTTCTATCGGCAGATTAATCTGGAAATTTTGCTTAATATTCGGTTATGAGGCGTTCTCTTTGCAGGATGTGCCATAGTTCATGTTGATATGAAATATAAAGGATCCTGCTATGTTTGGCTTTTTAACCTCTCTTTTTGGTAGTCCAGAATCATTAGTGCAAGTCATGACGCGCCAGGACATTCAGGAATCGATTGAAGAAGGTGACAGAATTATTATTGATGAAGACGGTAACGCTTCGGTTAATCCATTGAGTCCTGAAGTACAGCGCGATTTTGCCCATCATGTCAGCACATTAAAGGATATTTAAATGGGCACGGCGATATTTATGGTAATGATGGTATGCGGTTATTGGTATACTAGCCGCGACATGTCGAGCCGTTTGAAAATTAAGCGTTCTTTTGGCTGGGATGTCTATTTTCTTATTGCACTGTATGGCTGCATATTTGTACTGCAAGGCGTGTTGGCGACCGCCATTATCTGGCTAATTCTGCTGGCCGCATCCGGTGTGAACAATGCCTTTGCCCTGACTTCAGCAGAGAATGTGCACTGGAACGTCGATTTCATGACGTGGAGTTTTTTAGGCATTCAGGCGCCGGTAGTGCTGATGTTGGCCTTTGCCATTCTGTTCTGTATGTATCGATCCAATTGGGCGGTGAGCGCCCGGCTCAACGCCGGTGGGCGCAAAGAGCTTTATCAGCGCCTTTCACGCTCCAACGGTATTGAACAGTTGCTGCTGCAGTGTATGGAAGAAGGCGAACTGGCGTGGGTTACGCTGAAATCGCGCCGTATCTATATCGGCATGATTCATGCGGCGACTTTCGAATATGCCAATACCGCCAATATTGTGTTGATCCCGATGCTGAGCGGCTATCGCGATTCGCGCACGTTAAATTTGGCAATTGAGCATAATTACAGTAAGTGGTACCACAATCACGACATCGATTTCTCTTCGTCACCGAAAAGTGCCCTTGAGTTTCGCAAAGTGATTATGGTGCACCAAATAGAAAGTTTGTCGCTGTTTGATCCGGCTAGCGCCAGCGCATTAGCCATGGATAAGCAAAGCGGTAATAAACGCAAATGGATTAGGAAGTCTGCACCTAAACGCGACTATCCATAATTTAATAATCAAAGATGCTGGCATAATTTTTTATGTTGTACCGAGCCAGCAATACTCCATAATAAGTCAAAATAATAAGGTAATCATGATGGACTTTAAAAAGTTCGAGGCCACTCTTCAGCTGTGGGGGGATTTACACTTCACAGGAATTGAATTACAACAGCGTGATGATAAAAGCGAAATTTACGCCACCGGCACCAATAATCATACCCAGAGTCAACTTTATATTTGCACGCTTTCTACTGAGATTGCGTCACATATTCAGCTAAAACAGTTTCGCACCTGGTTACACAGAATTAACATTGGTAAATCAAAACGCCGGTTGGCTCTGTTACGAAAGGAGTAATTACAATTACATTGTCCCCGCGTGGGGGACAGCGGAAAATATCAGGCGTCGTCAGGCGTATAGCCCACCACAATTTCCAGCGTTTTGCGCAGCACATCGGCTTCAGCATCACTTTCTGCGGTTTCCAGCGCCATAATCAGACAAAGAATAATCGATTTATTACTGACGCGCCCTTCCGTGGCCAGCACGTGGCGGATAACCCTATCCAATACGGCAGCTTCGTTTCTTAACGTACTGTCTGCATTGCGAAAATGCTCTGCCAGCTCGGTATCAGGCAGTGCAGCATAGAGGTTGTGATTTTCCGACATGATTCCAGTCCCGTGATTGCGTGTGTGCCCGCATTGCTATGTCCTAAACGCGAGCCAATCGGTCAATGTTTACGATTGTTGCCAGACTGCTGGTTATGACCAAACAGCTGGAGAACGTTATCTCTTTGCGGCTGCTCTTCGCGCAGTTTTTTCCCCGCCGAAATGCTGTTGCGCACATCGGTGATGGCGGCAGTAATCGCTGCACGCTGTTCGTCATCGGTGCTCTGCTGTTTCATCAGCGTCAGCTGATCCATCAGCGCCTGAGTATTAACGGGACCCGGCTGCTGCAGCAACGCCAGCGCGGCTTCGCCAATAATTTCATCGATTATTTTTTGCTGTTCACTTCTATTCATAACGAATCATTCATAACGAATCTCTGATCGCCGCTTCGCCCCGGTGCGGAGCGAAGCCAGTGTGGGAGCGTATTCAGAGTAAAATTTTAATACTTGTACAAGTTTGGCGTCTGACAGGCTCTCAGCTTTCGCGTTCGAATAATAAGCCAATCAGCTGATGATAATGATGCTCTTCTTCGGCATTGGCGGCCAGTTCCAGTCTGCGCAACAGCTTGGTGCAGAGCGATTTGCGGTTGAGATTACGGCCTTCGCGTAAGATTTCAACCACGATCTGACCCAATGTTTCCTGCTGCGATGGCAGCGACGCTTTGCTGAAGTAGTTGGCAATGGCCTCGACTGAACTCGGCGTGTATCCGTTCTGACGCATAATTGACCCCAATAATTAAAAAAGTTAGGTCATTTGACCTAAGTAAAGTTGTACAGATAGCAAAAAGCTGTACAAGGAGCTTACTCAAGTTAGCAGGCGGGATTTGTTGCAAAAAGTGCTAATAAAGGTGAATTAGGATAATTGGAAAGCTTTTGTTTCCAAATCCGTGAGCTCAGCGCCGAAAGTCATCGACGCGTGAGCCTGTTGGGCTAGTCAACTGTCGTCGGCATCGGCCGAAGGCATTCTGACGCTGCCTTCCTGACGACTCAACCCGCGCAACGCGGAATGGACGCGGTTATCGCTGCCCGCCGGTTGACGGTGCGTGAGCAACCATTGCTGAGCCTGGGCAATGCGCTGCTGCTGTTGCGTGTTTTGCTCTTTTCTCGCCATGCGCGCGAGTTCTGCCAGCAGTGAGGAGACGCTGACATCCTCACGACGTAGCAGTAACGCATAGGCCGCTTCGCCGATAATTTTAGGTTGCGAATCTGACATCTTCTACCTCCTGAGAATATGGGCTTACGCTTGCTTCTCACTACTCACTATAGATCATCAGCGTGGCGCCTTGTTAACAGAAAGCTCTGGTTATCTTGGGTTTTTGTTACTAACACGTTATGGTAACAGCCCTTCGGTGGCCTCTGCCCGCACCGACGATGTGATTAATAACAAGAATGAAGCAAGGAAATCTGGCATGGAGTTCACCATACGCAAAGCCAAGGCAGAGGATGCAGAGCTGCTGCACCTGCTGGGCCGCATGACCTACAGCGCGCATTTTAAACATATGTGGGTTTCCGCAGAAGAGCTGGATGCCTTTATCGACAAGGAATACGGTCTGGCGGAGCTGAATAGCAGCCTGGCGGCCCCCAACGAGAGCTGGCTGATCGCCGAGACCGATAAGCCGATTGGCTTTGCCAAAGTCACCTGGAACACACCAGTACCGGATTCCGGCATGAGCGGCGCGCTGCTGAATAAGCTGTACCTCAATCCGGAAGAAACTGGCAAAAACTACGGTCGCTGGATGTTCGAGAGCATCATCAATGAGGCGCGCGACAAGCGTGAAGGCTATCTGTGGCTGGAAGTGTTAGGCGATAACGTGCGTGCACGTAAGTTCTATGAAGCCTTTGGCATGCAACACATCAAAGACATTCCGTTTGTCACCGCTTCGCAGCAGAGTACCCTGCAGATCATGGGAATGATGATTTAAGCGCAGCGGCACGAGTGTTTTGTAAGCCAAATGTACGCCAATAATTTTTAAGCCGAATTACTGACATAGTCTAGTTTTAAAAAATCATTAAATATAAACAGTTAGACCTTGGGTGATTGAAAACCACCCAATAAAACCCCTTTACTTTTAGTAGCGACTTCCTCAGCGCGGTGTACCTTAATTCAGCAGCGGACAAACGCTCTTATCCCAATGTTGCTCCCGTTAAATTCCATGCTCAGATGAAGCCCCCAACAACATCTCCCACCATCAATCTGTAGTTGCATAACTAAATTTCTACTCTGTTCAATGCGTTCAGGCTATGTACAGAGAAGTTACTTGATCAATTACTTCGCGATCACTACTGTATATAAAAACAGTAATTAAGTTGTTAACCATGAAAACTATAAGTCGTCCTTTTATTCATGAAACCTTGAAACTACCACTTTATCTGGAGAGGGTTCCATGTGGCTTTCCTAGCCCGGCGCAAGACTATGTCGAAGATACTCTAGACCTGAACAAACTGGTCGTGAAGCACCCAAGTGCGACCTACTTTGTCAGAGTGAGTGGTGACTCGATGGTTGGTGCAGGCATCAGTGATGGCGATCTACTGGTGGTGGACCGCTCGCTAACAGCCACGCACGGCGATATTGTAGTGGCTTCCGTCGCCGGCGAATTCACCGTAAAGGAACTTCGTACCAGGCCCTTTGTGCAACTCATTCCGCATAACATTCACTACTCCCCGATAAATTTTCGGGATGAAGAGGAATTGCAAATATTTGGTGTAGTCACATTCACTTTGAAGTCAAATAGAAATGTACGCGCTAGTTGATGTAAATAATTTTTACACTTCCTGTGAGACTGTTTTCCGTCCCGACCTTTATGGAAAACCGGTTGTTGTAGTATCCAACAATGATGGTTGTATTATTTCACGTTCAGCAGAAGCGAAATTGCTGGGAATTAAGATGGGTGCACCTTACTTTAAAATAAAAGAGGAATTGCGTCGGCAAAATGTGACGGTTTTTAGTTCGAATTATGCTCTCTACGCAGATCTTAGTCACCGAGCAATGCTAACACTCACAGAAATAGCCCCAGCGGTAGAGGTCTATTCTATCGATGAAGCTTTCATAGATATATCAGGCCTATCCAACTGCATATCACTGACAACATTTGGGCATCAGTTACGTAATCAGGTTTTAAAAAATACAGGTTTAACTGTAGGTGTAGGGATAGCTCCCACAAAGACGCTCGCTAAACTTGCTAATTTTGCAGCCAAAAACTGGCCTAAGATTGGTGGTGTTGCCGAATTATCAGACCATCAGCGTCAGCGCAAATTAATGTCCAAAGTGCCAGTAGAAGAAGTATGGGGAGTTGGTCGCCGCATCAGTAAAAAACTGCAGTCTATGGGCATTGAAACAGCTTTGCAGTTGGCTGATAGTTCTAGCTGGATTATCCGTAAAAACTTTAATGTTGTTCTTGAACGCACGGTCCGAGAGCTACGCGGTGAATCCTGTCTTGCATTTGATGAGTTCTCACCAACTAAACAACAGATTATCTGTAGCCGCTCGTTTGGCCACCGCATTACCGAATATGAAGACATGCATCAGGCGATTTGTACTTATGCCGAACGAGCAGCTGAAAAACTGCGAACTGAAAAGCAGTTTTGCTGTGTTATAAGCGTATTTATGCGAACCAGCCCACACGCTAATAATGAGATATTTTATAGTCCACAGGCAAGTGGTCGCCTGGCGATCCCTTCCAACGATACCCGTGACATTATACGCGTAGCCATCAATTCCCTTGATCGTATCTGGAAAGAAGGTTTTCGTTATATGAAGGCAGGCGTAATGCTGAGCGACTTTTTCAGCCAGGGAGTAGCTCAACTTAATTTATTCGATGAGCATAAACCTTGGCATAATAGTCGTGAGCTGATGCTGGCTATCGATGAACTCAACCGTTCAGGCCGAGGTACGGTATGGTTTGCTGGACAGGGAATCCAGAAAAGTTGGTCAATGAAGCGAGAAATGCTATCGCCTGGTTACACGACGCGCTACTCAGACCTGCCAATTGTTAAATGATTTATTTTTCGTCCTGACGCCAATTTCATATGGAATAAATTCATGTATGTAATTTCTCTTAACGAGTTGGAAAAAGGTGACATTCTTCTCACTGCAGAGAACTCTGCAACAAGTAAAATTGTGAGGAAATCGACTGGAAGCTCTTTTTCACATGCTATTCTTTATGTTGGTTCCGGAACTTACATTCATTCTGATGCAAATGGAGTTCATTCAGGAAATATGCAAAGACTGCTTTTTGACACATCTGAGAATGTAACTATTTTGAGAGTCGCCTGTAGTCCTGATGCGCTTAGGAAAGCTTGTATGTTCGCAAGATTAAAGATAGGAACAAAGTATTCGATAAGGGATGCAATTAACTCAAAATTAAAAACAACTACAAAAGAAAGAAAAAACAGGCAGTTTTGCTCAAGGCTTGTCGTGCAAGCATATGAAAATGCCGGCATTAAATTAGTCGAAAACACTTCTTTCTGCACCCCACAAGAAATACTTGAATCAAGGCTTGTCCAAAAAGCATCTGTTAACATTAGGAAAGCAACAATTGAAGACGTCGCTATTTTCCAAAGTAAAAACCCTCTCAACAAACAATCATCTATAATAAATGGAATACTTAGAAAAGTTAGAGCTATAACTAAAGAAGATATTCAGACATTGGAACAAGTAACTCATCATTTAATGAACAACCCAAAAGATGATAGAGCGATATCCAATGTATACAAAAAATCCGGTTATCTGACGATGTGGAAGTATGATATTGAAGAAAATCCCTGGAGGTATGATGGAAAGCAATTTTTGGAAATCCCTTTATCAAAGATTGAGTTAATTCAACTAGCAACATCTGAAAGAAATAATGCCATAGATAGACTTATACTTTACAAACATAACTTTGATCAATATTTTTATATCAATGAAATACATAGATTAGAATATTCACAGATGCACTTTAAATTGTATCATCAACTACTCAAAAACACATTTGATAATTTAGATGCAGCGAACCATGTATTAAAAAACATCTAAAAAACCCATTTTCCCTGTAAAAATTAAAGTTGCCCGGATAAAACATACCTTACGTCGCATCATCCTTATTACGCCAACGCGGCTAGCCAAACCATGATACGCCCACCGCTGACAGCCGCGATATTATTCAGGCCACGCTTAATTGTTTAGATCGTATCTGGGTTCCCGATAAGCGTTATATGAAAGGCGGCGTGATGCTCGTCAGTTCAGCTTCTTTCGGTCACCATAAATGGCGACCCTACAAAGGCTTGGCGCGTTTTTCGTAGGGTGCGCATTCATGCGCACCTGCATGCATAGGCAAATTAATGCTTAACTGAGCGGTATTAAGGCAGTCAGCGCGGTTTTTTGCAGGCATCTGGCGTGGGTGCGTTACTTTGCCGCCCTGTTCGCCTCAGAAGCGGCATTCATACCCGGGTGCAGATTTATCCCTGAAACGTCGGTGGTTTCTCGTGCCTTATGCAGGTCGCATGCAGCCTGCATTGATAACCACAGGCGCGCCGCAATACCCAGCCCCGCCTCGAGGCGCACCGCCATTTCAGGGCTAACCGATGCTTTACCGCTGGCGACTTTACTCAGCGCTGAAGCAGAAACGCCAAGCTCTTTCGCCAGTACGCGCAAGCCAATATTGTTATCTTCGATGTATTCGGTGATCAGACCGCCCGGATGCGGGGGATTGAACATTGCCATCAGTGGTAGTCCTCCAGGTTGAGAATATAGGCATCGCCGTCGGTGAATTCGAAGGTGACACGCCAGTTAGCCCTGACCGTTAATGAAAACAGGTTTTTCTATACCATATGTTTCCCAACAAGAAACAGACCTAAATCTTTCTTTTTCGCAGCACGCCACAGACTCAAGCCCTTAGAGGATCTTCCGCTGGCGAAGTAACCGCTTCACGCTTGAATTACGCGCATGCCAATGCGATATTCAGGCCCTGACACAGCCACAGCTTAATAACATCCGGAGAACTTATGTCGAATGAAGAACGCGTAAACGAGCTGGAAGAAACGGTAAACCAGCTGCAGATTGAAGTCGCTGCCTTGCGCGAGTTAATGATTAAGCAGGTGGCGGTTAATAACATCACCTTCAAAGGTAAATATGATGAGGTGATTATTCAGCTGGCGAAAGAATATGAAGAGCGCGGCTTAGAGGACGAAAGGAATAGCCAGATGCACGAAGCGCTGCGTCAATATATCAAATACCAGCTGCCTGCCGTGGAATAAGCCCACGCTTATTTCTGCTCTTCTGGCAGCGAGGCGATATTCATGCCTTTCGCCCCATCACGCCCTTCACGCTTTGCCTGATACAAAGCATGATCGGCGTATTCCAGCAGTTTAACGGCGCTCACCGCCGCCGCCGTAACGGTGGTGGCGCAGCCGGCACTGAGCGTGACATGGCCAACGGGCGAGGCAACATGGGGAAGCTGCATCACCCTCACCGCTTCAACCACGCGGTTGGCAATGGTCATGCCTTCGCCAAATGTGGTATCCGGTAATATCAGCGCAAACTCCTCGCCGCCATAACGCGCGGCCATGTCTGAACGTCTTCCGGTGACAGACGCCAGAACCTCGCCAACCATTTTCAGGCATTTATCCCCGGCAATGTGACCATAGGTGTCGTTGTAATGCTTGAAGAAATCGATATCCATCATGATAAGCGAGAGCGGTTTGCCGCTTGCCGCCGCATGGGTTAACGCTTCACGCAGGAAACGATCAAATTCCCGGCGATTCGCCAGCCCGGTTAAGCCATCGACATGCGCGAGTTTGTTCAGCGTCAGGTTGGCGTTGTGCAGCTCGTCACGCAGCAGCGTAAGCTCCTGCTGATAGCGCAACACGCGGCGCGCCTGACGCAGCTGGAAGGTGCCGAGTAAAATGATGGTCAGCAGCAGAATGATGCTGAGCAGAATATCCTGCGCCCGACCGTTAACCCACACGTGGAACAGATCGTCGCTGTTGTAACCCGCCGCCACAATAATTGGATAACGATCGGAACGGGCAAAGCCAAAGATACGCGGTTGACCATCCAGCACCGATCGCCACTGCCCGCTGCCGCGATCCATCTTAGCCAGCATCTCCTGAAACAGCGGGCTGGCCGAGAGATTCTTACCGATGTAACTGTCTGGCATCGGGCGCGCATAGAGCACGGTGCTATCGGCCAGCATTAACACCAGCACATCGCGTGCACCGATCTCATAGTAGCTGTAGAAGCGGCGGAAAAAATCCACCTTGATGGTGGCCAGCAACACGCCTTTAAATCCACCGCTGGCATCACTGACGCGCAGGGAAACGGGGATCACCAAATCGCCGGTGCTACGGCTGGTGATCACCGGGCTAATATGCACGCTGTTACGATGGTTGCTGCGCTGAAAGGTGAAGTATTCACGATCGGAGTTATTAATATTGTTGGGCACGCGTTCAGCAGAGGTCGCAATCCACTTGCCCTCGGCATCGTAATAGAACAGTCCATGCAGTTGTGGCAGACGACGTTGCAGTTCGCGCATGGTGTTACTCAGGTCTGCGCCCTGAATATGCGTGGCCAGCTGTAGCTGGAGATCGCGCTGCATCTGCCGCAGCGACAGCTCCGTCTGCAGAAAGGTATCTTCAGCCTGGCGCGACTGCGACAGCGCCAAATTCATCGCCGTTTGCTGCGTTTGTCGCACGGTGCCGAGCCAGTCTTCGCGCAGGGTCCAGATACTCATCCCCACCACGGTGATAATTAAAAAGAGACCGGACAGCACAATACTTTGCTGCAAACCTGCGTCAGATGTCGTTCTGGGATCCATTTTTCTTTTTAACTGCATGTTGTCCTCTGTTTTCAAGCTACAACAGAGTTAAGCAGGTAATTGATGCAGCGCGGGATGAGGCGGATATTTTTCGGACCATCGATAACTCATATGACCAGTAACCAGATATTACTGTAGTATAGCTCCACCACACACAGTGGCTGCACTACGGCACGCGTTTACAACGAGATCATTCGGTAGTCACATCGACCAGCCCGCAAATTGCGGGCTTTTTTTATTTGAGATGCAGGGAAAACGGACGGAGCAGAAAGCGCCGCCCTGAAGTTTTATGCTGCGACGGTCAGCGCTTTTTTACTGCGCGACCAGACGCGATGAGATGCCATCAACGCGAGGAAATCCGCCATAAAGCTGCCTTCGGCTTTCACCGCTTCCACCAGCCCTTCTTCGGTTTCATTATCCTGCACGTTGAACTGCGCTTTAAACCGGCGCGCATCACCGCTCAGACCAATGGCTTTGAGATGCTTATACGCTTCCAGCAGGAAATAGCGCGCATCGCCACTCAGCAGCAACGCATCAATATTGCCATCCGGTACAATCACCGCATCAAAGGTCAGCGAAGGAAGACCGGTAAAGGTGGCATCTATCGGCAGCACCGAACCGTCATCAGCCAGCACTTGCCCCATATGTGCCGCCAGGATTTTGGCATGCACGCCCTGCGCTTTTAGCGCCTGCAGAATCGCCAGCACGTCGGCAGCTTTCACACCATCACTCAACAGTAACGCGACCTGACGACCTTTAATATCGCCGCTCGGTTGTGCGTAAAGACTGAGACTTTCGTCCTTTTGCAGTCCATTGACATCCTTCGGCGGCGCGGTTTTCAGCTGCTCATCACTTAGCTTCAGACCGAGATTTTTCGCCACGGCCTGCGCCAGCGTGATATCAATCTGCAGCAGATGATCGACCACGCGTTCACGGATATAAGGGCGCGCCACCTTACTGAGCTCAAACGAGTAAGCGCCAATAATGTGCTGCTGCTCTTCCGCCGTCTGGCTCAGCCAAAACAGCCGTGGCTGTGAGTAATATTCGCCAAACGATGGGCTGCGCTCGCGCACCTTGCTGCCTTCAATGCGTTCCTGATAACTCTCAAATCCGCCCTGTTTCGCCGCTGGCGGCACTTCACGCGGCCAGTTGTTGTTGATGGAGTTCGGTTCGTAGTTGGCCGGATTGGTATCGATTTCCGTACGATGCATGCCCTGACGCTGGAAGTTGTGGTACGGGCAAACCGGACGATTGATCGGAATCTCGTGGAAGTTCGGCCCACCCAAACGGCTGATTTGCGTATCGGTGTAGGAGAACAAACGGCCCTGCAGCAGCGGATCATTGCTGAAATCCAGCCCCGGCACAATGTGGCCCGGATGGAACGCCACCTGTTCGGTTTCGGCGAAGAAGTTGTCCGGATTGCGGTTGAGCACCATTTTGCCGACCAACTCGACCGGCACCAGCTCTTCCGGAATCAGTTTGGTGGCATCAAGAATGTCGAAATCGAACTTGAACTCATCCTCTTCCGGAATCAGCTGCAGACCCAGCTCATATTCCGGGAAATCGCCGGCTTCAATCGCTTCCCACAGATCGCGACGGTGGAAGTCAGGATCGCGGCCGGTCAGCTTCTGCGCCTCATCCCACAGCAGCGACGCTTTGCCCGCCACCGGTTTCCAGTGGAAACGCACGAAGGTGGATTTACCCTCAGCGTTAATCAGGCGGAAAGTATGGATACCGAAGCCTTCCATGGTGCGATAGCTGCGCGGAATGCCGCGATCCGACATCGCCCAGATGACGTTGTGCAGCGTTTCCGGTTGCAGCGACACATAATCCCAGAAAGTGTCATGCGCGCTCTGCCCTTGCGGAATTTCGTTGTGCGGCTCGGGTTTCACCGCATGCACAAAGTCCGGGAATTTATGCGCATCCTGAATGAAAAACACCGGCGTATTGTTGCCGACTAAATCAAATACGCCCTCATCGGTATAGAACTTGGTGGCGAATCCACGGATGTCGCGCACCGTATCAGCCGATCCTGCGCCACCTTGCACGGTGGAAAAACGCACGAAGACGGGTGTGATTTTTTCGGCATCGCTGAGGAAGCCTGCTTTGGTCAGTTTTTCCAGCGAGCGGTAAGGCTGGAAATAGCCGTGTGCCGCCGAACCGCGCGCATGCACGATACGTTCAGGTATGCGTTCGTGGTCAAAATGCGTGATTTTTTCGCGCATGATGAAATCTTCAAGCAGCGTGGGGCCGCGTGAACCGGCACGCAGTGAGTTCTGATCGTTGGCGATGCGCGTGCCCTGATTGGTGGTCAGGTCAGCGTTTTCACCATTTTTACGGTACTCATCGAGCTGCTCAAGCTTGTCGTTTTGCGTTGCGGGCGCTTTGAGGCTGCCAGGCGCGGTGGGCTGTTTGCCCGGCGGTGTAGGTTCGGCGGCAGGTTTATGTCCACCATCATGCGGCGCTAAGTCGCCTAAACCCGGCTCCGAGGTTTCTGGCCCTTTGTGCGGCGCGGTATGGGTTAAATTCTGTTCTTTTTTATCTTTCGACATTTCACATGCTCCTCCAGTTAAGACCCTATTAACTGTAGAGCAAAAATAGCGTTAAAATTCCGCTTCGCTTATAAATGATGTTTAAAGAGATTAATGAGCTTGATTTAAAGCGAGGTTATTTTAAGCGAACCGTTTAATTAATTTTTTATTAATGAGATTAATCCTGATAAATAGCGCTGCGTTTGTCGTGCAGCCACGCTTATTTGTGCCAGACTTAACACCGTGTGAGCAGGAAAATCCATGGAGAGCGTATGAAACAGTTTGTTTTAGCTTCGGTAATCATGATGTTCAGCGTCGGCGTAAGCGCAGCAGAAGGCGGCTATAAATCAGGCGAAACAGCACCGCCGCAGCAGAATCAAGATGCCGGTTATAAAGGTTCGGAAGATACCGCGCAAACACCGATTTCACGTATTCGTGATTTCCGTCAGGGCGGCTATGTCACGCTCGAAGGCCATATTATTGAAAAGCTGAAAGGTGATAGCTATAAATTCCGTGATGATACCGGCACGATTATCATTAATGCTGAGCAACCCGCATTCAAAGAGAAAACCTATTCAGCGAGTGATAAAGTTCGCGTCAGCGGAAAAGTGTATGGGCGTGGCGATCAAACCACCTTAAAGGTATCGCGGATTGAAGAACCTTAAGGTTACGCAGTTATTACCTTAAGAATGGCGGGTGAGTGCATGGCTTTTCATCCTCACCCTTTTTAGACCGAATAGCGCAGCAGATAATCACTTTCACCTATAAGTTTTTCGCCATTCCTAAGAGACTATTTTGCGGGTATATTAGTTCGCATGTAGTGAATAGAACTCGTAAGAGTCTGAATGAGTTTTTATGGATAGAACGATTTATATTGTTGACGATGATCCTGCGGTCACCAACGCGCTGCAAAATCTTCTGAGCTCAGAAGGCTACCTGATCTCGACCTTTACTTCCCCCGCTGAATTTTTAAATCAGCCGCATTACCATATTCCGAGCTGTTTAATTGTCGATATGAATATGCCGGGCCTCGACGGCTTTGATGTCTCGCACCATCTCACCGCACGCGGCTACACCCTTCCCACTATATTCCTCACCGGCTTTGGTACCATTCCCCTGACGGTCCGCGCCATGAAGGCGGGCGCCTTTGAGTTTCTCACTAAACCGGTGATGCCGGATGAGCTGATGCAAGTGGTATCCGCTGCCATGGCGCTGGCTGAAAAAAGCGCGGCACTTTCACAGGAAAGAATTGTCCTCACCGGGCGTTATCACTCTTTAACGCCACGCGAAATGGAATTAATGCAGTTTGTTATTCGCGGTTTATTAAATAAGCAAATTGCCGCTGAGATGGGCATCAGTGAAATTACGGCAAAAGTGCATAAACGCCGTGTGATGGAAAAAATGGCGGTGCGCTCGGTTTCAGAATTAGTCAGAGCCGCCGAGAAACTTCATTTACTGCAAGATGAATAACGTCAGGCTTTATAACGATAACTACTCAACAATCCTCCCGCGGAATAGCGCGGGAGGCACAGATACACTATTTCCCTGCATTAAGCGGTAAGATAAAGCTAAATACGCTGCCACCCTGCAGGCGGTTTTCCGCACTTAGCACTCCACCATGACGTTTGATGATTTCGTTACTGATGGTCAGGCCCATTCCCATCCCTTCCGCTTTGGTGGTATAGAACGAGTCGAAGATCTTGCCGATAACCTCTGCCGATAAGCCGGTGCCGTTGTCGGCAACCTCAATACGAATAAGATTAGCGTCAGGATTAGAGGATGAGAGCCGCAAGATACGTGCCCCTGAATTATCGGCCATCGCCTCAATGGCATTAATCACCAGATTCAACAGCACCTGCTGAATCTGTACGCGCTCGCAAAATACCTCATCCCACTCTGCTCTGATATCCAGTTCCAACGCCACGAAGCGGCGCTCAAGTTCCAGACGCGACAAGGTTAAAATATCGCGCGCCAGCAGATGCAGCCTGGCTGCGCCATACTCCGCGACATTATTGCGCGTCAGTGACTGCAGGCCGCGAATAATTTCGCCGGCGCGCCGCCCTTCGTTAATGATCTCCTCGATGCTTTCGCTGGCTTTGTCGAGTTGAGCCGGTTCGCGTTTCAACCAGCGCAGGCTGGCACCGGCATTGGCCACAATCGACATCAGCGGCTGATTGATTTCATGGGCGATCGATGAGGTGAGTTGTCCTACCGTGGTAGCGCGCGCCACGCGCGCCAGCTCTGCCTGCGCAATCCTGGCGGCATCCTCAGACTGACGCTGCGCGGTGATATCCGTCAGCGTACCGAAATATTCGGCGACCTCCGGCCAGTTCTCCACCGGCTCACCGATGCCTTTGATGTAACGGCATTCGCCGTCATCACGAATGATGCGGAATTCAGCCTGCATGCTCACGCCCTGCGCCACGCTGGATTCAATCAGCGCTTTCAGGCACTGAATATCATCTGGATGTACCCGCCGCTGAAACTCCGCCATCGAGGTACTCACCTGCCCGGCGGGCAACCCCATGATGCGTTTATATTCATCCGATATCAGCTGAATGTCCGGACCCAAATGCCAGTGCCAGGTGCCGGTATTACTGATTTTTTCACCCAGCATCAGGGATGTCTGGCTGGCGCGCAGCTGTTTTTCAATTTTCCGCCGCTGGATGTTCTCTTCCACCAGCTCGGCATACAGCCGCGCCGTTTCCAGGGAGACTGCGGCCTGCGCACCTAACATCGAGACAATGCGCGAGTGCTCAGCGGTGAAAACGTCAGGCATCAGCCGGTTTTCCAGGTAAAGCACCCCCACCATTTGCGCCTGGCGGAACATCGGTACGCACATCACCGCCGCGCCGGAGGCGACCAGATAGTTATCCTGACTAAACGGACTGAAAACTTCCGGTCTGCCGGTACGGATTTCTTGTCCGGTGCGGATCACCGCCGAGAGAATCGACAGCGGCAGATCGGTCGCCACCGGCAGTTCATTGACGATTTTGACTCTGACGCCTTCCACCGTAGAGGAAGCGCGGGCCTGAATTTCCGGCACATTGCCGTCGATAAGACGAATCAAAATACAGTGCTGCGCCCCAGCGCGCTCCACCAGCATCATCATCAAAATATGGATCAGCCGATCAAGATTGATCTCTTCGGTTAACGCGCGCATCGCGGTCACCATGCTTTGCAGGTCGCTGATCGCCGCGCTCTGTTCAAAGGTCACGGTATTTAACGCGGTCTGCAACGGTTGCGCCGCCAGATGCGGATAGTGCATTTCAAGCTGGCGCACCTTGGCACCCGCGCCCCAGCGATCCCATGCGGCAAGCGCGCCTTTGATATATCCCTCGGCGGCGAACGCCATGCCGCGCGCATTGGCGCAGCGCGCGGCCAGTTCGCATGCCAGGCCGTTGATCGGATGGAACTGACCTTTGCGCGACAGCTCAATGGCTTTTTCAAACTGCTCCAGCGCCGCACCGCTGTTATCCTCCAGCCTGAGCAGTTCAGCGCGCAGCAGCGCTTCCTTGTCGGCAAAGGTGCCCGGGTTCTCCGCTGACCAGGTCATGATTCTTTCGAGATGGCGCTGCAGTTGCTGCCGCTGCGTGGCATCAAGCTCATTCGGTTGCAGCGGTATAGTGAGCGAAAGCGCGCTATAAAGATGAAAATCCAGCATATGCACATGGCCGGGAATCACATCTGTCAGCGGCGCGGCGTCATTGAACTGGCGATGGGCAGCGGCATACTCACCAGCAAAGAAATGCGCCATGCCTTTATACAGTCGCGCCCAGAACTGCATCAGATACAGCGGTTCAATAGCGTGTTCCGGTTGCACCACGTTTAACGCAGGTGCACTGAAATCATCGCCGGACAATGTCTCACCGACGGGTTTACGCAGGAACATCACGTAATCCAGCTGCATGCCGAGAATCACTTCCACATCGCGATATTGCGCTTTGCGCACATATACCATGCCGCGCATGATCGAGGTATGCACCCCATCAAGATGGTCACCGCGCGCCAGGCAGTTCATGGTGAGGTGACGCAGCGCCAGACACGCCGAGGTGCGATCGCCAATATCGACCGCCACATCAAAGGTCGCTTTTGCGCACTCAATGGCATAACTCAGCGGCATGGTCCAGACGCTCACCTGATCCAGCGGCATCAGCGTACGCGCTTTATAGCTGACGAAATCGTGCTTATACACCAGCTCGCGGGCCAGCAGCGCGCTGGCAAAGCCACGGCTATATTCATCGAACTGATCGCCACACACCACGCCGTACCACGCAAGCGCCAACGTGGAAGCTCCGCTGATACCCTTCTCCATTGTCAGGTGCAGAAGTTTGCACAGGATAATGAACTGCAAGCGTGGGCTGATAAAGGCGGCGAAGGTGCTGGCGCTGGCCATCAGATTCATCACGGCTTCGGTTTTATGGCAGGTCACTCGCGGCAGAGAACGGAAACGCGTGTAGGGATTTTTGCCGACATCCTTTTTCAGCAATTGCCGGGCGGCATCGCATTCGGCTTTATCCGGATAGCGGTTTAGATGAATGCCAAACACCGCCAGCCAGGCCAGCGCGGTTTCCAGCGCCAGCTGACTGTCGGACTGACGCATATGAATTTCCGCAATCAGCGTCGCGGCTTCGGCTTTATCGGTGACCGCGCCGGGCGTGGCGAGAATCTCAGAGCTCAACGCCAGCGCGCCCGATAAGTTGCCGCTTAGAAACTCACACTCTGCTTGCTCAAACAAAATTACGCCGCCCTCCTCCGCGCCTGATTCTGCGTTGAGCGCGCGGGCGGTGTGTAAGAAGCGCAGCGCGGAAGCGTAATCGCCCATAATCTTCGCGCGTCGGGTGGCGTTGAGTAACAGCAGACCGAACGCAGCGGCTTCAGGCGTTAAAAGTGCGCGGTTTTGCAGCGTGATGGTGTGATGCGCGGCACTGAACAGCAGCGCATGCGCATTATCCTCGCGCGCGGCCTGCATGTAATAGCGGGCGGCGGCAAAGTGAAAATCATCTTTTGCTGCCGACGACAGCAACTTCAGCGCGGCCTCATGCATGCTGTCATGCATAAAGGCGTAGCTGTGATCGGTCAGCGAGATCAACCGCGCCTCGGCCGCAGGTCGCAGCGTGACATGAATCGCGCTAACCGCTGTCTGCAGAATGCCGGCCAATACCGGCAGATCGCCGCTGCTGCCGATGCAGGCCAATCGGCCCAGCAGCTGGCGCACCGGCAGCGCGAGCAACTGCAGCTGTTGCAGCACGCTGGCTGCAACGTTCGCGGTGTAATGGCTGTTTCTCAGCGCGTGCGGATTGTAGGTCCATTTATGGGATGCGATGTGCGTGATGTGATGATCGCGCACCGCCTGGCGGTAAAACTCACGCGTGGCGAGCGGATTCCCGGCGGTTTTTTCATGAATAATCTGCGCCAGCTCTGCGGTCTCTACACTGCGCGTGTGAAAAATGCCGGCCAGCCAGCTGGCGATATTTTTCACCGACAGCGGATCGGGCGTCACATCCACAATGCGCGTGGCGGCTGCACGAATCCGATCAAGGCTGGCGACCACCGTCGGACAGGGCAACGAAGCGTGATCGCGGTGAGAGATTACCAGCAACAAGGGAATATCGTCGCTGGAACGCAGCAGATTCTGCAACAGCTGCAAAGTCGCCTGATCGGCCCAGTGCACGTCATCAATCAACAGGATCAGCGGCCGCCCCGGTACCGTAAAGGCTTTCACCAGGCTGCAGGCCACCAGATTCAGGCGATTGCGCGCATCCAGCGAGCGCGCATCCGCCTGCACGCTGGCTTTGTGGTTGAGCAAGATGCCCAGCTCGGGCACCAGATTGACCGCCAGCCCGACATAATGCCCCAGCTGACGCGTGATGTGTGTTTTCCAGCGCGCCATCTCTGCGGCGGGCAACCCGAGCAGATGCAGCGTCAACGATTGAAACGCTGAGGTAAAGACCGCATAGGGCAAAATGGGTGAGTGCTGATCGGCTTTGGTCACCGTTAGCAGCGCATTTTTTTCCCGCAGGATTTTAAGCGCCGAGGCAATCAGCGACGATTTTCCAGAGCCGGGCGCGCCGCTAATCGCCACCATGCAGTGTTTCCCGCTGCTGCTCACCTCATCAAACGCCGCCAGCATCTCACTGGCCTGAGCATGGTCGCTGTACAGCACATCAGAGGATAGCGTCGAGGTCGGCACATCCTGTAAGCCCAGCGCAAAGGATTCGACCAGGCCATCAGGCATTAAGTTGGATTCGCAGCGTCGCAGATCGGCCAGCACGCCCTCGACAGTTTGATAACGCTGTTCCGGCGATTTGGTCAGCAGTCGTAAAATGAGGGACGAGAGCACCAGCGGCACGTCTTTGCGCAGCCGGTGCGGCGGCAGCGCTTCGGAGGCAATGTGATGATGCACCCATTCGGCCGCGCCCCCTTCGGCGCTGCCGTAGGGAAGCCTGCCGGTGAGCAATTCGTAAAGCACAATGCCAAGGCTGTAGAGATCGCTGACCCGGCTAACCGCATGCGCGGTGCGCGAAGTATGTTCCGGCGACATGTAGGCCAGCGTTCCGCCTGTCACCGCGGCGCGCAGCGGCTGCTGTGAGTCCGCTTCCATAAACGCCAGGCCAAAGCCGCCCAGCACCACGTCGCCCTGGTCGGTGAAGAAGAAATTGGCCGGTTTGATGTCGCCGTGCACCAAACCTTGCTGATGCAGCTTGCTGAGCGCATTGCACAGTAGGACGGCGCAGCTGATGAACTTCTGGATTTTCCCGGCAGGCAGGCGCAGATAATCCGCCAGCGTTTGGTAGCGGAAAGCGGGATAAATCAGCGCGTAGCGCCCTTGATATAAGGTGTGGCGCAGCGGTTTTAGCGCCCAGCTCTCGGCTAATAAGGTGCGCAGCGCATACTCATTTTTCAGCAGTTGCGTCACCGGAAACACCGCCTCTTCGGCCGCCGCCGTAGCCAGCACAAAGCACTCGCCGGAAATCAAGTGGCGGCATTCGATCCACTCAACTTGTCCTTCCTGCGCCAGCGGGGTGAAAACGATGTCATCCGCCAGCACCAGCGCCGCGTCATCCGAGATATTTAACGACAGGAAAAGCGTGCTCATTGGCGCGCCGCCTGGGAGGAAAACGCCAGGCGGATATGTTCAAACAGCAGGTCGATATCAATGGGCTTTCGCATAAAGGTTATCGCGCCTAGATTGATGGCATACCAGAGCATATTCTCATCGCCGTTGCCGGAGATGATGATACCGGGTGGGTTCTCGAGACGCTCTATCAGCGCACGGAACAACTCAAAGCCCGACATGCCGTTGAGCTCAACATCAATAATAAACAGCGCAGCGTCGTGCAGCGCCGTCTCGTCCGCCAATAGCGCTTCAGCCGACTCAAATGCCTGCGTTGCGTATCCTTCCGACTGAAGCAGATTGCATAAACCACTGCGAACAGATCGTTCATCATCAACAACGACAATGCGCTGCGACAGCTGCATGCTGTGTTCCTTAATTATTATTCACTCCCTGCGGCGCGTCCTCAGGAGGTTTTGTCACTGGGCGGCGGCGTGCCGCTGATTTTAGGCACGCACTCATGACGAAACCAGGCCAGCGTTACCGGTTGACGGTTAATCAGGCGCTTGCACAGCGGGATAATCTGTTCGCCGACCAGCATACCAAACAGGCCAAGTAGCGCAATCACTGGCGGCGCCGGGGAATTGACGTCGATAACGGCATAAATGATGCCGACTAAAATGCCGACGGAGAGCGAAATCGCATAGGTTTTCAGCATGTTCATCCCGCCTGTTTTGGCGTGAGCGTGGCGGAGTGTGACGGCTTCTCAGCGGCAATCGCGTGCTGCGTTTTATCAACTGGCGCAGCGGCGGCCATGGGATGCGTCAATTTTCCGCCCAGCGAGCTGCCCACGATCATGCCCAGCAATCCCACCAGCGCCACGGCGGGCGGTGCTGGCGATCGCACGTTGAGTAAGGCGTAAATCAGGCCGATAAACACGCCCGCAGCCAGAGAAATCAGTAAAGGATTCACCGGTCCTCCTTACAAAAGAAAGGCGAGCCCGATAGCGCTCGCCTGCGTGACGATTTAGCGAACGGGTGCAGGAACCGGCGCCAGCGTGCGATGCTCGCTCTTCTGACGCGACGGCGCTTTGTGCACCATGGTGTATGCGTAATCCACGCCGATGCCGTAAGCGCCGGAGTGCTCTTTGGCGATATCCATCACCGCGTTGTAGGTCTCTTTGTGCGCCCAGTCGCGCTGCCACTCCAGCATCACCTGCTGCCAGGTCATCGGGATCACGCCCGCCTGAATCATGCGCTGCATGGCATAGTCGTGGGCTTCTTTGGTGGTGCCGCCTGAAGCATCAGCCACCATATAGATTTCATAATCGCCTTCCAGCATGGCGCACAGCGCGAAAGTGTTGTTACACACTTCGGTCCACAGGCCGGAAACCACAATTTTCTTTTTACCGTTGGCCGCCAGGGCGTCACGCACTTTCTGGTCATCCCACGAGTTCATTGAGGTACGCTCAAGAATGTCCTGGCCTGGGAACACATCCAGCAGCTCCGGGAAGGTGTTACCTGAGAAGCTCTCGGTCTCCACCGTGGTCAGCACGGTAGGAATGTTGAAAACCTTCGCCGCTTTCGCCAGCGCCACCACGTTATTTTTCAATACCTGACGGTCGATGGACTGCACGCCAAAGGCCATTTGCGGCTGCTGGTCAATGAAGATGATCTGGCAGTTGTGCGGCGTCAGTACTTCTAATTTACTGGTTGTCATTTTTGTATGCCCATTGAGGTGAATGTCTGGACGCAGTGTAGGAACCTTTAGGCACACGAACTATTATCTAAAGGTATAACTATACGAAGGTATACCTATCCTTTTGTATAACTAGACGCTTTCCAGACCTCCTGAACATAATCCCTCCACGCATTTCACCTGCGCAATTGGCAGGACATCTCATTCAGGAGGTTTTATGGTTACGTTAGGTAAAGCAGATATCATTTTGACTAATGGGCGGTTTCATACCGTCGATCGCGGTAACCCGATTGCCGAGGCCGTGGCGATGCGCGATGGCAAATTTCTCGAAGTGGGCAGTCTGGCCGACGTGATGCAGCATCACTGCGAAGGCACCAAAGTGATTGACCTCAAAGGTCATACCGCCATTCCCGGCCTGAATGATTCCCACCTGCACCTGATCCGTGGCGGCCTCAATTACAATCTCGAATTGCGCTGGGAAGGCGTGCCCTCCATCGCCGATGCACTGCGCATGCTGCGTGAACAGGCGCTGCGCACGCCATCGCCACAGTGGGTGCGCGTGGTGGGCGGCTGGACCGAGTTTCAATTTGCCGAGCGTCGCATGCCGACGCTGGATGAGATCAATGAAGCCGCGCCCGATACGCCGGTGTTTATCCTGCATCTGTATGACCGCGCCCTGCTCAACCGCGCCGCGTTGAAAGTGGTGGGCTATACCAAAGACACGCCCAATCCGCCGGGCGGCGAGATCCAACGCGACAGCAATGGCAACCCAACCGGCATGCTGATTGCGCGCCCGAACGCCATGATCCTTTACGCCACGCTGGCGAAAGGGCCAAAACTGCCGCTGGAGCAGCAGGTCAATTCCACCCGCCAGTTTATGCGCGAGTTGAACCGCCTCGGCCTGACCAGCGCGATTGATGCGGGCGGCGGTTTCCAGAACTATCCCGAAGATTACGAAGTCATTGCCGAGCTGCATGAGAAGAAGCAGATGACGCTGCGTATCGCCTACAACCTGTTTACTCAGCGTCCGGGCCACGAGTTGGAAGATTTCGAAAAGTGGACCGATATGCTGACGCCGGGCCAGGGCAGCGACTATTTCCGACACAATGGTGCCGGTGAAATGCTGGTGTTCTCCGCCGCCGATTTTGAAGATTTCCTCGAACCGCGTCCGGATCTGGCGCCCGGTATGGAAGATGAGCTGGAGCGCGTGGTGCGCCATCTGGTGGAACACCGCTGGCCGTTCCGCCTGCACGCCACTTACGATGAATCGATCAGCCGCATGCTGGATGTGTTTGAGAAAGTGAACCGCGACATTCCGTTCAACGGGCTGCACTGGTTCTTCGATCACGCCGAAACCGTGACGCAGCGTAACCTTGACCGCATTAAAGAGCTGGGCGGCGGCATTGCCGTTCAGCATCGCATGGCGTTCCAGGGCGAATACTTTGCCGAGCGATATGGCATTGAGGCGACTCGCCATACGCCGCCGGTGGCGCGCATGCTCGAGACCGGCGTGCCGGTGGGTTTGGGAACCGATGCCACCCGCGTGGCGAGTTACAACCCGTGGACCGCGCTTTACTGGCTGGTGTCGGGACGCACCGTGGGCGGCATGCAGATGTATGACGTTAACGCGCGCCTCGATCGCGATACGGCGCTGATGTTGTGGACACAGGGCAGCGCCTGGTTCTCCAGCGAGCAAGGCAAGAAAGGCCAGATTAAAATCGGCCAGTTGGCCGACATGGTGGTGCTGAGCAAAGATTACTTCAGCGTGCCTGAGGAGGAGATCAAAGGCATTGAGTCGGTGCTGACCCTGGTCGACGGGAACATCGTCTATGCCGCAGGATCCTTCAGTTCCGAAGCGCCGCCCTCAATTCCGGTGCTGCCGGAATGGTCGCCGGTGGTCAAGGTTCCCGGCCACTATCGCAGCGCGCCGCCCACCGCCACCACGCGCGTTGGCATGATGCCGCAAGCGCATCACTGCAGCGGCCCGTGCGGCGTGCATACGCATTCCCATGAGATTGCGCGCGGTGCCAACCTGCCGGTTTCGGAAGAGAACGCCTTCTGGGGCGCGCTCGGCTGCAGCTGCTTCGCCTTCTAACCATGAAACATTCACTCTCTCAGCCGCCCCGCATTGATGCGGGGCTGTTCTTCCTGCGCCTTACCGGCTGCCTGCTGTTGCTGCACGTGCACGGCTTGCCGAAGGTATTCCATTTCAGTGAAGAACTGACGCGTATCGAGGATCCGTTTGGCCTTGGTGCTTACCTCAGCCTGCTGGCGGCGATCGTTGCTGAAGTGGTCTGCCCGCTGTTTATCCTGCTTGGCGTTTTTACTCGCCTCGCCTGCCTGCCAATTATCGGCGTGCTGCTGGTGGCGATGCTGTTTGTCCATCCCGGCTGGAGCATAGCGGAAGGTCAGTTTGGCTGGCTGCTACTGATCATCTTCACCACGCTGGCGCTGACCGGCCCCGGTCGCTGGCGCGTGTTTGGCGGAGTTGCGGAGGTTGAACGTGGCGCAGGTTAATGACATTCATGACATCGCGGAGGCGGATCTCCCGCCCGTTCCGCAGACGGTTTCACCGTGGCAGCCGCTGCGCCAGCGCGTGTTCCGCATGCTGTGGATCGCTACCGTGGTCTCCAATGTCGGTTCATGGATGAACGACGTGGGCGTTAACTGGACCATGCTGACGCTGAGCGCCGATCCGCTCTCGGTGGCGCTGGTGCAGGCCGCCAGCAGCTTACCGATGTTTCTGTTTGCGCTGCCGTCCGGCGTGATGGCGGATATCGTTGACCGGCGTAAATACCTGCTGTTCTCGCAGATTTGGGTATTTATTGCCGCCGCGAGCCTGACACTGCTGTCGTGGGCGGGGCTGGTGACGCCAATGGTGCTGCTTATTGCCGCCTTCCTGCTGAGTACCGGCGCGGCCATGAGCTCTCCGCCCTTCCAGGCCATCGTGCCCGATTTGGTCAGTAAGGAGGAACTCGGTCCGGCGATCGCGCTCAACTCGCTTGGCATCAACATCAGTCGCGCGATTGGCCCGGCGCTCGGCGGCCTGATTCTGTCGTTTGCAGGTCCGTGGATGGTGTTTCTGCTGAATACGCTCTCGGTACTCGGCGTGTTTCTGGTGCTGTATCTCTGGAAAGCGCAGCCCAGCGTGCAGCGTTTACCGCCAGAACACTTCTTCCCGGCGGTGCGCGCTGGCGTGCGCTATGTGCACGCCGCGCCGGTACTGCGTAATGTGCTGGTACGCACAGTCGCCTTTTTTGTCTTTGGCAGCGCCGGTTGGGCGTTGCTACCGCTGGTGGCACGGCGCGAGTTGGGCCTCGGGCCAGGGGGCTACGGCATTATGCTGGGTTGCATCGGCGTAGGCGCGATTTGCGGTGCGCTGCTGTTGCCGCGTATGCGTAAACGCTTCAATCCCGATCAGCTGATGGTGCTGGCGAGCGTGATATTTGCCATCACTATGTTGGCGCTGGCGTTTATTCGTCACGTCTGGTTGCTGAATGCGTTCGAATTCTTTACCGGCTTTGCGTGGATCGCCGTGCTTTCCACCCTCAATCTTGGCGCGCAACGTAGCGCCGCAAAATGGGTGAAAGCCCGTGCGCTGGCGGTTTATTTAACGGTGTTTTTTGGCTCAATGACGTTAGGCAGCGCTATCTGGGGACAGCTGGCATCAAAATTCAGCATCCCCTTCTCCTTAACGGTCGCCACCGTCGGCATGCTGCTGGCGAGTTTGACGGTGCTGCGCTGGCGGCTGGATCAGGATCCGGATTTGAACCTCGACCTCAGCACGGTTAGCGACCCCTTGCCCGAGCTGGAGATTCGTCACGATCGTGGGCCGGTGATGGTCAGCTATCATTATCAGATCAACCGCAGTGAGGCACATGCCTTTGCGGTGTGCATGCAGGATATGCGTCGCGTCAGACGGCGTGGCGGCGCGCTGAACTGGTCGCTGTATGAAGACATGCTGCAGCCCGGCATTTTTGTCGAGACGTTTGTCGTCGGCTCATGGATGGAGCATCTGCGTCAGCGCGAGCGTTACACCATGAACGATCAAAAGATTCAGAATCGCGTGCTGGGATTCCATCAAGGCACAGCACTTCCCGAAGTTCGTTACCTCGTGGCGCCTGAATGAGGCGCTCTCATCTCTCGACATCAATAAGGCTGGAACATGAGCACATTCAACACTCAGGATGGTACGCAGATCTATTTCAAAGATTGGGGTACCGGCAAGCCGGTGCTGTTCAGTCACGGCTGGCCGCTCGACGGCGATATGTGGGATAGCCAGCTGAATTTCCTGGCGGATAAAGGCTATCGCGTTATCGCTTTTGATCGCCGGGGCTTTGGGCGTTCCGATCAACCGTGGGAAGGCTACAACTACGACACCTTTGCATCGGATATTAACGACCTGATTACTCATCTGGATCTGCAAAACGTTACGCTGGTGGGTTTCTCAATGGGTGGCGGCGATGTGACGCGCTACATCAACAATTACGGCACAGCGCGGGTTGATAGCTTAGTGCTGCTGGGCGCGGTGACACCGATCTTCGGCAAGGCCGATGATTATCCGGCGGGCGTCGATTTATCGGTGTTTGAAGGCATTCGTCAGGGTTTACGTAAAGATCGCGCGCAGTTTATCAGTGATTTTGCCACACCGTTCTACGGCATTAACGCCGGTCAAACGGTTTCACATGGCGCGCTGACGCAGACATTGAATATTGCGCTGCTGGCCTCGCTGAAAGGCACCATTGAATGCGTTACCGCCTTCTCCGAGACCGATTTCCGCCCTGATATGGCGAAAATCGACGTGCCGACGCTGGTGATTCACGGCAGCAATGACCAAATCGTGCCGTTCGAAACCACCGGGAAGGTCGCCGCCGAAATGATCGCCGGTGCGCAGCTGAAAGTGTATGACAACGCACCGCACGGCTTTGCAGTGACGCATACCGATCAGCTCAACGCGGATCTGCTGACGTTCCTGCAATCGCTTTAACTCCGTAGGGTCGCCATTTATGGTGACCAATGCTTGTCATTGAAACCAACGGCGAGTGCGTGTTATTGAAAAGGGCACATTTTACAGAGGCGCTGACACGTCTGCTGCGGCAAAAGGGCTATCCGCAGCGCTGAGGCTTTTACGTTGGGCCAGGAGCCTCGCGCATGGATGCGTGAGGCAGTTCGGGGCCGGCCTGGACGGCCGATCCGCGAACGGTCCGTTGGCACGACGTGGAAGCCGAAGGCACCGCGTTAGCGGCGCGAGGACGGCCCGTGACGCAGCAGATGTGTCAACGCCCGCACCGGATTTAAAACTTACAGTGACCAGGTGCGCATGAATGCGCACCCTACGAAATTAATTACAGCCCTAACACCGATTGCGGCGTGGCAGCAGCGAATTTCTCCAATGCCGCCCCGTCGAGTCGATAACGCACCCACTCATTTAACGGCAGCGCATCAATACTGAGATAGAACTCTCTGGCGGACTGATCCCAATCTAATGCACTCCACTCAATACGATTACACTGGTGATTGACCGCGTGCTGCGCGACATACTGCAGCAGCGCTTTGCCTGCGCCCAGACCACGAAAATTGGGCGAGAAGTACAAATCCTCCATATACATCCCGCGACGCCCAAGCCACGCCGAGTAGCTACGCGTAATCACCGCATAACCGGCAGTTGAGCCATCAATCTCGCACATCAGCGCTTCGCTATTACTGTCGGGATTAAATAGCATCGATCTGATCTCTTCTGCAGTCGTCACTGAGTGCTGCAATCCATGCTCATAAACCGACAACTCGGCAATCATGCCGTAGATGGCGTCTGCGTCTTCAGGATTAGCTGGCCGAATAGTCATCTTCATGCATTATTTTCTTTCTTAATCAGATTGATGCTGCTCAGCATAATGGGTATTGTTCGATGAAATAAGTGCAATAAAATCAATGATAGGTGAATTTCATGCATCATGTTCTGCGTCGACTGGACTTGAATCTTCTCCCCGTTTTCGACGCAGTTTTCAGGCACGGTTCGGTCAGGCTGGCGGCGATTGAACTCAATCTGAGTACCTCGGCACTTAGCCACGCGTTGTCCCGATTACGTGATTTTTTTAAAGATCCGCTGTTCTACCGCGAAGGACACAAAATGTGTCCCAGCGTCTACGCCTGCCAACTGGCACCCTATATTGCCGAAACGCTAAGCGGATTGAATCGGCATCTCAGCCCGCTGCAGCCTTTTGATCCCCTGACCAGTGATGACTGTTTCAGAATTGCGGTAACGGATTACACCGCTTTTTGCGTGTTTCCGGGTCTGATGAATGCGCTGACCAATACGGCACCCAAACTGAGTTTTGAACTCTGCCATTTGCCGCACAATCCGGCGCTGATTGAATTACTCGCCGGTGAAATCGATATGGCGCTGAGTTTTAGCGAGCCCGACGGCATGCATCATCCCGATCTGGAAGAGACCGATTTATTCAGTGATGAGTTTATTGTGATTGCCAATACGCGACGTAGTAGCCTGAATCTTCAAGACTATCTTGCCGCCGGACATTTGGTCGTGACGCCGTGGAATGAAAAACAGGGATTGCTGGATTCCCATCTTGCGCGCCTGGGACTTAAGCGCCGCATTGCCATTAGAACGCCATCCATGCTGAGCGCGCCCTTTATTATCGCGGAAAGTGAATTGCTGATGGCGATCCCGTCCTTCGTCGCCAGTAAAATCAAACAAGCCGCCGATGTAAACTTGTTCAAACTGCCGTTTCCCGCGCCAAGGTTCACCGTGAAAATCTATTCACACAAACGCAGCGGTAAACGGGAACCCACTGAATGGATTAAAACCATGATGGCTAACAGCATTATGGAGAAAACCTACCGTTTTGATGATTAATGAGCGGCGAACATTACGCCGCCTGCCACTCCTTCACCAGCGTTTTAACCAATTCAGCAGCCGGCATTTCGCGTGCCAACGCCGCGCCCTGTCCGGCCCACTGCGCGCCAAAGCCGTGCACGCCTTTGGCAGCCGCTGCGGCGGCGAGGGCTTTGCCTAACGCATAGGTGAGTGGATAAGGTGGAATGGATTCCTGCGCATATTCGCGCGCCAGATGGCAGAAATCGTTGGTGAGACATCTTGCCGAGCGGCCAGAGATGGCTGCGATCATCTCGGTGCTGTTAGCCTGCTCGCTTTTCAGCGCCTGACGATACGCCGCATTGGCAGCGGATTCCGGGCACAGAATAAACGCGGTGCCCAGCTGTACACCCGCCGCGCCCAGCTTGATTATGGCGGCAATGCCCGCGCCGTCCATCACACCACCGGCGGCAATTACCGGCAGACGCGAAACCTGGCGAATCGCCTGCACCAACGTGAAGGTGCTGAGCTGCTGATCGTCGCCTGCAGGCTGGAATATCCCGCGATGTCCGCCCGCCTCAATGCCCTGCGCCACAATAAAATCGATGTCGGCGGCTTCAATCGCCTGGGCTTCGCGAATACTGGTGGCGCTCGCTAGCGTGATAATGCCGCGACTTTTCAAACGCTGTACGAAAGCGGCGGACGGCAAACCAAAGTGGAAACTCACTGCGGCGGGCACGGTCTTCAGCAGCACCTCCAGCATTGCGTCGTTATCGACAAACGTTTGGTAAATCTCCGACAGCGCATCCGGCGGTGTCGCTTCATAGCGAGCAAACACCGGCTGGAAGCGGGCGATCCACGCCTGTTCTAACTGCGGATTGCGCTGCACCGGCGCATGGCAGAAGAAGTTGACGTTGATCGGTGCGGAGGTCAGCGCGCGCGTTTTACGGATCATCATCTCCGCCTGCTGCGGCGTTGAGGCACCCACGCTGATCGATCCCAATGCGCCGCTGTTACTGACCGCCGCCGCCAGCTCCGGCGTGGAGACGCCGGCCATCGGCGCCTGAATGATTGGATAAGTGAGGTTCAACTTCTGGCACAGCGGATTATTCATTTTGGCCTCCCTGCTTAATTAACGGTGATTAACCACGTTAAACCCTTCCTCGCTGTGTGGCGCGACGAAGTAGCTGCTGATCAACGCAAACTGCGCGTCGGTGGCGGCGAAGTCGTGCTGGCCGGATGCATTGCGCGCGTGCAACCGCGATTTGCACAGTTCATCGGGCACATCGAGGAAATGCAGTTGATGTTCAGCCTCGGCGCTGTTGATCACCGCCTTCATCCACTGGCGTTGAGCCACGGTGTTGGCGGGGAAATCCAGCACCACCGACACACCGCACTGCAACAGCGAAATCAGATGCGGCGTCATCGCATTACGCAGTTTACCGGCACAGCGCACGTAATCCGCCACATCCTGCATCTCTTCAGCAAACAGATGCGCCAGCCAGGCATCTTCGCTAATGATCACCGCACCAGTTTGCTGCGCCAGCTGATGAGCCAGCGTCGATTTTCCAGCCGCAATTTTACCGCACAGCAGATGCAACACAGGACGAGATGTGGACGCGCACGCAGATTCCATAAAACAGCTCCAGATAAGATGACGCATTAACATGCCGTGAAATGCCAGCCCAGTAAAGGGTGGCAGCTACACTTAGAACATCTGTACCTACAACAGGAGAATCCCGATGCATAAAATCGACTTTCCGGTGAGTAAAGCGCGCAAATATCTGGAGCCGGGTCCGGTGGTGCTGCTGAGTTCACAGTTTGAGGATCACCGCGACATCATGACGCTCGGCTGGCACACCATTCTGGAGTTCTCGCCCTCGCTGGTTGGCTGCATGATTGCCGGCGGCAATTACAGCCATGAACTGATTCGCCAGAGCGGACAGTGCGTGATTAACGTGCCGTCGGCCAATCTGGTGGATAACGTGGTAGCGATCGGTAACAGTCACGGCGATCGCCTTGATAAGTTTGATGCCTTTAACCTGACGCCCGAACCGGCCAGCGTAGTCAATGCGCCGTTAATCGATGAGTGCTTTGCCAGCTTCGAGTGCCAGCTGTATGACGATTCGATGGTGGATAACTACAACTTCTTTATCTTTGAGATCGTCAAAGCGCATGTGGCGGAAACGCCGGAGTTTCCACCGACGCTGCACTACACCGGCGAAGGACGCTTTAGCGTGATGAGCAACTTGCGGCTCGACAAGCGCAGCGACTTTAAGCCAGAAATGTTAATTTAACTGCTTGAATTGATATGGGCTTGCCCCCACTTTTAACCTTTCGCCCTGACAGGAGTAAATATAATGGCAACCGAATATGCGGTGATCGCTGGTGGCTGTTTCTGGTGTACTGAAGCAGTGTTTAAAGATGTGATTGGCGTCGAGTCAGTCGAGAGTGGTTATACCGGCGGCGCACGTCCGAACCCAACCTACGAGCAGGTGTGCAGCGGCGCGACCGGCCATGCCGAAGCGATTCGCATCGGTTTCGATCCGGAGCAGGTGAAATATGGCGATCTGCTGGATATCAGCTTTGCCACCCACGATCCGACCACGCTGAATCGCCAAGGAAACGATGTGGGCACGCAATATCGTTCGGCGATTTTCCCGGCCAATCCTGAGCAGGAAGCCGAAGCGATTGCCGCAATTGCGCGTGCGCAGGAAGGCCTGAGCGATCCGGTAGTCACTACCATTGAGCCGCTGAAAGAGTGGTATGCGGCGGAAGGTTATCATCAGGATTATTGGGAAGGCGCAGGTCAACGCAACGGCTACTGCATGGCGGTGATCCCACCGAAACTGCAGAAGCTGCGTAAGAGTTTTGCCAATCGGGTTAAATCGAGTTAATTCCCGCGTGAGTTCAGACGGTCGCCATGAATGGCGACCGTACGTGATACGCGACCTTCTGCAGTTTATCCGTCATAATACACGCCCTCTTCTCCTCCGAGAGCGATCATGTCTTCTTCACAGCAAGGAATCACGGCGCGCAAGCAGCCGATGAAGCTCAATACGCTGGTCACTCTAATGCTCAGCGCGGTGATTGTGCTGGTACTGCTCAGCGTGCATATGTTCTATTTCTTCCAGATTGGCGCCGCGACCCGCGCGCAGCTGGAAGATAAAGCCATGGCGGTGGCGCGCACATTGGCCAAATTTCCTGAGATTCAGCGCGCGCTGATATTGCCGCCAAATGCCACCAGCATCCAACCCATTGCTAAAGCCGTGCAGGAGAGCAATAACCTGCTGTTTGTGGTGGTGACCAACATGGATACCATCCGCTATTCGCACCTGAATCCTGAACTCATCGGCCAGCACTTTATTGGCACTGATATCGAGCCCGCGATACGCGGTCATGAAAATGTCTCCGTCAATCAAGGCGTGCTGGGCCGGGCAATGCGCGTCTATACGCCGGTCTATAATGCGCAGCATAAGCAGATTGGTGTCGTGGTGGTGGGCATTTCACTCAGCGCCGTTACCGATCAGATTAATCAAAGCCGCTGGAGCATCTTGTGGACTATCCTGATTGGCACCTTTGCGGGCGCCATCGGCACCTTTGTATTGGTGCGCGTGCTGAAGCGCATCCTGTTTGGCCTTGAACCCTACGAAATTTCTACCCTGTTTGAACAGCGCCAGGCAATTCTCAACTCGCTGAAAGAGGGCGTGGTGGCGATGGACGATCAGGCGCAGATGACGCTGGTGAATCAGGCGGCGCGTTCATTGCTGAACGATTCGATGGGCACCATCAGCGGCGACCGCATCTACGATGCCTCGGTGATCAACCATCATCTGCAGGATGTGCTGCACAGCGGGCGCGCACGGCGTGATGAAGAGTTAAATGTGAATGGCCGCGTATTGCTGAGTAATACCGTGCCGGTGCGCAGCCAGGGACGGATTATCGGCGCGGTCTGCACCTTTAGGGATAAGACGGAAATCAGTCAACTGATGCAGCGCCTGACGGGCATGGTAAACTACGTCGATGCGCTGCGTGAGCGCTCGCACGAATTTATGAACAAGCTGCATGTGATTCTCGGCCTGCTGCATATGAAAAACTACACGCAGGTGGAAAGCTACATTCTCAAAACCGCCAATAATTACCAGACGGAGATCGGTTTCCTGCTCGATAAAATTAAGTCGCCGGTGATTGCCGGTTTCTTGCTGAGCAAAATCAATCGCGCATCGGATTGCGGTCATCGCCTGACCATCAGCGATGCCAGCTTCCTGCCTGACAGCGGCAATGAGCAGCAGATGGCGGCGCTGATTACGGTGATCGGCAATCTGATTGAGAACGCGCTGGATGCGATGAGCGAGCAGGTTGAAGGCGAGATTCACGTGATGCTGCACTATCAAAACGGTTGGCTGACCTGTGAAGTGAGTGATGATGGTCCGGGCATTGAAGCCGATCACCTCAGTACCATTTTCGAAAAAGGCTTCTCCACCAAAGGTGAAAACCGTGGTGTCGGGCTGTTTCTGCTGCAGCAGCAAACCGAAAATATCGGTGGCAGCGTGAGCGTCGAGTCAGAACCCGGCGTATTTACCCAATTTTTAGTCCAACTTCCCTGGGATGGAGGAAACCAATCCGCATGATCAATGTGTTAGTGGTCGATGATGACGCCATGGTCGCCGAGCTTAATCGCGCGTATATCGGCCAAATTCAGGGCTTTCACTGTTGTGGCACCGCCTCAACCTTGAAGCAGGCGAAAGAGATCCTGTTTAACAGCGATACCGCGGTCGATCTGGTGCTGCTGGATATCTATATGCAGCAGGAGAATGGCCTCGATCTGTTGCCGGAGCTGCGCACGGCGCAGAGCGCGGTGGAAGTGATCATCATTTCGTCAGCGGCCGATGCGGAGAATATCAAAACCTCGCTGCACTACGGCGTGGTGGATTACCTGATCAAACCGTTCCAGTTCCCGCGTTTTGAAGAGGCGCTGACCGGCTGGCGGCAGAAGAAGTCGCTGATGGACAACCAGCATTACTATCAGCAAGCGGATGTGGATCTGCTGATTCACGGCAGCCCGGCGACGCAGCACGACAATAAGCGCCTGCCAAAAGGCTTAACGCCGCAAACGCTGCGCACGTTGTGTCAGTGGATTGATGCGCATCCGGGGCACGAATTCTCCACCGACGAACTGGCGGCTGAAGTGAATATCTCGCGCGTATCCTGCCGTAAATACCTGATTTGGCTGGCGCAGATTAATATTCTGTTCACCAGCATTCACTACGGCGCGACCGGTCGTCCGGTGTACCGCTATCGTCTCCAGCCGGAATACCATTCGCTGCTGCAGCAATATTGTCAGTAACGCAGCTGCCAGTCGAAATCGAGCTGCTGGAAATGGAAATGATGCGGCGAGGAGCAGATGATCTGCCGATCGCGCGTAACGAAAACCGCGTCGATGTCGGGCTGGTCAGCGAGATAAGCCAGCCCTTGCTCTACACCCATGCCGTAGAGCAGCGTGGTGTAGATATCACCATCAATTGAGCGATCAGAAATCACCGTCACGCTCAGCAGTTCGTTATCCAGTGGATAGCCGGTTTGCGGATCAAAAATATGATGCCAGCAGCGTCCATCCAGTTCGAAGTAGCGTTCATAAATCCCCGACGTCACCACCGATTTGCCCTGCACCTGCAGCACGCCTAACAGCTCATCATCGCGTCCAAACGGCTTTTTCAGGCCAATGCCCCAGCCTTGCGGCTCGTGCGGCGGCGATCCCAGCGTCTGCACATTGCCACCCAGATTAATCAGCGCCTGCTGAACGCCCTGCTGACGCAAAAACGCCTGCACACGATCGGCGATGTAGCCTTTGGCGATGGCGCCGAGATCGATCTCCATGCCCGGTTGTTGCAAAAACACGGAGCGTTCGGCGGGATTGAGCAGCACCTGATGCGGATCGGTCAGTTTCAGCAGTGAAGCGATTTCCAGCGCAGGCGGTACGGCGCGACCGTGAAAGCCGATTTTCCAGCGCTTCACCACCGGGCCGATGGTGAAATTGAAGGCGCTCTCCGGCAGCAAACTCACCGCGTGCGCCACGCTGATCAAGGCAAACACTGGCTCGCTGACGATCACCGGATGGCGGCCTGCGGCGTGGTTGATCGACATGACTTCGGATTCAGCGCGATTAACGGTGAACAGGTTTTCTTGCTGTTTGATCAGTTGAAAGACGTGGTGGGCAAGCGTGGGATTGTCATCGAACAATTTGAGCAGAATCGGTGAACCCATCAGAACGGCAGAGTAAGAAAAAACGCCAGCGGTCATTGCATGCCTCTAAATAAAACGATGCCCGCACAAGGCGGGCATCTTTACAGCTTAATGTCCTAACGCCAGTTTAGCCGCGTTATGACCGGCTTTGATACCGAAGATGATGATGTCGGCCACCGCGTTGCCGCCGATGCGGTTGGCGCCGTGGATGCCGCCGACCACTTCACCCGCCGCCCAGGCACCTGGAATCACCTCTTTCTGCGCATCCAGCACCGCGGTATCGGTGTTGATGGTCACGCCGCCCATAGTGTGGTGCACGCCCGGTGCGATACGAATCGCGAAGTACGGTCCTTTATTCAGCGGGTGACGCAGCGCAGTCTTACGACCGAAGTCTTCGTCATCCTGCTTCGCCACAAACTCGTTGTAACGACCCAGCGTGGTTTGCAGCGCTTCCTGATCCATGTTGAGTTTCACCGCCAGCTCGTGTGGCGTTGGTGCGCTGATGACAAAACCTTTGGCGATGTATTCGTCAGCCGCTTTGTTGTTGGCGCGTACCTGCTCATCAAACACGATCCACGCACTCTTCTCTGGCAGCGCGATGATCTCAGCGGAAACTTTGTCACGGGTTTCCATTTCGTTGTAGAAACGCTTGCCCGCCTGGCTCACCAGAATCGCCCCGCCGCCGCGCATCGCTTCGGAAATCAGGTACGAGGTGGTTTGCTCAACCGTTGGGTGAATCTGGATTTCGCCCATATCCACGGTATCCGCACCGATGTGTTGCAGCATGGCGATGCCGCTGCCGGTGGCGCCTTTGTGGTTGGTGGTAACAAAACCGTCCAGCTCAGGGCGGTATTTCACCACCATTTCGCGGTTGGCACTGAAGCCGCCGGTCGCCACAATCACGCTTTTGGCGTTGATGATGCGGCTGTCGTTGTACTCATCCACCACTTTCACGCCGGTGACCGCGCCGTTTTCCACCAGAATTTCAGCTACCGAGGTTTCCAGCAGCACTTCGATATTGCGCTGGTTAACGTTTTTCACCAGGCCGCTGATCAGGAAGCCGCCGACCGCAGAACGATCTTCCGGACGGTGCGTACGATCGATGCTCATGCCGCCGGTGATGGTGATGTCGCACAGCTCGATCTCTTTCGCTGCCAGCCACTCAATCGCTTCAGGCGCTTGCTCAACAAACTCGCGCAGCAGCACCGGATTGTTTTTGAATTTGCCGCCTTTCAGCGTCTCTTCGTAGAACAGCTCTTTGCTGTCTTCGATGCCTTTCAGCTTCTGATAACGGGTTTCCGCTGCGTTCATACCGACCGAGGCTTTGATGGTGTTACCGCCGATGGTTGGCATCTTCTCGATGATCACCACGCGAGCGCCATCGTCATGCGCCTGAATCGCCGCCGCCAGACCGGCACCGCCAGTGCCCACTACCACGACGTCGTAATTCACCGGTGCGTTCGGATTACCGCCCTCTTCAATCACATACTCTTTGCTTGAAGTGGTCATGGCGCGCGATACCGCTTTTTTCAGCGCTTCACTCTGCGTGGTAGCGCCGGTGATGGCATCCACGTGCGGGCTGTTCGCCACCAGAATGCGTTCACGCAGGCTTTCGAAGGTGCTGGTGAAGTCGACGTCGAGGCTTGGATCCGGCACCAGAGAGATATCGGTGATACGGTCGGTGTCGAGCGTAACGTTGATTTTCAGCTTCAGCGCTTCGGCTTCCACTTTGGCCTGATACACGCCCGCTTTGTATTTACGGCCGGTATCGCTGGTGTCGCGGATCATCGCATCCACCAGCGAGAAGCGCCACAGCGGTTCTGGAATGGTCAGCTCTTCGCGCTTGGTGCTGTCGATATACAGCTCCATGTGCTGATTTTTGATGACGCGATCGGTCCAGTCCGGATAAGCGATGCAGGCTTTACCCACCGCCACTAAATCGAAACCGTGCTCCAGCGCGTTCTCGGCATCTTCTTTATTGACGATGCCGCCAACGCCAATCACCGGCACTTTCGCCAGGTTAGGTGAGCGTTGCGCCAGATATTTGGTGATCAGCGGCGTTGGATCCTGAGTGTCAACAATTGACGGGCGCAGCAGCTGGCCCACCGAGAAGTGCACGTAATCGAGACCGCGTTCCGCCAGTTTCTCCAGCAGGTAAAGCGTGTCGTCCCAGCGGATGCCCGGCACTTCCAGCTCTTCCGGTGAGAAGCGATAACCGATGATGAAGTCTGCCCCAGCGAAGCGGTCCGCCATCTTATGGGTGATTTCCAGCACTTCCAGTGGGAAACGCGCGCGATTGTCGCGGCTGCCGCCCCATTTGTCGTCGCGCTGGTTAGAGTTTGGCGAGTAGAACTGCTGGATCAGATAGGTGTTGGCACCGTGGATCTCCACGCCGTCGAAGCCGGCTTTGATCGCACGGTTCACCGCATCACCAAACTTGGTGATCATCACATCCACTTCTTCTGCAGTCAGCGCCTGAGGTTTAGTGGCACCGTCACGCGGTGCGGCGATAGCGCTTGGTGCGACTGGGGTTTTACCGCCGATCAGCGCCGGTTCCACCATGCGGCCGCCGTGATAGATCTGCAGAACCGCTTTGGAGCCTTGCGATTTGATGGCGTGGGCAATTTTCGCCAGACCGGGGATTTTGTTGTCGCTGTCGATACCGAGCGCGCCTGGGAATGCAGGACCACGGTTATCAATAAAGCAGCACTCTACAATTACGGTACCGATGCTGCCGGCACGCACGCGATAATATTCGACAAGGTCACTGGTAACACCGCCATCGTAATAACCGGTACAGGTGGTCATCGGTGCCATAACCAATCGGTTTTTAAGCACCGCACCTTTCGGAAGCGTAAGCGGATTAAGAATCGGGGTGAGCGTATTCATGATGAGCAACTCCAGAATTAAGAAACTTTGTATTCAATTCTTTGGCGGTTCGGAGACATTTATAATTATTTGAGTGGTCCGATTTCATGGCGTAAATATACCATTTTATTTACTTACATAACCTTATTCGTTAGTTATATAAGTTTTACGCATGGAAATAATATTTGATACCTATTGCTGAAAGTTGCGCTGAGCTAAGTTTTAACCAAGACTTGACAAAAATCAACTTTTTCCTTACATTTAAAACAAATCCAGCCTTATCATAAAGATAAATCGTCTCCTTTCTCTGTTTTTTGCTTGATTTGTGCCGTTTTATTCACCTCACACAGTTAATTTTCACCTAATGGTTCATTTATTAAGGCGTGCATGTTTAAAGCAAAAAAACCACGAATAAATTTTATTGATCTGGATCAAAATAGATATTTTAATTAATCGCATCATAGGCGCATCCATTAGATAATTCGCGCATCAAATTTTGTAAATAGCGATTTATTAAAACTCAGTTTTAAATGTCACGACTAATCTGTTAAAAGAGTTTTGTAACTAAAAAAACCAGCTTGGTTCGGGGCGTATATACGCATTCTCCATAACTTGCAGACAAAACTATGAACACACAAACAACCCAGAGTGAATCCCTCACCGCGCCTCCCGCGGCACCGGGGAAGAAAAAGAACCGCCTGATAATGTTGTGCCTGCCAATTATTGTGGCTGTGCTGTTGCTGCTGGTGCCGACTCCTGCGGGATTGGAACCTTACGCCTGGCACTTCTTCGCCATTTTTGTCGGGGTTATTGTGGGACTGATTTTCGAACCGCTGCCGGGCGCCGTTATCGGTTTAACCGGCGTGGTGGTGATTGCGCTGTTCAGCCAGTGGGTGCTGTTTAGCCCGGCAGAACTGGCAGATCCCAAGTTCAAAACCGCTGCGCAGTCATTCAAATGGGCGGTAAGTGGCTTCGGCAACTCTACGGTCTGGCTGATCTTCGGTGCCTTTATGTTCGCCGCCGGCTACGATAAAACCCAGTTCGGTCGCCGCCTGGCGCTGATTCTGGTGAAATATCTTGGCCGCCGCAGCCTGACGCTGGGTTACGCCATTACCTTCGCTGACCTGTTGCTGGCACCGTTTACGCCATCCAACACCGCGCGCAGTGGCGGTACCATCTATCCAATCATTGCTAACCTGCCGCCGCTGTACGGTTCAAAACCGAATGACCCGAGCGCACGTAAGATTGGTTCTTACCTGATGTGGGTGGCGATCACCGCTGCCTGTATCACCAGCTCAATGTTCCTTTCAGCTCTGGCGCCGAACCTGCTGGCGCTGGCGCTGGTGAAAAGCGTGGTGGGCTTTGAAATCTCATGGGGCATGTGGTTCCTCGCCTTCCTGCCGCTGGGTGTGCTGCTGATTCTCACCATGCCGCTGCTGGCTTACTGGCTCTATCCGCCAGAAGTGAAAGTGAATGACGAAGTGCCGCGCTGGGCGACGGCTGAGTTGGAAAAACTCGGCAAGCTGAAACGTAACGAAATCCTGCTGCTGGGCTTCGTGGTTGCGGCGCTAATGATGTGGATCTTCGCCACCGCCTGGATTGAGCCGGCGATGGCCGCACTGTTAGTCATCGTGCTGATGCTGTGGACCGGTGTACTAAACTGGAATGACATTACCAGCAATAAAGCCGCATGGAACACCTTCGCCTGGTTCGCCACGCTGGTCGCGCTGGCAGATGGTTTAGCGCGCGTCGGCTTCATCGCCTGGCTGGGTAAAGAAGGTGCGATGCTGCTGCACGGTTACGATCCTCAGGTTTCTGCGGTGGTGCTGTTAATCGCCTTCTACCTGCTGCACTACCTGTTCGCCAGTACCACCGCGCACACCACCGCGCTGCTGCCAGCAATGCTGACTATCGCCGCCTCAATCCCGGGCATCAACATGCCGGTATTCTGCTTGATGATGTGTGTTTCTCTGGGTGTGATGGGCATTATCACCCCGTACGGCACCGGCCCAAGCCCGATTTATTACGGTAGCGGCTATCTGCCAACCAAAGATTACTGGCGCCTGGGCACCATCTTCGGCGCGCTGTTCCTGGTTCTTCTGATGGTTGTCGCCTATCCATGGATGGTGATGATGTTCTGATGATGTTGCTTCGATGTTAAAAACGGAGCCGCGCATTACCGTGAAAATGTTATGATGCTCGCCAGTCAGCCCCTGCGGAGGGCTGGCGAGAGAAAATCGAATAACAGACTGCCTAATTTGTCGCCCGTCATGCTGGCGGGCAACACGAAGCTAAGTGAGCCAACATGTCGAACAAACCCTTCTATTATCAGAATCCCTTTCCTCTCGCCAAAGATGATACCGAATACTATCTGCTGAGTACTGATTACGTCTCGGTGGCCAACTTTGATGGCGAAGAAGTCCTGAAAGTCGATCCCAAAGCGCTGACGCTGCTGGCGAAGCAGGCATTCCACGATGCCTCTTTCATGCTGCGCGCCTCGCATCAGGCGCAGGTCGCGTCAATTCTTGCCGACGACGAAGCCAGCAAGAACGACAAATACGTTGCCCTGCAGTTCCTGCGCAACTCTGAAATTGCCGCCAAAGGCGTGCTGCCAACCTGTCAGGATACCGGCACCGCCATCATCATGGGCAAAAAAGGCCAGCGCGTCTGGACCGGCGGCGGCGATGAAGCCGCACTGTCGCAAGGCGTCTACAACACCTTTATTGAAGATAACCTGCGCTATTCACAGAACGCCGCGCTGGATATGTATAAAGAGGTGAATACCGGCACCAACCTGCCGGCGCAGATTGACCTGTATAGCGTTGATGGCGACGAGTACAAATTCCTGTGCATTGCTAAAGGTGGCGGTTCCGCCAATAAAACCTATCTGTATCAGGAAACCAAAGCGCTGATTACGCCCGCCAAGCTGAAAAATTATCTGGTCGATAAGATGATGTCGCTGGGTACCGCAGCTTGCCCGCCGTACCACATTGCGTTTGTGATTGGCGGTACTTCAGCCGAAGCCACGTTGAAAACCGTCAAGCTGGCCTCAACCCACTATTACGATTCACTGCCGACCGAAGGTAATGAACACGGTCAGGCCTTCCGCGACATTCAGCTGGAAGAAGAGCTGCTGAAAGCCTCGCAGGAACTGGGTCTCGGCGCGCAGTTTGGTGGTAAATACTTTGCCCACGATATCCGTGTGGTACGTCTGCCGCGTCATGGCGCATCCTGCCCGGTAGGTATGGGCGTATCTTGCTCAGCAGACCGTAATATCAAAGCCAAGATCAACCGTGAAGGTATCTGGATTGAGAAGATGGAAGACAATCCAGGCCGCTACATTCCTGAAGAACTGCGTCAGCAGGGCGAAGGCGAAGTGGTGCATGTCGATCTGAACCAGCCGATGAGTGAGATTCTGGCGCTGCTGTCGGCCTATCCGGTTTCAACTCGCTTGTCACTCAACGGCACCATCATCGTGGCGCGCGACATTGCCCACGCCAAGTTGAAAGAGCGCATCGACAACGGCGAAGGTCTGCCGCAGTACATTAAGGATCATCCGGTCTATTACGCAGGTCCGGCGAAGACGCCAGAAGGTTATGCCTCTGGTTCACTCGGCCCAACTACTGCAGGTCGTATGGATTCCTACGTTGACCTGCTACAAGCCAACGGCGGCAGCATGGTGATGCTGGCGAAGGGCAACCGCAGCAAGCAGGTTACCGATGCGTGTCATAAACACGGCGGCTTCTATCTGGGCAGCATCGGCGGCCCGGCAGCGGTACTGGCACAGCAGAGTATTAAGAGTCTGGAATGCGTGGAGTATGCCGAACTCGGCATGGAAGCGATCTGGAAGATTGAAGTGGAAAACTTCCCGGCGTTCATTCTGGTGGATGACAAAGGTAACGACTTCTTCCAGCAGATTCACAATAACTGCGCCGCCTGCGTGAAGTAATCTACGCATCGCACCGCAAAAAAGCCGTTATCGCGTGATAGCGGCTTTTTTATTGCGATATTTCTGACGAATTGATCATTAAATGAGGCAAAGCAGAAAAGTTAAAAACGGAATTGGCTCTCCAGCTGACGCAATGTTTCCATCCGCTGCGCCGTGGCGACTTCGCGTGCTTTCACTTCCAACAGCAGGTCAGCATCGTTCTGACCAATTACATACACCGCCTGACGTCCAGGCAGGTTAACGGTAATAATATTTTGCTCCACACCGTCCAGCATCTCGTCATGCTGTTCCAGGTAGTTATACAACGTGTTCATGGGTTCTCCTTGAAAATAGGTGGGCTATTCTGCCCAATCGCATCCTTTAAACACACAAGACCTGGCTTAAAGATGCCACTTCCATCAGAAGTTTCTGGCGATAGAGTCATCCTGCGGCCGTAAGATGACGAAGAGATGAAAAGGCAGCGGATCACTCCGCTGCCTTTTATCATTAGAAGAAACCGAGCGGTTGCGTGCTGTAGCTCACCAGCAGGTTTTTGGTCTGCTGATAATGGTCGAGCATCATTTTGTGGGTTTCGCGACCAATCCCCGATTTCTTATAACCGCCAAACGCCGCGTGCGCCGGATAGAGGTGATAGCAGTTGGTCCACACGCGACCAGCTTTAATCGCGCGACCCATGCGATAGGCGCGGTTGATATCGCGCGTCCATACGCCGGCGCCAAGCCCGTAAATCGAGTCATTGGCGATAGCCAGCGCTTCGGCTTCATCTTTGAAGGTCAGCACGCCAACCACCGGGCCAAAGATCTCTTCCTGGAACACGCGCATGCTGTTATCGCCTTTCAACAGCGTCGGCTGGATGTAGTAGCCGCTGGCAAACTCTTCGCCCACTTTTTCTACGCCGCCGCCGTGCAGCACCTGCGCGCCCTCTTGCTGCGCGATCTCCAGATAGGAGAGAATTTTATCGAACTGCTGCTGCGACGCCTGCGCGCCAATCATGGTTTCGGTATCAAGCGGATCGCCACGTTTGATGGTTTTGATTCGCTTCATCACCGCCGCCATAAACGGCTCAAAGATCGATTCCTGCACCAGCGCACGTGATGGACAGGTACAGACTTCCCCCTGATTAAGGAAGCCGAGCACCACACCTTCGGCGGCTTTCTCAATGAAACTCTCTTCGGCATCCATGATGTCTTCGAAGAAGATATTCGGCGATTTGCCGCCCAGCTCAACGGTGGACGGAATCAGACTTTTCGCCGCCAGCTCCAGAATATGGCCGCCGGTTGCGGTGGAACCGGTAAAGGCGATTTTGGCGATGCCCGGATGCGACGCCAGCGCTTCGCCCGCCTCTTTGCCGTAGCCGTGCACCACGTTAATCACGCCTGGCGGCAGCAGATCTTTAATCACTTCCATAAACAGCGTGATCGACAGCGGCGTTTGCTCAGCCGGTTTCAGCACCACGCAGTTGCCTGCGCCAAGTGCCGGTGCCAGTTTCCATGCCGCCATCAGCAGCGGGAAATTCCAGGGAATGATTTGCCCGACCACGCCCAGCGGTTCGTGGAAGTGATAGGCGGCGGTGAACTCATCGATTTCAGCAGCGGTGCCTTCCTGCGCACGCACGCATCCAGCGAAATAACGAAAGTGATCGACCGCCAGCGGCAGATCCGCTGCCAGCGTTTCACGCACCGGCTTCCCGTTATCCCAGGTTTCGTTGACCGCGATGTATTCCAGATTCTCTTCCAGCCGGTCGGCAATTTTCAGCAGCACCAGCGAGCGTGCCTGCGGTGAGGTTTTGCCCCACGCATCGGCAGCGGCCTGGGCGGCAGCCACGGCGTTATCGATATCGGCACGATCCGAGCGTGGGAACTCGCCAATGGTGGAAGCATTAATCGGTGAGGTGTTGACGAAGTAGTTACCGTTCACCGGCGCAACAAATTCGCCGTTGATAAAGTTGCCATAACGCGATTGCAGAGTAATGAGAGAACCTTGTTCTCCCGGAGCAGCGTAACGCATGGTGTTTCTCCTTGCGGACAGAGTGTCGATTAACAACTATGAAACCTGTTATTAACATTGAGCGATCAACGCCAGCCTGTCAGATCGCAGAAGGGGAAACTGTGACCGCATCGAAGGAAATCCGGCACAGCCCATCGCTTTACGATTTTTCACATTGCCCTAAGTTTCAGCCAGGTCTTGTATGCCTAAAATGCAGCCTGATTATCATGCTCTGTTCCGTTACGGAAAATTCCGAGTTTTCCCACTTAAGCCGCAAAAAGCGGAACATGGGCGAAATATGTGGTCAATATGAAGCAGGATACTAACCAGGAGAAACAGATGTTGGCTTCAGCCCTGACGTTAATGCGCGCCAAAGCGAACTTTGTTCAGCAATTCATCCGTAACCCGCGCAAAATGGGCAGCATCACGCCCTCTTCCGCCGCGCTGTGCCGCACCATGTGCGATGCGGTAAATTGGGATAACAGCCTGCGTATCGCCGAACTCGGCGCCGGTGATGGCGTACTCACACGCCACGTGCTGTCGCGTATGTCACCGCAAGCTCAGTTGGATGTATTCGAAATTAGCCCGGAACTGGTGAAAAGCCTGCGGGGATTGCCCGATACGCGCATGCAGGTGCGCGCCTGCTCGGCGGAATATCTTGCGGGGGAATATGATGTGATTTTCTCTGGCTTGCCGCTGCTGTCGTTACCGCCCGCCACACGCGACAATATTCTCAGCGCGGTGCATGATGCGCTGGGTCCACGTGGCGTATTCGTGCAGTTTCAATACACCTCGTTTACCCAGCCAAATTTGTCACGCTACTTCACCTGGGAACGCCAGCGGGTGCTGAAAAACATGCCACCCGCGTGGGTTTATCGCTGCACGCGTAACTACGCGCCCTGAACCTGTGCGCGCGGCTGCGGCCGCGTTTGCAGCCAGAAGCGGCGCAGCAGTTCGCGCGACCAATCTTCGCCCGCAAGTTGCGTACCCTCGTCACTCACGCCCGCCGGTAAACAGGCGCTCATAATGTCGCGGGTAAATTCCGGATGGAACTGCACCGACAGCGCCTGCGGCGAGTAACGCAAAATCTGACAGCCATCCTGCGTCGAACTTGCCAGCACCTGCGCATGCTGCGGCGGCGTTAGCACCGATTGCCGATGTGACAACCACGCCTGAAATTCACCCGGTAACGCAGCCAGCCACGGATCGTTGTGCGCCTGCGCGCTGCGCGTCAGCGGTTTCAGTCCACGCTCCCAGCCATGCGGGTTATCGCCCACTTTGCCACCCAGCGCATACGCCATCAATTGATGTCCGTAACAGACGCCAAGCAGCGGCAGATCCGCTTCCAGCGCGCCCCGAATCCAGGCGGCAGTGCGTTCGCTCCAGTCAGCGTGATCGGTAACCATCGCCCACGATCCGCTGAGGATCGCGCCACTGACGCGGTCAAAGGCCGGTAAATCATCACCCAGATGCGGACGCACAATCACATAGTCATCAGGCTGCAATTGCAGCGCGTCGATAAACCAGCGGGGTTGTTCACCAATTTGCGCCACAACCTGCGGCGGCGGAACTTCGAGTTGAATCAGAGCAAGAGGTAAAGCGCGGGTGTGTGTCATGCCGAATACGGTCCTCATTATGGTCGCCTTTCGGACGTCCACTTTGACAGTAAATCAGCGACATGTCTTATTTTTTTCCTGCATAAGCTCATGCTTATGCGAAAAAAGTTTTGTCAGACATGTCCGAAGTCGACGGCTTCATGCCATCATTAAGGCGGTGATAATCTTTGTACAGCGTGAAGGAAGACCTCGTGGCAGTGCGGCATTTTTTAATGGTTCTGATGGTGGTTTCCATCTGGGCTTTCAACAACGTGGCGGTGAAGTGGGGATTGCTGGAACTTCCGCCGCTGTTTCTCACCTGGATGCGCTTTGTGGTGGTGGCGATTGTGCTGGTGCCGTTTTGCCGCATCACGCGCGCACAATTGCCGTGGCTGCTGACGCTGGCATTCACCTTTGGCTTTATGCACTTCTCGCTGCTGTTTGTCGGCATGCGCTACACCGATGCCGGCACCGGCGCCATCGTGGTTCAGCTCGGCACGCCGATTGCCATGCTGCTGGCGATGGTGATTTTGAAAGAGAAATTGCGCCTGGTGCAGCTGATCGGCATCGCCATTTCGCTAAGCGGCGTCGCGGTGCTGTCGGGCAGCCCGACCATTCCGGCCTGGTGGGTGCTGTGTATTCTGCTGTGCAGCGCGTTTGGCTGGGCAATCAGCAATATGATTGTGAAAAAATCACCGCCGATAAAACCGCTGACGCTGACCGGCTGGATCTCCTTCCTCGCGGTGCCGATTGTCGGTGCCGCTTCGTGGCTGACCGAATCCAATCAGTTTTACGCATTGAGCCACGCGGGCTGGCGCGGCTGGTTTGGCATTCTGTATAGCGCGCTCGCCTCGTCGATTGTCGCCTATACGCTGTGGTATGCGCTGCTGAAGAAGTACAACGTCAACCTGATCATGCCCTATTCGCTGCTGACGCCGGTGCTGGCGGTGTTGATGGGCGTTTTTGTCTTGGGTGATAGCATGAACAGCTTTAAGATTCTCGGCGCTTCGTTAGTGGTGCTGGGCACCGCCATTGCGGTGATCAACCTGCGTAACCTGCGGATGCACGCGCGTTTCCCGCGCTTACGCCGCCGATAATCCGCTCTGCTATGCTTGAGTCTCGCGCATTATCCGGAGACTCAACATGGATTCTCAACGTGCTGCCGCACTGTGGCAGCAAATGTGGCAGGGATTGCGAGGCGCGGACCCGCTTCCCTCCCCTACTTTTCTCCAGCCCGACACCTTTTCTTCTGCCTTCGCCGTCAGCGAACTGGCGGCCACCAGCATCGGCCTCGCCAGCCAGGCGCTGAGCGATCTGCTCGGCCAATCCGCGCCGGTCAGCATCAATGTCCGTCTCGCCTCGCGCTGGTTTCAGCACAGCCTAATCCCGCTTAATCGACCACCTGCCGCGCTGTGGGATGAATTCGCCGGTGATTACGCCAGCGCCGACGGCTGGATCCGCCTGCACACCAACGCGGCTCATCATCGTGCGGCGATGGAGCGCGTGCTCGGCCAGCATGCTAATCGTGCCGCACTGGCCGATGCAGTGGCACGCTGGCCCGCCGCTACGCTGGAACAGGCCGTGATTGATGCTGGCGGCTGCGCCGCGCAGATGCGTAGCGAAGCGCAATGGCTTCAGCATGCGCAAGGCCGCGCCGTGCAGCAGGAAGCGCTGATTGCCCAACAGGCCACCGACGCTGCACCCGCGCCTGCCTGGTCGTTATCGCCCGCGCGGCCGCTGCTCGGCGTACGCGTATTGGATCTCACGCGCATCATCGCCGGTCCGGTGGCGACGCGTTTTCTCGCCAGCCTCGGCGCGCAGGTGCTGCGCATCGATCCGCCCGACTGGCATGAACCGACGCTGGAAGAGGAGATCACCTGCGGCAAACGCTGTGCACGGCTTGATATCAAATCCCGCGCGGGGCGTGAACAGCTGCGCCAGCTGTTGCAGCACAGCGATGTGCTGGTACACGGTTATCGTGCCGATGCGCTGGAAAAACTCGGGCTGGATGCTGAGACGCGCCGCAAACTCGCGCCGGGCTTAGTGGATGTCAGCCTCAATGCGTGGGGCTGGAGCGGGCCGTGGCGCAACCGCCGCGGTTTCGACAGTCTGGTGCAGATGGGCTGCGGCATCGCCGAACAAGGCATGCGCTGGAGCGGCAATAACCAACCAACGCCGCTGCCGGTGCAGGCGCTCGATCACGCCACCGGTTATCTGATGGCTGCGGCGGTGCTGGAAGGTTTACGTCAGCGGTTGATCAATGGCGTTGGCTGGCAGGCGCGCTTATCGCTGGCGCGCACCGCTCGGATGTTACAGCAGTTCGGTGCCGCGCCGGAGAATGTGCAAAACGGTATCCACGCGCAGCACGATGACGCGTTGAGCGCGATAGAGATTAATCAATGGGGAATTGCCGAGAGATTGCGTGCCGCAGCGTATTTGCCCGGCACGCCAATGATCTGCGCGACGCCGGGCGTGAAGCTCGGCAGCAGCGCAGCCAGCTGGTAACGGTTAGGCCTCGTCGCCCTGCTCTTCGTTCAGCTCGTCGTACATCGCCTGAATCGCCTCACGGCTTAGCGCCGCCAGCGTGCGATAAAACGCCGTGGTAGCATGCGCTTCCACTTTGCCGAGGAACGCGCCGCACCACGGCAGCAGATACTCATCAAACAGCGCCAGCTGCGCGGCGGATTCATCTTCCGCTGACTGATCTTCCAGCCATGATGCCGCCAGCAGCAGCACGCCAAAGTGATCGGCGGGTGCTTCGCTCAGCGGCATGCCGCGCGCGCTGAGAAATGCACGCACGTCCGCTTCAGCAACCCCGTTCGGCCACTGGGATGCGTACGGCGGCACGCTGCAGTCGCTGCCAACAAACAGCGCGTTGTAGTCGGCGGCCAGCGCCTGCGGATCGCTATTCTGCTGCAGGCGCGTCAACAGTTCATCCTGCTCCAGCGGCCACTGCTGTTGCAGTTTGCCTTCACGCAGCAGAGTGAACAGCGGCACCAGCAGCGGATCCTGCGGCTGGCGATTAAACAGCGAGCCGATGACGCGGCAGAGAATGGAAAACTCATTCATGCAACAGAATTCCTTGAGGCAAAAAAGTTAAAAATCAGCAAATTCGGCAATCGTTTTACCGGTGCGCAGTTCGAGGAAATCGAGCAGGCGACGCGGCGTGACATTTAACACGCGATCTTCAGGAAAATCCACTTCGCTGGTGATGCGCAGGCAGTGTTCGAAATTTCCCAGCGTAAACGCCGTATGCGAATCGGAGCCAAATGCCAATTTACCGCCCGCATCGCGCACCGCTTCGGCAATAGCGCGACAGTTCGGTTCGCTGCCGAGGCGCGAATGGGTAAAGGAGGAGTTGTTGATCTCCAGCGCCACATCGTAATGCGCGGCGGCTTCGGCTATTGCGCGGATATCCACTGGGAATTTCGGGTTGCCCGGATGCGAAATGATATGCACCAAACCGCCCGCCATCGCCGCAATCATCGCTTCGGTGTGATGCTTTTTATCACGCGGTGCATAAACCGGCTCGTGGAAGCCCGCAACGATCAGATCCAGCGCATCGAGCATCGGGCCGCTGCAATCGATCTCGCCCTGCTGATTTTTGATGTTGGCTTCAATGCCGCGCAGCACGCCAACGCCATCAATCACCCGCGGCCAAATGCGCATGTTAACGAAGTGCCAATAGTGCGGCGCATCGGCCATATCCGGACCGTGATCGGTAATCGCGAACAGCTTCAGGCCGTTCTTTTTCGCCTGCGCCACATAATCATGCAGCGTGCTGTAAGCATGCGTGCTGGCAACGGTGTGCATATGTAAATCAACGGGATACATCTTCATCTCCTGACCCAATGTGAATTAATAACCGCGCTGGCGATCGACCAAACCACCCGGCTGTTGACCTTGCTCCAGAGCAAGTATGGCATCCGCAATGTAATCCATCGCCTCGGCTGGCAAGGTAATCGCTGCAGTATGTGGCGTGATTGTGACATGCGGATGAGACCACAACGGATGATCGTGCGGCAGCGGCTCGGTCTGGAACACATCCAGCGCGGCGGCGGCCAATTGACCGCTGTTCAGCGCCGCCAGCAGATCGGCTTCCACCACATGCGCACCGCGCGCCAGATTGAGGAAGCAGGCACCGCGCGGCAACGCGCTGAGCAGCTGGCTATCAATGAGGTTGGTGGTTTCCGGCGTGGTAGGCAGCAGATCGATCAGCACCTGCGTGCCCTCCAGAAACGCATTGAGTTGATCGCGGCCATGGAAGCTTTGCACGCCGTCGATCTGCTTCGGCGAACGGCTCCAGCTGCGTAACGGGAAGCCCCATTGACGCAAACTCTCCAGCACGCTGCGGCCTAACACGCCCGCGCCGAGCACGCCAATGGTGAAGTTCTCGCGATCCAAACCATCCAGCTCCTGCCACTGCCCCTGCTGCTGCAGTTGACGGTATTCCGCGAAACGGCGGAACCAGCCTAGCACGCACCAGTTGGCGTACTCCTGCATCTGGCGCGCCATGCCGGTATCTTCGAGGCGGAATAACGGCACATTGTCAGCCAGCATTTGTGGATTGTCACGCAGCTGCTTGAGGATCTCGTCCACGCCCGCGCCCATGGCAAACACGCCTTTCAGTTGACGCCCCGCCAGCATCTCAACCGGCGGCGAACGCACCACCGCGTAATCGGCCGGCGCGTTGTCGCCCGGCTGCCAGTAACGCACGCGCGCCTCAGGTAAACGCTGATGCAAACCTTCCAGCCAGCCCTGCGGCGCCAGCGACGGGTGATACCAGATAATCTCCATTCGACTCTCCTTTTTTTTGCTTCAGCCTCAGGCAAATAGCCGAACAGGGCAAGCAAAAACCTTAGCCTTGATGCAATTTCTCGCGTGATTAATTCCGGGCGCTTCACATTTCCACCGCTGTACAAGGCTAAGCGGTGCGATTGCGACTAAAGTTGTTCGGGTGGTCAATGCGTTAGCACACCACCTTTTCGGACAAGGAGAAAAACCGATGATAAAAAATGCCGTATTCACGCCCGCGCGTCTGACCTTTTTACTCAGCGCTGCGTTGCTGGCCGCTGCCAGCAACGCACACGCCGACGCTCAAAGCCGCATGCTCAGCAACCAACCGCAGCCGCCAGATGTGCGTCTGGGACCGCTTTTCAATGCCGTGCAGCAGGCGAAATTTTATCCGGACCAGAAAACCTTCGCCGATGCGGTGCCGAAATCCAATCCCTCTTCGATTCTGGCCGACTGGCAGATGCAGAAAAGCCAGCGCAACTTCGATCTCAAGCATTTTGTCGACAGCAACTTCACGCTGCCAAAAGAGGGAGACAAATATGTGCCGCCCGCCGGGCAAAGCCTGCGCGAGCACATCAACGGTTTATGGCCGGTGCTGACACGCACCGCGCAAAGTGCCAGTCAGTACGATTCGCTGCTGCCGCTGCCGAAACCTTACGTGGTGCCAGGCGGCCGATTCCGCGAAGTCTATTACTGGGACAGCTACTTCACTATGCTCGGCCTGGCGGAGAGCGGTAACTGGGATCGCGTGCAGGATATGGTGGATAACTTCGCCACCGAACTCGATAAATATGGCCATATCCCCAACGGCAACCGCAGCTACTATCTCAGCCGCTCGCAGCCGCCGTTCTTCAGCCTGATGGTTGACTTGCTGGCGACGCACAAAGGCGACGATGTCTATCGCCAATACTTGCCGCAGCTGCAGAAAGAGTACGATTACTGGATGGCGGACAGCGACAAAGTGGCAGCCGGCCAGGCCAGCAAACGCGTGATCAAACTCAGTGACGGCACGCTGCTTAACCGCTACTGGGACGATCGCGATGCACCGCGCACCGAATCCTGGCTTGATGACGTCAACACCGCGAATAAAGCGCCGGATCGTAATAAGCAGCAGGTTTATCGCGACTTGCGTGCTGGCGCGGCATCAGGCTGGGATTTCAGTTCGCGCTGGTTCACCGATGCGCACAATCTGGCGTCCATCCGCACCACGCAGCTGGCGCCGGTCGATCTTAACAGCCTGATTTTCCACCTCGAACAGACATTGTCTAAAGCGTCCAAACTGGATAAGCAGGATGACAAAGCCAAACAGTTCGCGGCGGATGCCGAGAAACGTCAGGCGGCGATCAATCGCTATCTTTGGGATGACAAAAAAGGCTGGTACGCCGATTACGATTTCCAGAAGAAGCAGGTTCACTCACAGCTGACCGCCGCCACGCTGTTCCCGCTCTATATGCAGGTGGCGAGCGATAAGCAAGCTGAGCGCACCGCTTCCGCCGTCGAAAAACAGCTGCTGAAACCGGGCGGCCTGGTGACTACTACGGTGAATAACGGCCAGCAATGGGATGCGCCAAACGGCTGGGCGCCGCTGCAATGGGTGGCGGTGGAAGGTCTTGAGCATTACAAGCAGCCGAAACTGGCGCAGCAGATTGGTCAGCGCTTCCTGCAGAACGTGCAGGCAACCTATGACAAGGAGCATAAGCTGGTCGAGAAATATGTGGTTGAAGGTGCGCAGTTGGGCGGTGGTGGTGGCGGTGAATATCCGCTGCAGGACGGCTTCGGCTGGACCAACGGTGTGACGCTAAAGCTGCTCGATAAGTACTGCCCGAAAGACAAAACCTGTAATAACGCTGGCGATATCCCGAATATGCCGGTTTTGAGTAGCGCGAAGTAACGTTTTTCCTGATCCATATGTAACCGTTGTAGGGTCGCCATTCATGGCGACCATTAAATCAGGTGCGCATTAATGCGCACCCTACAGCCTCATATGCTCGCACGCGAATCCCGCCCTGCCTGTGCATTTTCCTCACAACCCTCTTACAACAAACTCACATCTTGAAACACTCGCGACAAAAGATAATAATTCTCAATCTAATATCGATAGCTATTCCCATTAAAATATCAGGAACCTCTCATGACCTCGCTGTTTACCCTTAACCGTGGCCGCGTTCTGTGCGCGCTTGCGCTGGCTTTACCCGCTGCAAGCTTCGCCGAAGAGTCGATTGTCGTCACGGCGCAACCGCAAGAGAGCGCCACCTCGCCGACGCAGGGCTATCTCGCCACGCGGAGCAGCGGCGCCAGCAAAAGCGATCAGCCGCTGATTACCACGCCGCAGTCAATTTCGGTAGTCACTCGTCAGCAGATGGAAGATCAGGGCGCGCAGGATCTCAATCAGGCGCTGGGTTACACGCCGGGCGTGTTCACCAACTTTGGTGGTGCCGCCACGCGTTACGACACCATCGCGCTGCGTGGTTTCCACGGCGGCGATGTCGACAACACCTTCCTCGATGGCCTGCGCGTAATGAGTGACGGCGGCAGCTTCAACATCCTGCAGGTGGACAACTGGTTCCTTGATCGCATTGATGTGATCAAAGGTCCCTCCTCCGCGCTTTACGGCCAAACGGTGCCGGGCGGATTAGTGAACATGGTGAGCAAGCGTCCGCAGTTTGCCGAAGAGGGTCACTTCCGCCTGTCGAGCGGCACCAACGCCACCAACAGCGCCGCCTTTGATTACACCAACGCCATCAACGATCAGTGGGCGTTTCGCTTAACCGGCATCACGCGCAACAGCGATACGCAGTACGATCACACCCGCGAAGAGAAATATGCGATTTCGCCTCAGCTGATGTGGCAGCCAAGTGAAGACACCAACTTAGTGCTGCGCGCCTATCTGCAGAAAGATCCATCCGGCGGCTATCACGGTTCGGTACCGGCGGAAGGCACGCTCTACAGCCATAACGGCCGCAAGTTGAGCGACAGTTTCTACGAAGGCGACAGTTCGCTCGATCAGTTCAAACGTCGCGAGCAGATTTACAGCTATGACTTCTCACACCGCTTCAACGAAGTCTGGTCGGTATACTCCACCGGCAGCTACAGCCACTCGAATACCGATCTCGATCAGGTTTATCAAATTGGCTGGAACGCAACGAATCCTGACCTGCTAAACCGTTACTACTCCGGCGAGCGTTCATCACTGAGCGCATGGGCGAATGACAACCGCTTGCAGGCCGATTTTGCTACTGGCGCGGTGCAGCATCGCGTGACGCTGGGCGCGGAATACCATCGCTATAAAAATGACATCACCAAAGCCAGCGGTGCCGCCAGCGCGCTGAATGCGTGGAACGGCGAAGAAGTGGGCATCATGCCGGACTTCGACTGGACATCGCAGACGCGCCGCTACTATCAAACCGGTTTGTATCTGCAGGATGAGTTGCAGCTCGATCGCTGGCATTTGGATTTGTCGGGACGCTATGACCGCATCGTGTCGGAAAACGGCACTAGCCGTCGTCAGGACGATCACATCAGCGGCCGCGCCGCGCTGCTGTATGCCTTCGAGAACGGCATCTCGCCATACGTCAGCTGGAGCCAGGCGATTACGCCAGCTTCGTTAACCGATCCGCAGGGCAATCAGCTGAAACCGACCACCTCAGAGCAATATGAAGCGGGCGTGAAATATCAGCCGGTAGGCACGCGCGATATGTACTCAATCGCGCTGTACGATTTGACCCAGGACGATGTCGCCAACCGTAACGTGCTGGACGGCACCTACACGCCGTCGGGCAAAGTGCATTCGCAGGGGATTGAACTCGAAGCCCGTAATCAGCTGACGCAGCGTTTCAGCACCATCGCAGGCTACACGCTGAATCATCTGCGCTTCAAAGATTCGGTGGACGGTAACGATGGTCATACGCCGTATGTCACGCCGAACAGCATGGCATCGTTGTGGGGACATTATCAGTTTGACTACGGCTTGAGCGCCGGCGCCGGTGTGCGCTATATCGGCAAACAGTGGGCGGATAACGAGAACACCACGCGTCTGCCATCCGTGACGCTGTTTGATGCGTCAGTTCGCGCCGATCTGGGCGCATGGAACTCACAGCTGAAAGGCGCATGGCTGCAGGTGAATGCCAACAACCTGACTGATAAAAAGTATCTGGCCGCTTGTTATGGCACCGGTTACTGCTATCGCGGTGCCGAGCGTACTGTGATGGCTACGGTGGGCTACGACTTTTAATCAGACATAAAAAAATCCGCCATCCTTTACGGAATGGCGGATTTCATCAAATCTCTATGCTGTTAACTTCGTACTTTACGGTAAATCCACAGCACCACAATGGCACCAATCACGGCCACCACGAAGCTACCGAAGTTGAAACCGTCAACTTTACCGAAACCAAACAGGGTACTGATCCAGCCACCGACAACCGCACCAACCACACCCAGAACCACGGTGATGATAAAGCCGCCGCCATCTTTACCCGGCATAATCCACTTCGCGATAATCCCGGCAATCAGACCAAAAATAATCCATGAAAGAATACCCATGTACTGCTCCTTACGTTATTAATCAATGTGTTCACCGCCTCTAGTATAGACGGGATTTTATGATCTGCCTCGCAACTTACCGCAGTAAATAATCGTTAGCTAACTAAAGGTTAGCGCAGCCACGCCGATAACTGACGAACAGCATTGTCAGTCGTGAAAATAACAATCGGATAAGTGGAGCAGGACGTGGGAGAAGCCGATAAAGAACAATACCTCAAGCGAGGCACGTTAGCGGTTTTGGGCGTGATGAAGGATCTGTTGCGTTTTCAAACCCCGTTGATGGTGAATTTTTCGCGCGGTCAGTTTATCAGCCGCATGCTGTCAGCCGATGAAGATCAGGTGATCTTTGACCTTGGCAGCAACGCGCTGGATAACGATTTAGCGCTGCAAGGTGGTGAAGTGAATATCTTTGCCGAAACGCACGGTGCCAAAGTCGAATTTAGCTTAATCGGTTTACAGCGTATCGAATTCGAAGGCTTGCCCGCTTTTGCTGCGCCACTACCCGAACTGGTGTGGCAGATTCAACGCCGTGAGTTCTTCCGTGTCAATGCGCCGCTGGAACCGGTTTTTTATTGCCACAGCCAGTGGCCGGATGGAACCACTGCGCGTTTTCGCCTGCAGGATCTGTCATTGGGCGGCGTGGGCGTGCTGCTGGACGAAGCGCTGCCAGAAGGCCTCAATCGCGGCGATACCTTTAAAAAGCTGCGCGTTGACCTGGCTGAATACGGTCACTTTGAGGTGACCGCACAGCTGCTGCACATTGGTGAGCGCACCATGGTGACCAGCAAGAATGAAACTCGCGTCACACCGCGCCTCAGCTTCCGCTTTACCGCCATCGAGCCGATTCAGGAACGCCAGCTGCAGCAGGTAATTTTTGCGCTGGAACGTCTGGCGCGTGATAAGGCCAACCGTTTCCAATAGCTTCGTTCAATTTTATGGCGTAATGCTTGTCAGCCAGGCGTGAATCGGTCGCCATGAATGGCGACCCTACAAAGGATTGGCGCGTTTTTCGTAGGGTGCGCATTCATGCGCACCTGCATACATATGTAGATTAATGCTTAACTGAGCGGCTTTACGCCACTCATGGCGACCACTACCCCAGATTTGCACAAAACCGCACCCATCATCGTGGCTGATAACGGCAACGCGCCACCGCATCGAGCCAGCCGTGATAATTCTCTTGCATGCTTTTCGCCTGATCTTCACGCGGCATAATTACGCTGCCGCCCTGCAACGCCTGCATCTCACTGCCCTGCTGCCACCAGCCTAAGGTGCGGCCCGCTAATAGCGCGGCACCCAGCGCAGAAACTTCGGCCGTCGGTACGCGTTTCAGTGGCCGCTGCAACACATCGGCCTGCATCTGCATCAACCAGCCGTTTTCCGTGGCGCTGCCATCCACGCACAGCGCAGGAAGTTGCACGCCGCTGGCCTGCTCCATGGCAAAAAACACGTCGGCGATCTGGAAAGTGATCGATTCCAGCGCCACGCGCGCCAGCACCTCCGGCGTTGCAGCATCGGTCAAACCACACACCATGCCGCGCGCTTTTAAATCCCACCAGGGCGCGCCGAGACCAGAGAGCGCCGGTACAAAATAGATGCCCTGGTTGTGTTCGCTGCGCTGCGCCAGCGCGGTGAGTTCTCGTGGGTCCTTGATGCCCAGCATGCGGCCCAGCCACGCCGCGCCGGAACCGGTGTGGGTAATATTGCCTTCAAAGGCATAGCGCAGCGTGCCGTCGTGCCACGCCACCGTGGTGCTGAGGCCATTTTCCGTTAGCAGCGGCGTCGCCATCGACATCATCAGTGACGAACCGGTGCCGTACGTGGCTTTGACCACCTCTTCGCTGCCACTGCGCTGCGCTTGCAGTGCGGCGTGCGAATCGCCGATGCGCGACAGAATTGGCGTGCCAGGCGCTAAACCGGGAATATCGTTACGTGTCACTACACTCTGCTCGCTGGCCGAGGGCACAATCTGCGGCAGCGCCGCGCGGGGAATATGGAACAGCGCTAGCAGTTCCTCGTCCCAATCGCCACTGTGCAGGTTATATAACTGGGTGCGCGCCGCATTGGCATGATCGGTGACAAAGCTTTCGCCGCCACTCAGCTGCCAGCTCAGCCAGCTATCCACGGTGCCGATACAGAGTTCACCGGCCTGCGCGCGAGAAAATCCGTTCGGCAGCGCGGCCAGCATGCCGGTGAGCTTACCGGCCGGGAACATCGGATCGACCGCCAACCCGGTAAGCCCAGTGATGCGCGGCGCTTTACCCGCCACGCGCAAATCGCGACAAAACGCCTCCGAGCGGCGATCCTGCCAGCTGACCAGCGGCGTCAGCGGCTGACCGTTATGTCGCTGCCAGATCAGTACCGATTCGCGCTGGTTGCTGATCGCCACTGCCGCAACTTGCGCACCCGCACACTGCGCCAGACAATCGCTCACCGCCTGTTTAACCGCCTGCCAAATCGCCAGTGGATCCTGCTCCGCCAAACCCGGCTGCGGATGTTCCAGCGTCAACGGCTGGCTACCACGCGCCACCACGTTCCCGCCACGATCAACCGCTATCGCTTTCGCGTTGGTGGTGCCTTCATCAATTGCCAGTATCACCGAACCTGCCATCTTTACGCTCCTGCACAGATGCGCGCTGCACTCTTCACTACGCTGGCGGCATCAATGCCATGTCGGGCACGGGTTGAGGCGCGATCGCCCGCAATCGCGTATTCGCCATCGGGGATACCCAAACGCAGCAGCGGGATGCCACAGCCGCCTTCCGCCAGCACTTCTGCCACCAGGCTGCCGACGCCGCCGTTGACGTTGTGTTCTTCCACGGTAATTACCGCTGGATAGTGATTTAACAGCTCGCGCAGCTGTTGGGTATCACAAGGTCGAATCGATGGAATGCTGATCACACCTGCTGTAATGCCTTGCTCATGCAGTTGCTCGGCGGTGTGAACCACCTCGTGAACCGTCGAGCCCATCGCCACCAGCACAATGTCATGACCTTCACGTAAAACGTCGATTTGGCCAGGACGGAATTGGTAGTTCTCATCGTGCAGCTGCGGCAGATCTTTACCGTCCAAACGGATATACACCGGTCCAACATGCGCCAGCGCATACTCAATAATCTGTCGGCACTCCAGCGGGCAGGATGGCGCGTAAATTTCGATGTTGCCGAAGCCGCGCATCACCGCAATGTCATCGATGCTGTGATGGGTGCTGGCGAGCGGCCCGTAGCTGGCACCGGCATTCAGGCCAAACAATTTCACGTTGGTGTTGTTGTAGCAGACGTCGACCTTAACCTGCTCATTGGCGCGCGAAACCAGGAACGGCGCGGCGTTACAGGTTACGGCCACTTTGCCGCCAATCGCCAGACCAGCGGCGGTGCCCACCAGCGTTTGTTCGGCGATACCCACGTTAACCAGCCGATCGGGAAAGGCTTTGATAAAGGGCGCAATTTTGGCGGTTGAAGTGGAATCGGCCACCACCGGCACTAAATCGACGCCGCGATTAACCGCATCAATAAATGCCTCGACCATTACCGTCGCCAGGTGTTTTGCATTACTCATCTTTCAACTCCTCCAGTGCCAACTCAATCTCTTCCCCTTTCGGCACGCGGTGATGCCACTCCGGTTTGCCCTGAATAAAGGAGATGCCGAAGCCTTTTTCGGTGTGCGCCACAATCACCTGTGGCTTGCCGCTGTTGCGCGGCAGGTTTTCGATGGCCTCAACCACCGCCGCCATGTCATTACCGTTGCACTCGCTCACCTCCAGACCAAAGGCGCGCCATTTATCCGGCAACGGATCGGTGTTCATGATGTCGCGCGTGTGCCCCGCCAGCTGCAGCTTGTTCTTGTCGTTGATGATCACCAGGTTATCGAGGCCGTAATGCGCCGCTACCAGCGCCGCTTCCCAGTTGCTGCCTTCTGCCAGCTCACCGTCGCCGGTAACGACAAAAATACGTCGGTCGCTGTTATCTTTCTTCGCCGCCAGCGCAATGCCGACCGCCACCGGTAAACCGTGGCCCAGCGCACCGGTATTCAGCTCAACGCCTGGCGTTTTTTGACGCACCGGATGGCCCGGCAGATGTGAATCCGAATGCTGATAGGTCGGCAGCCATTCGGTCGGGAAATAACCGGCTTCTGCCAGCACGCAGTAATAACCGCCCACCGCGTGGCCTTTCGACTGGATATAGATGTCGCGTTGCGGATCGTTGGTGCGATCCGGCGCGCAGTTAAGAATGCGAAAATAGAGTGCGGTGAGGATCTCCACCTGTGAGAGATCGGCACCGGTATGCCCGCCCGCCGGGCTGCCCGCATTGAGCTGAATGATGCGGCGGCGCACGGCGCGCGCTTTCGCTGCCAGATCCGCTACCGAATATTTGAAAGGATTCATAGACACCTCTGAATTTTAAAGCATGGATGAATATTTATTCGTGATGGAGAAAAAAAGGTGCAGACAATCAGCGCCTGCACCCAACCGATTAACCTTTTGCCGGGCTACCGCCCTCCTCAATCAACGCTTTCTGCGCCACCACCGCCGCTTTCTGCTGCATGCGGCTCTGCATTTGGTCGATGATCACCGCCACGATAATCACGATGCCTTTGATCACCATTTGCCAGAACTCGCTCACGCCCATCATGATCAAACCGTCGGCGAGAAAGCCGATCACGAAGGCACCAATCAGCGTGCCGAGAATGGTGCCGCGTCCACCGGCCAGCGAGGTGCCGCCCAGCACCACTGCGGCAATCGCGTTCATTTCAAAGGAGGTTCCGTTCGCCGGATGGCTGGCTACCAGCTGAGACGAAACCACGATGCCGGCAATTGCCGCGCAGAAACCGGAGATGGCATACACCCAGATTTTCACCGACTTCACTTTCACGCCCGAGAGTTCAGCAGCGCGTTCGTTATCGCCAATCGCGTAAACCTGACGACCAAACGGTAGACGGCGCGCGACATAGGCAATCACCAGCGCCAGCAGCACCATCATCCAGATGGCCCACGGCAAACCAAGAAAATAGCCCGCGCCAATTTTGTCGAATCCGGTATTGCCGAGCATTTCATTGCCCTGTAAACCGGGAAAGGTTTCGCCGCCTGACGTAAGCATCGCCGTGCCGCGCAAAATGTACATGGTGCCGAGCGTGCAGATGAACGGTGCCACGTTATAGCGCGTGATGATCCAGCCGTTTGCCGCGCCAATCAGGCCGCCAATCAGCAACACAATCGGTACGATCAGCCACACGCTGGGGAAGATGGCGATGCCAAACATCGGCAACACAATGCCTTTGGTGATCAACCAACCGGCGATCATGCCGCACAGGCCGAGCGTGGCGCCGATGGAGAGATCGATGCCCGCCGTGATGATGACAAATGTGATGCCGAGCGCGAGGAAGGCGTTAATGGCGATGTGTTTCACCATGATCACCATGCTGCCCACCGCGAGGAAATCGGGCACAGTGATAGCGAAGAAACCGACAATCAGAAACAGCGCAATAAAGGTGCGCAGTTTGAGCAGCAGCAATATCAGGCTTTCGCGTGAGTTGAACGCTTTAGCTGGCGATGCGAGCGCGAGCGCGCCGTTGTTTTTCATATCAGAACCCTTGTGCGCTTGCTTTAACCAGCGCCGCCTCTTCCGCTTCAGCGCGCGGCAGGTCAGCAGTTAATTTGCCGCCGGACATCACAATGATGCGATCGGCAACGGCCATGATCTCTTTCAAATCAGAGGTGGAGAACACCACCGCAATGCCCTGTTCGGACAGCTTCACCATCATGCGGAACACTTCGCCTTTGGCCCCGACGTCGATGCCACGGCTTGGTTCATCCAACAGCAGCAAGCGCGGATTGGTCAGCAGCGAACGGCCAATCACCACCTTTTGCTGATTGCCGCCGCTCAGCGCGCTGATGGCGACATCTGGCGAAGAGATTTTGATCGCCAGATTGCCGACGGTGCTGGACACCACTTCGCGTTCCGCCTCCTCTGAAATCACCGTGCGATGCGACAGACGCCGCCAAAGGCTGGCGATGGTGAGATTGCTCGCCACCGATGAGATGGGAAAAATGCCCGAGCGTTTGCGATCTTCCGGCACCAGACTCATGCCCATACGGATACGTTCTGCGGTCGGCAGACGCGTCGGCAGCGGTTTGCTGTCGAGCCACAGCTTGCCGAGATAGTTACGCTGCGTACCGAGCAAACACTCAAACAACTCGGTGCGTCCTGCGCCCATCAACCCGTAAATGCCGACGATCTCCCCGGAACGCACCTGAAAGCTGACATCATCCACCAGCGTGTTGCCGTTCGGGCTGACGCAGGTGATGTGTTCAGCTTCCAGCACCGGCGCACCAAACTGGCGGTCCGGCGGCAGAAAGGTGCCCACCGGTTCGCTGCCCAGCATTTCGCGTACGATCCACGGCACGTCGATATCGCTGACCTGCGCTTCAGCCTGAAAACGCCCGTCGCGCAGAATGGTGATCACATCGCCAATCGCCATCAGCTCCTCCAGCCGATGCGAGATATAGATGATGGAAACGCCCTGGCGCGTCAGTTCGCGGATCACCCGAAACAGGATCTCCACTTCGGTTTTGCTCAGCGCCGAGGTCGGTTCATCGAGGATCAAAATGTCGGCGTCCTCCGCCAGCGCTTTGGCGATCTCCACCAGTTGCTGCTGGCCGACCTTCAGGCTGCCAACCTTCTCATCCGGTGAAATCGGCTGATCGAGGCGCTGCATCAGCGCGGCGGTGCGGCGTTTCTGCTCGACTTCATTGATGGGCCGGATGCCGCTTTGAATTTCGCGGCCGAGGAAAATATTTTCCGCCACGCTGAGGTTTTCAAACAGGTTGAGTTCCTGATGCACCATGCCGATGCCGTGGCGCGCGGCGTCTCGCGTGCTGTGAAAAGCCACTTTGGTGCCGTTGAGGAACATCTCACCGCTGGTCGGCTGCTGCACGCCGGCGAGAATCTTCATTAGCGTCGATTTCCCCGCGCCGTTCTCGCCGATGATGACGTTGACTTTGCCGCGCCACACGCGGTAATCCACACGATCCAGCGCTAAGGTGCCGGGGAACAGCATCGACATCTGATTGGCCTGCAGAATGATCTCGTCGCTCATTATGGATTCCCCTGCTTCAGCTGAATCGCCACCACATCATCCACCGTGCCTGCGCCCATGCTGACGGCAAGCAGCGCCTGCGCCGGTTTGCCCACCCAGCTGGCATCCACCGCTGGCAGCTGTTTCACCGCATGGCGATTCAGTGCTTTGGTCAGTTGCGCGTATTGCACCTGATTGGTGAACTCTTCAAAGCGGAAACCGGCCGCATCGCGGATGGCGTTGCCGCGCAGCACCGGACCAATCAACACTTTCACCGGCTTGCCGTTGATGGTCATGGTGAGGCTGCGTTCCCGATCGTTGCTGTTGTCAAACGCCGTCACAGTGCCCGCTGCACGCACAAACACGCTTTCGCTGCCGCCGGCTTTGACGGTATGGCTTTTGGTTTCCATATCTGCCCAGCTCAGCGCCTGCTTCTCAGCGGGCTGCTGCACGCGGCTGGCCCAGCTTGACTCCGCGATCTGCTGCGGCGTTTGATCGCTATAGCCCGGTTTGGCGTTGGGATCTTTCGGCATGATGGGTTTGCCGTCGGCATCCAGATCCACCACGGTGCAGGCGGCTAACATCAGCGTCAGCAGCGCCACCAGCATGCCGCTCAGCGCTTTCCCCTTCATGCCGACCTCCATGTTATTGCGCCAGCTTGAAGGTTTTCAGCTTCGAGGCGTTGCTGTCGTCAATCAGCACGCAATCCATCAGCTGCTTCTCCTCTTTCTGCGCTTTGCCATTCTTCAGGTAGTAATCCACCTGCTCAACGGCCATCTGCGCCTGATCCCAGCCCGGCTGCAGCACGGTGGCTTTGATGTTGCCTTTATTAAGGATGGAGTCGCGGGTGTAATCGCTGCCGTCGAAGCCGACCACAATCACATTGGTTTTGCCCGCCGCTTTCAGCGCCGCTTCCGCACCGAGCGCCATGGTGTCGTTACCGGAGATCACGCCAACGATATTCGGGTTCTTCTGCAGGATGGTTTCCATGCGGCTGAAGGCTTCGGTTTGGCTCCAGTTGGCACTCTGCTGCGCCACCATTTTCAGATCGGGATAATCATCCAGCACGTCGTGATAACCCTGCGAACGCACGCCCGCATTGGTATCCGACTCTTTGCCCAGCAGCTCGACGTAATCCCCTTTGCCGTTCAGCAGTTTGGCGAACTTCTCGGCTCCGAGCTGTGCGCCTTGGTAGTTGTTGGAGACGATTTGCGCCACGGCAATGCCGGTTTTGTTGATTTCGCGGTCAATCAGGAAGGTAGGAATGCCGGCATCTTTGGCTTTTTGCACCGGGCCAACCGTGGCATCCGCACCGGCGTTATCGAGGATGATGGCTTTGGCTTTGCGCGCGATGGCGGTTTCGATCAGCTGGTTTTGCTTATTCACGTCATCATCGTGTGAGGCCACCAGCGTGGTGTAACCGAGCGCTTTGGCTTTTTCCTGCGCGCCATCGGCTTCCGCTTTAAAGAACGGGTTGTCATGTGATGGCGTAATGATGGCCAGCAACCCCTTATCCGCCGCCAGCGACGCCGCCGAGATCATCATGATTGAAGCAAGTAGAGAGACTTTGAGGACAGAGGCTTTCATTTGTTATCTCCGATTGAATATATATTCAATTGCGATTTTATATGCATAATGACTATGCGCTGGCTTTCTGAGCACGTCCATTGCCCGATCCTCAAAAAGCGAAAACGATCACAAAATGTTCTGCGTTGTTATTTATGACAGGCTGATTAACAATACCAGGCAGGTTAAGAGAGAGAAAAAACCATGGCAAAACAGGATGAACAGCGGCTGATGGTGAAAATCGCCACGCTTTATTATGTGGAAGGCAGGAAGCAGTCCGACATTGCGCAGCTGCTGAAGCTGTCGCAATCCTTTGTGTCGCGCATCCTCAATCGCAGCGTGAAAGAAGGTGTGGTGAAGATCAGCGTTGTGCCGCCGGCCAATGTGTTCCCTGAACTGGAAAAAGCCATTGAGCAGCTCTATCAACTGCCGCAGGTGATTGTGGTGGATGTGCCGGATCAGGCGTCGGCGTTGCAGATTAAACAGGCGATCGGTTCCGCTGCCGCGCACTATCTGGAAACGCGGGTGCGCGCCGATGAGCTGATCGGCATTTCATCCTGGAGCGGCACGATTCGCGCGATGGTGGATGCGCTGCATCCGCTCAGCGCGCCGTGCAAAGGCGTGATTCAGCTGCTGGGCGGCGTGGGCGCCAACGGCAATGTGCAGGCCACGATTCTGACGCAGAATCTGGCGGCGCTGCTGGATTGTCCGGCGTGGCTGCTGCCGTCGCAGTCGATTGAGCATTCTGTGCAGGATCGCCAGCGTTTGTCGGTTAATCCCGATGTCGCGGTGGTACTGGAAAAGTTTGATCAGGTGGATCTGGCGATTGTCGGCATCGGCGATCTCGAGCCTTCCGCCCTGCTACGCAACTCCGGTAACTATTACGACGGTGAGATGTTGCAAACGCTGGCCGAACGCGGCGCGGTGGGCGATATCTGCCTGCACTATTTTGACGCCGATGGTCAGCCGGTGCTGAGTGCAGAGGAAGATCCGGTGATTGGCATGGAGCTGGCGCAGGTGAAACGCTGTCCGCAGGTGGTGGCGTTAGCGGGCGGTAAAGAGAAAGCGCAGGCGATTCGCGGGGCGTTACGTGGTGGTTATGTGCAGGTGCTGATTGTGGATTATCCGACGGCGAGAATGTTGGTGGAGGGTTAGTTTGGTGGGGTTATTGATAAGGTCGCCATGAATGGCGACCCTACATTCAACCAATGGTGCGGTAGGCGGTGGTGACTTTCCACAGATAACGCGGAGCCTGCGCCGCCGGATGTTTGTTCTGTACGTGCTGGTAAAACTCGTCCGGCGTCATGGAATTAATCATCGCAATCGCACGGTCGCGGTCACGCGAGAAGGTCCGCAGCAAGGCGCCCGCGCCGTTGGCGTAGGAGACAATGGTGGCGTAACGCAGCGTCAGCGGATCACGAATCCCGGCTAATGCAGAGTCCTGCAAAATTTTCAGGTAGGCGGCGCCGATATCAATGTTCTTCGCCGGATCGCGCAGCTCGGAAGAGGATGGCTGACCATGACGGCCCTGAGTGCGATAGACTTCGCGGCCCGCAGTCGAAGCCTTAATTTGCATCAGACCGACCGCATTGGAACGGCTCACCACGGTGGGATTGCCTCCGGATTCGACACTAATAATGGCGCTGATTAACTTCTCATCAACGCCATAATGACTGGCGGCATCTTCGGTAAACATTGACCATGCATCATTCACTTTCGACGGCGGTGCCTGGGTCAACGGCGTATTCTTCTCGGGCAGTGCCGGTTTTTCCGGCTCGCTTGAACAGCCAGCAAGCAGCAGTGCAGAAAGCATAAGTAGGCGAATTTTCACTGATTTTTGGTTCCGCAATAGGGTTGGCGCAAGCTATCATACCTGGCGCAGCGCGATGCAAAATTACCGTTTATCCTAAATCGGTAAAAAACCTTATGCTACCGTGACTTCGATAACGCATTTCGTCATCATCGGCAGGCCACTCTACAGCAGGATGGAAGTTATGGTTACTCCCCGCACGCTACGTCTTATCGCCCCTTCCGGTTATTGCCACAATCAGGACGCCGCCCAACGTGCGGTGCATCGTTTACAGGCCGCAGGCCATCATCTTGAGAATCTCTCCGCCATCACCCGCCGCTTTCAACGCTTTGCTGGCGATGATGCGCAGCGGCTGAATGATATCAATGCGCTGGCTACGCTGGAGGCGCTGCCTGATATCGTGCTGGCGGTGCGTGGCGGTTATGGCACTTCACGCTTGCTGGATAAGATCGATTACGTGGGTCTGCAACGTCGATTGCTCAATCAACCGGTGGCGCTGTGCGGCCACAGCGATTTCACCGCTCTGCAGCTGGCGTTACTGGCGCAAATCGGCCTGATTACCTTCAGCGGTCCGATGCTGGCCGGTAACTTTGGTGCAGAGGCATTATCTGATTTTACCGAGTCGCACTTTTGGCAAACGCTAACTTCACCTACAGTCAATCTAAGCTGGCCGAGCGCAAGCCCGGATCACGGCCGCTGGCAAGGCACCTTGTGGGGCGGCAATTTAGCGATGATTTGCTCGCTGATTGGTACGCCGTGGATGCCGCAAATCGAAGGCGGGATTCTGGTGATCGAAGATGTGAACGAACATCCATTCCGCATCGAGCGCATGCTGATTCAGCTGCAGCAGAGTGGCATTTTGTCGCGCCAGCAAGCGATTATTACCGGCAGCTTCACCAGCACATCGCTGTCGGCGTATGACAACGGTTTTGATTTTTCCACCGTGTGGCAGCGCATCCGTGATGAGTTTCAGATTCCGGTGATTAGCGATCTGGCTTTTGGACACGATGCCGATACCGTGACGCTGCCGCTGGGTGCCAGCGCCACGTTGCAGATTGAGAATGGAGAAGCACAGTTCGCCTTCACCGGCCACCCGACATTGCGCTAACGTTTTGCCGCAGGAGACCGACAATGAAGCCACTGTACGACGACTTGTGGATCTCCACGCCAGAATTCCCCGCCGAAGAGACGGCGAGTGATCTAATGATGCATGGCTTTATGCTGTGCCACCCACGCGGCAATTTATTGATTGGTCGCGTGGAGCATCCACTCGACCATGAATTCCTCAACGATGCCGGCGGCGTGATTCGCCACTATTTGACCCACTGGCATGAAGCCGCACCGGGCGCGATCGCCATTCAGCAGCGCTTTAATAGTGCGCTCTATTGTCACAGTCGTTCGCTGGGACCGGTTAGTTTAGTGATTGAGCCTGACGAAACCTTTACCCAACAAGAGACACACTTCGGCGATTTTCACCTGTTGCCGACGCCCGGACATACGCCCGGCAGCAGCAGCTATCTCTATCACTCGCCGCTCGGCCAGACTTATCTGTTTGTCGGCGATACGCTGACCCGCGACTATAACCGCTGGATCAGCGTGCTGATGCCCGACAGCAATCCTACCGAACTGCAGCAGTCGCTTGAGCTTTATCGCTCATTGCGTCCCGATGTGGTGTTGATGAGCACCACGCGCGGACATCTGTCGTGGGCCAAAGTGAATTTGCAGAGCTGGCTGGCAGCCATCGATGAGGCAGAACAATCACCGCTGGATTTGCGCCAGCGGCAACTGATCAAACAGGGTTATTAACTCACGAATTTGGGCGCGCGCTGTCGTCGTAGCGTTCCAGCGAAAGAATCTGTGCATCGCGCTTATCGGTACGGCTGCAGGGCAACAGCTTGTTGCTGTTGGCGTAGACGAAGAAGGTTTCATCGTTATTTTTATTCACGATTAACTGGTCGCCATTACGAAAACGGGTGATGGCAACTTTGTCACCGCCTTTCAGGCTGGTGCGCTGCTGACCAGCAGCGATCTGGAAGTGGCGCGTCGGCCACATTAAGGTACTCAAACCATACTCGGCACGCGATACCGTCATGGTGGGACGGCCGGGACAGGTAATTTGATATTCGGTTTCGCTCCAGGCGGGCGCAATCTGACAAGCCAGCACGCCAACGGCCATAACTATCGCCTTCATTGGGTTCTCCGCTGAGGTTAAATGATGATTTCGTGGAGTGATTGGCCTTGCTGCTGCATTCCATGAACGTTATCTAACAGCAGCAAAGCCTGGTACATCAAACGTGGCGAAATTTCGCGGGAGCAGGAACTACTCAGCAGCCACTTGCGCCGCGACCAACATCAATGCCAGCCCGGCCTCTTCGGCTTCAAAACGCTGCATCACTTCCTGAATGGCCGCTACGCAGTTCATTACCTGCTTCTTTTTGTCGGCTTCTAATTTGTCGATCGCGTGCTGAAGAATCATTAAACTCGCTTCTTCTTCTTTCATTAATTTACCCTTGTTTTGCTTACCCGGTGCGCAACGCTGGCAAGAATACCGTTTCTCTGCTAGTAAAGTCACCCCTTTACATTCCTTCCGCTTAACGATTATACAAATGACAAATGGGAAGCAGCGCCAGACCTGCTATGATCCACTTATCAGTACGCATTGGCGTGCCATTGCAAACCAGGGAATGAAGCAGGTGCTCATGTGGCGAATCACGGTTGTACTCACCCTTTTAGTTTTAGCTGGCTGCAGTTCCGCACCGAAAGGTGTCGACTGTCCGGGCGAAGTGTCGACGATTTATGGACAATCGATGGGCAATACGCAGGCGCGCATCTTTGATTTGGTGAACGCCTTCGCCGTCTCGCGCGACGGCGTGAAGGTGCAAAGCGGCACGCTGCACTCTACCGATCGCTTTCAGTACGTGCCTTCGGCCATCACCGCAGAAGGCTTCTACGCGCAACGGCTGTCTGATAAACAGTTCCGCCTGATCAATCCCTATCAGAACACCATGATCACCTGGACGTGCCCATAAGCCGTGCGTCGCAGTGCGAGATGGTTTATTGTCTGACCATCTCACGCTGCGGACCTGCCTGATGGAAAAGAGTCTGGATAACAACGGTTATATCGATTTCCCCTTCCCGGCCAGTACTAATGCGGATGGCTCGGTGAATCCTTGTGGATTCGACCTGACGCTGGAAACCGATCGTATTGATGAGATCACCGCCGGTAAACATTCCGAAAATATGCGGCGCCTACTGGAAGAGGTCAATTTGCAGGAGGGCTTGTTTATGACGCTGGCCTGCGACTGGCAGCAGCGTGACGACGGCGTGTGCGGCTTTATCGATGTGGCATTTCGTCCGACAACTGCAGGCTTTAACACGGAAGAAACACAAAGCCTCGATCAGGCGTTTGAAATCTACCTCAGCCGACAAGAGAAGCAGCACAATATGCAGAGCGGCACGCTGATCAATTATGCGCGTGCCGTGTTGGATTGGGGTTGGTCACCGCTGCAGCAGCGCCACATGCGTTATGAAAAAGTGACCTTGCGCTATTACTGCCAGCAGGCCGACGATGCCGAATGGTGTTTTGATCATCTGCGTCACTTCCTTGTGAGCTGGTATCCGGCTTATCGTGGAAAAACCTAAGTTCAGTCCCTTGCGTTCCCACCCTTCTGCTGCGCGCAGAATTTTCGCGTACTGCAAACTGCTGTTACAACCTTTACCGCTGCGTCATTTGCTGCCTGCAGTTTCTCTGACTACGCTTTACAGGACATTCACCACGATCAGGGAGTAATTATGAGCGACAAAGCGGAAGCAAAATTGAATGAAGCGGCAGGTGCCGTTCAGGAAAAATTTGGCGAATTCACCGGTTCACGCCGTCAGCAAGCCAAAGGTGCGGCGCGTCGTTATCCGGCTCAGGCTAGCTATGCGGTTCAGGATGCAGCGGATTGTGTGGTGAAATCGGTACGCGATAATCCCGCGACCGGCCTGGCAGTTGCAGCAAGCATTGGTGTGATTGTCGGTTTTCTGCTCGGACGTAAGTAATCTGTAAATGGGGCCTTAAGGCCCCAATTTATCGGCGATGTCCAACATCCTCAACGCGTTCCTGAATATGTTCATCCGGCGTTTCAGCCACATCTGCAGTGCTGTTTTCCATCTTCAAATGACGATCGTGCGGCATGGTGAGCGTAATTACGCCTGAAGGCTGGGCGCAAGCAGCCACGGACAGCAGCAGAAAAAACCACGCAGCGATAACCTTCTTTCCCATCGTTTTTTTACCAGCAAGCTGAGATATGTCGGCTCAGATTGCCCGAGTAAGTGCAAATCAGCGTCAACTTGCCGCAAAGCTCTGTAGTCAGTTGTGTACAACTAAACTTGCGCGCGCCGTGCTTTGTATCGTGCAACCATGGTCATCAGCGCCTGATAAATTAATCCCGCATACAAGCTCATCACGATCACCATGCCGATCTCTTTGCCCTGCGCCTGCCACGAAACAAACCACATAAAAATGCCCCACAACAGGGAAAAAATCAGCCAGCCTTTGACGAACTTGATTACACCTTGCATACCACCTCCTGAATCGTAAGCGCTGAAGATAGCGGTTTAGTCTTTAATTCACACTGCCATCAGCACGTAAATGTTAACTGATTCAAACTTCCATGAAGTGAATTGTAAAGCAACGCAAAGTGATAGGAATACGCTGCACAAATTGCACTTTAGCTCTGCCGCAACTTTGACGTCATCAGGTTAACTTAAGCGCGGTTAAGCATGCCATGAGCAAGGCAGGACGATTGCATGGGTGTGTATCGTGTGTATAATTTGATGGCAGGGATGGCGATGAAAAGCTCTGAGCTAATTAAAATGCTGGTGAACACCGGATGGAGTCTTGAAAGAATCAAAGGCAGTCATCATCAGTTCTCCCATCCTGATTTCAGTTATCTCATCACCGTTCCGCACCCGAGAAAGGACCTAAAAACAGGCACGCTGATGCAGATTTTGAAGGACGCCAAACTTAAATAGCGCGATTACGCCCTACTAAACTCAGCCACAGGTGAACATTATGTTGTATCCCGCCTTTGTTGAAATTGATGTTGATGGCTCTGCCAGCGGTTTCTTCCCTGACGTAACCGGCTGCTACTTTGCTGGAGATACACCTGAGCACACCCTTTACGATGCCCAGTCAGCGCTGAGTGCGCATTTTGAATTAATGGCAGAGAAAGGCATGCTCATTCCCGAACCTTCGCAGAAGTGGATAACCGATTTTAGCCAGACAGGAATTTGGATTTATGTTGAGATCGATATTACGCGTTATCTGGGTAAATCTGAGCGCATCAACATCACTATGCCGAACTTGTTGATTGAGAAGATAGATCAGGCCGTGGGGAATGATGCGCGCTATAACAGCCGCAGCCACTTTCTCGCTGAAGCCGCGCGTAAAGCGTTATCACACTCTTAACGTGTCACTGCGCAACAACGCCTTTGCGCACGCGTAGCATATCGCCTTTGGCGCGTTTATGTTTGAATTCCCGCCAACACTGTCCGGCATGTGGTTGAAATGAATTATTTAAGCAAGATACAAAGTTTTATTGAGGGCAACACGGTGCTGTCGGCCACGTTTAGCCTGGTTTTACTGATGTTTGCCGGCATGATCGCCCATCTGATCTGTAAATTCTTTATCGTGAAAGTGGTCAGAAAGGTGTTCTTCAGCACGCACAAGAATCAGGTGCCGCTGGATAAGGACGTCAGGCTGTCGGAGAAGCTCTCTAACTTTATCCCGGTGATCACGGTCTATTATCTGCTGCAATTTATGCCGGATTTACCTGAGCATCTGTTAATCGCGATAAAGACCATCTGCGGCATTCTGTTCTTCGTCTATTTATCACTGTTCTTTACCGAAGTGCTGGAGATCGTTAATAACTCCTATTCGAAAAAAGCCAAACGCAAAAACCACTCGATCAAGGGTTATATCCAGGTCGGCAAGATTCTGGTGCACATCATTTCGGCGATCATGATTCTGGCGATTATGTCGAATAAATCGCCGGTGATTATTATCTCCAGTTTGGGTGCGGTAGCGGCGGTATTGATGTTGGTGTTCCAGCATACGCTGATGTCGCTGGTGGCCAATATTCAGGTGTCCTCTAACGATGTGTTGCAACTCGGTGACTGGATTGAGATGCCTGACAATGGCATTAGTGGCGAAGTGATCGATATCGCGCTGCATACCATCACCATTCGCAATTGGGACAATACCCTGTCGCGCATCCCGACCAAAAACTTCCTCACCGAAACCTACACCAACTGGCAGGCGATGTTCTCCTCGGGCGCGCGCCGCATTATGCGCAGTTTCCATCTTGATCAGATGTCGATTCGTTTTCTCGATCACGATATGGTGCAGCAAATGAGCCAAATTCGCGGTGTCAGTGAGCAACTCTCGGCGCTGATGGATGGCCGCGACAGCAATGCGGTGGGCGAACGCTGGTTTGCGGAAAACGGCATCACCAACCTGACGGTGTTTCGTAAATACCTGACGGCATGGCTATCGCAGCGCGACGATATCAAGAAAGATATGTATATCGTGGTACGCGCCATGAAGCCTTCACCCGAGGGCTTGCCGGTGGAGGTTTATTGTTTCACCTCGTCAGTGCTGTGGGTGGATTACGAGGATTCTCAATCGGCCATTTTTGAGTATATCTACGCGATTGTCGGCCACTTCTCGCTGCGGATGTATCAGCAGCCGGGCGGTAGTGATTTCTGGCGGCTGTCGCAGGAGCGAGCTCAGGTGGCAAAATCCAATGAGCAGCAAATCGATTGATGCAATAAAAAATGGGAGCCACTGGCTCCCGTTTCTTTAATGTTCGTAAGCCAATGGCTTTCTCTAATGACATGTTGGCGAGAACGATGATTTTACAACTTTATTTGTTGTGAGCCTCCATGTAAAATTCCCCACTATTTTTAAAATAATGATGTCCTCATGGCTAACATTTCACTATGTTGAAATTATTCTCACGGTTTTTATCAGTTGGCATCATTAACACCTTGATCCATTGGATGGTGTTTGCAGCCCTGTATTCTCTGAATACCCGCCAATGGCTGGCTAATCTGTTGGCTTTCATTGTCGCCGTAACATTTTCATTTTTTGCTAACGCACGCTGGACGTTTAAAGCCGAAGCGACAACTTTTCGCTATGTCATCTTTGTTGCTTTTATGGGCATGATGGCCGCAGGTATTGGCAGTTTCGCCGATCATACGCATATTAATCCGATTATTACGCTTATTTCATTTTCCATAATAAGTCTGATATTCGGCTTCATCTATTCAAACTTTATTGTTTTTAGGGTGAAAAAATGAAAATTTCTCTGGTGGTGCCTGTCTTCAACGAAGAGGATGCAATTCCGGTTTTTTACCGGACGGTTAAAGAAAAACTTTCTTCTTACAATCTTGAAATCATCTTTATTAATGATGGCAGTACTGATAGCACAGAGCAGATTGTTAAATCGATTCAGAATAATGACGAATCTGTATTAGTCATCAATTTTATTCGTAACTTTGGTAAAGAAGCCGCGCTGCTCGCTGGACTTGAACATTCTAGTGGTGATGCAGTCATTCCGGTTGATGTTGATCTTCAGGATCCCATTGAAGTCATTCCTTTGCTGATAAATAAATGGCAAGAAGGCTGGCCGATTGTATTGGCCAAGCGCAATGATAGGCGTAGCGATAGTCGTTTTAAGCGAAAAACTGCTGCATGGTTTTACAAGTTACACAATAAAATTAGCTCACCAAAATTAGAAGAAAATGTTGGCGACTTTCGTTTACTTTCTCGTGCAACTGTCGAAAACATTAAGCAATTGCAGGAACGCAATCTGTTTATGAAAGGTCTTCTGAGTTGGGTGGAAGGTGATTCTGCCATCGTTGAATATAGCCGCCCAGCGCGCATTGCCGGAGAGGCAAAATTTAATGGATGGCGACTTTGGAATCTGGCTCTTGAAGGGCTTACCAGCTTTTCAACATTTCCGCTCCGAGTGTGGACCTATATTGGTTTTTTTGTCGCGTTCTTGTCGTTCGTTTATGGCGCATGGATGATTATTGATAAAATAATATGGGGAAATCCTGTTGCCGGATATCCGTCACTACTGGTTTCAATACTCTTTTTAGGTGGCATTCAGTTGATAGGAATAGGTGTATTAGGTGAATATATTGGCAGGATCTATATTGAAACCAAACACAGACCTCGATATATAAAAAAGGAATCAAATGACTAATATAGTCTGCAATAACTTTAAAATTTATTTTTTATTAGCCGTGGCCTTGCTCGCCAGTTATAGCCCTGTTTTTCTCTCGAGCTATGCTTTTTCGGATGATTGGTACTATCTGTTCAGCTCTCAGACTGATCCAGCCAGCATTTTTAAATGGGATGTTCTTTCAGGAAGGCCGGCCTACGGCGGTTTGCGCTATTTACTCTCATTCTTTATATCCAGCGTGGACTCGTTAATACTGTTAAGACTGCTATCCGTTTCTTCTCTTATCATACTAAGCTGTTACTTTTACAAATTTATCTCTGATAGAAATATTCTCAAAAATACTCTGCAGAGAGTGATATTCTCATTAACGATCTGTTTGCTGCCCTCTTTCCAGGTATTCAACTCGTGGTCAGTATGTTTTCCTTTTGTCACCTCTATTATTCTTGCTGGATTGAGTTACTCAGCACTAACTACATTGCGCGGCATTTCAGGGATTATGTTATCAGCATTGCTGATCACGTTCTCCTTCGCTATTTATCAACCCACTGCAATGTGTTTCCTTTTTTTTGCATTTATGGACACTTGCCTGACCTCCCGCAAAATTGAAAAAAAGGAACTCATTCGTACTTTCGCAATGATTTTCTTTGGTATGCTGATGGCATTAGTATTAGCTAAAGCCATTCCGCTCCTGTTATTCGGCGAGACACTTTCAAGAAGTAACATCACCATTGATCTTATAGGAAAGATTAAATGGTTCTTTGTCGAACCATTAAAAAATGCCATCTGTAATTATGACACCGGCAGAAAAGCACTCTCGATCATCATATCGCTAGGTTTTATCTTAATCGGATTGAAAAACATTAGCGAGAATGGCAAAGAAAAAGTATTTTTATCTTTCCTCTTCTCTGTTGCAGCAGTGACACCAAATTTACTGGTGACAGAGAGTTGGGCGGCTTACCGTACTATCAGTGCGCTTTCGTTGATTACCACCTCTTGCTTTCTTATCGGGCTATTCTTTATTAACGATAAAATAAAATACTCACAATTCATTTATCTTTTGCTTCCTGTTGCTGCAGGATGGCTTGCAGCCAGCAATATTAAAGAGGGGTTTTCTTCGCCTCAGCAAAAAGAGTATGCACTTTTACAGGCCGAAATCACTAAAGTGGTGCCAAAAGATTTCGATGGCACTCTTTACTACCGATTAAATACTGAGAATTTGCCAAAAATTGCAAAATCATCGAAATATGATGAGTTTGGTTCTTTATCTTTAGGCATGCCGTGGACATTTGCTGGTATGGCATACACCGTAAAGAAAGAAGCAGGTATGAATTTCACTCTTCCGGAATCGCCAGTGATCACCGGAAACGACAACTGCCCAGGCAAGTGCATTATTATTGATGCTCAATCCGTACTGGCAATGAAATAAATTCTTAGCTGTAATAGTCGCTCATTTTAAAGCAAAAAAAAAACGGGAGCCATTGGCTCCCGTTATGCTTTCTGCCTGAGTGGCAAATTACATGTTGTTGATGATCGCGTCACCAAACTCTGAACATTTCAGCAGTTTAGCGCCGTCCATCAGACGTTCGAAATCGTAGGTCACGGTTTTGTTAGCGATAGCGCCTTCAACACCTTTAACGATCAGGTCAGCCGCTTCGAACCACTCCAGGTGACGCAGCATCATTTCTGCCGACAGAATAACTGAACCTGGGTTCACTTTATCCTGACCAGCATACTTAGGTGCTGTACCGTGCGTTGCTTCGAACAGAGCACATTCGTCCCCGATGTTTGCGCCTGGTGCGATACCGATACCGCCAACCTGTGCCGCCAGGGCATCAGAGATGTAGTCACCGTTCAGGTTCATACAGGCGATCACGTCGTATTCAGCTGGACGCAACAGGATCTGCTGCAGGAAGGCATCCGCGATCACGTCTTTAACGATGATCTCTTTACCGGTGTTCGGGTTCTTGAACTTCATCCACGGGCCGCCATCGATCAGCTCGCCGCCGAACTCTTCTTTCACTAACTGGTAGCCCCAGTCTTTGAAAGAACCTTCGGTGAACTTCATGATGTTGCCTTTGTGAACCAGGGTCAGAGAATCACGATCGTTGGTGATGGTGTATTCCACTGCTGCGCGCACCAGACGTTTGGTACCCTCTTCCGAGCATGGCTTAACGCCGATCCCGCACTGCTCAGGGAAGCGAATTTTCTTCACGCCCATCTCTTCGCGCAGGAACTTGATCACTTTATCCGCTTCTGGCGTGCCCGCTTTCCACTCGATACCGGCATAGATATCTTCTGAGTTTTCACGGAAGATCACCATGTCGGTCTCTTCAGGGCGTTTAACCGGGCTTGGCGTGCCTTTGTAGTAGCGAACCGGACGCAGACACACGTACAGATCCAGCTCCTGACGCAGCGCAACGTTCAGAGAACGAATACCGCCGCCAACTGGCGTAGTCAGTGGGCCTTTGATGGCAACGCGATATTCTTTGATTAAATCGAGGGTTTCCTGCGGCAGCCAGACGTCCTGGCCGTAAAGTTCTACTGATTTTTCACCAGTATAAATTTCCATCCAGGAAATTTTACGCTCGCCGTTGTAGGCTTTCTTCACAGCGGCATCAACCACTTTCAACATTACCGGGGAAACATCAACACCGATACCGTCACCTTCAATGTAAGGAATAATCGGGTTATTCGGAACTGTAAGTTTTCCCTGAGCCAGGGTGATTTTTTGACCTTCCGCCGGAACAACTACTTTGCTTTCCATCAACCTCTCCTTCGAGCGATTTTTTGTTAATGATTTGTAAGATGCGGGTCAATACTACTTGATTATTTCCGCTACGCCAATCACCGTAGTTTCGCGCTATAATGCGCCGAATGTTTCTGACTGCAAAGCCCATGCGAAAAACTTCTCAACGAATTCACCAGGATAAGCGTGCGAACGCCCCAGCACGTAAGCCCGTGCGTCGTGATACCCGTCCGAAAGGCCCAAGACGCGTCATACTCTTTAACAAACCCTTCGATGTTTTGCCGCAATTCAGTGATGAAGCCGGACGCCGCACGCTGAAAGATTTTGTGCCGGTAGGCGACGTTTATGCTGCGGGCCGCCTCGATCGCGACAGCGAAGGATTGATGATTTTGACCAACGATGGCGCGCTGCAAGCCGCGCTGACGCAGCCTGGCAAGCGCACCGGAAAGGTCTATTTTGTGCAGGTGGAAGGCGCACCGCAGGAATCAGATTTATCCCTGTTACGCAACGGCGTGACGCTCAACGATGGCCCAACGTTGCCGGCAGGCATTGAGTTGGTGGACGAGCCAGAGTGGCTGTGGCCGCGCCAGCCGCCAATTCGCGAGCGCAAAGCGATTCCCACCAGCTGGCTGAAAATCACCCTGTTTGAGGGCCGAAATCGCCAGGTACGCCGCATGACGGCCCATATCGGTTTTCCGACGTTACGTCTGATTCGCTTTTCGATAGGCGAACACCAGTTAGGCGATTTGCCGCCGGGTGAATGGCGCGATATCAGTGTAGCCATTTAATAACTTTTAGTTAACAATTTCGGAGGAAGGATGTTTAAACCTCATGTAACGGTCGCCTGCATTGTACAGGCGCAGGGACATTTGCTGGTAGTCGAAGAGCGTGTGCACGGTCGTATTACCTGGAATCAGCCCGCCGGGCATCTTGAGGCCAATGAAACCCTGCTCGAAGCCGCCCAGCGTGAACTGTTTGAAGAGACCGGCATCGATGCCCATCCCGAATATTTCCTTGGCGTACAGCAGTGGATTGCCCCGGACGATACACCTTTTGTGCGTTTCCTGTTTGGCCTCGATCTGACCGAAAAAGTCGAAACTTCACCGCACGATCGCGACATCGATTGCTGCTGGTGGCTGCCGCCAGAGCAGATTCTGACGGCTAATCGCCTGCGTTCGCCGCTAGTGGCAGAGAGCGTGCGGCTGTGGCAACAAGGGGAGCGTTATCCGCTGCATCTGGTTGCGCCGTTCCAGTGGCCGTTTCATGAGGGTGCGCGCCCCGCTTCTGCATGATAGAATGCGCCGCCTGTTTTTATCGTAATTTAAGAGTGCGTCATGTCTGACAACAGCCAGAAAAAAGTGATCGTCGGAATGTCCGGCGGCGTCGATTCTTCCGTTTCCGCCTGGTTACTGCAGCAGCAGGGCTACCAGGTTGAAGGCCTGTTCATGAAGAACTGGGAGGAAGACGATGGCGAGGAGTATTGCACCGCCGCCGATGATCTGGCTGACGCACAAGCCGTGTGTGACAAACTCGGCATCAAACTGCACAAAATCAACTTCGCCGCTGAGTACTGGGATAACGTGTTCGAGCACTTCCTGGAAGAGTACAAAGCGGGCCGCACGCCGAATCCCGACATCCTGTGCAACAAAGAGATCAAGTTCAAAGCCTTCCTTGAATTCGCGGCGGACGATCTCGGCGCAGATTTCATCGCCACCGGCCACTACGTGCGCCGTCAGGATGTTGACGGTCAAAGCCGCCTGCTGCGCGGCCTCGACGGCAACAAAGATCAGAGCTATTTCCTCTACACGCTCAGCCACCAGCAGATCGCGCAAAGCCTGTTCCCGGTTGGCGAACTGGATAAGCCGGAAGTACGCCGCATCGCTGAGCAGCTGGACCTGATCACCGCGAAGAAGAAAGATTCCACCGGCATCTGCTTTATCGGCGAGCGCAAGTTCCGTGACTTCCTTGGCCGCTATCTGCCTGCGCAGCCGGGCGAAATCGAAACCGTTGACGGCGAAATCGTCGGTGAACATCAGGGCTTGATGTACCACACGCTCGGCCAGCGTAAAGGCCTGGGCATTGGCGGTCGTAAAGAGAGCAACGACGATCCCTGGTATGTGGTCGACAAAGATGTGGCGCGCAATCGTCTAATCGTGGCGCAAGGCGGCGAGCATCCGCGCCTGATGTCTGTGGGGTTGATTGCCCAACAGCTGCATTGGGTCGATCGCCAGCCGATTACCGCCCCGCTGCGCTGCACGGTGAAAACCCGCTATCGCCAGACCGACATTCCGTGTGAAATCATTCCGCACGGCGACGACCGTATTGAAGTCCGTTTTGACGAGCCGGTTGCGGCCGTCACGCCAGGCCAATCTGCCGTGTTTTATCTCGGTGAAGTGTGCCTCGGCGGCGGCATTATCGAACAACGCCTGCCTCTGGCAGAAGCCTAAGGTCGGCGCTGCCCGACGCGATGACAGGAGTTAAGCGTGGCTAAGAACTATTATGAGATTACACTGGCGCTGGCGGGCGTATGTCAGGCCGCCCATGTGGTGCAACAGCTCGCGCAGCAGGGACATTGCAATACCGCGGCACTGAACGTGTCGCTGCGCAGCCTGATCGATCTCAATCCCGGTTCAACGCTGGCGGTGTTTGGCAACGACGAAGCCAATTTGAAGGTTGGATTAGAGACCTTAATGGCGGTGCTGAATAGCAGCAATCGTCAGGGCGCCAGCGCAGAGCTGACGCGCTACACCTTAAGCATGATGGTGCTGGAGCGTAAGCTGCACAGCAATAAAACCGCGATGAACACGCTGGCACAGCGCATCAGCCAGCTTGACCGTCAACTGGCGCATTACGAACTGGAATCGGACACCATCACCAGCGCGATGGCTGGCATTTATGTCGATGTGATTAGCCCACTGGGCCCACGCATTCAGGTAACCGGTTCGCCGCAGGTATTACAGAATTCACAAGTGCAGAGTAAAGTGCGCGCCGCCCTGCTGGCCGGCATTCGCTCTGCGGTGTTATGGCAGCAGGTTGGCGGTGGCCGACTGCAGCTGATGTTCTCGCGCCAGCGCTTGCTGAGCGAAGCCAAAACCATTTTATCCCGCCTGGGCCCGGCGTATTAAGCGCCGCCCCGGCATAATTGTTAAACGATTCAGGAGTTGCACTGATGGAATTATCCTCTCTGACCGCCGTTTCACCTGTCGATGGTCGTTACGGCGATAAAGTCAGCCCACTGCGCGCCATTTTCAGTGAGTTCGGTTTGCTGAAATTCCGCGTTGAGGTTGAGGTTCGCTGGTTACAAAAACTAGCTACGACTGTAGAGATCAAGGAAGTTCCTGCATTTGATGCCGACGCAAACGCTTTCCTTGATGCCATTGTCGCCAATTTCAGCGAAGAAGACGCGGCGCGTATCAAAACCATCGAGCGCACCACCAACCACGACGTTAAAGCCGTGGAATATTTCCTGAAAGAGAAAGTGGCCGATATCCCTGCGCTGCATGCGGTGTCTGAATTCATCCACTTCGCCTGCACCTCCGAAGATATCAATAACCTGTCGCACGCGCTGATGCTCGAAACCGCACGTCGTGATGTGATCGTGCCGTTCTGGAACAAACTGATCGATGCAGTTAAAGGTCTGGCGCACGAATACCGTGACATTCCGCTGCTGTCGCGCACCCACGGTCAGCCAGCAACGCCGTCAACTATGGGTAAAGAGATGGCGAACGTGGCGTATCGTCTGGAGCGCCAGTTGCGTCAGCTGAGCAAGATTGAAGTGCTGGGTAAAATCAACGGCGCGGTCGGCAACTATAACGCTCACATCTCGGCTTATCCGGAAGTGGACTGGCACCAGCTGAGCGAGCAATTTGTCACCTCGCTGGGCATCACCTGGAACCCGTACACCACGCAGATCGAACCGCACGATTACATCGCTGAACTGTTTGATTGCATCGCGCGTTTCAACACCATTCTGATCGACTTTGATCGTGATATCTGGGGCTACGTTGCGCTCAATCACTTCAAGCAGAAAACCATCGCCGGTGAAATCGGATCGTCCACCATGCCGCACAAAGTGAACCCGATTGACTTCGAAAACTCGGAAGGCAACCTCGGTCTGGCTAACGCGATGATGCAGCATCTGGCGAGCAAACTGCCGGTTTCACGCTGGCAGCGCGACCTGACCGACTCCACCGTGCTGCGTAACCTTGGCGTCGGTATCGGTTATGCGCTGATCGCCTATCAAGCTACGCTGAAAGGCATCTCTAAGCTGGAAGTGAACCGCGATCGTCTGCTGGACGAACTGGATCACAACTGGGAAGTGCTGGCTGAGCCGATCCAAACAGTGATGCGTCGTTACGGCATTGAAAAACCGTACGAGAAGCTGAAAGAGCTGACGCGCGGTAAACGCGTTGATGCCGCCGGCATGCAGACCTTTATCGATAGCCTCGAGCTGCCGGAAGAGGAGAAAGTGCGTCTGAAGCAGATGACGCCAGCCAACTACCTCGGCCGTGCGATTCAGATGGTTGATGATTTAAAATAGTCGTCAGCAACAGGTGTGTTTTATTTGGGTGCGCATTAATGCGCACCCTACGACATCCGCGCTGTAGGGTCGCCATTTATGGCGACCTGATGTCTTCCAACATTGCCCGGTGTTAATCTGCGGTTTAGCTCTTCTCGCATATACTCATTCCATCATCACTACGTTCGAAGCTAAGGAAATACTATGCGTGTACTGGTTGTGGAAGATAATGCGCTGCTGCGCCATCACCTCGCCGTGCAGCTGCGTGACATGGGCCATCAGGTCGATGCTGCAGAAGATGCCAAAGAAGCGGATTATTTCCTGCAAGAACATATCCCCGACATCGCGCTGGTCGATCTCGGTTTGCCGGACGAAGATGGCATGTCGCTGATTCGCCGCTGGCGCACCGATGCCGTTCGCCAACCGATTCTGGTATTAACCGCTCGCGAAGGCTGGCAGGCCAAAGTGGAAGCGCTGGAAGCCGGTGCCGACGACTACGTGACCAAGCCGTTCCACATTGAAGAAGTGGCTGCACGCTTGCAGGCGCTGATGCGTCGCAACAGCGGGCATGCATCGCAAATTATCTCTATGCCGCCGTTCCAGGTCGATCTCTCTCGCCGTGAACTGACGGTGCAAGACGAACCGGTAAAACTTACCGCCTTCGAGTACACCATCGTCGAAACCCTGATTCGCAACGCCGGTAAAGTGGTAAGCAAAGATTCACTGATGCTGCAGCTCTATCCCGACGCCGAACTGCGCGAAAGCCACACCATTGACGTGCTGATGGGTCGTCTGCGCAAAAAAATTCTGTCACTCTATCCGACCGAAGTGATCAACACCGTGCGCGGCCAGGGATATCGCTTTGATCTCTGATTTATGACGTGGTTACAACGCTTACGCCCCTTCTCACTTCGCGCCCGTTTCCTGTTGGCGACGGCCGCGATCGTACTGTTTTTGTCGCTCTCCTACGGCATGGTCGCCGTGGTCGGCTACGTTGTCAGCTTCGATAAAAATACCTATCGCGTTATGCGCGGCGAGAGCAATCTGTTCTTCACGCTGGCGCAATGGCACGACAATCAGCTCACCATTGGTCAGCCCGAGCGCATGACGCTCAATTTCCCCACGCTGGTCTTTATCTACGATGAACACGGCAAACTGCTGTGGCAGCAGCGCGATGTGCCAGACATTCGTAAAAAGATTCGTCGTGAATGGCTGCTCAAGCCCGACTTCTACGAAATCGACACCAGCAATCGCACCAGCATGGCGGCGATGGGCAATAACCCGCAGGCGAAAGAGCGACTGCACGCGCTGGATAGCGACAGCAATGACACCTTTACCCACTCGGTCGCCGTCAATCGCTACGATGCCACCACCAACTTACCGGCGTTAACCATTGTGGTGGTCGATTCGATTCCGCAAGAGCTGCAGCATTCCGATGTGGTGTGGTCGTGGTTTAGCTATGTGCTGGCGGCGAATCTATTACTGGTGATTCCGCTGCTGTGGCTGGCGGCACACTGGAGTTTGCGGCCGATTGGCGATCTCACTTCGCAAGTGCGCGAGCTGGAAACAGGCCAGCGCGAGAATCTCGATGACAATCCGCCGCAGGAGCTACGCAGCCTGGTGCGCAATCTTAACCTGCTGCTGACCAATGAACGCCAGCGCTACACGCGCTATCGCACCACACTTTCGGATGTCACCCACAGTTTGAAAACTCCGCTGGCGGTGCTGCAAAGTACGCTGCGATCGTTACGCAATGGTAAAGAGTTAACCATTGAGCAGGCCGAACCGGTGATGCTGGAGCAGATTAGCCGCATCTCACAGCAGATTGGTTATTACCTCCATCGCGCGAGTATGCAGGCCGATCACAATCCTCTGCAGCGCGATTTGCATTCGGTGTCGGCGCTGCTCGACAGCCTGTGTTCGGCATTAAATAAGGTCTATCAACGTAAAGGCGTGGCGATCACGCTAGATATTTCGCCGGAACTGACCTTTATCGGCGATAAAAATGACTTTATGGAAGTGCTGGGCAACGTGCTGGATAACGCCTGCAAATATTGCCTCGAATTTATTGAAGTTACCGCGCGCCAAACCGACAACACCTTGCATCTGTTTATTGATGATGACGGCCCCGGCATCCCGGAAAGCAAACGCGATTTGATCTTCGTGCGCGGTCAACGCGCCGACACCTTGCGTCCCGGCCAGGGATTAGGCTTAGCCGTGGTGCGCGACATCCTCGAACAGTACGCCGGTCAGGTGATTGCGACCACCAGCCCGCTCGGTGGCGCGCGCATGGAAGTGATTTTCCAGCGCCAGGAAGTCGAGCATCACCGCGAGTAGAAAGGGACGCGGGCTGTTATACTTGCCATCATTCTTTGCAGCAAACGGACTCCTCATATGGACTATCAGCTCGATATCAACTGGCCTGACTTTATTCAGCGCTACTGGCAGAAACGCCCGGTGGTGCTTAAACGTGGATTTAAAAACTTCGTCGATCCTATTTCTCCTGACGAGCTGGCTGGTCTGGCAATGGAAAATGAGGTGGATAGCCGCCTTGTCAGCCATAACGAAGGCAAATGGCAAGTCAGTCACGGCCCGTTTGAAAGCTACGATCATCTCGGTGAGAGCAACTGGTCGCTGCTGGTGCAGGCGGTCAACCATTGGCATGAACCTTCTGCCGCGCTGATGCGCCCATTCCGTTTCCTGCCCGACTGGCGCGTTGACGATCTGATGATCTCTTTTGCCGTGCCAGGCGGCGGCGTGGGCCCGCATTTCGATCAGTACGATGTGTTTATCATTCAGGGCACTGGCCGTCGTCGCTGGCGCGTGGGTGAAAAAGTGCCGTTGAAACAGCACTGCCCGCATCCGGATCTGCTGCAGGTTGAGCCGTTCGACGCCATCATCGATGAAGAGATGGAGCCCGGCGATATTCTCTATATTCCGCCTGGATTCCCGCATGAAGGCTATTCGCTGGAAAACGCCATCAACTATTCGGTCGGCTTCCGCGCACCGAACGGTCGCGAGCTGATCAGCGGTTTTGCCGATCACATGCTGGCCAACGAATTGGGCAGCTATCGCTACAGCGATCCCGATGTGCCATCGCGTGAATGCCCATCGCAGATCCTGCCGTCTGAACTGGAAGGCATCCGCAAAGTGATGATGGATGTAATTAACCAGCCAGAGCAGTTTAATCAGTGGTTTGGCGAGTTTATTTCTCAGTCGCGTCATGAGCTGGACGTTGCGCCGCCGGAGCCGCCGTATCAACCGGATGAGATTTACGATGCATTGCAGCAAGGCGATGCGCTGACCCGTCTCGGCGGCCTGCGCGTATTGACCATCGGCGATGTGGTGTTCGTGAACGGGGAATCGATCACCAGCAGCCATCCGCATGTGCTGGCGGCATTGGCACACAATCATGTGCTGACGCTGGAAGATTTCGGCGATGCGCTGGATGATCCTTCACTGCTGGCGCAGCTGGCGGCGTTGGTGAATAGCGGATATTGGTTTTTCGGCGAGTAAGCTGGCGTTACGGTCGCCATGAATGGCGACCGTACGACGTTGTAGGGTGCGCATTTTTGCGCACCTGGATACTGTTACTTTTTCTGTCCCGCCAGCTCAGCCAAACGCACAATCACATCCACTGACTGCGCCATCACATTAAGTGAGGCGAACTCGTGCTTGCCGTGATAGTTGTAGCCGCCGGTAAACAGGTTCGGGCACGGCAATCCTTTCCACGACAACGCTGAGCCGTCGGTGCCGCCGCGAATTGGTTTGACGTTCGGTTCAATGCCACAATCGCGCATCGCCTGCAGCGCTAACTCAATAATGTGCGGATGCGGTTCAACCTTCTCGCGCATGTTGCGATAGCTATCGCTGATTTCAACTTTCACCGAACACTCGCTTTGCAGCCCTTTGCTGACGCGCTGGCCAATCTCTTCCAGCAGCTGTTTACGCTGTTCATAGCTGTCAGCATCAAAATCACGGATCAAATACATCAGCTCGGCATGCTCAACCGTGCCTTTGATGGTGTGCAGATGGAAGAAGCCTTCGTAACCGTCGGTGAACTGCGGCTTCTCTTTGGCAGGCAATTCCGCGTGGAAGCGCATCGCCAGATCCAGCGCATTGACCATCACATTTTTGGCGCTGCCCGGATGCACGTTGTTGCCGGTGATTTTGACCATTGCGGTGGCGGCGTTGAAGTTCTCGAACTCAAACTCGCCGAGATCGCTGCCATCAACGGTATACGCCCAATCGGCGGCAAAGCCTTCGACGTCGAAGTGCGATGCGCCACGACCAATCTCTTCATCCGGCGTGAAGGCCACGCGAATCGCGCCGTGTGGCGTATCACTTTTTGCCAGACGCGCCATCGCGGTCATGATCTCGGCGATACCGGCTTTGTCATCTGCGCCGAGCAGGGTTTTACCATCGGTGGTGATCAGCGTATGGCCGATCAGCTTATGCAGGATCGGGAACATCACCGGCGACAAGATTTCATCGCCGTTGCCGAGCGCGATATCGCCACCACGATAATTTTCAATAATCTGCGGATTGACGTTTTTAGCGGTGAAATCCGGTGAGGTATCCATATGCGAAATAAAGCCGATCACCGGCGTGGCCCAATCGACGTTAGCCGGCAAGGTGCCCATCACACAGCAATGATCGCTCAGAGAGACATCAACAAAGCCCAGCGCGATGAGTTCTTCCTGTAATTGGCGCGCCAGCGTCCACTGCCCTTCGCTGCTTGGCACCTGTCGTGCCTGAGGTTTTGACTGAGTTTCTACTGCGACATAACTGAGAAAACGCTCAAGTAATTGATCCATCTGTCATCCCTCTAAAGAACCTGCGTCATTATCATGGTGGCCTGATGGCACCATGTTGCGTCAAATCATTATCCTTCAGGTTAGCTCTCTCAACGTGAATTGCGCTGAAATTCGCTCACTATCGCCTGTCCGACTTATCCGTAACGCATACTCCGGCATTTTTCAGAGTTTTCAAGGTAAATCCGTGGCAAAACATGGCATTGACACATTTTTGCGGTATCATCGCGCCCTTCATCACAGCAAGCGGCCACCAGCGGCTATGCTGTAACCTGATTCACCATCAGACTGAGTGACTAAAATGACGCAAACACGCGCGCCTGCGCTGGTTACGCTTTCTGGCATCAGTAAAGCTTTCGATGGCAAAAGCATCATCTCTGACTTCGACCTGACCATCCGTCACGGCGAGTTCATCACGCTGCTTGGCCCTTCCGGCTGCGGAAAAACCACCATATTGCGGCTGATTGCCGGGCTGGAAGATGCCGATCGCGGTCACATCATTCTTGATGATAATGACATCACCGATCTGCCCGCCGAGCATCGCCACATCAACACCGTGTTTCAGAGCTACGCGCTGTTTCCGCACATGTCAGTGTTTGAGAACGTCGCCTTTGGTCTGCGTATGCAGAAAACCCCAGCGGCCGAGATCACCACGCGCGTTAACGATGCGCTGGCAATGGTGCAGCTGGAGAGTTTTGCCGATCGCCGTCCGCATCAGCTTTCTGGCGGTCAGCAGCAGCGCGTGGCGATTGCGCGCGCGGTGGTCAATCGCCCGAAAGTGCTGCTGCTGGATGAGTCGCTGTCGGCGCTGGATTATAAGCTGCGTCGCCAGATGCAAAACGAGCTCAAAGCGCTGCAGCGTAAGCTCGGCATCACCTTTGTCTTCGTCACCCACGATCAGGAAGAAGCGCTGACTATGTCCGATCGTATCGTGGTGATGCGCGATGGCCGCATCGAACAGGACGGCACGCCGCGCGAGATTTACGAAGAGCCCGCCAACCTGTTTGTGGCGCGCTTCATCGGCGAGATAAATGTGTTCGATGCCGAGGTGTTGAACAGCGACCATGCGCCCACTATCCGCGCGCGCGTGGAAGGCCGTGAATGTGAGCTGCAATGTGATTTCCCGGTCAGCGCGGGCGATAAGCTACTTGTGCTGCTGCGCCCGGAAGATCTGCGCGTCGAAGAGATTGATCACGACAGCCGTAGCGACAACCTGATCGGCTACGTGCGCGAGCGCAACTATAAAGGCATGACGCTGGAATCCACCGTTGAGCTGGAGAACGGCAAGCTGCTGACGGTGAGCGAGTTCTTCAACGAAGACGATCCCGATTTTGATCACTCGCTGAACCAGAAAATGGCGGTCAGCTGGGTGCCAAACTGGGAGGTGGTGCTGCCGTATGAAGTTGATGCGTAACCGTCTGCAGAAAGTGATTGTCGCGCTGATCGTCAGCTGGCTGGCGCTGTTTGTGCTGCTGCCCAACCTGATGATCTTCGCCACCAGCTTCCTGACGCGCGACGATGCGCATTTTGTCAGTATGGCCTTCACCCTCAATAACTACACGCGACTGCTCGATCCACTTTACGCCGACGTGCTGCTGCACTCGCTGAATATGGCGTTTATCGCCACGCTGTGCTGCCTGCTGCTGGGTTATCCGTTTGCCTGGTGTCTGACGAAACTGCCGGCGCGCCTGCGTCCGCTGATGCTGTTCCTGCTGATTGTGCCGTTCTGGACCAACTCGCTGATCCGCATCTATGGCCTGAAAATCTTCCTCAGCACACGCGGTTGGCTGAATGAATTTTTGCTGTGGCTTGGGGTGATCGATAAACCGTTTCGCATCATGTACACCTCGGAAGCGGTGATTCTGGGACTGATCTACATTCTGCTGCCGTTTATGGTGCTGCCGCTCTACTCCAGCCTGGAAAAACTGGATAAGTCCTGCCTCGAAGCGGCGCGCGATCTCGGCGCCAATAAAGTGAAAACCTTCTTACGCATCATTCTGCCGCTGACCATGCCGGGCATTGTCGCCGGTTGCCTGCTGGTGTTTATCCCGGCGATGGGCCTGTTCTTTGTGGCGGATTTGCTGGGCGGCGCGAAAAACCTGTTAATTGGCAACGTAATCAAGAGCCAGTTCCTGAATATCCGCGACTGGCCATTCGGTGCCGCCACCAGCATTGTGATGACGCTGCTGATGGGATTGATGCTGCTGGCTTACTGGCGCGCAGCGCGTACGCTGAACAGCAAGGTGGAACTGCAATGATGGCGCGCTGGTTACGTGGCGGCTTCATGGCCGTGATTTACGCCTGGTTTTATATCCCGATCATCATTCTGATCGTCAACTCCTTCAACAGTTCGCGTTTCGGCATTAACTGGCAGGGCTTCAGCACGCAGTGGTATCGCCTGCTGATGAACAACGACAGCCTGATTCAGGCGGCACAGCATTCATTGTTGATGGGCGTGCTCTCCGCCAGCTGCGCCACGATTATCGGCTCGCTGACCGCCGTCGCGCTCTATCGCTATCACTTCCGTGGTAAACCGTTCGTCAGCGGCATGCTGTTTGTGGTGATGATGTCGCCGGATATTGTGATGGCAATTTCGCTGCTGGTGCTGTTTATGCTGCTGGGCATTTCGCTTGGCTTCTGGTCGCTGCTGTTCTCGCACATCACCTTCTGCCTGCCGTTTGTGGTGATCACCGTCTATTCGCGCCTGAAAGGGTTTGATGTGCGCATGCTGGAAGCCGCCAAAGATCTCGGTGCCAGCGAAGTCACCATTTTGCGCAAAATTCTGCTGCCGCTGGCGCTACCGGCGGTCGCAGCGGGTTGGCTGCTCAGCTTTACGCTGTCGATGGACGATGTCGTGGTATCGTCGTTCGTCACCGGCCCGAGCTTCGAAATTTTGCCGTTAAAAATCTACTCGATGGTTAAAGTTGGCGTGTCACCGGAAGTGAACGCGCTGGCGACAATTTTGCTGCTGCTGTCGCTGCTGTTGGTGGCGCTCAGTCAGCTGTTGCTCCGTGATAAAACCAAATAGAGGATAATCGATGAAAAAGTGGTCTCATTGGCTGGCGGCTGGGGCGCTGGCATTGGGCATGCAGAGCGCGCAGGCGGATGCCGGCAAAACGCTCTACTTCTATAACTGGACTGAATACGTGCCGCCGGGACTGCTGGAGCAGTTCACTAAGGAGACTGGCATCAAGGTGATTTACTCCACCTACGAATCCAATGAAAGCATGTATGCCAAGCTGAAGACCTGGAAAGATGGCGCTTACGATTTGGTGGTGCCTTCAACGTACTTCGTCGCCAAGATGCGTAATGAAGGCATGCTGCAAAAGATCGATAAATCCCAGCTCAGCAACTTCAAAAATCTCGATCCTAACCTGCTGAATAAGCCGTTTGATCCTAATAACGATTACTCGATCCCGTATATCTGGGGCGCCACTGCCATTGGCATCAACACCGACGAAGTAGATGCCAAAAGCATTACCCGCTGGGCTGATTTGTGGAAGCCAGAGTATAAGCAGAGCCTGCTGCTGACCGACGACGCGCGTGAAGTGTTCCAGATGGCGCTGCGCAAGCTGGGCTATTCTGGCAACACCCGCGATCCCAAACAGATCGAAGCCGCTTATGAAGAGCTGAAAAAGCTGATGCCGAACGTGCTGGCGTTTAACTCCGATAATCCGGGCAACCCGTTTATGGAAGGCGAAGTGAACGTTGGCATGATCTGGAACGGTTCCGCCTACGTTGCGCGCCAGGCGGGTACGCCGCTACAGATTATCTGGCCGCAGGAAGGCGGGATTTTCTGGATGGATAACCTGGCGATTCCCGCCAACGCGAAAAACCGTGAAGGCGCACTGAAGCTGATTAACTTCCTGCTGCGTCCAGACGTGGCGGCGCAAGTAGCGGAAACCATTGGTTATCCCACGCCAAACCTGGCAGCGAAGAAGTTATTGCCAAATGAAGTAGCCAACGATCCTTCGCTTTATCCTGCTGAAGACGTGATTAAAAACGGCGAGTGGCAGAACGATGTCGGTGAAGCCAGCGTGCAGTATGAGACGCTGTTCCAGAAGCTGAAGGCGGGACGTTAGTCCTCTGCGACTTCCCCTCACCCTGCCCTCTCCCGCAAGCGGGAGAGGGTTCCGTCTAGCCCCTTCTCCCTCTGGGAGAAGGTTGGGATGAGGGAAAACGCGCACAAAACTACTTATACAACCCACGCAAAAACGTATGCACAAACTCCGGCACCACTTCGCTTGCTAAACCGTAATGACGCTCGGCAAACTCATTGCCGACCTGGCTCGGTTCCAGGTTCAGCTCCACGGTATGCGCGCCCTGCAGTTTCGCCTCGTGGACAAAACCGGCGGCGGGATAGACATGGCCCGAGGTGCCAATGGCGATAAACAGATTCGCCTGCTCAATCGCCTGATAAATCTCCTCCATCCCTAGCGGCATTTCACCAAACCACACGATGTGCGGGCGCAGCATGGCCGGGAACTGGCAGCAGGTGCAGCGATCGTCCGGGGTTAAATCTTCCGTCCAATCGAGCACTTGTCCACTGCTGACACAGCGCACCTTCAGCAATTCGCCGTGCATATGCAATACGCGCTGGCTGCCGGCGCGTTCGTGCAGGTTATCGATATTCTGCGTCACCAGCAGAAAGTTATCGCCCAGCACCTGCTCCAGTTCCGCCAGCGCTTTGTGCGCGGCGTTGGGCTGAATTTCGGGCTGCTGCAGCTGCTGGCGGCGCGCATTGTAAAACGCCTGCACCAGCGCCGGATTGCGTTGAAAACCTTCCGGCGTGGCGACATCTTCCACGCGGTGCTCTTCCCACAAGCCATCGGCGGCGCGGAACGTGCGAATACCCGACTCAGCGGAGATACCCGCGCCGGTCAGCACCACCACGCGCGGTTGCGGATGCGCGGCCAGTTCAGCTTTGCGATCGCGCTCGAAGATGCGCTGGCGAAAGCGCTGATGCACCTTGCGGCGGTTTTTTTTGTCGCGGGCGAGTCGTAGGCGGCGGCGCGGTATGCGCATAAAAGCTCCTTATCTGCGGCGTTTATCGCCGCGCGTCGGGTATTTTTCGGGCTTATCTGCCCGATAATAGCAGCCGCACGGCGGCTGCGTTTTATCTTTACTGACCGCTAAGCACGCGGGCCGGATCGATACGGCTGGCGCGTCGTGCCGGATACCAGCTGGCAATCAGGCTCAGAACAATCGCGGTGCCCAGCACCGAAATCACATCAATCCAGTGCAGTTCGGACGGCAGGAAATCGATAAAGTAGATATCCCCCGCCAGCAGCTGATGTCCGGTCAGGTGCTCAAACACACGCATCACCGGCGTGAGATTGAGCGCCACCAGCACGCCGACCACCACGCCGCTGACGCTGCCGAGCAGGCCCGCCAGCAAGCCGTACCAGATAAAGATGGCGCGAATCAAACCATCTTTGGCGCCCAGCGTACGCAGCACCGCGATGTCGCTGCTCTTGTCTTTCACCGCCATCACCAGCGTCGAAACGATGTTGAAGCAGGCCACGCCAATCACCAGCACCATGGCTAAATACATAATGGCGCGAATCATCTGGATGTCACGGTACATGTAGCCGTAAGTGCCAATCCAGCTCTTGATATAGACGTAAGAGTGCGTCACTTCACCGGCGTCTCGCACCAGCTTCTGCGCCTGGAACGGGTCATTCATCTTCAGCGCGATACCGCTGACGCTGTCGCCCATATCCAGATACTTCTGCGCATCGGCCAGCGGCACCAGCGCCAGGCTGTGATCGAGCATGCCGCTCAGTTGCAGCACGCCGCTGACCTGCAAACGAATGCGTTTCGGCTGCAGCAGCTTATTCTCGCCATCGTTATTCGGGATCATGATGGTGATCCAGTCGCCCTGTTTAACGTTGAGCGATTTGGCGATGCCGCCACCCAGAATGATCTGCTGTTTACCGGCCGCGAACTGTGACCACGCATCACCGGCAACAAAGCTCGGCAAGGCGCTAAGACGCGCTTCCTGCTGCGGATCGACGCCTTTCACCTGCAGCGCTTGCAGCTTCGCGCCGCTCTCAATCAGCCCGGTGAAGTTGATATAGGGCGCAGCGGCGGCAATGCCAGCAACCTGCTCAATCGGTGCGATCATCGGTTGCCAGTTGCGGAACGGCTGGTTCACCGGCTCGATTTCACCGTGCGGAACCACCGCCAGAATGCGGTTGTTCAGCTCACGCTCAAAGCCGTTCATGGCGCTCAGGCCGATGATCAGCACCGCCACGCCTAGCGCGATGCCGATGGTGGAGATGATGGAGATCAGCGAGACCATGCCACCACGCCGCCGACCGCGGCTAAAACGCAGCCCGAGCAGCAGGGATAATGACGAAGCCATCAGATCACTCCCAGCGTCAGTTGGTCGCTCAGCTCACCGTCGCGCATCTCCATCTGACGGCTTAGGCGTTTGGCCAGCTGCAGATCGTGCGTCACTACCAGGAAAGCGGTGCCCTGCTTGACGTTCAGCTCGCCCAGCAGTTCGAAAATTGCATCGGCGTTGCGCGCATCGAGGTTACCGGTGGGTTCATCGGCCATCACCAGACGCGGACGATTCACCAGCGCGCGGGCAATCGCCACACGCTGACGTTCACCGCCCGACAGCTCAGAAGGCCGATGCGCAGCACGTTTTTCCAGCCCGACCGCCGCCAGCATTTCACGCGCGCGTGACTCAGCTTCCGCTTTGCCGATTTTGCCAATCAGCAGTGGCATAGCCACATTCTCCAGCGCGCTAAAGTCCGGCAGCAAGTGGTGGAACTGATAGATAAAGCCCAGCTCGCGGTTACGCAGCTCGGCTTTCGCGGCGGACGACATCGCATTCAGCGATTTACCATCAAAAATCACATCGCCCGAGGTAGGCGCATCCAGGCCGCCAAGCAGATGCAGCAAGGTACTTTTACCCGAACCGGAACTGCCGACAATCGCCGTCAGTTCACCCGGCTGCAGGCTGAAAGCCACATTGCGCAGCACATCGGTCTGCACGCTGCCTTCCTGATAGCGTTTGCACAGGTCACGACACTGCAACAAAGGAGTATTACTCATAACGTAAAGCCTCAGCGGGTTGGACGGCGGCAGCGCGCCACGACGGATAAAGAGTAGAGAGCAGCGCGACGGCCATCGAGACCAGCGCGATGGTGATCACCTGCAACACATTGATGTCGACCGGCAGCGCCGCGCCATCGAGGAACAGGCCAATTACCGGCATCAAATTATTCAGTTGGCTGGCAAGCAGCACGCCAAGCACGGTGCCCAGCAGCGCGCCAATAATCCCTGCGCTGGCGCCCTGCACCATAAATACCGCGACAATCTGACGGCGGGTCAAACCCAGCGTTTGCAGGATCGCCACTTCACCCTGCTTCTCCATGATCAGCAGGCCGAGCGAGGTAATGATATTGAAGGCCGCCACCGCGATGATCAGGCTCAGCAGCAGCCCCATCATGTTTTTCTCCATGCGCACCGCCTGGAACAGATCGCCTTTGCGTTCACGCCAGTCTTTCCACGCCAGTCCATCCGGCAGTTTCTGCTGGCTGAGCGCATCAACGCTCAACGGCTTATCCAGCCACAAACGCCAGCCGGTGATGTTGCCGAGCGGATAGCGCATCACACGTGATGCATCCTGCTGATTAACCAGAATCTGATAGCCATCCACTTCGCTGTTGGCAGCATATGTGCCGGCCACGGTGAAAATACGCTGGCTCGGCAAACGCCCCACCGGCGTGAACTGGCTGACCGACGGCACCATCAAACGCAGCTGATCGCCACGCTTCACGCCCAGCTGTGAAGCCAGCTGTTCACCGAGGATGACGTTGTACTGGCCCGCTTGCAGCACGCTTTGTTGGGTGTTGACGAGGAATGGCGTCAGCGGATCCTGTTCGTCAGGATTGATGCCGAGCATCACGCCGACCGAAACGTTACGCGCGCTCTGCAATACCACATCGGCGGTAGTGAGCGGAGCGATGCGCTTAACACCTTGCAGCTTGAGGTCCTCGGCTGGCAATTCCTTTGGGTTGATGCTGCCTTTGTCGCTGGTGATCAGCGCCTGCGGCATCAGGCCGAGGATATTACCTTCCAGCTCGCGCTCGAAGCCGTTCATCACCGATAACACGGTGACCAGCGCCAGAACGCCGAGCGTGATGCCAATAGTAGAGAGCCAGGAGACGAAGCGACCAAAGCGGTCTGAGGCACGTCCACGCATGTAGCGCAAACCGATGAATAACGCGACTGGTTGATACATGAGATCCGTCTTGGCAGTTGCCTGAAAATAAGTAGTGGGATGATAAAGGAGGCGTCCCCTTTATGAAACCTCTAACCCTCTGAGTCTGCGGCAAAGTTGTGTCAAAAACCGTACCAGCCAACGCTTATGCATAAAATTGCGACAAATTAATGATGTTATTTGTACGTTTATTAGTCATAGGCTGGCGTAGACTTAAAGGTGAATTACCGTAGGCGATGAGGAGTACACCATGTTCAAATTCCCCAAAAGCAGTATTGTGAAACACAAATCGGGTGAAATTAAAGGCGAGATCGTTAACGTTTTTGAACAGGGAGATGCGCCAACCGGCTATTACGTGAAGTGGGACGACGGCAATCACAGCTACCATCTGGAGAAAGAGCTGTCATGGGCCAATGTCGATCGCCCACGTATGCACTACACACAGCAATCGAGTAAGTGATTCGTGGGGGTTTTGTAGGGGCGTCATTTATGGCGACCTGGCAGAAACTCAGAAACGACAGATGATCCTCAGGGCGGATTATGGAATGATGACGCCCTGTAATCCAAGGAGAGAATGTCGAGATCCCATGTCGGAACAGAGTCGTTATACCCTGCCAGTCAAAGCCGGCGACCATCGCCAGCTCGGCCAGCTAGTCGGCGCCGCGCAAGCGCTTGAGTGTGCCAGTATCACCGAACGCCATAGCGGTCCGGTGTTGATGATTACCCCGGATATGCAATCTGCCTTGCGTCTGCAGGAGGAGATACGCCAGTTCACCGATCTGCCGGTCACTAACCTCGCTGACTGGGAAACCCTGCCCTACGACAGTTTCTCGCCGCATCAGGACATTATCTCTGCTCGCCTCTCCACGCTGTATCAACTGCCCAATTTAACGCGCGGTATGCTGATTATGCCGGTCAACACGCTGATGCAGCGCGTATGTCCGCACAGCTTCCTGCACGGCCATGCGCTGGTGATGCAGCAAGGGCAAAAGCTGTCGCGCGATGCGCTGCGCGATCAGCTGGAGCAGGCCGGTTATCGCCATGTCGATCAGGTGATGGAGCACGGCGAATACGCCACGCGTGGTGCGCTGCTCGATCTGTTCCCGATGGGCAGCGATCAACCTTATCGCATCGACTTCTTTGATGACGAGATTGACAGCCTGCGCTTGTTTGATGTCGATACCCAGCGCACGCTGGAAGCGGTCAACGCGATTAACCTGCTGCCTGCGCATGAATTCCCCACGGATAAAGCCGCCATCGAGCTGTTCCGCAGCCGCTGGCGCGAAACCTTTGACGTTCGGCGCGAGCCGGAGCACGTCTATCAGCAGGTGAGCAAAGGCACGTTGCCTGCCGGTATCGAATACTGGCAGCCGCTGTTCTTTGAGCAGGAATTGCCAACGCTGTTTAGCTATCTGCCTGCCAACACGCTGCTGCTCAACAGCGGCGATTTGCTGGCCAGCGCCGAGCGCTTCTGGCTAGACGCCAACGCGCGCTTTGAGAATCGCCGTATCGATCCAATGCGTCCGTTACTGGAGCCAGTTACGCTCTGGCTGCGTCCTGACACGCTAATGAGTGAACTGAAAGCCTGGCCGCGCATGCAGCTAAGCAGCGACACGCTGCCGGAGAAAGCGGCAAATACCAATCTGGGTTATCAGCCGCTGCCGGAATTAACCGTGCAGGCGCAGGCCAAAGCGCCACTCGATCTGCTGCGTCAGTTCCTTGAACAATTCAGCGGTCAGGTCATTTTCTCGGTGGAGAGTGAAGGCCGCCGCGAAAGCCTGCAAGAGTTGCTGACGCGCATCAAACTGCGTCCACATGCCATCGATCACTTTGATCAGGCCGCCAATCAGCCGCACAGTCTGATGATTGGCGCCAGCGAGCGCGGCTTTATCGATACGCAACGCCAGCTGGCATTGATCTGCGAAAGCGATCTGCTTGGCGAGCGCGTCAGTCGTCGTCGCCAGGATAATCGCCGCACCATCAATCCTGATGTGCTGATCCGCAACCTTGCCGAGCTGCATCCCGGCCAGCCAGTGGTGCATTTGGAGCACGGCGTTGGACGTTATATCGGCCTGACCACGCTGGAAGCCGGCGGCATCGTGGCCGAATATCTGATGCTCTCCTATGCGGGCGACGCCAAGCTGTATGTGCCGGTTTCATCGCTGCATCTGATTAGCCGCTATGCCGGTGGCGCCGATGAGAATGCGCCGCTGCATAAACTCGGCAGCGATGCCTGGTCGCGCGCGCGACAGAAAGCCGCCGAGAAAGTGCGCGACGTAGCGGCCGAGCTGCTGGATATCTACGCTCAGCGCGCAGCCAAAACCGGCTTCGCCTTTAAGCACGATCGCGATCAGTATCAGCTGTTCTGCGAAGGCTTCCCGTTTGAAACCACGCCGGACCAAGGCCAGGCGATCAACGCGGTGCTGAGCGACATGTGTCAGCCGCTGGCGATGGACCGTCTGGTGTGCGGTGACGTCGGCTTTGGTAAAACCGAAGTGGCGATGCGCGCCGCGTTCCTCGCGGTTGAGAACGCCAAACAGGTCGCGGTGCTGGTGCCCACCACCTTGCTGGCGCAGCAGCATTACGACAACTTCCGCGATCGTTTCGCTAACTGGCCGGTGCGCATTGAAATGCTATCGCGCTTCCGCACCGCCAAAGAGCAGAGTCAGGTGCTGGAACAGGCGCGCGAGGGCAAAGTCGATATTTTGATTGGCACGCATAAGCTGCTGTCCAACGACCTGAAATGGCACGATCTCGGCCTGCTGATTGTCGATGAAGAGCACCGCTTTGGCGTGCGTCACAAAGAGCGGATCAAGGCGATGCGCGCCGATGTCGATATTCTGACGCTCACCGCCACGCCGATTCCGCGTACCCTGAATATGGCGATGAGCGGCATGCGCGATCTGTCGATTATTGCCACGCCACCGGCACGACGCATGGCGGTGAAAACCTTTGTGCGCGAGTACGACAGCTTGGTGGTGCGCGAGGCGATTCTGCGTGAAGTGCTGCGCGGCGGCCAGGTTTACTATCTCTACAATGATGTGGAGAACATCGAAAAAGCAGCGCAGCGACTGGCCGATCTGGTGCCGGAAGCGCGTATTGCCATTGGTCACGGCCAGATGCGCGAACGCGATCTCGAGCGGGTGATGAATGACTTCCACCATCAGCGCTTTAACGTGCTGGTGTGTACCACCATCATCGAAACCGGTATCGACGTTCCCAGCGCCAACACCATTATTATCGAACGCGCCGACCACTTTGGTCTGGCGCAGCTGCACCAATTGCGTGGCCGCGTGGGACGTTCACACCATCAGGCCTATGCATGGCTGCTGACGCCGCATCCAAAAGCGATGACCACCGATGCGCAGAAGCGTCTGGAAGCTATCGCGTCGCTGGAAGATCTTGGCGCCGGTTTTGCGCTGGCAACCCACGATCTGGAGATTCGCGGCGCGGGTGAACTGCTCGGCGAAGACCAGAGCGGACAGATGGAAACCATCGGCTTCACGCTGTATATGGAGCTGCTGGAGAATGCGGTCGATGCGCTGAAGGCGGGCCGCGAGCCGTCGCTGGAAGATCTCACCAGCAATCAAACCGAAATCGAATTGCGTATGCCTGCTCTGTTGCCGGATGATTTTATCCCGGACGTGAATACCCGCTTGTCGCTCTACAAGCGCGTAGCCAGCGCGGCGGATGAGCAGGATTTGGCGGAGCTGAAGGTCGAGATGATTGACCGCTTCGGCAAACTGCCAGATGCCGCACGCAATCTGCTGGATATCGCCGGGCTGCGTTTAGTGGCGCGTCAGCTGGGGATTCGTAAGATTGAAGCCAGTGACAAAGGCGGCTTCTTCGAGTTTGCGCCGCAGAATCAGGTTGATCCAGGCTGGCTGATTGGCCTGCTGCAGAAAGATCCTAAGCAGTGGAAACTGGATGGCCCAACGCGCCTGAAATTCACCCGAGACATGGCGGACCGGAAAATCCGTATGGAATGGGTGCAGAGTTTTGTCAGCGAGCTGGCGAAAAACCGGGTTTGATGTTGTGTTTCGGGAGGTCGCCATGAATGGCGACCCTACGGCTGAGATGATGTGTGATACGAAAAAAGCGCCTTGCGGCGCTTTTTTGTTACTGCTGCTGTGATGCATCTTTGCCCAATTAGGCCTGATTCGAATTCAGGATCAGCTGACCATTACGGTCGAGCGGAATGCGGGTGCCAGGGTCATTTTCCATGCGGATTTTGCCCTGCTGGTCGCCTATTTTATAGGTCACGTCATAACCCAGCATTTTTTCCTGCTTATCGTATACCGTTTTGCAACGTTGCTCGTTGGTGGTGTAAGTGTCGCGATCCTGCAGCGCACCCTGCACCTGATTACCACCGTAACCACCGGCCAACGCGCCCGCTACCGTAGCCACATCGCGTCCGCGTCCGCCACCAAACTGATGGCCCAACACGCCGCCCGCTACTGCACCCAGCACCGAGCCGGCAATGCGATTCTCATCCTGCACCGCACGACGATGGGTCAACGTCACATTGCGACACTCCTGTCGCGGCTGCTTGATGCTCTCTTTGATCGGCGTCGCCGACAGAACTTGTGCAAACTGCGGGCCGCGATCGAAGACATCCATGCTGGCGACAGCGGCAACGCCTAACGCTGCTGCTACGCCGATACCGATACCCGCTAACATTGATTTATTCACAGGAATGTCCTCCTGAAGGTTGTTACCGCGCATTCCTGCCGCTACGAAATCCTGATGTAGCCGAGGCATAACCGGCGTGCGCGCCGCGCCGTGTTTGTTGGTAATAAGTTTTACAGATGGACCGTAATTGCAACATCAGATTAATGGAGGAAACGCAGCGGAAACCCATCAGGGCCAGCTTTTAGGAGAGTTCTGAGAGCGGGTGAAATAGTGCCGTAACCTTAAGCTGAACGTGCAGTTTTCAGCGGGTTACGGCAGCTGACGTGGCGTAGGGCAGCATTCACCGCCCGAAAATCATCAGTGCAGCTTGAGGCGCGGACGTAGGACGCGGTTAAGACTGCCGACCAGCATCATCAGACCGGTCTTGAAGTATCCGTGGAGCGCAATCTGGTGCATACGATATAGAGAAATGTAGACAAAACGCGCAATGCGCCCTTCCACCATCATCGATCCGCGCATCAGGTTACCCATCAAACTGCCCACGGTGCTGAAGCGCGACAGCGATACCAGCGAACCGTGATCTTTATAAACATAGGCTTTCAATGGTTTATCTTTACGCTGTGCAAGGATGTTCTCCAGCGCGCGCGACGCCATCTGATGCGCTGACTGCGCGCGCGGCGGCACGAATCCGCCACCTGGCAGCGCGCAGGAGGCGCAGTCACCAATCGCGTAGATGTCGTCATCCAGCGTAGTTTGCAGCGTCTCTTTCACCACCAGCTGATTGATGCGGTTGGTTTCCAGCCCGCCAATCTCTTTCAGGAAATCTGGCGCTTTGATACCGGCCGCCCACACCATCAAATCGGCCTCGATGAATTCGCCGCCTTTGGTATTCAAGCCGTTTTCGGTGGCGCTGGTGACCATGGTTTGCGTCAACACCCGCACGCCAAGTTTGGTCAGCTCCTGATGCGCTGCCGCTGAGATGCGCGGTGGCAGCGCAGGCAGAATGCGTTCACCGGCTTCCACCAGCGTGACGTTCAGCGAGCTGCTATCCAGACCTTTGTAGCCGTAGCTGTGCAACTGTTTCACCGCGTTATACAGCTCAGCGGAGAGTTCCACGCCGGTAGCACCGCCGCCGACAATGGCGATGTTGACTTTTTCCAGGCTGCCTTCGCTGGCCGAGAAACGCAGGAATAGGTTGAGCATTTCGTTGTGGAAACGACGCGCCTGATGCGGGTTATCGAGGAAGATACAGTGATCTTTCACGCCCGGCGTGCCGAAATCATTTGAGGTGCTGCCAAGCGCGATCACCAGACGATCGTAGGCCAGCTCACGCTGCGGCACTAACAACGCGCCTTCCGCATCGCGGATTTCGGCCAGCTCAAGGGTTTTGTTTTCACGGTTGATTTGCGTCAGCGATCCCAGCTGGAACTGGAAGCCATGATTACGCGCGTGCGCCAGATAGCTCAGCGCATCAATCCCTTCGTCCATCGAACCGGTTGCCACTTCATGCAGCAGCGGTTTCCACAGATGACTGTGATTCCGATCGACCAGAATGATCTCGGCCTTTTTCTTGCGTCCCAGCTTGTGACCGAGCTGCGTTGCCAGCTCTAAGCCGCCAGCACCACCGCCGATGATAACGATTTTTTCCATAGATGTAGTCAACAAAGACCCCCTTAAAGTTGTAAACCAATAGTTAATTAATGGTTAATAAAAACCTTAATAAACATAGGGTTGGCGACGTTAAATCGCGAGCTGAGGGCAGAATATCACGGCGTCAAAGACATCACATAAGAAAATTGATGTACATCAATCTTTCAGCAGCATTATCAGAATGTTACACATTTTATGCGCCGCGTCACACGGCGCACCGACGGTCAGGCGAGGAGTTTGAAGGCTTTGATGCGCTGTAAATGCGGGGCGATGTTCTTGAATTTGTGGCTGGCTGCGTCATCCCAGATGATTTCATAGAACGGCTGCAGATACGCCGCGCTGCGCTGATTATCCAGCGCTTCATCCTGACGAGACAAAATCGCCAGACACTTATCGCGGTTCTTCTCGCGGAAATCATTGACGCATTTGGTAGCAATATCGAGATACTCTTCCGGGCGATCGATTTTGCCTTCCATGTTCTCAAACGGGAACAGATTGGGATTAAAGATCACCTGACGCATGCCACACAGGAAGCCAATGCGCTCGGCCCAATAACCGCCCAGCCCAACCCCGCAAATCAGCGGATGTGCATCGTCGCCTTGTTGCAGCAGCTTGTCGCACTCTTTCAGCAGAAACTGCATGTCGTGTTTGGGATGGCGGGTGCTGTAGCTGACTAATCTGACGTCCGGGTCAATAAACTGCAGCTGCAGCACCTTTTCATGGTTGCCCGGACTGTTGGAATCAAAACCGTGCAGATAGATGATCATGATTTTCCTCAGCGTGGAATAAATCCGGGCAGCGCGGCTTATCTGCCCGAAGCTTTGTGCGCCAGCCAGCGCTCTTGCAATGCGCTAAGCTGACGCTGATTTTTCCGCCAGCGCTCGCTTGCCAGCAGGCTTTGACGGGTAAAACGCCCTTGATGGTATAACTGCGTCACGCGCTCTGCCCCGATCGGCGTCAAGTTATCCAGCACGCTCACCGCGCCGGCGCGCTGATTGCACACCAGGATCATATCGCAACCGGCATTCAGCGACTGCTGTGCGCGTTCGGCGTAGCTGCCCATCACGGCGGCACCTTCCATCGACAAATCGTCGGAGAAAATCACGCCGTTGAAGCTGAGCTCTTTGCGTAACACAGTTTGCAGCCAGTATGGTGAACCGCTGGCGGGCAACGGATCCACCTCAGTATAGATAACGTGCGCCGGCATCACCGCATCGAGCAGTTGCTCATCGATCAACTGCTTAAAGATCGCCATGTCATGCTGACGCAGCGTGGCGGCATCGCGGTTATCGCGCGGCGTCTCTTTATGCGAATCCGCGCTGACCGCACCGTGACCGGGGAAGTGTTTGCCGGTGGTTTTCATGCCAGCCTCATGCATGCCGTTGATAAAGCGACGCGCGACTTGCAGGGCGATGGCCGGATCTTCATGGAACGAACGGTCGCCAATCGCCGCGCTGATATGACCAATGTCGAGCACCGGCGCGAAACTGATGTCGATGTCCATGGCGATCATTTCCGATGCCATTTGCCAGCCCGCCTGCTGCGCCAGTTCACCGGCACTGTTGAGATCGTGCAGCGCGGCGAAGGATTGCATGGCCGGCAACTGCGTGAAGCCGTCGCGGAAACGCTGCACGCGCCCGCCTTCCTGATCCACCGCGACAACCAGACGATGGCGCGACGCGGCGCGAATCTGGCGCACTAGCTCTGCCAGCTGGTCGACATCGTGGAAGTTGCGGGCAAACAGAATCAGTCCGCCTACCAGCGGATGCTGCAGAATTTCGCGTTCTTCGGCGTCCAGCTCATAGCTTTCGACGTCGAGCATCAGCGGTCCAGGCGTGTTCATGGTCATGATTAAAATCCTACGTTAAAGGTCGTGCCAACTGGCCTGCGCCAGCTGTTGTAATGTGTCGTCCTGGCTCTGCTCGGCGCGCAGTTGATACCAGCTGGCCATCAGCAATTGCAGCCACGGCTGCCAGCGCTGCATCTGGCGCGCCAGTTCATGCTCATCCAACTTCGCGCGCGCGGCGTACTCGGCAATCCACGCTGAACGCGTATCGCCATCAACCGCACAGACCGCTGCCAGCTCCAGCGCCACGTCGCCATCGGCGGCATATTCCCAATCGATCAGGCGTAAACCGGCTGGCGTAGCAATCAGGTTGCCGGCGTGGACATCCATATGCAGCGGTGCCAGGCGCAGCGGCGGCGGTTCGCCCTGCTGTAATAAGCGTTGCAGACGACGCTGCCAGCGCCAATGACGCTGCTGGCAAAGTTGCCAATAACGCTGTAGCAGCGGCGCTAAACGTAAACGATAGCCGGTGAGTGGCTGTTGATGCAGGCGCTGCAGCAGCGCCACAATCGCCTCCCGCTGCGCGTTAAACTGCGCGGAGGTGAGCACCTCGCCCGGCAACCAGCTTTGCAGCAGCCAGGGATCGCGCCACGCCAGCGGCTGCGGCCCGAGCTCTGCATACCTGAACTGCTGCAGGATGCGGTATTCGCGCTGGCGATCGACAAACGGGATCGGCTGCGGCGGCGCACGTCGCGCCAGCAACGCGCCCTGCGGCATCTGCACGCGCACGCTTTGCCCGCTCAGTCCCGGCAGCGCGAAAAAATGACCGGCAGCTTGCGCCGTCGGCCATTGTTGCTGAAGCATGTTTTGCAGCTGCGGATCAGGGTTGAGCAACACCGTTTCCTGACCAGATGATTTCACCGGTTTGTACCAGCATCAGCTGCATTTGCAGCGTTGGTGCTTTCACATCGCCCTGCGCATTGCTGTAGAGCACATACTGCGCGTTAACGTTGCGCGCCAGACCAATCGCTTTACTGCGCGAGTTGAGGCTGTCATCCGGCGATAAGCCCAGCGTCTGCTTGGCCTGCGCCAGCTGTTCGGGTGTGATCAGCGTGAACTTGCCGTTGTTGGCCAGCGCATTCTGAATCGCATCGGTGGCTTTGTCGGTTTGCAGCGCGCCGTTGGTGCTGTTCTTAATACGATCCACCAGCAGCACGCTGCCAGGATTCACGCCTGAAGATTGCACCATCTTGCCGACCAACGGCTGGACGCTGGCATCCCAGTTAATGGTTTTCAGCTTCGGTGGCTGCGGCACGGTTTCTGGCGGCGGCACCGGCTGCGGCGTCGGTTCTACCGGCTGAGTCGGCGTGGTCGGCTGCGTGGGTTCTACCGGCGCTGGCGTCTGTTGTTTCACCACACAACCGGTGAGCATTAGCGCAAATAACAACGCGCCCGAACGTTTTACACTGCGAATCACAGCTTACTCCTCAAAGATAAAGATAGAGACGCACCTTACTGGCGGTCGGATTGCCCATTTGTGAGGCCACTTCTACGCTGCCATGCGCCGGGACAATTTGGCTCTGCGCCGGCTCTTCCGGCGTGATTTCCAATCCTTTGTCGTCGTACCAATAGAAACGATAGTGCACTTTCACCGGCGTTTCCCGCTGGTTATACAACACGCTCATGGCACGCTGCTGACCATCTTGTTCGGTCAGTTTCGGATCATCGGTAATAATGCCCGCAGATAATACTGACGATTCCATCACCAGCGACTGCGAGGTATTAATCATCGGCTTATCGCTGCTGCAACCTGCAAGGGTCAGCAACAGCAAGCCACTCAGCCATTGACGCATCAATTTGTCCGCCTGAGTTAGATGGCCAGCATTGGGCCCAGCGGCTGACCGCCGACCAAATGCATATGGATGTGATAAACCTCCTGACCGCCATGACTGTTGCAGTTCATGATCAGACGATAGCCATCTTCGGCAATGCCTTCATCACGGGCAATTTTGGCGGCCACGGTGATCATCCGGCCCAGCGCCTGCTCGTGTGCGGCCTGCACATCGTTGGCGGTGGGAATCAATACATTGGGGATAATCAGAATATGGGTGGGCGCTTTGGGCGCGATATCACGGAAGGCGGTGACCAGTTCGTCCTGATAAACCACGTCGGCGGGGATCTCGCGACGGATGATTTTACTGAAAATGGTTTCTTCAGCCATGGTGCATTTCCTTAAGCCTGAGTTCAGTCAGGCAGTATGCGTGAGGAATTCCATTTCTTTCAACCTCAGGACCACATTTCCTGTATTAAATGACTGCCTTTAAGCCGTTTTCTCCCTTCGCCACGCATTGTGCTGCAACTCGCATTTCTAACATCTCATTAACCACAAAAATGAAACGCTGTTTTATAAATTAGAGATATCACGCCATTTTCTTTGTGATTTTGCCATCCACCAGAAAGTCATTGCGAAATCACGAAGGTTTGCACGCTTAAGCCGCTCTACTTTCAATCCAATCCGAGCAAGTTGTACGGAGTGATGAGGGATGTGTTTACCGACTAATTCAAGGAGAACCTGCCATGCGCTCTCGTAAGATTGGCCTGGGCCATTATCTGGCCTATGGGTCCGGGGATTTCCTCGGTGCAGGCACCACGGCGTTAACCGCCGCCTGGCTGCTCTACTTTTACACCACCTTTTGTGGGCTCTCGCCGATTCAGGCGACCTTCATTTTTGCTGCCGCTCGCGTGCTGGATGCGGTAGTGAGCCCACTGATGGGATTTCTGACCGACAACTTTGGTTCGACCTGGCTCGGCAAGCGCTTTGGCCGCCGCAAATTTTTCATTCTGCTCGGCATCCCGTGCGTGTTCAGCTACAGCCTGATGTGGGTTGGCGACATGAGTTTCTGGTGGTATCTGCTGACTTATCTGCTGTTCGATATGGTCTACACCATGATTCTGGTGCCCTACGAAACGCTGGTGCCGGAGATGACCGATGATTTCAAACAGAAAACCCGCTTCTCTGGCGCGCGTATTGGGTTGGCGCAGCTGTCGGCCATTCTGGCGGCGTTCCTGCCAGGCGTGCTGATTGGCTGGTTTGGCAAAGATAATCCGATCTCCTTCTTCTACGCCAGCCTGGTGTTCTCAGTGATTTGTGCGCTGGTGTTAACGCTGGTGTGGCTGTTTACCTGGGAGCGCGATCCCAACGATTTCTCTGCTGAATCACGCCGCGCAGAGCAGGAAAAATCACAGCTGACCTTGCTGCAGAGCCTGAAACGCCTCTACACCGAGCTGGCCTCAACGCTGCGCATTCGTATTTTCCGCCAGCATCTGGGTATGTATCTCGGCGGCTATATCGCGCAGGACGTGTTTAACGCGGTGTTTACCTGGTATGTGGTGTTTGTGCTGATGCAAAGCGCGCAGATCGCCTCCAACCTGATGGGCACCATGGCGGTGATGCAGTTTATTGCGGTGATGGCGATGATTCCGCTGTGTATCCGCCTTGGACCTGCGCCGGCGTATCGTATGGTGGTGGTGCTGTTTGGTCTGAGCGCCCTTTCCTACGCCGGATTGTGGTACACCGGCATGAACGACAACTTCGCCCTGCTGGTACTGATTTCAGGCCTTGCTGGTCTTGGTCGCGGTGGCATCAACTATGTGCCGTGGAATACTTACACCTACATCGCTGACGTCGATGAAGTGATTACCGGTCAACGTCGCGAAGGCATTTTTGCCGGCATCATGACGCTGACGCGCAAAGCCTCACAAGCGGGTGCGGTGATGTTCGTCGGTATCGTGTTGCAGCTGGCGGGCTTCTCCTCCGGCAAGGCCACACAAGTCCCGGCTGTCGGCCATACCATTCTGGCGATCCTCAGCGTGGGCACACTTTGCGTGCTGGCCTGCGGCTTCATTATTTCGCTGCGCTTCAAACTCAACCTGCAAACCCACACGGTGTTGCGCGAAGAGACATTGAAAATGCGCGAAGCCGGACGCGTGGTGCCGGAACGCATTACGCCGCAAGCGCGTGAAGTGGTCGAAATGCTGGCGGGTATGCCGTATGAAAATCTGTGGGGCAATAACAACGTCGGGTATCTCAACCGTCATAAGCCTGCCGCACCGCCGCTGCCGACTCAGCCACGAACTTTACCTTCTCTCTCTACCCTGATTAACGATAGGAATGAACCATGACTGTATTTCCTGTGAAGCACAGCGCGTTACTGCGTCAGCCTGAATATCTGTTGCCACGTAGTGAGCTGGTGCAGTTGATTCAGCGGCTAACCCATAATCTGGTGAATATTACCGATCACAGCGGCGAGTTTTTGCTGCGCCTCGATGATGGCCGCGTGATCGATACCAAAGGCTGGGCCGGTTGGGAGTGGACACACGGCATCGGCCTGTACGGCATGCTGCACTACTATCAGCAAACCGGCGATCAAGAGACGCTAAAGATTATCGATGACTGGTTCAGTACGCGGCTGGCGGAAGGTACGCCAACCAAGAACGTCAATACCGTTTGTCCGTTCCTGACGCTGGCGTATCGCTATGAAGAGACGCGAAATGCCGCGTGGCGGCCGGTGCTGGAGCGTTGGGCAGAATGGGTGATGTATGAGATGCCGCGTACCGAGCAAGGCGGCCTGCAGCACATCGTCTACAACAACGAAAACACTCAGCAGCTGTGGGATGACACCTTGATGATGAGCGTGATGGCGCTGGCGAAGATTGGTCAGCTGCTGGATCGTCCGGAGTTTGTCGAAGAAGCTAGCTATCAGTTCCTGATTCATACCCAATATTTAATGGATCGCCAAACCGGTTTGTGGTTCCACGGCTGGACGTTCGAGGGACGGCACAACTTCGCCAACGCACGTTGGGCGCGCGGCAACAGCTGGCTGACTATCGTTATTCCTGATTTCCTCGAGATGATGAACTGGCCGGAACAGCATGCCACGCGGCGTTTCCTGCAGCAGGTGCTGGAGAGCCAGGTGAAGGCGCTGAGCACCTGTCAGCACAGCAGCGGTTTGTGGCACACCTTGCTCGACGATCCCAACAGCTATCCCGAAGCCTCCGCCACCGCCGGTTTCGCCTACGGCATTCTTAAAGCGGTGCGCAAACATTATCTTTCGCCCGCGTATTTGCCGCTGGCGGAGAAAGCATTGCGTGGCGTGATCGGTAATATCGATGAGGATGGGGAATTGAAGCAGGTGTCGTTCGGAACGGCGATGGGTAGCGATCTGGAGTATTACCGTCAGATACCGCTCACCTCGATGCCGTATGGTCAGGCGATGGCGCTGCTGTGTTTGACAGAGTATTTGCGAGTTTATTTATAAATAAAAAATGCCCTCATTTGAGGGCATTTTTACGCACCGAAAGTGAAGTGCGATGAAGCGGCGGCAGAGGAGTAAAGCGTCCCAAGCCAGGGATGGCTTGGGCCGAGCCCCAGGGATGGTTTATGGCGTCTTTACGATCTGACGCCGCTTCATCGCACCGGCTCTGCCTGCCCTTTATCGTTACATGCTGCGGATATAATCATCCATTTCAGTTTTCAGGTTATCGGACTTGGTGCCGAAGATCGCCTGAACGCCTGAACCTGCTACCACCACACCACGTGCGCCTAGGCTTTTCAGTTCAGCCTGATCAACCTTGCCGACATCTGCCACGCTCACACGCAGACGAGTGATACAGGCATCAAGGTTAGTGATGTTCTCTTTACCACCAAACGCGGTAACCAGTTTGCCAGCCATTTCGCTGCCGGTTGCGCTGCTCTGCTCCATCGCGGTGTCCTCACGGCCAGGGGTTTTCAGATTCAGTTTCACAATCAGGAAACGGAACACGGTGTAGTAAATCAGGCCGTAGATGATACCCACAATCGGGAACAGCCAGATTTTACTGCTGTTACCGCTCAGCACGATAAAGTCGATCAGACCGTGTGAGAAGCTGGTGCCATCACGCATACCCAGCAAGATACAGATTGGGAAGGCCAGGCCCGCCAGAATCGCGTGGATCACATACAGAATCGGCGCCACGAACATGAAAGCGAACTCGATTGGCTCGGTAATACCGGTCAGGAACGAGGTCAGCGCGGCTGAGATCATGATGCCGCCCACTTTGGCGCGGTTTTCTGGTTTAGCGGTATGCCAAATCGCAATCGCTGCTGCTGGCAGACCGTACATTTTGAACAGGAAGCCGCCTGACAGTTTGCCTGCGGTTGGATCGCCCGCCATGTAACGTGGGATATCACCGTGGAACACCTGACCTGCGGCATTGGTGAATTCACCAATCTGCATCTGGAATGGTACGTTCCAGATATGATGCAGACCAAACGGTACCAGCGAACGCTCAATCAGACCGTAAAGTCCAAAGGCGACGACTGGGTTTTGGTACGCAGCCCACTGTGAGAAGTCCTGAATCGCGGTACCGATTGGCGGCCAAATGAATGACAGCACCACACCGGTGAAAATCGCGGCCAGACCGGAGATGATCGGCACAAAGCGCTTGCCGGCAAAGAAGCCGAGATACTCAGGCAGTTTGATGCGGTAGAAGCGGTTAAACATATACGCCGCAATGGAACCGGCGATGATCCCGCCGAGCACACCGGTATCGGCAAGATGCTTGGCCTCGATTTCTCCGGCAGGCATATGCAGTACCAGTGGTGCAACCACCGCCATGGTTTTCACCATGATGCCGTAAGCAACCACGGCCGCCAGCGCGGACACGCCGTCGTTATTGGTAAAGCCAAGTGCCACACCGATCGCAAAGATCAGCGGCATATTGGCAAACACCGAACCACCCGCTTCGGCCATGACGTGGGAAACCACTTCCGGCAGCCAGCTGAAGTTTGCTGAACCAACACCTAACAAAATACCGGCAATCGGCAGAACCGATACCGGCAACATCAGCGATTTACCTACTTTCTGCAGGTTCGCAAATGCGTTCTTGAACATAGAAACTCCTGAGTATGAGTGCAATTTTTTGCGCAGTGCGCATGGCTTAGGGGGAGGATCCTTCGCCGGAGTGACGCTGAGCGTCTTTTGATTTATTACGAAGAGTAAAATAAATCGCTAATTGTTAAATTGACGGCCATCACATTTCGCTAAGAGCGGCCCCTTCCTTTCAGTCATTTCTGACTGACTTGCGCTAATAAACAGCAATAAATCACTGCCTGCGTCCAGTCAGACGCAGTGCAGTTGGGTGATTTTTGATTAATTACAGCGTTTGAAATAAAGCGGTTAGCCGCCGAGACGACTCATCGGGATGTGGAACAGGCGGGAGAAGTTTTCAGTGGTGGCAGCGGCGAGGGTTTCGATATCCACGCCTTTTAATACCGCCATGTAATCCGCCACATCACGCGTAAACGCCGGCTGATTCTCTTTACCACGGTGCGGTACCGGCGCCAGATACGGCGAATCGGTTTCTACCAGCATGCGATCAAGCGGCACATAGCGCGCCGCATCGCGGATCTGTTCGGCATTTCGGAAAGTCAGAATGCCGGAGAAGGAGATATAGAAACCGAGATCCAGCAGTTTGGCTGCGGTTTCTTTATCTTCGGTAAAACAGTGCAGCACGCCACCGCATTTCTCAACCTGCTCTTCGCGCAGAATTGCCAGCGTGTCTTCACGCGCATCACGCGTGTGCACAATGATCGGTTTATTCAGTGCGATACCGGTTCGAATGTGCTCACGAAACGAGGCTTGCTGCTGCGCTTTGGTTTCCTGCTGATAGAAGTAATCCAGCCCGGTTTCACCCAGCGCTACCACGCGATCCTCGGCGGCCAGACGGCGGAACTCTTCGACGTCATACGGCGCTTCCTGGTTCAGCGGATGCACGCCACAAGCCAGCGCGACGTTTTCACGATCGCCCACCAGCTGTTTGATTTTGTAGTAATCCGTCAAGGTGGTGGCAATTGCCAGCATAAACTTCACATCACGCGCCGCCGCTTTGGCGATGACATCATCCAGATCGCGATGGTGTTTTTCATAATCGAGGCCATCGAGATGGCAGTGGGAATCGACAATAAACATAGAGCTCTCTTTTCGCTTAGCCGACCGTTGCCGGAGCCAGTAAACGTCCCCAGGCGAGTAAACGATCGGTCAACATTAATTCACGGTTGAGCGCGGCGACATGTAACAGCTGTTCGCGGCACTGCATCCATTGCTGCGCGCTGCTGTTGAGCGCACTGCTATTCATTCTTTGCGCCAACTGCGTGACCACATCTGGACGATCGCCGTTGCTCAGCCACTGACTGGCGCCCTGCTGCACTTTCATCGCATCCACCAGCAGCGAAATCAGCCAGCTGAGGCGTTCGGCCACATCTTCACTGTTCAGCGCGGGTAACAGCTGCAGCACATCGCCGTTTAGCGCTTTGATCAGCGTTTCGCACAGCGTTTCACGCGCCTGCCAGCGCTCGGGCTGCAGCAGCGTCAAGGCGGCGGCGGGTGCGCCATTACTCAAACGTAAGGCGGCGCGCAGCTTCTCTTCCGGCTGCGGTTGCTGCTTCTGCAACCATTGCAGGCTATGTGCCTCTTCTGGCGGCGACAGATGCCACGTCATGCAGCGACTGCGCAGCGTCGCCAGCAGGCGCGAAGGTTCGCGCACGCTGAGGAAAAACCAGCAATTCGCCGGCGGCTCTTCCAGCGTTTTCAGTAATGCGTTGGCGGCGGCTTCCGTCAGCTGCGCGGCATCGGGCAACCAAACGATCTTTGCGCCGCCCTGCTGCGCGAAGTGATACAGCTTTTCAGTGACGTCGCGCACCGCATCAATACCCAGCGAGGATTTCCCCTTTTCGGCTTCCAGGCGATACCAATCGGGATGCGTATGCGCCTGCATTAACTGGCAGCCGTGGCAGTGGCCACAGCTCTTCAATCCTTCCGGCTGCAAACACATCAACCAACGGCTTACGCCCCAGATCAACGCATCGTCACCCATGCCTTCAATGGCCTGCACCAGCAAGGCGTGATGAGCCTGGCCGCTTTGATGGCGGGCGATAATTTGTCGATAAGGCTGATTCAGCCACGGATACCAGTTCATGCGGATTGGCCTGCAAGCCAGCTACGCAAGGTGCCTTGAAGTGACGATGTCACGTCTGCAATATTTTGCGTCGCATCAATAGTTAGAATTGAGGGATCCTGAGCGGCCAAAGCCAGATAGCGTTCACGCGTGCGCTCGAAGAATCGCAACGACTCTTGCTCAATACGATCCAACTCGCCACGTGCGCGGGCGCGTTGCAGGCCAATTTCTGGCGTTACGTCGAGATAGAGTGTGAGATCGGGACGGAAATCGCCCAGCACCGCATCGCGCAGCGTGGTCATCAGCTGCGTATCCAGACCTCGACCGCCGCCTTGATAGGCTTGTGAAGAGAGATCGTGACGATCGCCCACCACCCAGGCACCGCGTGCCAGCGCCGGTTTGATCACGTTCTCTACCAGCTGCACGCGTGCCGCGTACAGCATCAGCAGCTCGGCTTTATCGGTCACCTGCTCGCCATCAATGCCCTGCTTGACCAACACTCGCAGTTGTTCTGCCAGCGGCGTACCGCCCGGCTCGCGCGTGAAGACGACATCATTAATGCCGTGCTCATGCAGCACGGCAACCAGCGCATCACGCGCGGTGGTTTTGCCTGCACCTTCCAGGCCTTCAATGACGATAAACTTACTTTTCATTTTTTTCCTTCATTGCCAGCCGGTAAACCTGCACCGCTTTATTGTGGCTGGCCAGATTGGTGGTAAAGGTGTGCCCACCTTTGCCGTCCGCGACAAAATAGAGGTAATTGGTTTTTTCCGGATGCGCAGCCGCTTCCAGTGAAGCACGGCCCGGCATCGCAATCGGACCCGGCGGCAAACCGCTAATGGTGTAGGTGTTATAGTCGGTTGGCGTTTCCAGATTTTTACGGGTTAGCGTGCCGGTGTAGCTGTCGCCCATACCGTAAATCACCGTGGGATCGGTTTGCAGTTTCATCCCGGTACGCAGGCGATTGATAAACACCGACGCCACGCGTGCACGCTCTTCGCTCACGCCAGTCTCTTTCTCAATGATCGACGCCATGGTGACCATGTCCTGCTCTTTCTTGTAAGGCAGATTCTCCATGCGTCCCTGCCAAATCTCATCGACCAGCTTGTTCATGCGCGCATGGGCACGTTCCAGCAGCGCCACATCGCTGGTATTGGCGGTGTAGAGATACGTATCAGGATAGAAGCTGCCTTCCAGTTGGCCCACGTCGAGTTTGAGCGCAGCGGCAACGGTGGCAAATTGATCGTCGGTCAGCGTGTGTTTCAGGTATGGCGCTTTGCGTAGCTCGGCTAACCACTCGGTAAGACGCGAACCTTCAATAAAACGCACCGGGAATTGCGCTTCTTTACCGCTTGCCAGCAATTGCAGCAACTGTCGCACCGTCATGCCGGTTTCCAGGCGATAGGTACCGGCCTTAAAACGCGCCAGTTCCGGTTCCAGTTTCAGCAATGGCCCAAACCAGATGCTTTGCGGAATGATGTGCTGGCTTTCGAGTTGCGCTTCCAGTACTACACGGCCGCTGCCAGCCGGCAAGGTGTAAATGGTTTCCTGCTGCAGTGTTAAGGGCGTATCGGCTAAACGTTCAATCTGCCAATAGCTAAAGGCGGCGGCGAGTCCTGCGACTACCACAACGCCTGCGAGAATTTTCTTCATTCGAGTCATGATGCTTCCATCGTCGGGCAACTGGCGCGCAGTTGCTGATACAGCGATCGTGCGCTAAACGAAACGTCGTCAATTTGTCGCACGGGTAAAACGGGCATCAGGGCGTTACATATCACCACTTCATCAGCGTTCAACACGTCGTCCCTGCTGCCATCGATCAGCTGACAAGTCTGGCCATTCGCGGCCATCTGCGCCATCAGATAACGACGCATAATGCCATCCACGCCAGCCTGCTCAAGCTGCGGCGTAAAGACGTTGTTGCCTTTGCGCCAGAATAAATTGGCCGCACAGCATTCCACCACCGTCCCGTTAGTGTCAAGCACCAGCGCCTCGTCGCCGCCCGTCTGGTCAAGATGCTGGCGAATCAGCACCTGCTCAAGCCGATTCAGGTGCTTTACGCCGGCCAGCAATGGATTGCGTGCCAGTCGCATTGGGCTGGTATGCAGCACAGCGCCCTGCTGTTGCAGCGTGGCGTAATGCTGTGGCCACGGCGAAAGTGAAAGGATGCGCGTCGGTGTTTGGCAGCCTGCGCGGCTATAACCGCGTCCGCCAGCGCCCGGTGTCAAAATCACCTTGAGCACTGCCTGCGTTTGTTGCGCAGCGGCGTGATGCATTTCTGCGGCGAGTTGAGCTAAATCAGGCGCATCCATCAATAACCGTGCGCAGCCCTCTTTCAGCCGCTGCAGATGCGCATCCAGCATAACAATATGGCCGTTGATCACTGCAGCAGTGGTAAAACAGCCATCGCCAAATTGCACTGCGCGATCGCGTGCTGAAAGCTCGGTTTGCGGTATGCCGTTTATCCACATGTTGGCCGCCTTGATTACCACGGTAGAATATATAAAAAAGGCCCGCATTGCGGGCCTCTGTACGGCTGAGGAGCGATTAAACCTTGCGGAAGATCAGCGAGCCGTTAGTGCCGCCAAATCCAAAGGAGTTACACAAGGTGTACTCCAGTCCGCTGACCTGGCGCGCCGTATGCGGCACGAAGTCCAGATCGCAACCTTCGTCAGGATTGTCGAGGTTGATGGTTGGTGGAATCGCCTGGTCGCGCAGCGCAAGAATCGAATAAATCGCTTCTACCGCGCCCGCAGCACCCAACAGGTGGCCAGTCATCGACTTGGTGGAACTGACCATCACACTGTGGGCCGCCGCACCAAATACCGATTTCACCGCCTGCGCTTCCGCTTTGTCACCGGCTGGCGTCGAGGTGCCGTGCGCGTTGACATAACCAATCTGCTCAGCGTTCAGCTGCGCGTCACGCAGCGCGTTAACCATCGCTGCTGCTGCACCTGAACCGTCTTCCGGAGGTGACGTCATGTGGTAAGCATCGCTGCTCATGCCGAAACCAATGATCTCAGCATAAATCTTCGCACCACGTTTCTTCGCGTGTTCGTACTCTTCCAGTACGATAATGCCAGCACCGTCACCCAACACGAAACCGTCACGATCTTTATCCCACGGACGGCTTGCCGCCTGAGGATTGTCATTACGCGTGGAGAGCGCACGAGCAGCACCGAAACCACCGACACCTAATGGCGTACTGGCTTTCTCCGCACCACCTGCCAACATCACATCAGCATCGTTATACGCAATGATACGCGCCGCATGACCAATGTTGTGGACACCGGACGTACAGGCAGTTGCGATAGAGATGCTTGGACCTTTCAGGCCGTACATGATGGTGAGGTGACCTGCAACCATGTTGACGATGGTAGAAGGCACGAAGAATGGGCTGATTTTGCGCGGTCCACCGTTGACCAGCGAGCTGTGGTTATCTTCGATTAAACCCAGTCCGCCAATACCAGAACCGATTGCCGCACCAATGCGACCAGCATTCTCATCGGTTACGACCAGACCGGAGTCTGCCATAGCCTGAATGCCTGCAACGATGCCGTATTGGATGAAGTCATCCATCTTGCGCTGATCTTTGCGCGAGATGAAATCATCGCAATTAAAATCTCTTACTAAGCCCGCAAAACGCGTTGCATAGGCACTAGTATCAAAATGGTCGATCAGGCTAATGCCGCTCTGACCGGCAAGGAGAGCACTCCAGGTAGACTCTACGGTATTGCCGACAGGAGACAACATGCCAAGACCAGTCACAACTACACGACGCTTAGACACGCACGTCCTCCAGGGAGGGAAAAAATAACGCTATGTGGGGCATACATAAAACTCAGGCGGTCGAGGTGACCGCCTGAAGATATTCATTAGTCGTGTTTATGACTATTGATGTAATCGATCGCTGCCTGAACGGTAGTGATTTTCTCAGCTTCTTCGTCTGGAATTTCAGTATCAAACTCTTCTTCCAGAGCCATTACCAGCTCAACGGTGTCAAGAGAATCTGCACCAAGGTCTTCAACGAAAGAAGCAGTGTTAATCACTTCGTCTTCTTTAACACCCAGCTGCTCAGCTACGATTTTCTTAACGCGTTGTTCGATATCGCTCATACTATTTAATTTCCTATCAAAACTCGCTTTCGCGATGGTTTTCGTAGTGTATAAAATGTTGAAAAAGATGCAACAAAATCCCGGCTGGTCGAACCACGATTTTGCGTTATTCTGCGGTGTTTGCCGCAGATAAAGCAAATGTTTTCGTGATTATCAGACCATGTACATGCCGCCATTGACATGAAGCGTCTCACCCGTGATGTAGGCTGCTTCGTCAGAGGCTAAGAATGCAACAGCATTGGCAATTTCCTGCGGGTCACCTAAGCGACCTGCTGGAACTTCTGCCAAAATACCCGAACGTTGATCTTCGTTCAGTGCACGCGTCATGTCCGTCTCAATAAAGCCCGGAGCCACGACGTTTACAGTAATGCCACGTGACGCAATTTCTCGCGCCAGTGATTTGCTAAAGCCAATCAAACCTGCTTTTGCTGCCGCATAGTTTGCCTGACCCGCGTTACCCATGGTTCCAACTACAGAACCGATGGTAATGATACGGCCCACGCGTTTTTTCATCATGGCACGCATAACCGCCTTAGAAAGACGGAAGACAGATGTCAGGTTGGTATCAAGGATATCCGCCCACTCATCGTCTTTCATGCGCATCAACAGATTGTCACGCGTAATGCCTGCATTATTGACTAAAATGTCCACTTCGCCAAATTCGGCGCGAACTTGCTCGAGGACGCTCTCAATTGAGGCGGCATCAGTGACGTTCAGCAGCAGGCCTTTGCCCTTGTCGCCGAGGTAAGCACTGATTGCTTCCGCACCGCTTGCACTGGTGGCGGTTCCCACCACTTTGGCACCGCGCGCAGCCAGCGTTTCCGCAATGGCGCGACCAATTCCACGGCTTGCACCGGTAACCAGCGCTACTTTACCTTCAAAGCTCATGTTTTTCCTCTTATTCCTGTGAAAGTGCAGCACTCAGTGAAGCAGAATCGTTCACCGCAGCAGCACTCAGGCTATCCACAATACGTTTGGTCAGACCGGTCAGGACTTTACCTGGACCGACTTCCAGCAATTGCTCAACGCCCTGCGCAGCAATAAACTCGACCGATTCAGTCCAGCGCACCGGGCTATACAGCTGACGGACCAGCGCACTACGGATCGCAGCAGCTTCAGTTTCACACTTCACGTCGACGTTGTTCACCACTGGTACCGAAGGTGCATTGAAGGTGATCGCTTCGAGCGCCACCGCCAATTTATCGGCCGCAGGTTTCATCAAAGCACAGTGCGATGGCACGCTAACTGGCAGCGGCAGTGCACGTTTGGCACCAGCAGCCTTACAGGCTGCACCCGCACGCTCAACCGCTTCTTTGTTGCCAGCGATAACCACCTGGCCCGGCGAGTTGAAGTTAACGGGTGAAACCACCTGGCCTTGAGCGCTCTCTTCGCAGGCTTTACGGATGGATGCGTCATCCAGACCGATAATCGCCTGCATCGCGCCAGTACCTTCCGGTACCGCTTCCTGCATCAGTTTGCCGCGCAGCTCAACCAGTTTAATGGCGTCAGCGAAATTCAGCACACCGGCACATACCAGCGCCGAGTATTCACCGAGGCTGTGGCCGGCCATCATGGTTGGCTGCACCGCATTTTTGCTCTGCAATACGCGATAGATAGCAACAGAAGCCGCCAGCAGCGCAGGCTGCGTCTGCCAGGTTTTATTCAATTCTTCAGCCGGTCCCTGCTGGACCAGCTGCCATAAGTCATAACCCAGCGCATCAGAAGCTTCACGGAAAGTGGCTTCAACCTGCGGGTTTTCAGCAGCCAGCTCGGCTAACATGCCGACGGTCTGCGATCCCTGTCCTGGGAAAACATAAGCAAATTGCGTCATCTTTCGTTCCTGTCAATCAAAAGCGAACCAGCGCAGAACCCCAGGTGAAACCACCACCGAAGGCTTCCAGCAGAATCAGTTGTCCCGGCTTGATACGGCCATCGCGCACCGCTTCGTCCAGAGCACTTGGCACTGACGCGGCCGAGGTATTACCGTGACGATCCAGCGTGACGACAACTTTATCCATGCCCATGCCGAGCTTTTTGGCGGTTGCGCTAATAATGCGCAGGTTCGCCTGATGCGGCACCAGCCAGTCGAGCATTTCACGATCAAGATTGTTGGCTTGCAGAGTTTCATCAACAATGTGTGCCAGTTCAGTCACGGCCACTTTGAAGACTTCATTGCCCGCCATCGTCAGATAAGCAGGCTCGTCCTGATGGGCACGATCCTGATACGGCAGCGTCAGCAGTTTGCTGTAACGGCCGTCGGCGTGCAGATGGGTAGAAAGGATGCCTGGCTCTTCGCTCTGGCTCAGTACCACCGCGCCCGCGCCATCACCAAACAGAATGATAGTGCCACGATCATTAGGATCGAGCGTACGTGCCAGCACGTCTGCACCGATCACCAGCGCATGTTTTACCACACCATTTTTGATGTATTGATCGGCAACGCTCAGTGCATAGGTGAAGCCCGCACAGGCAGCGGCCAAATCGAAGGCAGCGCAATCATTGATCTCCAGCATTTGCTGGATCATGCACGCTGAACTAGGGAAGGCATGGCTGGAAGAGGTGGTTGCCACAATGATCAGGCCAACGTCGCTCGCATTCACACCCGCCATTTCCAGCGCGCGCTGTGCTGCGGTGAAGCCCATAGTAGCAACGGTTTCTTCCGGAGCGGCAATACGGCGCTCACGGATGCCGGTACGGGTGACAATCCACTCGTCCGTCGTCTCGACCATTTTTTCCAGATCCGCATTGGAGCGAATCTGCTCAGGCAAATAGCTGCCCGTACCGATAATTTTGGTAAACATCTACGCTTTGTCACTCCTGGCTAATACAGTGTCAAGGCGCGCAGCAATCCTCTCTGGGACTTGCTTTCGCACCGTCTGCTCTGCCTGCTCTATCGCCACGGCAAATGCACGTTGATTCGCCGCACCGTGGCTTTTGATCACTGTCCCGCGCAACCCTAACAGACAAGCGCCATTGTACTGGTCGGGGTTGAGATGGCCGAAACGCTTTGCCAGACGCTTTTGAATCCAGCGCCCCAACAATGTTAGCCACCAGGCCCGTTTTTTTCCTTCCTCTGACGATTTGATCAGAGAGAGGAACATTCTTACCACGCCTTCCATGGTCTTCAACGTGACGTTACCAACGAAGCCATCACAAACCAGCACATCCGTCTTGCCGGTGAGGAGATCGTTCCCCTCAAGGTATCCAATATAGTTGATTTGCGGTGACGCTCGCAGCACCGCAGATGCGGCGCGGATTGTTTCTAATCCTTTGGTCTCTTCCTGACCAATATTCAGCAGCGCCACACGCGGCTGGGCGATCTCCAGCACTTCTTCGGCCATTACAGCGCCCATGATCGCAAACTGCACCAGCATGGCGCTGTCAGACTCCACGTTAGCGCCAAGATCAAGCACCACCGTTTTGCCATGCTGCTGATGCGGCAACACCGTCATCAACGCCGGACGCTCAATACCATCCAGCGGCTTTAATAACATTTTCGCCAGCCCCATCAGCGCACCGGTATTTCCCGCACTGACACAGGCTTGTGCTTTCCCCTCTTTCACCAACTCTAACGCCACACGCATTGAACTGCCGCGGCTGTTACGAATCGCCTGAGAAGGTTTGGCATCACTTGCAATAACCGATTCGGCAGGAATAACCTGCACACGCCTCTGTAACGAGGAATCCGCTTTGGCAAGAAATGACGAGATGATGTCGGGATCGCCGACCAGAAGAAGAACCAGCTCCGAATGAGAGGCCAGTGCCTGCAAGGCTGCAGGCACTGTCACGCAAGGACCGAAGTCCCCGCCCATGGCATCAACTGCCAGGGTCAAACGTGTCAAGGTATCGCCTTGTGTAATCGCGAGGATTACTTGGTGATAACCTTGCGACCGCGGTAGTAACCATCCGCAGTGATATGGTGACGCAGATGAGTTTCGCCAGAAACTTTATCTACTGACAGAGCAGCAGTGGTCAGAGCATCGTGTGAACGACGCATACCACGCTTAGAACGGGTTGGTTTATTCTGTTGTACGGCCATGGACCTTACTCCTATTACTTACGCTTTAAACTGGCTAATACGGCAAAGGGATTTGGTTTTTCTGCCTCTGGAGGCAGTTGACCAAACACCATGTCCGCGTCGGACACTTCACAGTGTTCAGAATCATGCACCGGAACCACGGGCAGCGCGAGGATGAGCTCATCTTCGATCACTGCCAGCAAGTCGATCTCACCAAAATCATTGACATCAACTGGCTCGTAGGCTTCCGGTAGTGCCTCGGCCTGCTCATCAGAAGAGACAGGACTGAAGCAATAGCTTACGTGAACATGACGTGGAAACGACTGGTTGCAGCGTTGACATGACAGAGTCACCTGCACTTCAGCTGTTCCTTGCAGAACGGCGAGGCGCTGGTTATCAACCGCAAACGACATATCGCATTCAACTTCACTGTCCACACTCACGACCGTTTCGGCCAAGCGCGCCACCAATTCAGGTGCATAAACACCATGATAATCAAGGCGTTTTTGCGCGGCGCGGACCGGATCGAGCGTCAGGGGTAATTTTACCTTTTGCATAGGGCGCGCATATTAACTTTGTAACGTCATAGAGTCAAAGAAAAAGGCCGGTTTACGGCATCTTTCACCCGTTAGTCGCATCCAGTGCGGCGCATAGTTTAAAATGACTGTCATCTTTACGCTATCTATTCTGAAAAAAAATGATGACACCTTTAGTTTTAGCTTCTACTTCCCCTTTTCGTCAGGCGCTGCTAAGCAAACTGGGCCTGCCTTTTATTACCGCCGCCCCAGATTGCGACGAATCCCCGCTACCGCATGAATCGGCCCCCGAGCTGGTGCAGCGTCTGGCATTAGCCAAAGCGCAGGCGCTGGCCGCACGTTACCCGGACAGCTGGATAATCGGGTCCGATCAGGTTTGTGTGCTGAATGGCGAGATAACCGGTAAACCGCACACTGTGGAAAAGGCCTGCCAGCAACTTGCGGCGGCCAGCGGCAACGCCATCACCTTTTATACCGGCCTGGCGCTTCTGCAACCGCAGAGCGGCAAACAGTCGGTCATTTGCGAACCCTTTAACGTGCATTTCCGCGAGTTGAGTGCTGAAGAAATTCGTGGCTACGTTGAAAAGGAGCAGCCGTTGCAGTGCGCTGGCAGTTTCAAAAGCGAAGGATTGGGGATTTGTTTATTTGACAGGCTGGAAGGTCGCGATCCCAATACCTTGATTGGTTTACCGCTGATTGCGCTAGATGAAATGCTAAGAAAGGTGGGCATCAACGCATTGTGTTGATGCCCGGATAATCAGGCTTTTTTCTGACGCAGTTTGGCGAGGCAATTCTTCAGTGCGCCATCCAGTGGCGCTTCCATCCGTAACACTTCTCCGGTGTTGGGATGGGTGAAGGTCAACGCGGCGGCATGTAAGAACAGGCGCGACAAACCGGTTGAACTGAGCTGTGCATCAAACTCGCGGTCGCCGTAACGATCGTCGAAGGCGATCGGGTGGCCGCCATGAAGCGTATGCACACGAATCTGATGGGTACGACCGGTCACCGGGCTGGCTTTCACCAAGGTCGCGAAACCAAACCGCTCTTCGACTTTAAAACGCGTCTCAGAAGGCTTGCCTTCCGCACTAACGCGAACTACACGTTCGCCGCTCTGCAAAATGTTTTTCAGCAGCGGTGCCTGCACCACTTTCAGATGCGATGGCCAGTCACCGCGCACCAGAGCCAGGTAATCCTTCTGCATGCCCTTCTCGCGCAGCTGCTCATGCAGCGAGCGCAAAGCAGAACGCTTCTTCGCCACCAGCAGGATGCCAGAGGTATCACGATCGAGGCGATGGACTAACTCAAGGAAACGCGCTTCCGGACGCAACGCACGCAGCCCTTCAATCACACCAAAACTTAATCCGCTGCCACCGTGTACTGCGGTGCCCGACGGTTTATTCAGCACCATCAGGTAATCATCCTCATAGAGAATGGCATTGGTGAGCGCCGCGACTTTATCCAGCTTCGGTGAAACCGTATTCTCTTCGCGCTCGGCAACCCGTACCGGAGGGATACGCAGCTCGTCGCCATCCTCCAGCTTATATTCCGGTTTGACGCGCTTTTTATTCACCCGCACTTCGCCTTTACGCAAAATGCGATAAATCATGCTTTTCGGCACGCCCTTAAGCTGGGTGCGCAAAAAGTTATCAATTCGTTGTCCGGCATTTTCAGCCGTGATGGCGACATACTGTACGCCGGGATTCTCTGTTTTCATGGCGGCGATTCTAATTAGTGTCCCTGGATAGCGCCACCCCTTTTTCTGTGCTTAACTCTCTCTTTGTCGCGTGATGAAACGGTGAAAATGGCGACATTTTCAGCGATGCGATGATTAGCCCTGCAAATGAACAGGTTATGGACGAATAAACTTCTCAGCTTGGCAAAAGTCGCCTTGCTTAATGTTGGTTAGCAATGGAATAATGCAGGGGTTTCTGCCCTGGAAAGATTCAGGCAGAAAAAAGAGCGAAATAAGTCATTTTGCCGGATTGAACGGACACGCAGCAATGGCGTAAGACGTAATGTTAAATCAGGCACTTAGCGGGCTGCGGGTTGCGGCCTGGACGACAGACTAGGATGTGTGGATTTTTGAATACTCTGTAACATTTCCACCTTCAGGCGCTGGATTTCCTTATGAAAAACAGGCCACCGACAAGATTTGCGCCCCTTTAGCCGCCGACAACCGTGAGGTTGACGTCAGTGCATTAAGACACGGGGCCATCGGTTGATTCTCGTCCAGGGTACGATGCCCGCAGCTAGATCACTCATGTGAGAATAACGAGTAAGTCACGATGAAAAGAATGTTAATTAACGCAACTCAGCAGGAGGAGTTGCGCGTTGCCCTGGTTGATGGACAACGTCTGTACGATCTGGATATTGAAAGTCCTGGACACGAACAGAAAAAAGCCAACATATACAAAGGTAAAATCACCCGCGTTGAACCTAGCCTTGAAGCTGCATTTGTCGATTACGGTGCAGAACGTCACGGTTTCCTCCCTCTGAAAGAAATTTCCCGCGAATATTTCCCCGCCAATTACAACGCACATGGTCGTCCGAATATCAAAGATGTGCTGCGTGAAGGTCAGGAAGTTATCGTTCAAATTGATAAAGAGGAACGCGGTAATAAAGGTGCAGCACTCACCACCTTTATTTCTCTGGCCGGTAGCTATCTGGTATTGATGCCGAACAACCCACGTGCCGGTGGTATTTCACGCCGCATTGAGGGCGACGATCGTACCGAATTAAAAGAAGCACTTTCCGCACTGGAACTTCCAGACGGCATGGGATTAATCGTCCGTACGGCGGGCGTAGGCAAATCTGCCGAATCACTGCAGTGGGATCTCAGCTTCCGTATGAAGCACTGGGAAGCCATTAAGAAAGCTGCAGACAGCCGCCCGGCGCCTTTCCTGATCCATCAGGAAAGCAACGTTATCGTGCGCGCCTTCCGCGACTATCTGCGTCAGGATATCGGTGAAATCCTTATCGATAATCCAAAAGTCCTGGAACTGGCTCGTCAGCACATTGCTGCACTGGGTCGTCCAGACTTCAGCAGCAAAATCAAACTGTACACCGGTGAAATCCCGCTGTTCAGCCACTACCAAATCGAATCGCAGATTGAATCAGCTTTCCAGCGTGAAGTGCGTCTGCCATCAGGCGGCTCGATTGTTATCGATAGCACCGAAGCCCTGACGGCGATTGATATCAACTCCGCACGTGCAACTCGCGGCGGTGATATCGAAGAAACCGCCTATAACACCAACCTGGAAGCGGCCGATGAGATCGCTCGCCAGCTACGTCTGCGTGATCTCGGCGGCCTGATTGTGATCGACTTCATCGACATGACGCCAGTGCGCCACCAGCGCGCAGTGGAAAACCGTCTGCGTGAAGCGGTGCGTCAGGATCGTGCGCGTATTCAGATCAGCCACATTTCACGCTTCGGTTTGCTGGAGATGTCGCGTCAGCGTTTGAGCCCGTCACTGGGTGAATCCAGCCATCACGTCTGCCCTCGCTGCAGCGGTACCGGCACCATCCGTGATAACGAATCTCTGTCGCTGTCTATTCTGCGTCTGATTGAAGAAGAAGCGCTGAAAGACAACACCAAAGAAGTGCATGCCATTGTTCCGGTTCAGGTCGCCTCTTACCTGCTGAACGAAAAGCGTGATGCCGTTAGCGCCATCGAAAAACGCCAGGGCGGCGTGCGTGCCATCATCGTGCCAAACGATCAGATGGAAACCCCACACTACTCGGTACTGCGTGTTCGCACCGGCGAAGAGACGCAAACGCTGAGCTATCACTTACCGAAACTGCACGAAGCGGAAATGGCGCTGCCTTCTGAAGAAGAGCACGCTGAGCGTCGTCGTCCGGAGCAGCCAGCACTGGCCGCCTTCGCGATGCCAGATGCGCCGCCTGCGCCGGTTGAAGTGGTGAAAGAGTCTCAGCCTGCAGCAGAAGTGAAAACCAAGCCTGCTGTTGCAGCACCCGCGGTGACTAACACCGGCTTCGTGGCACGCCTGCTGAGCGGATTGAAGAAACTGTTTGCCGGTGACGCGCCAGCTGCGGCTCCTGCTGAAACTCAGCAAGAAACCCCAGCCGTTGTTGCCGCTGAATCTGAAAATACCCAGCAGCGTGGCGAACGTCGCAACAATAACAACCGCCGCAACAACCGTCGCGAACGTACTCCGCGTAATGGCGAGAATGGTCAGGTGCGCGAAGGTCGTGAACCGCGCGAGCCGCGTGAAGCACGTGAGCCACGTGAAGCCCGCGAACCGCGTGACAATCAGGACAATCGTCGCAACAAGCGTCAGAACGAGCCGCGTGAAGCGCGTCCGGTCCTGAGCGATGAAGCGCTTGAGCAACGTGATGAGCAGCAGCAACAGCGCCGCGAACAGCGTGCCGATCGCCAGCGTCGTCGTCAGGAAGAGAAGCGCACTCAGCAGCAGGATCAGAAAGCCGCTGAACCGGTTGTTCAGGCTCCTGTCGTTGACGAAAACGTCGAGCAGGAAGAAGAACGCGTTCAGGTAATGCCGCGTCGTAAGCAGCGTCAGCTGTCACAGCGCGTGCGTGTGGGCGATACCACTGAAATTGCTGCCGAAGCGCCAGTGGTTCATGAAGCCGCCGTTGAAACTGCGCCGCGCGCTCAGTACCACGAACATCCTGAAGCCAGCAATGACGAGCAAGATGATAGCGATAACCGTGATAGCGCCAATATGCCGCGCCGTTCACGTCGTTCACCGCGTCACCTGCGCGTGAGTGGCCAGCGTCGTCGCCGTTATCGTGACGAGCGTTACCCAACGCAGTCTGCAATGCCGCTGGAATCGGCTGCTGCCTCACCAGAAATGGCGTCAGGCAAAGTGTGGATCTCTTACCCGGTTGCGCAAGCGCAGGAAGAGTACAGCACGCAAGATGCGATGCATGAAGTGTCGGATTACGGCTACCAGCAAGCCGCAGATGCCGAGGCTCAACCCGCTGCAGTTGAACCGGCCGTTGAGCAGGTTGCCGCTGAAGAAGCTGTGCATCATGCTGAACCACAGGCACATACCGATGTTCCAGTGGTAAACACTGATGACGTCACGCCGATTGCCGCGCCTGTCAACGAAGAGCCAGCCGTGATCTCTGCTGCTGATGAACAAGTTGCACAGGAAACTGCGGCTGAAGCGGAACCGGCTGTTGTCGTTGAAGAAGCGAAGCCTGAAGGTGAAGTCAGCGAAGTCGCTGCGGTTGTAGAGCAGGCGCCAGCTGATGTTTCTCCAGCAGTGGAAGCTCAGGTTGAAGAAGTGCTGGCTGCGCCAGTCGCGGCTGAAGCGGAAGTCACGCCGGTCACTGAACCTCATGCGCCGGTTGCGGCTCGTGATACCGCAGTGACCACGGTAGAGACGCGCTTCAAGCACCACGCTACCGCACCGATGACCAAAGCACCGGCTCCGGCCTGGGAACCTGAACCGGTTCGTAACAGCGACTGGGTCCGTCCAGCGTTTGGCTTCGAGGGCCGCGGCTCTGCCGGCGGTCACAGCGCAACGCATCAGGCAACCGCCCCGGCAACCCGTCCGGAAAGCGCGTAAGCTCTAGCAAGTCAGTAAACAGCAAACCCCGGCCAGTCCGGGGTTTTTTATTGCCTGCAGTCGCCATATATGGCGCCCCTACGATGCGCGGCATTGCGCCATTTGTGGTGTAATGCCGCTTAATTAAGCAATAAATTTCCTATCTATAACGCAAACCTTGCCAAACAAATGTAGGGTCGCCATTAATGGCGACCGATTCACGCTTAACGGACAAGTATTACGCCATTTATGCGACCTGAATAACAGGCAAAAAAAATCCCACAGCCCCGAAAGGCGGTGGGAGAAACTAAGCGCACCCGGTTAAAGTACGCTCAAAGGTTCAGGTCAATTACGAATTAAGCTGGAACAGCGAGAGTTTCGACATATCGGTAAAAGTCTTATACGACGCCTGCAAAGCCGTTTGTTGCATGGTGTAGCTGGAAATGGCTTGCGTATAATCAACCTGCACCAGATCTGTCATTTGTGAAGCCATAATGGTGTCACGGTCATCGCCCTGCGCATCCAGCGTATCCAGTTCAGCCAACTGTGAACCTACTGCTGAACGCACCGCCAACACGTTGTTCAATGAGTTGCTCAAGCCACGGTTGGATTTATCCATTGCATCCTGGAAAACCTGCTTGGTTGCGTCATCAGCATCATCCTGCGGCGTATTGAGTGCTGCAATTGCGCTATCAAGCATGTTAAACAGATTGGTTTCACTCGGGCTGCCGTCCGGCTCTGCTTTCGCGTTGCTGGTCAGTGACATAAATACTGACGATCCTGCGCTACTCACCGCCATCGTGCGACCATCATCGACCTTCTGCGTAATCGCATCGGTCCCGCCAACATACGTAACGCCCGTTGGGGCTCCAGCGTCACTGAACGGTGCAACATCAGTTTGATAGCCCGCAAAAATATAGCGACCATTGCCGTCACGGCTGTTAGCCTGGTTCAGCAGTTGGTCACGAATACCTTGTAATTTGGTGGCAATCGATGCGCGGTCATCGTCACTCAGCGTACCGGTTGAACCATACACAATCATGGTTTGCGCATCCTGAATGCTGCTGGTCACGCTGGAGAGTGAGTTCTCTTCCATCGACAAGCTTTGATCGGCAAAGCTGCGTGCCGTGGCATATTGGCTACTTTTCGCCTGCGATTGCGAAAGCACTACGGCGCGAGAGGCGGCGATTGGATCATCTGAGGGATTGCTGACGCGCAGCCCGGTAGAGAGCTGTTCACCTACTTTTAACCAGGAAGCTTGCGAGTCAGTAATCCCGCGGACCTGCTGGTTGAAAATCATATTGGTACTAAGACGCATGGTTTTTATCCTCTATGCTTAGCCGCGGATGCCCATCAGCGCATTAAAAATGGTACTCGCCGTTTGCAGTACTTGCGCGTTCGCCATATAGAACTGCTGATACTTCGTCAGATTAGAGTACTCTTCATCGAGGTTGACCCCTGAAACTGACTGCTGGCGATCGCTTAGCTGAGTAACCACGTTTTCTTGTGTGGTGCTGGCCGTTTCCAGCGTGCTGGTTTTGTTACCGACGCTGCTGACAATACTGGCGTAAGCCTGAGCGATGGTCGCATTACCATTCACCAACTTGCTATCCTGCAGATCCAACAATTTCTGCGCATTACGGTTGTCACTTTCACCGCTGGTTGCGCTGGATGCCGCAGCAATTTGCGACTCATCGGTGATCGCAACCGACATACCGGCAATGACGTTCTGTACCGGTTTGACCAGGAAACTGTCTTTAGCGTTAGGTGCGGGTGATGTACTCACCGTCAGTTTCAGGCCATCAAAGTTAAGGGTGCCGTCAGTCGCATCTGGCGTAACGCTAAACTTCACGTTGTCAGACATGCGGGTCACCGACCAATTACTGCCGTCATAACTCACGGTGTAGTTAGACGCTTTCATCGCGCTGGTATCTGACCATGCAGCCGTAACGGTAGCCGCTGAGGTATTTTTGCTGTTACCCACCACGGTTGGCGAACCTATATTAAAGAAGTTGCCACCCTGGTCACCGTTGCTGTCATACCCTTCGCTGTGCACGGTATTGAAGCTAGTGGTGAACGCCGCAGCTAACTGGCCGAGCTGATTCTGCGCGGTATCCAAATCCTGCGTACGAAACGCCAGCAAGCCGCCGAGTGAACCGGTGGTCAATGTCTTCTCAGGGATCTCAACATTACCCGCCTGCTTATCGACATAGCCGACAGTGGTACGTGTTGAATCGCTGCTGGACGGCATCGCCACCAAACTGGTGGAGTTTTTACCATTCACCAACGTCACGCTGCCCATTGAGACGATATAGCTACCGTCCTGTTGAGATACGTTAACGCCAACCACATTATTCAGGCTGTTCACTAACTGATCGCGCTGATCCAGCAAATTGTTCGGCGCCGCGCCACCGCCGGTGGTCAGCTTGGCGATCTGACTGTTCAGGTCGGCAATCTGACTGGTGAAGGTGTTGATTTGGTCGACGTTCGAGGCGATATCTGTATTAACGCTGTTCTGCATATTATTGAGATATTGCGCCGTGGTCTGGAATTGGTTCACCAGGCCTTGTGCGTAACTCAGCATTGATTGACGCGCCGACGGATCGTTGGCGTTACTCACCACGTTCTGCACGTTGGTGAAGAAGCTTTGGATTGAGGTCGACAAGCTGGTGGTCGACGTCGACAGCAGATCATCAATGTTCGAAATTTGGTTGTACTGCGTATTCACGGCGCTGTAGTTGGCGCTGGAGCCACGGAGCTGGGCGGTGATGAACTCGTCATACTCACGCTGAACGCCGGAGAGCGTTACACCGTTGCCGTAATAGCTGTTGCCCTGCAGGGTGCTGTTCGACTGCGACAGAATCGCCGTCTGACGCGAATAGCCCGCTACCGTGTAATTGCTGATGTTATTACTGGTGGTGCTTAATGCAGCCTGTGCGGCGCTCAGCCCACTCATCGCTGAGTTAATTATGCTGGACATCTCGGTTCCTTAATTTCCCGTTAACCGGGCTGGCAGTCATCAGTGCGATTGCGCGGGCGGTGAACGCCCGTGGCATGTGATTGTTATCGGCGTGCTTAAGTGAAACTTGAGAGCAAAAATCAGAACAAATCGTTGATGTCGTTGCTGTACGCCTTCACCACTTTTTCGCCCATGTTTTTGAATTGCTGGATCATTCCCACCAGTTTTTGCGCATACTTTGGATCGGTAGCGTAACCGGCGGCCTGCAAGGCACGCGCGCCCTGCTCGGCGCTCGGTGCGTTGGCAACGGCGGCATAACGAGGATTATTGGACAGCAGTTTGACGTAGTCGCTGAGCGCTTCCATATAAGAGCCATACACACGGAAACTGGCGCGCACTTTTTTCGCCACGCCGCCTTCGTATTCGGTGGTCATGATATCGGTAGTTGCGCCCTTCCAGTCACCGCTCGCCTTAATACCGAACACGTTGTAACTCGGCTTGCCGTCGCGCGTCAGGATCTGTCGCTGGCCCCAGCCGGATTCCAGCGCGGCCTGCGCCAGGATCAGATGATGCGGAATGCCGCTCTGCTGACTGGCGACCTGCGCCGGTTGCGCGAGCTGGGCGATAAAGTCGTTGCTGTCGCTGGGCAAACTGCTCGGCGAGACCGGCAAACGCGGCACCGCTTTACGCACCATCTGCTCCAGCTGATTCGACGGCAGGTTGCTATAGATGAAGCTGTTGTCCAGCTTCATCGGCACCGTACCGGCGGTTTCGTCCGGCTCCTGAGCGGGCTGCATCTGTTTAACGATAATATCGGCCATGCCGAGACCACGTTTACCGATGTCCTGCGCAATCTGCTGATCGTACATCGAGGTGAAAAGCCGCGTCTGATCGTTGCTCAGCAGGCCATCCTGCGGCAGCGCTGCGCGCATGCTTTTCATCATCATTTGCACGAACATCCCTTCCACCTGCTTGGCCACCTGCATCGCCTTCCCTTTCGGGTCGGCGGCGGCTTCGCGTTTCAGGTCGTTCAGCGAGCGGCTGTCATACGCCGCATTCACTAGCGATTGCGTATCGTTCATCAGATAATTTCCAGTTTGGCGCGCAAGCAGCCTGCGCTTTCCATCGATTGCAAAATCGACATCAGCTCAATCGGTGACGCACCCAGCGCATTCAGCGCACGCACCACGTTGTTGAGGTTGGCACTGGAGTTAACACGTTGCAGCGCGCCGCCACTCTGACGCAGATCGATCTGGGTATTGTTAGTTGTCACGGTCTGACCGCCCGCCAACGGCGTATCAGGCTGACTGACGTTCTGCTGCTGATTGACGGTAACCGACAGATTGCCCTGCGCCACCGCACAGGTGTTCAGCGTCACTTCGCGGTTCATCACCACCGAACCGGTACGTGAGTTGATAATCACCTTGGCATCTTCCAGCGGCACCGAAACGTCGAGGTTCTGAATTTCAGCCAGCAGACGCACCTGAGAACTGTTATTCGGCGACACGCGGATCTGCACGGTACGCGCATCCAGCGGCTGCGCGGAACCAATGCCACGGCTGTTAATGGCGTCGGCGATGCGCTGCGCCATGCTGAAGTCTTCATTATTCAGCTGCAGGTTGATGGTGTTCTGGCTACCAAAGTTGCTCTGCAGTTCACGCTCTACCGTTGCGCCGCCGGTAATACGGCCACCGTTCAGTTGGTTAACCTGCACGCTGCTGCCACCGGCTGAAGCGCCGGCACCGCCAACCAGAATGTTACCCTGCGCCAGCGCGTAAACCTGGTTATCCACGCCTTTCATCGGCGTCATCAGCAGCGTACCGCCGCGCAAACTTTTAGCGTTACCCAGCGAGGAGACCACCACATCAACGGTTTGGCCCTGACGCGCAAAGGTCGGCAGCTTGGCGGTCACCATGACGGCCGCCACGTTTTTCAGCTGCATATTGGTGCCAGCCGGCACGGTAATGCCGAGCTGGGAGAGCATGTTGCTCACGGTTTGCGTAGTAAACGGGGTTTGCGTGGTCTGGTCACCGGTACCATCAAGGCCCACCACCAAGCCGTAACCGATCAGCTGGTTATCGCGCACGCCCTGTACGGAGGTCAGATCGCGGATGCGATCAGCATGCGCCAGAACGCTGAAACCCAGCAGCAAGCAGAGGCTCAGGCGGAGCAGAGTCGTCATATTCATTCTTAATACCTCTTACATCGGCGAGACGTTCAGGAAGAAACGCTGGAACCAGCCCATCGTCTGCGCTTCATTGATATAACCATTTCCGACGTACTCAATACGTGCATCGGCCACCGCGGTGGAGAGCACCGCATTGCTGGCGCTGATAGTGCGCGGGTTAACCACGCCCGAGAAGCGGATGAATTCGGTGCCCTGGTTAATTTCGATCTGTTTCTCACCCACCACGCGCAGGTTGCCGTTCGACAACACCTGATTGACGGTGACGGTGATGGTGCCCGTAAAGGTGTTATTCGCCGTGGCGCCACCTTTGCCGGCGAAATCATTTTTGCCATTGGCATCCAGCGTGGCTTTTTCGCCACCGGCACCCACCAGACCACTCAGGCCGGTTGGTACACCTGTCACACCAAAACTGTTGCTGCCATCGCGGCTGGCGTTGGCGGAAGAACTTTTGCTGGCGCTGACGTTTTCCTGCAAGGTGATCGTCAATGTGTCGCCAATGTTGCGTGGACGGCGATCCTCAAACAGCGGCTGATAGCCGTAGTTCAGCGGTGCGACGCCCTGAAAAATGGAACCGTTCACCACTGGCGGTGCGGATGGCGTCGGCTCTGCCGTTGTCGCCCCTTGCACCAGTGGCGTGCGCGGAACCAGCGCACAACCGTTAAGAGTGAGTAGCAGCGTGGCTACCAACCAATGACCAGGCTTGAGAATCACTTGCTTCGCCACGGAGTTCTAACCTTATTCATGTTGCTTAATCAGGCCAGCCAGGCTGGCCCAACGACACCAGCATTACAGCTGGGTTAACTTCGCCAGCATCTGATCGGAGGTGCTGATCGCTTTACTGTTGATCTCGTAGGCGCGCTGCGTCTGAATCATGGTGACCAGCTCTTCCGCCACGTTGACGTTCGAGGTTTCGACATAACCCTGATACAGCAGACCCGCGCCGTTCTGGCCTGGCGTGCTCTGCGTTGCCGCACCGGATGCCTGCGTCTCCTGATAGAGGTTTTCACCCTGGCTATTCAGGCCCGCATCGTTCATGAAGGTGCTGAGCGTCAACTGACCGACCTGCGCCGGGTTGGTCTGGCCCTGCTGCGTCACGCTCACCACACCATCGCGCGAGATAGTGATGCTGGTGGCGTTGGCCGGAATGGTGATACCTGGCTGAACCGGATAACCGGCGTTGGTTACCAGCTGACCGTTCTGGTCAACCTGGAATGAACCATCACGGGTATACGCCGAGGTGCCGTCTGGCATCTGCACTTCGAAATAACCCTGGCCGTTGATAGCCACGTCTTTCGAGTTGCTGGTCTGCGACAGATTACCCTGCTGATGCAGACGTTCGGTGGTGACAGGACGCACACCGGTACCGATCTGCAGACCTGACGGCAGCGTAGTTTGCTCCGACGACTGGGTGCCCGGCTGACGCAGGGTTTGGTACATCAAATCTTCAAATACCGCGCGCGAACGTTTAAAGCCGTTGGTGCTTACGTTCGCGAGGTTGTTGGAGATGACGTCCATGTTAGTTTGCTGAGCGTCAAGACCGGTTTTGGCGATCCATAAAGAACGAATCATGGTGTTTTCCTTACGCCTTAGCTGCTCATGTTGAGCAAGCTGTTAGCTTTTTGTTCGTTTTCATCGACGTTGGAGATCACTTTCATCTGCATCTCAAAACGTCGTGCGTTGGCGATCATATCGACCATGGTTTCCACCGGCTTCACGTTACTGCCCTCCAGCACGCCAGGCATCACCGTCATGGTGGCATCGTTCGCCAGCGCAGCGCCGCGCGTCGCCTGGGTTTGCTGGTTAGGACGGAACATGCCGTCATCGCCACGTTGCATCTCTTTACCGGTGGCGCGCACCAGCTTCAGGCGACCAATCTGCACCGTGGCATTGGGTGCATCACCGGCGTTACGCGAGGTGATGGTGCCGTCTGCCGCGATGGTCAATTCAGCACCTTGCGGGATGGCGATCGGACCGCCATCGCCCATCACGGGATTGCCCTGAATGGTCAAAATACCGGTCGAGCTGATCTGCATGTTGCCGTTGCGGGTATAGGCTTCGGTACCGTCAGCGGCACGCACTGCCAACCAGCCGTCCTGCGCGACACCCACATCCAGCGTGCGGCCGGTGTTATCCATCGAGCCCGGTGACATATCGGCGCCCGGCGTGGAAGCGGCAACCAGCGTACGCGTTGGCAGCGACCAGCCGCTGACCGGCACCGCGCGCAACGCGTTGAGCTGAGCACGAAAGCCCGGCGTTGAGGCGTTGGCGAGGTTGCTGGCCGTTACCGACTGCTGCTCCAACGTCTGACTGGCCGCGCCCATAGCGGTATATATTGCGTGATCCATAAAGCAATCCCGTTAGCGAATTAACGTAAGTTAACCAGGGTGTTAAGAATCTGGTCCTGAGTTTTGATGGTCTGGCTGTTAGCCTGATAGTTACGTTGCGCAACGATCATGTTCACCAGCTCTTTACTCATATCGACGTTGGATGCTTCCAGCGCACCTGACGTCAGGTTGCCGTAAGTACCAGTGCCTGCCAGACCAACCGCAGCCTGACCTGATGAGCTGGTAGCTGACCAGACGTTATCGCCTTCAGACTTCAGACCTTCCGGGTTAGAGAAGCTCGCCAACACGATTTGACCCAACAACTGGGTTTTCTGGTTGGAGTAAGTACCGGTAATGGTGCCGTCATCATTGATGGTGTAGCTGGTCAAATCGCCAGGCTGATAACCGTCCTGCGTTGGGTTACCAAAGGTGGTCGCACCGGTGTTTTGCTGCAGGCTGCCCAACATGCTCATGCTGATGTTCATGCCATCCGCACCGTTGGTGCCGCTCACAACCAGGTTTGCCAGTGAGGCGCTGGTGGTCGTGGTATCCGGAATTGCAGTGCCCGGGTTGGCCGGATCGTCAATCATTTTTGATACGCCGGTCAGCTTACCGTTGGCATCAAACTTCATCTGGTAGCCCAGGTTGTCGCCTGCTGCGGTGTTACCGACTTCATTACCCGTGGTGGAGTCAACCATATGCACGGTCCAGGTGTTATCCGCAGTTTTGATGTAGTACATATCTAACTGATGATCGTTACCCTGGGTGTCATACACCGTCATGGTGGTTTTTGCGTTGTAGCTATCAACGTTGGACTTATCAAACGTTGTCACCGTTGGTGTGGTGCTGGTTGAGTTCAGGTTCGCAACCTGAGTCGCGGTCGTCGTTGCGCGAGCGCCCATCTGCGTGGTCGGAATACTCAGCGCCACCGGGTTCGCACCGGTCTGAATGGTTGGCGGTGTGCCGCTGGCCGGATAACCGGAAACGTTCAGACCTTGGGTGTTCACCAGGTTACGGTTGGCATCCAGCGTGAACTGGCCGTTACGGGAATAGAACACGCCGCCGCTGGCGTCGGTCATACGGAAGAAGCCGTTGCCGCTCAGCGCTACGTCCAGTCCACGACTGGTTGACGTGGTACTACCATCACCAAAGTCCTGGATGACGGCGGCAACTTTAGTACCCAGACCGACATTAGAACCGGCAAACATATCGGCAAAGGCAATGGTGCTGGATTTAAAACCGGCTGTGGCGGAGTTGGCGATGTTGTTACCAATTACATCCAGATTGCTGGAGGCAGCATTCAGGCCGCTCACCGCTTGTGAAAAAGACATAGTATTTCTCCTGCTAAAGGTTAATCAGAGAATCTGACGAATTTCATCGAGGGTTGCGGAGCCCATGGTGCCGAGATCCAGTTTTGCGGTGTCACCCACTGTGCTGACGCCATTGACGTAGGCATAGTTGAGCGGTTGAGCCACCAATTGGGTGCTGCCACTGCTGGCGGCCAGTGAAACGGTATATTTTCCATCCGGTGCAGTGCTGCCATCGGTCAGGGTGCCATCCCATGAGAAGGTATGGACGCCTGCAGTCAGTGCACCCAAATCGATGGTGCGAACAGTCGCGCCACTGGCATCTTTGATGGTGGCGGTGGTCGCGGTTGACGCGGTGCTCAATTCCACACCGAAAGGCGTGGTCGTGCCGCTGCCCACCAGGACCTGGCTGCCGTTAACCATCACGCCGTGACCAATTAAGGTTGCGCTCTGCAACGACTGGCTAGAGCTAATCTGACCAGAGATGGATCCCAGCGTGGTATTCAGCTTTTCAATACCGCTCAGGGTGTTGATTTGAGCCAACTGGGTGGTGAGCTGGCTGTTATCCATTGGATTAGTGGGATCCTGGTTTTTCAGCTGCGCCACCAACATATTCAGAAACTGATTCTGCAGGTCGGCGGAGGTATTGCCGCTCGAAGCACTGCTGGAGGTCAGTACCGTTGGGTCCAGACTGTCTTTAATTCCTACTGCTACGCTCATCGTCGTTCTCCGTTACTGACCCATGGTGAGGGTTTTCATCATCATTGACTTCACCGTGTTCAGCACTTCAACGTTGGCCTGGTAGCTGCGCGACGCGGACATGGTGTTGACGGTTTCGGACACAACATCAACGTTTGGCATCTTGACGTAGCCCTTCTGATCCGCCAGCGGATTGCCTGGGTCATACACTAGTTTTGCCGGAGTAGGATCGTTAACCACGCCTGCGACCTTCACGCCGCCGGTCGCTGCACCTTGTGCGGCGTCGGTCTGGAAAATCACCTGCTTTGCCACGTAAGGTTGGCCATCAGGGCCGGTTACGCTGTCGGCGTTGGCCAGGTTACTGGCGCTGACGTTGAGGCGCTGTGATTGCGCTGTCATCGCAGAACCGGCGATATCAAAGATATTCAGCAATGCCATGCTTATTGCCCCTGCAGAACGCTCATCATGCCTTTGATCTGGCTACTGATGAGGGTGAGATCGGTTTGGTATTTCAGGCTGTTATCAGCAAACTGCGTACGTTCGCGATCCATATCCACGGTGTTGCCATCCGCGGCGGGTTGATCGGGAATGCGGTACAGCAGATCCAGTGACGGCTGAGAGTTGGTTTGCGCTTCAATGTGGCGTGAGGACGTCACATTCAGCGCCAGACTGCTGCCTTCGGCGCGACCGTTTTGCATCACCTTGCTCAGTTGGCTGGCAAAGTCGATATCCCGCGCCTGGTAGCCCGGGGTATCGGCGTTGGCAATGTTTGACGCCAGGATTTCCTGACGCTGAGCACGCAGGTTTAACGCTTCAGTACCAAATCGCAGCGCGGCATCGAGTTTGTCGAGCATGCTTCCTCCGCGAATGAGAATTTCGAGCTGACAGCTTAAGTGGACAAATGCAAGGGCGATCGTCTGAATAGCAGCAAAAATGACGGCTATTTTTGACATTGATTTTTTTACGCGAGGCGTAGACTCGGTGCCATCTTCTCGTCAGGAGGCGTTATGCGCAGATATTCCACTTTGCTAGCCACACTTTTGCTGGCACTGGCGCTACCCAGTTCTGCCGCGGACCTTACCGCGCAGTTAACCCAATTTTTTAAGGCGCGCGACCCACAACATGCCGCCGGCATGACGGTAGTGGTACGTACGCCGCAGGCGCAGTGGCCAAACTGCGAAACCCCTGAACTGCAACTGCCGGGTAATAGCCGTCAGTGGGGCAACATCAGCATCGCCGCTAACTGCGATCAAAACCGTCGTTTCCTGCAGGTTCAGGTGCAGGTGACCGGACAATATCTGGTGGCGAGCCGTCAGGTGGCGCGCGGCAGCAATCTCAGCCAGTCTGATGTGCGTCTGGAAACCGGGCGGCTGGATGAACTGCCGGCGCGCGCCTTGATGGATAGCAGCGGCGTCATTGATGCGGTCGCGCTGCGCGATATCCCGCCAGGACAGCCGGTGACTGCCAGCATGGTGCGCCAGCCGTGGCGCGTGAAAGCCGGTCAAAATGTGATGGTAGTCGCCAGTGGAAACGGGTTTAATGCCAGCAGCGAAGGACGTGCGCTGAACAACGCCAGCGCGGCACAAATGGTGCGCGTGAGGATGGGAAATGGTCAGGTTGTCAGTGGTCGCGTCGACGCGGATGGGAATATTCTGATATCGCTATAAAGCGTTAAAGAACCCTGTTGTTCTGCCGATAGAGATATCAACAAAGACATTACCCTATGCTGACTCAGTTGGCTGACCCCCAACTGACCTTACAGGAGCCTTACCATGAGCATCGACAGAACGCAGCCTACGAATCCGGTTAGCACTGTTCAAACACGCGATACCAACGATAACAGCAGCAAAGTGCGTCAGAGCGCGACGCCAGCAGCCAGCACCACCAGCGAAAGCGGTGCGGAAGTGAAGTTGAGTACCGCGCAGGCGCAACTGATGCAGCCTGGCAGCAAAGACATTAATACAGCGCGCGTTGAGCAGCTGAAGACGGCCATTCGTAATGGCGAATTGAAAATGGATACCGGTAAGATCGCCGACGCGCTGATCGCCGATACCAAGGCGTATTTAGAGGGTAACTAATCCCAATGGACAATCTGCTGATCACCTTAGACAAAATGCAGGACGTGCTGACATCCCTTGCGGTGGTAATGGATGAAGAACAACAGCAACTTTCTGCCGGCCAGGTTAATGGCAACATGCTGCAGCGTATTTCTGAAGATAAAAGCGCGCTGCTGACTACGTTGAATTATCTGGACGAGATGCGCCGCACCACCGAGAAATCCCTCGGCACGCAAGCGCCCTATGGTGATCACAGCGATCGCGAAAACCGCTGGATGCGTATTCAACAGCATACGCGCCGCTTACGCGATGCCAATACGCATAACGGGATTTTGTTGCAGCATCAGATTGGCTTCACCAATGAAGCATTGGCGGTATTGCGACCGCACCAAACGCAGGCATTTTACGGGCCGGATGGTTTGGGTAAAGGTCAGGCGACACTGAGTCGTAAAGGGTAAAAAAAGTGGGTTTGAAGAGGCTGCTATCTTTCGGGATGGCGGCCTTTTTGTTGTGTGCGGGACCTGCAACATCTGCCGCTGCCGGGCGGTCCTCGCGCCGCTTACGCGGTGCCTTCAGCTTCAACGTTGTGCCGACGGACCGTTCGGGATCGGGCTTCCTGCCCGGCCCGAACTGAGCCCCGCATCCATGCGGGTCTCTCCTGGCCCACCATTTACGCTTCAGCGCTGCGGATTGCCCTTGCGCAGCGGCAGACGCTGCATGTCCGTTAAGTTAGTGCGAGCTCTACGCCATAGTGCGGCGCGCGAAGTCGCGCGGGCGGAAGCCGAGCAGACCGAGCATCACAAAGTATGAGCCACCGCCGATGGCGCAGACCGCCGCCAGGCGAATCAGGCGCCACCACATCTGCCCCTCTTCCCATGCTGGCATGACTTGCAGAATGCCCAGCAGCGCTGCGGCCATCACACATACCGCAATCAGCAAACGAGTCAGGAAACTGAACCAGCCAGGCTGCGGCTGGAAGATATCCTGCTTACGCAGTTGCCAGTACAACAGCGCGGCATTCAGGCAAGCAGCCAAACCGATCGACAGCGACAAACCAGCGTGTTTGAGCGGACCGATAAATGCCAGGTTCATCAATTGCGTCACAATCAGCGTCACGATGGCAATTTTCACCGGCGTCTTAATGTCCTGGCGAGAATAGAAGCCGGGTGCCAGCACTTTCACCACAATCAGCCCCATCAAACCCACTGAATAGGCAATCAGCGCGCGCTGCGTCATCAAGGCATCAAAGGCGGTGAATTTCCCGTACTGGAACAGCGCGACCGTCAGCGGCCCGGACAAAATCCCCAGCGCTACCGCGCTCGGCAACGCCAGCAGGAAGCAGAGACGCAGGCCCCAATCCATCAACCGCGAATACTCTTCCTGATTGCCACTGGCAAAACTCTTCGCCAGCGAGGGCAGCAAAATGGTGCCCAGCGCCACGCCCAGCACGCCGGATGGAAACTCCATCAGACGATCGGCGTAGTACATCCACGAAACCGAACCGGAAACCAGAAAGGAGGCGAAGATGGTGTTGATGATCAGTGAAATTTGACTGACCGACACGCCAAGAATCGCCGGTCCCATTTGACGCATTACGCGCCACACGCCCGCATCGCGCAGATTCAGACGCGGCAGAACCAGCATGCCAATTTTCTTCAGGTGCGGCAGTTGATAAAACAGCTGCAACACGCCGCCCACCACCACGGCCCACGCCAGCGCCATCACCGGAGGATTAAAATGCGGCGCAGCGAAGACGGCAAAACCAATCATGCTGATGTTGAGCAGCGTTGGCGCAAACGCCGGCACGGAAAAACGGTTCCAGGTATTGAGGATGGCACCCGCCAGCGACGCCAGCGAGATCAGCAGAATATAAGGAAAGGTGACGCGCAGCAGCGCGCTGGTTAAAGCGAATTTATCAGCGGTATCGGCAAAACCTGGCGCCGTCACCACAATTACCCAGGGCGCAGCGATCATCCCCAACACGGTCACCACCGCCAGCACCAGCGTCAATAAACCGGAAACGTAGGCGACAAACACCCGCGTGGCATCTTCGCCCTGCTTGCTTTTATATTCCGCCAGAATCGGTACGAACGCCTGAGAAAACGCGCCTTCAGCAAAAATGCGGCGCAGCAGGTTAGGCAGTTTGAAGGCAACAAAGAAGGCATCGGTTGCCATCCCCGCACCGAAAACGCGCGCCACAATGGCATCGCGGGCAAAGCCCAGTATGCGGGAAAACAAGGTCATCGAACTGACCGCAGCCAGCGATTTCAACAAATTCATATTGAGTGGCGCATCCTGAAAAGTGTCGGAGAAATGAGCGACTTAGCGCGGACATCCCGTGATGTCCGGCGATAGTCTACTGACACGGCGGGAAATGACCAGCATTGAGTGTTACAAGGGATTATTCACGTTCGGCATCGCGCCACAACTTTTCCACCAGACGCTGCGCCGCCAGCGCCTGTTCGCCACTGGTTTCAGGCATCGTCTGATTTTCAACACACTGAATGAAATGGTGCGCTGCGCCGCTAAAACCGCGCTGGGTAAGATGGCTTTGCCACGCGGGCGGCACATCACGCACGATGCCGCTGCGGTTTTCCTGCTGCCAGTCGCGCATCTCGTTAATTTCGATGTAATCACCATCGCAGATGGCGCTGACCACTTCGCGTTGCGTGCCGGCGCGGCGATGCATGCTGGTGGTGATTTGCAGCGAACCGGCGGTGAAATGGTGTTCGGCGTACAACATCGCGCCATCTTCATTGGTTTCGATATGTCCCAGCTCGCGCGTCAGGCTGCCGCCCGCCAGCCACAGCGCGGTATCAACCACGTGCAGATAATCATCCAGCAGGGTAAAACGCAGATCGTGCGGGCCAACGCTATCCGCGCGATGCTTCTCAATGCGCAGCGAGGCCGCACGTGGCATGTCATTTTTTAGCTGCTGGTAACGCGGCGCAAAACGGCGGTTAAATGCCACCATCAGCTTGCGCTTATGCTTGTCCGCCAGCGCCACCAGCGCTTCAGCCTGTTGCAGCGTTTCGGCTAGCGGTTTATCGACGCACACATCTTTGCCCGCCAGCAACAGCGCTTTGACCACTTCGTAATGACTGGCGGTGCTGCTATGAACAAATACCGCATCGCTGGCGGCGGCCAGCGCATCCAGTTGACCAAAATAGGGTATGCGATAGCTATCGCAGATCGGTTGCGCTTTTGCCTGATTGGGCGAAAAAGCGCCAGCCAATTGCCAGCCGCTGGCCTGCGATAACACCGGCAGCCACGCTTTCTGCGCGATACCGCCTAAACCTACAATGCCAATGCGCAGCGTCATGTCAAAGCTCCTTTTGCAGCAGCTGTTGCAGTTGCGACTGCAACTGAGCAACCGTTTCTTCAAGTTGCGCGACACGCGCGGTTAAATCGTCATTGTCGCTTGCGGTTTCTGCGCTGGCCGCGTCTTCCACCACTTCGCCGCCAAACAGATGCATATAGCGGCTTTCACGTTTGCCCGGTTCGCGCGCCAGGCGCACCACCATTGGACCATCATCGCGCGTGGTCAAACCGTTAAGCGTCTGCTCGACTTCATTCATATCACTGAATTCGTGCAGACGACCGCTGCGGGTACGCAGCTCGCCCGGCGTCTGAGCGCCGCGCAGGAACAGCAGCGTCAGCACCGCGACTTCAGCGCTGCTCAGTTGCAAGTTACCGAACGCGGAGTTGCAGAAACGCTGTTCATACTTGCTGACGCGCTGGCCGAAGCCATTATTGGAGGTCACCAGATGCTTTTTCACCAGCTCATCGAGCTGCGTTTGCACCTCCATCTCGCTGAGATTCAGCACCGGTTCGCGGTTGGATTTCTGATTACAGGCGGTGACAACGCCATTAAGGGAGAGCGGATATTGATCCGGCGTGGTGACCTGCTTCTCCAGCAGGCATCCAATTACGCGCAGCGCCTGCGCGGATAAGGCCATTTTCATTGGGGTAATCCTTTTTTATTGTCCACGGCGATCCGGGGTCCACTCCCGGTAGGTCAGCGCAGTCAGGACATGATCCTGCCAGCGCCCATCAATCAATAAGTAATCTTTGGCGTAGCCCTCTTTTTCAAATCCGAGGCGCGCCAGTAGATCGCCACTGCGCTGATTGTGCGGCATGTAGTTTGCCATGATGCGGTGAATGCGCTGCTGGCGTTGCATATAGCGAAGGGTGGTCGTGAGCGCTTCAAACATCAATCCCTGACCTTGCCACTTCTCGCCCAGCGAATAGCCGAGATAGCAGGCGTGAAACGATCCGCGCAGCACGTTGCTGTAGTTGGCCACACCACGCACTTCGGTCTCTTCCGGGTCCATCAGCACAAAATAGTAGGCTGAGCCCTGTTTATGCATGTCAGCGATCAGTCCGAGGCGTGCTTGCCAACCGGAAGGATAACAGTGGCTCTCGTCGCGCACCGGTTCCCACGGCTTGAGAAACGCACGATTTTCAGCGTAATAATCCGCTAATCGCCAGGCATCGCGTTCGTGTACTAAACGCACCACTAAGCGATCGGTAGTGAGGCGCACGCGTGGGCCAGCAGAACGATAGCCAAACATCATGACTCCTGAAATCCATAACTTAAGAAAGATGTACGCCAGCGGCGATACTTCTCACTATAACCGTCACCCCGCTTGCGGTAAAACCCTTGAACGCGTTCCTCAGAATTCATCCTGATTGAGGATTAATATTTCTGCGGATTCGATGAAAAAATATCATCCTGTTAAAGCTGTTTTTCGCCCCTGAGCAGGCGGAAAATAGACCAATTGGTCTCTTATCTCCTCTCACTTGCTCAGGAATTAGCATGTCTCGGGTTGCGCGGGCACGACGCCTCGGTAAAACATTTCTTTTAGTGGATAACATGTTGGTTGTGATGGGATTTTTCGTGGTATTTCCTCTCATCTCCATCCATTTTGTCGAACAGCTGGGCTGGGCCGCGTTGATGGTCGGCATTGCGCTTGGCTTGCGCCAATTCGTCCAACAGGGATTTGGCATCTTCGGCGGTGCGATTGCCGACCGTTTTGGTGCGCGTCCGCTTATCGTCACCGGCATGCTAATGCGTGCGGCGGGTTTTGCCTGCATGGCGCTGGCGCATGAACCCTGGCTGTTATGGTTTGCCTGCTTGCTTTCCGGTCTTGGCGGCACGCTGTTTGATCCGCCACGTAGCGCACTGGTGATGAAACTGGTGCGCGCACGCGATCGCGGCCGCTTCTTCTCTCTACTGATGATGCAGGACAGTGCCGGTGCGGTGCTGGGCGCACTGATTGGTAGCTGGCTGCTGGCGTGGGATTTCCGCCTGGTATGTTGGGTTGGCGCGGCGGTGTTTGTCGCTGCTGCGCTGTTCAACGCCATTTGGTTACCGGCGTGGCGTATCTCAACAGAACGTATTGCGATGCGTGAAGGGATGCAACGCGTCTGGCAGGACAAGCGTTTTCGCCTGTATGTACTGACATTGACCGGCTACTACATTCTCGCCGTGCAAGTGATGTTGATGCTGCCGGTGATGGTGAATCAGGTGGCCGGTGCGCCTGCTGCGGTGAAGTGGATGTACGCCATTGAAGCGCTGCTGTCATTAAGCCTGCTTTATCCACTGGCACGCTGGAGTGAAAAACGCTTCCGCCTGGAAACGCGTCTGATGGCCGGTTTGTTCCTGATGACGTTCAGTCTGCTGCCGGTTGGCATGACCGACTCGCTGCCGTCGCTGTTTATGCTGATCGCCATCTTTTATCTCGGCTCCATCATTGCTGAACCGGCGCGTGAGACACTCAGCGCTTCGCTCGCCAGCTCCCGCGCACGCGGTAGCTACATGGGCTTCAGCCGTCTCGGCCTCGCCATTGGCGGCTTGATCGGCTACTCCGGTGGCGGCTGGATGTTCGATATGGGCCAGCAATGGGCGCTGCCGGAACTGCCGTGGATGCTGCTGAGCAGCGTCGGCATGATCACCCTTTTGGCGCTGTGGTGGCAGTTCCAGCCGCGTTCGGTGGCGCCAGCGATTTTCAGCAGCTAGTTTGCCCCTGCCACAGATCTCTTCCATACTTCCCGCACGTCCGAAAAAAGGGTGACCTCCGTCACCCTTAGAACCACAGGAGAAACGGGATGAAACTCTACATCTACGATCACTGCCCTTTCTGCGTCAAAGCACGCATGATTTTCGGCTTAAAAAATCTGCCGTTAGAACTCATCGTTATGCTGAATGACGACGAGCAAACACCGAAAAAACTGATCGGCCAGAAAATGGCGCCGATTCTACAAAAGGCCGATGGCAGCGCGGTACCGGAAAGTATGGATATTGTGCGGCTGGTGGATAAATACGATCACGAGCCGCTGCTCAATGGCAAAAGCAATCCGGCGATTAGCGACTGGCTGCGCCATGTGAATGGCTACGTGAATAAGCTGCTGCTACCGCGCATTGCCGATGCCTCCTTTGCCGAATTCGCTACGCCGGAAGCGCGCAGCTACTTTAGCGAGAAGAAGCAGGCCAGCGTCGGCGATTTCAGCGAGTTGCGGAAACACGCGCCGGGCTTAATCAAAAACATCAGCGATGATTTGCGCCAGCTCGATAAGCTGATCGTCAAACCCAATGCGGTCAATGGTGAACTCTCGGAAGATGACATTCATCTGTTCCCGCTGCTGCGCTCCTTAACGCTGGTCAACGGCATTGAATGGCCAAGCCGCGTTGCCGATTATCGCGATAATATGGCGAAACAAACTCAGGTCAATCTGCTCTCCTCCATCGCCGCATAATCCTCATCCACGAGAGGCGCTCCGGCGCTTCTCATCTCTCTCCTGGTGACAGGTGCCGCTGATTCAGGCAGGCTATCGCTGTTTTGCCGTTTCGATCAGGATGAGGACTATATGAAAAAGGCGTTTACCGGGCTTGTCGCCCTGCTTTTTGCCGTGCTACTCAGCGGCTGTAACCAATTGACGCAATACACCATCAGCGAACAGGAAGTGAATCAGGCGCTGCAAAAGCGCAATAACTTCGAAAAAGACATCGGTGTTTCCGGGCTGGTGAATGCGCACATTGTGCTGAGCGATCTCAACAGCCAGATTGGCCGTGAAGAACCCGGCAAAATCACGCTATCGGGTAAAGCTAATATTAATGTCAGCTCACTGTTTGGCCCGCAGCAGGCCGAAATGCTGCTGAAGATGAAGGCGCAGCCGGTTTACAACGCACAGGAAGGCGCGATTTATCTGCATGATATGGAGATTGTCGATGCGCAGGTGCAGCCAGAAAAAATGGCGTCGATCATGAAAACCCTTACGCCTTATCTCAATGAGTCGCTGAAGCGCTACTTCAATGAGAAACCCGCCTACGTGCTGAGCGCAGACCGCAGCAAAGGCGAAGCGCTGGCGAAGAAACTCGCTAAAGGGATTGAAGTGAAACCGGGACAATTGGTGATTCCGTTTACTGATTAATCCGCGCAGCCGCACCTTCGGGTGCGGTTTTTGTTTGTCACAATAAAATCCCGTGCAAACGGTTGCCCACATCCTTATGATTACTCCCCGGCCTAAACGTGCCTCTCGTTTTCTTCTCAGCCGGAGTCTTTTTGAATGACAGCCCAACCTCAGCAAATCACCATCCGCCGCCCTGACGACTGGCATATCCATCTGCGCGATGGCGCGATGCTCAACGCCGTACTGCCTTATACCAGCGCAGTAAATGGTCGTGCGATTGTCATGCCAAACCTGGTTCCACCGGTTATTAGCGTGGCCGCTGCCGTGGCTTACCGCGAGCGCATTATGGCCGCGTTACCTGCTGAGCATGCTTTTACTCCGCTGATGACCTGCTATCTCACCGACTCACTCGATCCTGATGAGATCGAGCGCGGCTTCCGTGACGGTACTTTTACCGCTGCCAAGCTCTACCCTGCGCACGCCACCACCAACTCCAGCCACGGTGTCACCAATATCGCCGCGATTGCGAAGGTGCTGGATCGCATGCAGCAGATTGGCATGCCGATGCTGGTGCATGGTGAAGTGACCGATTCTCATATCGATATTTTTGATCGCGAAGCGCGCTTTATTGAAACCGTGCTGGAACCGCTGCGCAAACAGTTCCCGGCGCTGAAAGTGGTGATGGAACACATCACCACCAAAGAAGCAGCAGAATATCTGGCTGCCGGAAACGATCTACTGGGCGCCACCATTACGCCACAACACCTGATGTTCAACCGTAACCACATGCTGGTCGGCGGCGTGCGCCCGCATCTCTACTGCCTGCCGATTCTGAAGCGCAATATCCATCAGGAAGCACTGCGTAAACTGGTTGCCAGCGGTAATCGTCGCGTATTCCTCGGGACCGATACCGCGCCACATCTGCGTCACCTGAAAGAAGCCAGCTGCGGCTGCGCCGGTGTGTTCAATGCCCCGACCTCATTGCCTGCTTACGCCACGGTGTTTGAGGAGCTGAATGCGCTGGAGCATTTCGAAGCCTTCTGCTCGGAAAATGGCGCGAACTTCTATGGTTTGCCGCTGAATGAAGGCACTTTGACGTTGGTGCGTGAATCCTGGCAGGTTGAAGAGAGCATTGCCCTGGCGGATGACACGCTGGTGCCTTTCCTTGCCGGTGAAACGCTGAACTGGCGCATCAAAGAATAATTTTCTGCTGCTTGCCTTCGGGATAACTATACTGTACAAATAAACAGTATATTATTCCGGAGGCTTCTATGCGTGTTGAAATTACCGTAGCAAAAACTTCGCCCCTTCCTGCAGGTGCACTTGATGCACTCAGCATCGAACTGGTTCGTCGCATTACGCAGGATTTCCCTGACGACGATCATCACGTCAAAGTGCGTTATGCCGGCGGCAACCAACTTAGCGTGTTTGGTGGCTGCAAAGAGTCACGTGAACGCATCAGCGAACTGTTACAAGAAACCTGGGAAAGCGCTGACGACTGGTTTAATAACGATTAACAGCCACTGTGCCGTTTTTGCCGGGTTTCGCCACCCGGCTTTTTTGTTTTTATTTCCCTCTCGCCAGAAAAACTTCCTGCATCTAGACTCATGTTAAACGATCCCCTATTCTTGCCTCGTCATGCTTACAGGAGGTGTTTTACATGACTACTGAAAAACCAGAAGAGGCGATGACCTTCGGAGAGTTGCTGGCATTTATTGCTGAGCAACAGCGCCGCTTAACCGTATTAGAAAATGCGTTTGCCACCTTGACCTTCTGTCTCGACGATCGCGCCAATCAGTTGCTGGTCCACAACCTGACGCTGGAAGCGCAAAACCAGAACCATGACGAGCAGTTACAGCAGCATTTTACCCGGCTGGCGGAAGAGATTCAGAAGCGTCACGGCCTGCTGCCGAGCGAGCCACACGCCTAAAAGATTATCTTTTTTCGACCTAAAGTTTTCTCTTATAAAAGCCGATAATTTCGTAACTACCGCCAGTAATATTTCCAATAAAATGCCTGACGTTTCGGGCATTTTATTATTCGCCATAACGTCAATGTGAAGCGCATTTATTTTCACTCAGATTAGGTTCGTCATACCTTTTAACTATTGTACCCGCTATTTCATGTTATAATTGTTTCGCTAGTGCACGATACAGCCGCATTGAACCTCAAGAAGCACTTCGTTTAACGAGTAATACGGAGGTTATAATGGACAGAAATAAAGACGTCATCCAGACTCATCCGTTGGTAGGATGGGACATCAGCACCGTAGACAGTTATGACGCCATGATGATTCGCCTGCACTCGCTCTCCTCGCAGGGGCAGAAAGAAGAAGAAGCTGACGTGGGCCCGACCTACTGGCTGACTACCGATGTAGCCAGACAGTTCATCTCTCTACTCGAAGCTGGCATTGCAAAAATAGAGTCTACCGAGCAGTACCTACGCGACAATCAAAAGCATTAATTTCTACTATCGCGTGAAAGGGCACCCAACAGGGTGCCTTTTTCATGGGCGCTCTCTTTTGATATGCTATTGAAAAATTTCGCCGTTTTGCTGGAGTGATGTCGTTATGGTTTATGATCTGATTGTGGTGGGAAGCGGTTCGGTAGGCGCAGCAGCCGGGTTTTACGCCACGCAGGCTGGCTTATCGGTACTGATGATTGATAGCGCCCATCCTCCGCACAGCCAGGGCACGCATCATGGCGAAACCCGCCTGATTCGGCATGCTTATGGCGAAGGTGAACGCTACGTGCCGCTGGTGCTGCGCGCGCAGACGCTGTGGGATGAGCTGGAACGTCAGAGCGGCGAGCGCATCATGCATCGTAGCGGCATCCTCAACTTAGCGCCTATTACCTCCTCCTTTATTCAAAATGTCATCGATAGCGCGAAAGCATGGCAGCTGGATGTGAAAATCCTGCAAGCCGATGAAGTGCGCGCGCGCTGGCCGCAGTTCACGGTGCCAGATGGCTATATTGGCGTGTTCGAACCTAACTCCGGTTTCCTCAAATGCGAGCAGGCGGTGCGCAGCTGGGTGCAGCTGGCGGAACAAGCCGGCTGCGCGCAGCTGTTTAACTGCCCGGTGACAGAAATTGGTCGCGATGGCGATCTGCAGCAGGTCACCACCAGCGATGGCATTTTCCGCGCGCGTAAATTGCTGGTCAGCGCCGGAACATGGGTTAGCCAGTTGGTCGCTGATCTGCCGGTTGCGCCGGTGCGTAAAGTTTTTGCCTGGTATCAGGCAGATGGTCGCTACAGCGAGAACAACAAATTCCCCGGCTTTACCGTAGAGATGAGCGATGGCAGCCACTTCTATGGCTTCCCAGCGGATAACAATGCGCTGAAAGTGGGACGTCACGATGGCGGCCAGTTGATGCAAACGCCAGCAGACCGCAAACCTTTTGGCAGCATCGCGGTGGATGGTAACGAGTCCTTTAACTTCCTGCGTCAATTTCTGCCGGGCGTGGGCGTCTGTTTGCATGGCGAAGCCTGCAGCTACGACAATACGCCGGATGAAGATTTCATCATCGATACGCTGCCCGGTGAGCCAAATCGCCTGATCATCACCGGTTTAAGCGGGCACGGTTTCAAATTCGCCAGCGTGTTGGGTGAACTTGCCAGTGAATTTGCCCAGAACAAACCATTCTCTTTCGATATTAAGCCCTTCTCACTCGCGCGATTTAACTGATGCGCAGATGCCGGCGCTCATTCCGGGCCGGCAAGATTGACGCAAGTTGACATTTAATTACCTAAATAAACATTCAATGCAGCGAAATGCCGCATTTGGTGTAGTCAATATGCAATACCCCGCAATAGCCTTCGTCTTTTAAGTCATCCCTTCAATTATCCTGACTGAGATTTAATTAAATCCTCATTTATTCCGAAGATGATTTTCGACTTTATAGAAAAGTAAGGTTAATTGATCTTTCATTGCAAAATGTAGATGCTCATTGCCACTTATTTCATTCCTGGAACTTCATATGTGGCGTAATTCCACACAGCATTTCGGCGCTGTCTCCATTTTATTGCATTGGCTTATGGCGCTGGCTATTTACGGCATGTTTGCGCTGGGTTTGTGGATGGTCGGATTGGGTTATTACGACGGCTGGTATCACGACGCGCCCGAAATTCATAAAGGCATCGGCATCCTGCTGTTCGCTGCGCTGCTGCTGCGCCTCGGCTGGCGAATTATTTCACCGCCACCCAAACCGTTGTCGAGCTATTCCCCCGCCGTTCGGCGCGGTGCCACTGCCGCGCACTGGATGTTATACGGCTTGCTAATTGTGCTGCTGTTCACCGGTTATCTCATCTCCACCGCCGATGGCAAACCGATCTCCGTATTTGGCTGGTTTGAGGTTCCCGCTCTGTTCAGCGGTGCCGCGCAGCAAGCAGATCTGGCAGGCGACATTCATCTTTGGCTGGCGTGGGGTTTGGTGCTGTTCTCTGCACTGCACGCGCTGGCAGCCCTGAAACACCATTTTATCGACCGTGATGTGACACTGAAAAGGATGTTGGGTTACCGCATCCCGTTAACCTCTGAAAAGGAAAAGTAACATGCTAAAGAAAACATTATTGGCAGTAGCAGCGGCCGGCTTATTGAGCGCCAGCCTGACGGCCAGCGCAGCTGACTATAAATTTGATAAGGAAGGCCAGCACGCGTTTGTTCAGTTCCGCATTCAGCATCTGGGCTACAGCTGGTTGTACGGTACCTTTAAAGATTTTGACGGCAGCTTCACGTTTGATGAAGCCAATCCTGCAGCAGATAAAGTCAACGTGACCATCAACACTAACAGCCTCGATACCAACCATGCTGAACGTGATAAACACCTGCGCAGCGCGGATTTCCTCAACACCGGTAAGTTCCCGCAGGCGACCTTTGCTTCTACCGCTGTGAAGAAAGACGGCAAGGATTACAAAATCACTGGCGATCTGACGCTGAATGGCGTGACCAAGCCCGTGACGCTGGATGCAAAATTGATGGGAGAAGGCAAAGATCCGTGGGGCGGCTATCGTGCAGGATTTGAAGCCAGCGGTGAAATCGTGTTGAAAGAGTTCAACATCAGCAAAGATCTTGGCCCGGCATCGCAGAAAGCTGAACTGATTATTTCGGTGGAAGGCGTGCGTAAGTAAACCAAATGCAGCCTGAAGTCCGCTGACTTCAGGCTGTTTTGCGCTTATTTTTTATCTGGCGCGGGAATCGCCATCGTCATGTTCAGCAAACCGCGTGATTTGTTAAACACCTTGTTGCCATTTTCACGACCCGCACGGCGTGCGCGCTGCTCTTCTGGCGACAACGTTGACTCTTCCATGCAGATTGGGCTGCAGCAGTTGTTGTATTTTTCAGCACAGCTTGGGCACTGAATAAACAACAAGTGACAGCCATCATTGATGCAGTTGGTGTGGCTATCGCAAGGCGTGCCGCACTGATGACAGCTGGAAAGGATATCGTCGGAAATGCGTTCGCCCATGCGTTCATCAAAGACAAAGTTTTTGCCCTTGAAACGCACCGGTAAGCCCTGCTCGCGCGCGCGACGGGTGTATTCAATAATCCCACCTTCAATGTGATAAACATCATTGAAGCCGTTGTGCTTCATCCAGGCGCTGGCTTTTTCACAACGAATGCCGCCGGTGCAGTACATGACAATCTTTTTGTCTTTCTGATTCTGCAGCATATCAACGGCCATCGGCAGCTGATCGCGGAAGGTATCGGCCGGCACTTCCATGGCATTATCGAAACGCCCCACTTCATATTCGTAGTGGTTACGCATATCCACGAACAGCGCATCCGGATCGTCGAGCATCGCGTTAACGTCAGCGGCTTTCAGGTAAGCACCCACATCGCTGGCATCGAAGCTATTGTCTTCAATCCCATCCGCCACAATGCGCTCACGCACTTTCAGGCGCAGCACCCAAAAAGATTTACCGTCATCATCCAGCGCAATGTTCATGCGCAGGTTGTTCAGTGCCGCATCAAAGGCATACAAAGCGGCCTTCATCTTTTCATAGCGGCTAGCGGGCACGCTGATTTGCGCGTTGATACCTTCATGCGCGACATAGACGCGACCAAACACCTTGAGTTTGGTTAACTCAACGTAAAGGGCATCACGGAAGGCTTTAGGATCGGCAATCTGGAAGTATTTATAAAAAGAGACTGTGGTACGTGGTTCGGTTTCCGCCAACATACGTTCCTTCAGCTCTTTATTGGAAACAAGGTTATGTAACACTGGCATGGTGTTCGTCCTGTTAGCAATCAGAGAAATTTAGCGCGCGTATGATACCCGAATTCTGCCAGATACAAAAACTTTGGTGTGATAAGCCTGACGAGTGCAATTACAGGCGCATTTCTGCGACACAATTGCGTTTTCGTGCGCATACCTGCTGCCAGATAGCCGTCCACGGTCTATGCTTGATTTCAGCCAGAATGAAAAAATGGCATAATGACAAAAAATTACAGAAACCGGACTCTCTGGCATAAGACGCAGGATACTGACATTTCCATGACTCAACTTCCCAAACTCACCCGTGAACTCCTCTATCCACGCTATTGGCTGACCTGGCTCGGCATTGGTTTTCTCTACCTGTTAGTGCTGTTGCCCTATCCGGTGTTGCATGCCATTGGCTGTGGACTGGGTCGCATTGCCATGCGTTTCATGAAACGTCGCGTTGAAGTGGCGCAGCGCAATCTGGAAGTCTGTTTTCCCACCATGCCGACTAATGAACGCGACGCGATGGTGAAGCACAACTTTGAATCGGTGGGCATGGGACTGATTGAAACCGGCATGGCGTGGTTCTGGCCAGACTGGCGCATCCGTAAATGGGTCACCACCAGCGGCCTGGAACATGTTGCTAACGCGCTGGCAGAGAAGCGGGGCATATTATTAATTGGTATGCACTTTCTGACTCTGGAATTGGGCGCGCGGGTATTTGGTATGCATAACCCAGGCATTGGCGTGTATCGTCCGAACGACAATAAGCTCATCGACTGGCTGCAAACCTGGGGCCGCATGCGTTCCAATAAAAGCATGCTGGACCGCAAAGATCTGAAAGGCATGATTCGCGCCATGAAGAACAACGACATTATCTGGTATGCACCGGATCATGATTATGGCCCGCGCAGCAGCGTGTTTGCGCCTTTCTTTGCGGTTCAGGACGCGGCGACAACAACCGGTACGCATATGTTGATTCGTCTGGCAAATCCCAGCGTGGTGCCATTCCTGGCGCGACGTCTGCCAAACGCACGCGGCTATGAGCTGAAAATGATGCCTGATATCCGTGATAAATTTACTCTGGAATCTGAACTTGAGACCGCTGTAGTGATGAATAAAGTGGTGGAAGAGACGGTGTTACTGGCTCCAGAACAATATATGTGGCTGCATCGTCGGTTTAAAACCCGTCCACAAGGTGAGCCTTCGGTTTATTAATGTGATGTGGGGCATGATTACGCGCCCCACGCCCTTCAGCAGAAATTTACCTTATTACGTGATTTTATCCGGTTATTAACCAGCTAATCGGTCCAGCCTGAGCTTGGGCTAATTGTTCAGTTAGCACCACTCTTAACCCATCAAATCCTTCTTTCTTAGCTATATCTTTGCAAGAAATTAATCTTTCAAGGCAATGCGCCGGCAAAAAACTGCGCTAGTATTTGATTCTGCCGCAGGTTAATCGGAAATATTTACTAATCAAAATATGCCGTTTCGGACCTGTTTTTCCCAACATCCAGGGCTATTCCTATTTAATTTTGCTGAACCCTTCGGCCTCGCTTATCAATGCAGTAAAATTAACTTAGTAAACAAGGTATTGTCTTAATAAAAATCCCTATATTCCTTTTTGATGAAAAATACACACCTTTTATATCCTTATGGAATTTGTCGACAAAATCGAATCCAGTTAATTTCGTGATGTCAGTTAGAACATTAAGTTCACTTTTAAAAAATATAAAAAGATTTCACACAGCAAATATATCTCAGGACAATCATAAAATGAATAAAGGCATCTACTACTACGTGACGATCAGTACCGATCAGGAAGGTTATCATCTTCTACATCGAAAAGAGTGTAAACGGCTACCAGTAAAGGAGGATATGGTTTTTATCGGCACTCTGTATAATTTAAATCAGGCATTATCAACCGCGCGTATTAATTTCAAAAAGGTTAAGCCCTGTATTAAATGTTGTATTCGTTACTCTGCTCCAATTATTCATGAATCTGTACGTCCGGTATTACACTTTCCTCAGAAAATAGCCTGACCGGTTGGGCGGTTGAATTTCATGCAACCGCCCAACCGATATTTCCTCTGCGCCCCGCACTTCACGATTTTTCGTCTATCCTTCTGTGAAATCCCTTTTTTACAGACATGGAGTTGATGATGAGCCTGTTTAGCACCCTTGAAGAAGCCATTGAAGCCGCTCGCGAAGAGTTCCTTGCCAGCCAACCTGAGATCGCCGAAGAAGATGCCAGCGTCAGCCAGTTTGCCCTGCAGAAGTATGTGATGCAGGATGGCGACATTATGTGGCAGGCCGAGTTTTTCGCTGAAGAGGATGGCCAGGGTGAATGCCTGCCGATCTCCAGCGGAGAAGCCGCACAGGCCATTTTTGACGGTGATTTTGATGAAGTCGAACTGCGTCAGGAGTGGCAGGCGGAAAATACGCTGCACGAATGGGATGAAGGCGAATTCCAGCTGGAACCTCCGCGTGACCTTGAAGAGGGCGAAGCGGCGGCGCAAGAGTGGGAAGACGACAACAGCCCTTCTGACAATCTGTAATAACGCTTATTCGTACGGGCCGTGACTGGCATCCACTGGCAGTAACAGCGTGTCCATCACCAGCGATAGCGGCAAATCGAGAATGGTCAGCACACGCCACGGTCCGTCACGAACGTCCCACTGCACGCCGGGATAGTATTGATTGCCGTGACCTTGGCCAGGAAAGGTGCGGCTGATGATACTGCCACAACCAGTGAGCAGAAGAATGGCGGCGCTAAGCGCGGTTATTTTCAGGAAATAATTCACAACATTTACTCACAATGAACTGGCGTTAGTTTAACTGCCTGTGAGGTGAAATACCTACTCCTGACTCGTAAAGATTGCGTCATATTCCGGGCGAAAAAAAAGCGGCATCTCTGCCGCTTTTCACTTTCTCATCTTCAGCGCTGTGGCAGCGCTTCAGGATTGAGCTTCAGCTTCTGATAGCTTTCCACCCACTGATGATATTTGTCCGCGCTTTCCCACAGGCGTGAGTGCACACGCGCCAGCACCACTGGATCGCTGATCAGCTGCAAACGCTGCTCGCGGTTCAGTTTCTCTGGCGCATCACTCAGCGCCTGATCGACACGACGGTCACGCGCATGGTCCAGCAAATCGCTCTGCTTATGACGCGATGTTGCCATCGCCGTCGCCAGCGCGTTAAACGCCGGGTTAAACAGCGCATGCATAAAGCCATTTTTCAGCGCGCGTTGACGGTTGATCTGCAGGTAGTGATCGGTATCGACCAGCTCTTTTGGTGGCTCATACTCTTCCGGGATCAGGAACAGCTTAGCGTTCTTACTCTTCTGCCCTACCGTTGCACGGCTCGACATCACCGACACAAACGGCGACAGGATCAGCGAGAAGACGATCGGCGACAGCCACCACAGGAAGTTCAGGTCGAGGAAGCCCATTCCGCCCGCCCACACGATACCTAACAGCATCTGTGAACCATGACGACGGAAAGCTTCGCTCCACGGCGTCGCATCATCATCACGCTGCGGCGAGTTCCACACCACTTCCCAGCCGAGGAACGCACTGACCACGAACACGGTGTGGAACAGCATGCGTACCGGCGCCAGCAGCACCGAGAACAGCATTTCCAGAATCAGCGAGAAGAACAAGCGGATGGCGCCACCGTAAGGTTTCGCTCCCTTGAACCAAATCAGCACCACGCTCAACAGCTTCGGCAGGAACAGCAGCACCAAAGTGGTTGAGAACAAGGCAATCGCCAGATCCGGACGCCACTGCGGCCACACCGGGAACAGCTGGCGTGGTTGCAGGAAGTAGGTCGGTTCCATCAGCGTGTGCACCACCTGCAAGGCAGTAGACAACGCAAGGAACATGAACCACAACGGCGCAGAGAGATAAGACATTACACCCGTCAGGAACACTGCACGGTGAACCGGGTGCATCCCTTTTACCAGGAACAGACGGAAGTTCATCAGGTTACCGTGACACCAACGGCGGTCACGCTTCAGCTCATCCAGCAGGTTCGGCGGCAGTTCTTCATAGGAGCCCGGCAGATCGTAGGCGATCCACACGCCCCAACCGGCACGACGCATCAGCGCGGCTTCAACGAAGTCATGCGACAGGATCGAACCGGCGAAGGAACCTTCACCCGGCAACGGCGCAAGCGCACAGTGCTCGATAAACGGCTGCACACGAATGATGGCGTTATGGCCCCAATAGTGTGATTCACCCAACTGCCAGAAGTGCAGACCAGCGGTGAACAGCGGACCGTACACGCGCGTGGCGAACTGCTGGCAACGGGCATACAGCGTATCCATGCCTGACGCTTTTGGCGACGACTGGATAATACCGGCGTTCGGGTTAGCATCCATCATGCGCACCAGACCGGTAAGACACTCACCGCTCATCACGCTGTCGGCGTCCAACACCACCATGTAACTGTAGTTGCTGCCCCAGCGACGGCAGAAGTCATCGATGTTGCCGCTTTTACGCTTCACACGACGACGACGACGACGATAGAAAATCTTACCCGCGCCACCAACATCACGCACCAGTTCCATCCAGGCTTTCTGCTCGGCGATGGCGATATCCGCATCGTAGCTGTCGCTGAGAATGTAGACGTCGAAGTGTTCTGCATTGCCCGTACGTTTGACCGATTCCCAGGTCGCACGCAGGCCGGCAAACACACGTTCTACGTCTTCATTACAGATCGGCATGATCAGCGCGGTACGATGTTCCGGATTCAGTGGTTCATCGCCTGTGGTCGAATACGAAATGCTGTACTTATCGCGACCAATCAGCAACTGCAGGAAGCCCATCAGCGCGGTCCAGAAACCAGCTGAAACCCAGCAGAAAAGAATGGCGAACAGGAACAGAATCCCGGTCTGCAGGATGTACGGCAGAATCAGCTCAACCGACTGCAGCCAGTTCTGGTTGAACATCTCGATCGGATCGATCAGCGTCCAGCCCTGATACGGCAGAATGGTTTTCATGTACCAGGTTGCCACCACGGTCTGCAGAATCGTCAGAATCAGCAGCACATAACGACGCATGGAGCCAACGTGGCGCCACTTGTCCTCAGTTTTCTGCTCTTCAACGGTGGCATAACGTGGATTGGATTTCTGGCCACGCAGGGAATCCCATGCGCGCGCAATCGGATTGGTGCGCCAGATCTCCGGGAACATCAGCGAACGCTTCACTTTCGGCATCGCCTTGAGTGTGGTGCGGTCGAGATAATCCTTGCTGAGCTGCTGACCATCCGCCAGTGAGTCCGGCCAGGCCATTTGCACACGGGATGACACCGATTTCAGCGGCGCATCATCCGGGCGCTCGCTGGCGGCGTTATCCTGCCCCAGCGACGTATGAATAGCGTGGAACGCCTGCGCATTCTGTAGCGAATCGCTCAGACGGGCGCGCCCTGCCGCATCAAGCGGCAGAGCCTCCACGTAAGATTGAGGTAGAAATATCGATTTATTCATTGGCAGGTAGCTGATAGCTCCAGGTTTCCGTCAATGTCTTGTCGCCGCTCACCAGCGCCGCACGCATCTCAGTCGGCTGCTTGTTATCTTTCACACGCAGACGCAACACCAGACGCCAGCCTTTGGTCACCGGGTTGTAGCGCACACTCTGCTCAACCACGTCAGCGTTATTACCCACGCTCACCTGCGGTGCCACTTGCGTATCTTCCGGCAGCTTGCTCATCGCTTTGCCAACGAAATCCACGGTGAAGGCGATAGAACCATCAGGTTGACGTACCAGATTCGACTGCTTCACATCACCGGCAGAGCGCAGCGTGTCTTTCACCCAAGCGATATCGTCGGAGTGCAGCTGATTCTCGTCACGGGTGAAGTGCAGACGATACTGGAAGTTCATCTCTTTGCCTGGCTCAGGCAGTTTTTCCGGCGTCCAGAACGCAACGATGTTGTCGTTGGTTTCATCCGCGGTTGGAATCTCGACCAGCTCAACGCGACCTTTGCCCCAATCACCCTGCGGCTCAACCCAGCCACTTGGACGCAGATCGTAGCGATCGTCGAGATCCTGGAAGCGGCTGAAATCGCGCGTGCGCTGCAGCAGGCCAAAGCCTTTCGGGTTTTCAACGGTAAAGGTGCTGACCGCCAGATGTTTCGGGTTATTCAGCGGACGCCAAATCCACTCACCGTTACCGGCATGAATCGAAAGACCATTCGAATCGTGCAGCTCTGAACGGAAGTTGGTCACCGGCGAAGGCTGGTTAGCACCAAACAGGAACATACTGGTCAACGGCGCAACGCCCAGTTTGCCGACGTTATCACGCAGGTAAACTTTGGATTGGACATCAACCGTCGATTCTTTGCCCGGTTTAATGATGAAGCGATAGGCACCGGACGCACGTGGCGAATCCAGCAGCGCATAAATTACCAGCTGCTTGTCCTGCGGTTTTGGACGTTCAATCCAGAACTCTTTAAAGCGCGGGAACTCTTCGCCGGACGGCAAGGCGGTATCAATCGCCAGACCGCGCGCCGAAAGACCGTACACCTGGCCTTCGCCAATCACACGGAAATAGCTGGCACCGAGGAAGCTGGTGATCTCGTCGTCTTTGCCCTTTTTATTTAAAGGATACAACACCTTAAACCCAGCAAAGCCGAGGTTTTTGACTGAATCAGCATCGTGTTTTACGTTGCCGAAATTGAAGTAGTCAGGGTTATATTTAATTTCACGTACTGAAGACGCCGTCACTTCGTTAATTTTCACCGGCGTATCGAAATACATGCCCTGATGATAGAACTCAAGCTTAAACGGCGTGCGCAGTTTGCCCCAATAAGCTTTGTCGTGGTTAAACTGGATCTGCTGATAGTCAGCAAACTTCATTTCACGAAACTGAGAGGGTAAATTGCTTTTTGGCGCTTCGAAACTTTTCCCTGCCAACGCCTTGGCTTGTTTTGCAACATCATCAATGTTAAACGCCCAACTATTGTTGGCATACATAGCCAGCAGAACTGCCGCGCCTACCCAGCGCATCTTTACCAGTCCCACTTTATTATTCACATTATTCAGCACATCCCCCCCTTTCGTGTGCTTAGATCAAACCCGATTATCTTAAAGGATTATTCGGTTTTCCGACAGCGTATGTAATAGATTGTTCCGCTGATTTGTAAGCTGAAAGTGTGCTTTTAGGATAATTAAACCCCGCAAAATCACATACAGATTCACCTGATAGTATACCCTGTTTACAGCCGGTAGAATTTTCCTTCGGCATAATCCGGTTTCAGGGTGAAACCGGCAAGTAAACTGACTATTGGAAGATTATGAGTTCAGCAAAACCCGAACGTGAATATTTCCTCGATTCGATTCGCGCATATTTAATGTTATTGGGCGTGCCTTTTCACGTCTCCCTGATTTACTCCACGCAAAAATGGGCCGTGAACAGCCATGACGCCTCGATGTGGTTGACGGTGTTGAATGACTTTATTCACGCTTTCCGCATGCAGGTGTTCTTTGTTATCTCAGGCTATTTTTCCTACATGCTCTACTTACGCTACCAGCCGCAGCGCTGGTTGAAAGTGCGTCTGGAGCGTGTTGGCATCCCGATGTTGACCGCCGTTCCGCTGATCACGCTTCCGCAGTTTTTCATCACCAAAAATCTCACCGATAAAATCGGCAACTGGAGCAGTTTCTCGCTGTACGACAAGTACAACACGTTGATGTGGGAGTTGATTTCGCATCTGTGGTTTTTACTGGTACTGGTGATTTTGACCACGCTGGGTATGGTGGCGTTTCGCTGGCTGAACAAGCAGCAGCGCGGCATCAATTATCAGCAAATTGGCTGGGGTAAACTGACGCTGGCGCTACTGATTTATGCGTTGATTTGGTGCGCCTTCCGCCGCGTGCTGTTTTATTTCGTCCCGGCCGTTTTTGCTGATGGCCTGTTCAGCATTGCCGTGATGCAAATGCTGATGTTCCTGCCATTCTTTATGCTGGGCGCGCTGAGCTGGAAGCATCAGGCGCTGAAGGCGCTGTTTGTACGCTTTAATCCGGTGATGTGCTTTGGCGCTATCGCGGTATTTATCGCCTACAGTCTGAATCAGCGTTACAGCAGCGGTGAAGGTTGGCTGTACGAGATTGATATGATCATTTCGACGCTGATGGGTTTGTGCATGCTAAACGTCTGTTTTAGCTTTGGGCATAAGCTGCTGAACAGTCATTCACCGCGCATCATGTATCTGGTGAATGCTTCGCTGTTTATCTATCTGGTGCACCATCCGCTGACCATATTGTACGGCATCTACATCACGCCGCACATTGGTAGCGACACGCTCGGTTTCTTTGTCGGCTTGCTGATGGTGTTTGGCGTGGCGTTTACGCTGTATGAAATCCACCTGCGCATCCCGCTGCTGCGCTTCCTGTTCTCCGGTAAGCCGCAGCAGCAAAAGAAATAATCGGTTAACGCAGCAGACTCAAGCCATAAATGCCTGGTTTTCCAGGTGCGCATAAATGCGCACCCTACGAAAACCGGGCCCAACTTTTGTAGGGTCACCATTTATGGTGACCGAATTATAACAACCACTCAACCGGCAAACGCCACACCAAACGCACCAGCAAGCGCTGCAGCAGCGTGCACTGCGGTTCGTGTTTATGCACCACTTCGCCCTGCTCGTTCGCAAACTCCACCCAATTGACGCGTCCCCACTTATCCAGGCGCAGCGTCCATGCGCGATCGCGCATCCCGGCAATAAAGCGCTGATGGGTTTGCTGCGCCAGGGTTTCACTCTCAATCACCAAACCCATTTCGGTGTTCAGCATGGCGGAACGCGGATCGAAGTTAAACGAGCCGATAAACACTTTGCGATTGTCGACGGTAAAGGTTTTGGCATGCAAACTGGAACCCGAATTACCGGTGATGCCGCGGTCGTGTGGCGCGCTTTGCGGATTGTCCTGCGGCTTCAATTCATACAACGCGATGCCGTGGCGCAGCAATTTTTTGCGCCAGCGCGCATAACCGGCATGCACCACCGTGACGTCATTCGCCGCCAGCGAATTGGTGAGTATCGCAATCTTCACCCCGCGCCGCTTCAACGCCAGCAGCTGCGCCACGCCAGCACGCGTCGGGACAAAATAGGCCGAGATAATATCGAACTGCTGCTGCGGCGTACCAATCACTTCCAGCATGCGCTGCGGCAGTAAACTGCGGCGTTTTGCTTTGCCAAGCCCTTTACGCGGATCGTCGCTCAGCAGACGCGATTCCGCCCACGTCATCTCCAGCTCGCCCTGCTCCATCTGGCTGATAAACGATGAATGCTCCAGCCGCGCCAGATAGCGCTCTACCGCTTCACTCTGCTGCCACTCTTGCGGCAAGCGCACCGCCTGATGCGCATCGCCGCTCACGTCAACCACCTTGCGCAGCGGCGAAACGGCTTTACTGCGCCAGTAGCGTTCGAAATCCTGTGTCACTTCGTCGACCACCGGACCAATCGCCAGCACATCGAGATCGGTAAACAGCGGCTCATCGCCGGTACCAAAATATTCGTCGCCGATATTGCGCCCGCCCACCAGCGTCGCAGCGCCATCCACCGTCAAACTTTTATTGTGCATACGCCGATTGAGGCGGGAAAAATCGGTGAGATAACCGAGCGCGCGCAAGGTGCGGAACGAGAACGGATTGAACAGACGCACGGCGATATTGGCGTGACGATCGAGTTCCGCCAGCGTTTCATCCAAACCCGGCGTGTTGTTGTCATCCAGCAGCAGTCGCACTTTCACTCCGCGCTCGGCGGCATCCAGCAGCGCGCTAAACAGCAAGCGGCCGGACATGTCGTTGTGCCAAATGTAGTACTGCACATCAATGCTGTGCTGCGCCATGCTCATCATCTGATAGCGCGCAGCAAAAGCGTCCAATCCGTCGTTAAGCGGATGAATGCCGCTCATGCCCGGATGCAGCGCGCAACGCGCCTCAACACTCGGTTTCAGCCCGTTGCCCGAATGTTCCTCAGGCGGCAAAGAAGTTGCTGCTTCACTCATAGTGAATCCCTGAAAGCTGTGGACCTATTATTGTTGGTATCAATGCGCTAACAAGCAATCGGAGGCTTCCTTTTCTGCCCGATGGCGCACCGTCAATTTAGTCTAGACTTAGCCAGGCGTTCTGCATTCTGCATCCGGCGTTCACCGTGAGGAGAGGATTATGACTCAGCAATCCCTGCGCCATCACCCTCAGCTGTTCCGCAGTTTCTTTCAGGGCAGTTTTCCCTGTTCAACCGCCTGTCGCGCAGGCGGACGTCGGCTCGATATGGTGATCAGCAGCGGCCACGACATGCTGCTGGAAAAAGATTATGCCGCGCTGGCGCAAGAAGGTTTGCACACCGCGCGCGATGGCGCTCGCTGGCATCTGATTGAAGCCGTGCCCAACACATATGACTGGCGCACCTTTCTGCCGATGGTGCATGCCGCAGCGCGTCACGACATGCAGATTATCTGGGAGCTGGCGCACTTTGGCTATCCCGATCACCTGGATATCTGGAAAGCCAGCTTTGTCGATCACTTCGAACGCTTCGCCCGCGCGATGGCGCAACTGATGCGCGATGAAGGCATCGAACAGCCCTTTTTCACGCCGATTAACCAAATCTCATTTTGGTCGTGGGCCGGCGCGGACGTTTCCTGGCTCGATCCCTACGCCAGCGATCGCGGTCGCGAGCTGAAGCGCCAACTGGTACGCGCCTCGCTGGCGGCGATGTACGCCATTCGTGAGGTATATCCCAATGCCCGCTTTGTGCTGACCGATCCGCTGGTACAAGTTGCGACAGATCCCGATAATCCCGACAGCAAACCCTACGCCGACGCGCAGCATCAGGCGCAATTTGAGGCCTGGGATTGGATTGGCGGACGCGATGCGCCGGAACTGGGTGGCCGCGCGGATTTCCTCGATATTCTGGGTCTCAATTACTATCCCGACAATCACTGGTTTTTCTCTGGCGAAACCATTCCGCTTGACCATCCGACGCGGCAACCGCTGCACCGTTTATTAATGCAGTGCTGGCAACGCTATCAGCGCCCGATGATTTTGGCTGAAACCGGCGCTGAAGGTGATGCGCGTGCGCCCTGGCTGCGTCACATAAGTGAAGAAGCGCGTCTGGCGCTGGATCACGGTGTGGCGCTGGAAGGAATTTCGCTCTATCCGGTGGTGGAATATCCAGCGTGGGCCGACGATCGGCGTTCACCGGGCGCGCTATTCGGCCTTGGCGATCCCAATGGCAATCGCACCTTGCATGAGGCGCTGGCGCTGGAGTTGCGCAGTCAACAGATTAAGTGGCAGAACTGGCAGACAAAAAGCTAAGACTGTTGCGTGGTGTTGGGTTTTTGCGGACAGGTTTGCACATCAAGTGAAGGATCAGCCGGATGACGTACGTCGGTGAGCCAGGTCATAGTGAAGAGAAATACCACGCCAATTAAACAGGCGGAGAGCAGGCCAATTATGGCGATCAGTTTGTCATCTCTGGATTCCATCGACATCTCCTTGCAGGCTTCCTTTTCCCGGTGCTGACCTTAACTCATCCACAGCGTAATCATCAGGACGAAGATTATAAGCGTAACCGAAGTGACTGCAAGTACCACAATGGCGAAGAGCGCGTCGTCGAGCGGCTGCCGATAAGGTTCGTCGTGGTCGTCTGGTGGTGCAGGTGAACTCATGATGACTCAAAATAATGGCGAGTTTTCGTGCAGGATTGCCGCTCAGAGTGTAATGCAATGTGCTTAAAGTTACAGGATTATTTCTGGCGGAGAAAATAACGGGGCGCAAGCGCCCCGTGAAGAACAGATTAGAAATCGTAGCTCAGTGAAACCTTCACCGTGCGCGGTTCACCCTGAGACAAATAGGTGCCGCTGTCATCGACATTGGCCCAATATTTCTCATTGGTGACGTTATCCACGCCCACGCGCCACACCATATCGTTCTGGTTAACCTTCATGCGGTAACGCAGACCCAAATCCAGCGTGGTGTAATCATCCAGCTTCATGTTGTTTGCCAGATCAGCGTATTGCGAGCCGGTGTAGTTCAGCAATGCCGTGGCAGTCAAACCATCAACTGGCTTGATGTCATACTCCGCACCCAGCGCCGCAGTGAAGCGCGGTACACCAATGGCGTTTTTGCCATTCTGATCGCTGTCACCGGTTTTGGTCATATCCGGATCGATCCAGGTGGCGCTGCTGTTGAGACGCAGGCCCAGCACCGGCTCACCGAATACGTTTAGCTCAACGCCACGGTTACGCTGCTCGCCGTTCAGTTGGTAAACCGAATTGTTCAGCACGCCAACAGGCTGTTTGATTTCAAACAGCGCCAGCGATCCGCCAACGCGACCAAAGTCCGCTTTCACACCCAGTTCGTTCTGCTTGGCATGCACAATGCCGGTCACGCTACCGTAGTTGGTGGCGGTAAACGGCGCGGCGGTGCCCGGCGTCAGCGATTCGGTATGGTTGGCATACAGCGAGATATTTTGCGTGGCTTTATACAGCAAACCGTACGCTGGCAACCAGCGGCTGCTGTCGAAACGTGTCGCCGTATCTTCCGCACCGTCATAACCGTAGTTACGCACCACTACTTTCTGATGACGCGCGCCGACGGTTGCCAGCAAAGTGTCATCAAAGAAGCCCAGCGTATCGCTCAGCAGGTAACCCTGCGAACGTGAACGGTACGTGGTCAGTGGATCGCTGAATTTAGCGCCACCGGCAAACACGCTATCCGGTTCGGCCACATCCTGCGGGTTATAAATGTTCACATTGGCATCGTTGCCCGACGACATGCGATAGCTGTTTTTCGCATTCGCAGTCATCGCCGAATAGCCGAAGTTCACTTTATGCGTCACTGGACCGGTGGTGAAATCACCACGCAGGCCAACCATGCCGCTCATGTTGTCCTGCACGCGATTGGTACGGAAGCGGCCAATGGTCGCGTTACCGGCGCTATCGAGGATCTTCGGAATGCCGTAGTTGCCCACTTCATGGGTGTGCTGCGCGCCGAGGCCCGCATAGGCGGTCCACTGATCGGTCAGATCGTATTCGGCTTTCGCCAGACCAAACTCCGACTCGATATCGCTAAACACCCAATTCTGGCTGTAATTTTTCGAGTTGGATGGCACATCAGGAATGAAATCGATGCCGCTGATGTTGATGCCGTTACGCGCATCGTGGAAGGTCTTTTTCTGGTAGCCGACGTCGAGCGACGTACGCAGACGATCGCCACGATAATCCAGGCCGAGTGACGCAGCGGTGGTGCGTTTCTTCTCGCCATCCACCTCCGTGCCGCCTTCGCGGTTAACCGCATTCAGACGCATACCAAACTGGTTATTGTCGCCAAAACGACGGCCGATATCGGCGGTGCCGCCCACTTGTGAACCGGAAGTGTAATCCACACCGATGCGCGTCAGTGGCGTATCATCAGCGTGCTTCGGCTCAAGGTTAATCATGCCGCCGACGCCGCTTTCCGCCGAACCATTCAGCAAGGCGTTAGCGCCTTTGAAGATTTCCACGCGATCAATCAGCGAGGCATCCATCACCTGACGCGGCACGATACCGGCCAGGCCGCCGTAGGTCATGGCATCGCCGTCCAGCTTGAAACCACGGATGCGATAGCTCTCGGCAAAGTTGCCGTAGCCTTTAAGATTCTGCACGCCAGCATCGTTGCGCACCACATCACCGATGGTTTGCGCCTGTTGGTCCTGAATCATTTTCGAGGTAAAACCGATGACGTTAAACGGCACGTCCATGGCGTTTTGCTCACCCAACATGCCAAGACGGCCGCCGTGCGCAACCTGGCCATCAAGGAACGCCGGTACCAGATCGTCGCCGCCTGGTTTGAAATCGGTTTGTGGTGTCGCGGTTACGGTCAGCGTCTGCTGCTCGTTTTTCGCGTTGGTTTGAGTTGTGGTGTTGGTGGTAGCAGCCATCACTGGCAAACAACCGGCGCTGACCATTACGGCCAACAGCGTCGGTTTCAGTCCGGGATTGAAAGGCATAGCGCGCATGGGATCCCCTAATGCAAACGAAGTGATAATCATTATTATTGCGGTTTGCGATTATGCGCAGTCGTTGCCCGAAAGCAAGAAAAATCCTACTTTCTGCGTTCATATCATGGAGGAGTGGTGCATTAGATACCCTGCCCGGTCTTGTAGGGTCGCCATTCATGGCGACCAATGCTTATCTCTGAAGAAAGGGTTTTGCTTTGAATAGGTAGCGGGTTCTGACACATCTGCTGCGTCACGGGCCGTCCTCGCGCCGCTGGCGCGGTGCCTTCGGCTTCCACGTAGTGCCAACGGACCGTTCGCGGATCGGCCTTCCCTGGCCGACCCCGAACTGCCTCACACATCCATGCGTGAGGCTCCTGGCCCAACGTAAAAGCCTCAGCGCTGCGAATAGCCCTTTTGCCGCAGCAGACGCGCCAGCGCCTTTGGCAACTGTGCCCTTTTCAACAACATGTACCGAAGCTTACGAGTAGGCCGGGTGCGCTTTTGGTCAGGCAATCCGCAGCGCTGAACGAAGCGAGGAAGCCAGGAGAGCCCGCAGGACGCGGGCGAAAGGCGGAGCCGGGACAAGGAAGTCCCGTCTCCGCCGGTCCGTCAGGCAAACGAGCGAAGTGAAGGTACCGCGTAAGCGGCGCGAGGACCGCCGGACCAAAAGCGCATCCGGCATGCGCTCGTCGCGGACTTAACTAACAAGCGCCATTTATGGCGACCTACTATCAGCCATCGCGCCAGCGTTTAAACACCAACGAGGTATTAATACCGCCAAACGCGAAATTATTGGATTGGATATAATCCGTCTCAATCTGGCGCGCTTCGCCGATGATGTAATCAAGTTCACCGCATTCCGCTGCAGGTTGCGACAAATTCAACGTCGGCGCAAACCAGCCTTCGCGCATCATCTCAATGCTCATCCAGGCTTCCAGCGCCCCGCAGGCGCCCAGCGTATGACCAAAGTAGCTTTTCAGCGAAGAGATTGGCGTGCTATTGCCATAAATCGCCGCGGTGGCCTGACTCTCGGCGATATCGCCGCGATCGGTGGCGGTGCCGTGGGCGTTGATGTAGCCAATCTGCTGCGCCGTGACACCGGCGGTTTTCAGCGCACGCTCGATACAAATCTGCATGGTTTCCCGCTGCGGCTGGGTAATATGCGCGGCGTCGCAGTTGGTGTGAAAACCCACCAGCTCCGCGTAAATGGTGGCTCCGCGCGCCTGCGCATGTTCCAGCGATTCGAGAATCAAAGTGCCCGCGCCTTCGCCAATCACTAAACCGTCGCGTTGCTGGTCAAACGGTGCGGGCGAGGTGTGCGGCGCGTCGTTGCGCTGGCTGGTGGCAAACAGCGTGTCAAACACCGCTGCTTCGGACGGACACAACTCTTCCGCGCCACCTGCCACCATCACGCTTTGATAACCGTGGCGAATCGCTTCCCACGCATACCCAATCGCCTGGCTGCCCGACGTACAGGCGCTGGACGTCGGGATCACCCGGCCGCGCAGGCCGAAGAACAGGCCCGCATTGACTGCGGTGGTGTGCGGCATCATCTGCACATAAGTGGTACCGGTGATGTTGTTGGTGTGCTTTTCCGTCAGCATGGTAGCGAACTCACTCACCGGTCCGGTGCTGCCGGTTGAGGAACCGTAGGCAATGCCGGTTTCACCGTTGGTCAGCACCGGATGGTCGATCAAACCGGCCTGTTCCAGCGCGAGTTCGGTCGCGCGCGTTGCCATCAGTGAAACACGGCCCATCGAGCGAATGCGTTTGCGCGTGTAATGCGCGGGCGGCGTGAAGTCGTCCACCGGCGCGCCGAGCAGCGTGTGCAAGCCGTCGTAAACCTGCCATTCCGGCATATGACGCACCGCATTTTTGCCCTGCCTGATCCGCTCAGCCACCGCGCTCCAGCTCTCACCAAAGGCAGTCACGCCGCCCATGCCGGTTACCACTACACGCTGAATCACAGCATACCTCCATTAATTGAAATCACCTGACGCGTGACGTAGCCCGCGATGTCCGACATTAAGTAGCTGGCCAATCCGGCGACTTCATCTGCCGCGCCCATGCGCTTCATCGGAATCAGCTTCATTGCTTCATCAATCACCAGCGGCTCAAGATCGGTCATGCCGGTATCAATTAAGCCAGGGGCGATGCAGTTCACGGTAATTTTGCGTTTCGCCAGCTCAATCGCCAGCGCTTTGGTGGCACCGATGATGCCCGCTTTGGCCGCGCTGTAGTTGACCTGGCCGCGATTGCCCATGATCCCCGATACAGAAGAGAGCGTAATAATGCGTCCGCCCTTGCGCAGGCCAATCATCGGCATCACGCACGGATGAATCACGTTGTAGAAGCTGTCGAGATTGGTGTGAATCACGCTGTCCCACTCATCATCGGTCAGCGCCGGGAACGCCGCATCGCGCGTGATGCCCGCATTGCTCACTACGCCGTAATAGGCGCCGTGCGCGGCAATGTCCTGTTCAAGTGCGTTGCGTGTGGCTTCGCGCTGCGCCACGTCAAACTGCAAGGTGCGTCCACATCCGCCCGCCGCTACAATCTCTGCCAGCGTGTGCGCTGCACCGGCGCTGTCGCGGTGATAATGCACCACAATCTCAAAGCCATCCTGCGCCAGACGCTGTGCAATGGCGCGGCCAATTCCTTTACTTGCGCCGGTCACTAAAACGCTGCGTGTCATGACTGAATTCCTTGTTGCAATTGAATTAACTCGTGTTCATTGGGCTGATAGGTATTCAGCCGCCCACTGGCGATGATCGCCTCACCGCAGCGGATTTCCCCTTCAAAGCTGCCCAATCGGTCGTCACGCATCAGCAGGCGCATTTCAACGCGTAGCATGCTGTTGGCGGCGAAAGCGGCGCTGCTGGCACGATAGCCACGTCCGCCCAGCAGCATGCCGGGACGAATCTCACTGTCGCCGCGCTGACGTGCATGAAATCCCGACCAGACGCCAACGGTCTGCGCCATGATCTCCACGCCGTACCACGCCGGCAAATCGCCCTGCGGCGTGAGAAAGGGTGCCAGCACGCCCGTAGCGTTGATGCTGACTTCGCAGATCACGCTGTCGTCGGTGACCTGGATGACGCGATCCAGCAGCAGCATCGGCGCGCGATGCGGCAGATAGGCATCAACCGGCAGAAAATCACTCATGAGGCTTTCCTACAATCAGGCAGGTATTATTCCCGCCAAAAGCAAACGAATTTGAAGCAATCACCGGACGCGCCAATGGCTGCGGCGCGGTGATCAAACCGCATTCTGGCAGCGAGGTATCGCGTGCCACCTGCGAGAAATCCTGCGGCGGCAGCGGCAGATTCTGCTGCAGAATCAGTGCAGCCAAAGCCGCTTCGGTCGCGCCCGCCGCGCCCAGCGTGTGGCCGGTAAGGTGTTTGGTTGAGCTGCACGGCACGCTATCGCCAAACAGACGATGGATCACCGCCGATTCCACCTGATCGTTCAACGGCGTGGCGGTGCCATGCAGGTTGATGTAACCGACATCCTGCGGCTGTAAATCCGCCTGTTGCAGCGCCATCAGCATAGCGCGCTCGGCACCGACGCCTTCAGGATGCGGTGCCGACATGTGCCACGCGTCCGACGATTCACCGCAGCCGAGCAGCGCTAGCGGCTGCTGTTCGCGCGTCAGCAGCAGCAGCGCGGCAGCTTCGCCAATCGAAATGCCGTCGCGATCGGCGCTAAAAGGCGCGCAGTGACCTTCAGAGAGCGAATCCAGGCTGGCGAAACCGTTAATCGGCATGCGGCTCAGCGAATCCGCGCCGCCCACCAGCGCCACGTCCGCTAATCCGGCATCGATCAAACGTTGGCCGCTGATGATCGCGCGCGCGCTGGAGGAGCAGGCAGTCGAAATGGTGTAAGCCGGACCATCCAGTTCTAAATAGTGCGCCAGGAAGCGCGACGGATCGCCAAGCTCCTGCATGCGGTAATCGTAGCCCGGCAATGCGTCATCCACCTGACGATCGCCTTCATCGACGCCGGAGGTGCTGGTGCCGAGCACAATCGCCACGCGCTCGCGGCCATGTTGTGCGATGGCCGCATCCACTGCCGGGCGTATCTGCGCCAGCGCAGCCAGCAACAGCTGATTGTTGCGGGTGTTATGCGCCGCCAGCGCGGCAGGAATTGGCGGCAACGCGCCCTGCACTTCGCCCAGCCAGCAGCGTTTGCCATCTTGCAGCCAGCCGTCGCGCGGCTGCATGCCCGGCGCTTCACCGGCTTGCAGCTGCGCGGCAATTTGCGCCAGGTTATTGCCCAGCGCATTCACCATGCCAAAAGCGGAGAGGTAGATCATGATGAGGCATCCAGATGTTGGATTTGAATCTGATAGCCAAAGGCGCGTTGGTCGATGCTGATCGGCTCACGCAACTCGCCGCGCTGCAGATAGCGAATCAGCGTCACCACTTTGCCAGAAGGATCGCGCAGCTCGCGGCGATCGTCGATGTCGGTCAACGTCCAGCCACGCGGCAACTGCGGCTGCCATGCGCTGATCGGCCAGTGGCTGAGCATCACATCCGCCAGCACCTGACTGGCGGGCGGCATTTCCGGCAGCGCCATCATCTGCTGCGTGTGAATGCCGTTTTTATCATAGGTGACGCGGAACAGGCGAATGCCAAGCGATGACAAACCGGCGAGGCTCAGCTGTTGCGAATCGGCGCTCAGCAGCACCAGCAGCGACTGGGTTTTGCCCTTGGCGTGGCCGGTCAGCAACTGCTGCTGCTGAAACGCCGGCGAAATGCCCGGCGCTGGCAGCGTGACGCGCACGCCCGGTTTCAGCCACGCGCTCGGTCGATTGAGATCGTTCTGATGCTGCGCGCAGCCGCTGACTAGCAGGCTCAACAGCAGCAAAATGCCCATTTTCATCGTTGCTTCCTTTTCCCCGGAGCCAGCGCCAGCGGCGCCAGCAAGAATGCACAAAAAATCCCGCTGCATAGCACGGTACCAAAACCGCTAATAGCCGCAGTGCTGCTGAACACCAGCATGCCGAGCGTTAACAGCGTGGTCATCATCGCCAGCGTCACCGCCAGCATCGAGGTTAACGGCGTGCCGCGCGAATTGCTGAAAAACAGCGTGTAATTAATGCCGATGCCCAGCACCAGAATCAGCGCCAGCAAGGCAAACAGATTGAGGCTCGCGCCGATCCAGCCCAAGGTCGCCAGCGCCGCCGCCAGCGACAGCCACGACGGCAGCGCGCTGCGCATGCCGGCTTTCACGCCCAGTCGCAGCATGTAGCTGGCGGTAATCAGCAATAACGCCAGCGCCAGCAATCCGCTCAGCAGCGTGCGCCAGAAGCGGAACAGTTCATCATAGCTGGCCTTGCGATCGATCCAGCTGACGCCTGCCTGTTGTGACGCCAGCTGCTGCAGCGCGGCACTGTTTTTAACGCCGCCGATCGGCACCAGCACGCTGCTGCGTCCGTCCGGCAGCGACAACCACAGCAGCCGCCAGCCTTCACTCAGCGGGCTCGCCAGCCAGTCGGCGGCGGTCACCGGCATGGCGCTGAGATTGGCATTCGCTACCGTGATGCCCGCCTGCTTCAATCGTTGCAGAATGGTGGGTGCGGCCTGTTGTAGCAGCGCCACATCCTGCTGCTGCTGCGCCAGCGAACTGAGCGGCAGCACGCGATAACTCGCAAACCAGCCTTGTTGCTGCGCCTGCTGCAGCTTTGGTGCCAGCGTGCTCAGCCGCTGCAGCGCTTGCTGTTCATCATCGCCCCACACCACAAACCAGGTTTGATCGGCCTGCTGACCGGTCAGTTGGGCCAGCTGACGATCCTGCGCTAACAGTTGCGCCGGTGCGCTTTGCAGATGCGCAATATCATCATCGACCTTAAGTTGCAGCATGCCGCTCAGCGCATAGATCGCCACCAGCGCCGGTAAGCCGCGCTTCAGCCAGTTATTGCGCCGCCACGCGGCCAGCCAGCGCGCCAGCCACACCATTGCCGGAATCGGTCGCACCGGTAAACCGCGCACCAGCCACGGATAAAAACAGATCACCGTCAGGCAGGAAGCGCTCAATCCGCTGGCAGCAAACACCGCCAGCTGGCGCAAGCCGGGGAACGGTGCCAGCAGCATCAGCAGCCAGGCAATCGCTGTGGTGCCGAGCGCCAGCAGCAGCGTGCCGCGTACCTTATGCAAACTTTGCCACGGCGTGGCCTGCTCGCCGTGCACCATGCGTTCCGTCAGGTAGTAAAGCGTATAATCGGCCGAGATACCGACAATGCTGAGGCTCATCACTAAGGTTGTGAGGTGCAGCTCACCAAAACAGAGCAGCGTTAGCACCGTGCCCGCCATCGCACCAATCGCCACCGACAGTGCGCACAGCGCCAGCGGCCGCAACGAACGGAAAACCAGCCACACCAGCAGCAGCAATCCCGCTAATGTCGCACTGCCAAGGGTTTCGACATCATGCTGCGCGCGCTGGCTGGCATCGTCGCTAAACAGCACCGTGCCACGCGTCAGTAATTGCGCATCCGGCCAGCGGGTTTTCAGCTGCTGCTCCAGCTGATTGAGCGCGGTCACCAGCTGATGGCTCTCTTTGATACTGAAAGCATTGCTCGCCAGTTCACCGTGCAGGAAATACCAGCGGCGCTGCTGCGCATCGTTGACCGTCAGCCAGCCGTTATGCAGCAGCATTTTGTTGGCACTCTGCTGCATCGCCAGCTGTGCGCCGCGCACCAGCAGCAGCGGATCGTTGCCGATCTCTTTGCTGCCGACGCCCGCGAAGGCCGAGAACAGCTGCGCCAGTATCCAGTCAGCCTGCACGCCGCCGCCGTTCTGCAAGCGCGCGCGCGTGGCCGGATCGATCAAACCGTTGCGATGCTGAAACGCATAGGCGCCCCAACGCTGCATTTGATCGTCATCCAGCGCGCCGCTGACCTGTTTCAGCATCGGCAAGGCTTGCAGCTGCGCTTGCCACCAGGCCGCGACCGCATCGCCGTCTTGATTGTTGGCGCTCACCAGCCACACCAGTTGACGATCGAGGCGCTGCATAAAGCCGTGCTGGATCTCCGCTGGTGCCTGGCCGAGATTCTGCTGCGGCAATAACGCCAGCACGCTGCTGTTCAGCTGGCTGCGCGGCAGCAAAACCGCCAGCGCCAGCGCTAACGTCAGGCACACCGCCAGCCACAGCAGCGCAACGGTTTTCTCACTGCGCTGGGGCAAAACGGGCTCGCTCTTCATCAGTCAATTGTTTAGGTTCGGTGCGAGTAGCGCTTAGGGTGATTTCGGTTTTATCGCCCTGCTTGTCATCCAGCGTGATGCGGTTGAGGAACGCTTCGCCCTGCAGATCGATACGGTTAAAGATCTTATTCAACGGCGCGGCTTTCGGCGTCAGGCCCAGCTGCCAGCGGTTGTTGCCCAAATCGTGGAAATCGAGTTCAAAGTTCTCACGCAGTACCTTTTCATCCGCCTGGAACAGCGCGCGCAACAGATGGTTGAACTGGAACATCTGCGGATTGCTGTCGGCAGTGATCACCTGCGGCGGCTGGCCGCTCATGCTCTGCACCATGCGCTTGTCATCGAGGATCAGCATCAGCGGGAACGGCGTGGCTTGCTGCCACCACAAACCCTGCTGCTGGGCGATCAATAGCTGACCGCGTGACACTAGCGGCTGCGCCATGCCAGCAATGGTGCGCACCTGAACAAAATTGGCGCGGATCACCGGTTGACTGGCGAAACGCTGTTGCAGCTGCTCGAGCGTAACCGCGCTGGCGTTGGCACAGATCACCAGCAGCAGCAAACAAAGGGTTCTGATCACGGTTTCACTCCCAGGCATTCAAACAGAATATCGGGTGAGACAAAACACATCTCCTGCGTGGCCGCATTTACCGCCACTTGCAGCGTGTGTGCTTTGGTGGTCACCTGCCCCGCAGCGTTGCGAATCACATAATCGATGCGTAAACGGTTTTCGTATTCGCTGATACTGGCGGCGACGCGTACCACCTCTTCGCAGCGCAGTGGCTGGCGGTATTTCACGTGGGTATCCACCACCGGCCAGACGTAGCCGCTGGCGGCCATTTCGCCGTAGCTGTAATTAACGCTGCGCAGCAAGGCTTCGCGCGCCACTTCAAAAAAGCGGAAATAGTTGCCGTGCCACACCACGCCCATCGGATCGCAGTCGTGAAACGACACGGTAATTTCCACCTCAGCGCGGTAGTTGCTTTCACTCATCGCGGCTTTTCTCCTCGGGCAACGTCCAGAAATCGTAAAAGTTAAACCAGTCCAGCGGCGCCATCAGCGCGTGCTGTTGTAACCGTTCGGCGTAGCGATCGACCGTGGCTTGTAACGCCTGCTGGCGCTGCGCGCGCGGCAGCGAGAGCGGATTGGCAAAGGCTTCGCAATGCACCCGCAAGCGGCCCTGTTCGCGCAGGGCGAACATCAGCAGCACCGGACAGCGCAACGCTGCCGCCAGCACAAACGGTCCCTGCGGAAACGGTGCGCGCTGGCCCATAAATTCGCTCCACACCACACGACGCTCGCCGCCACGCTGGCGATGCACGGCGGTGCGATCGCCAACAATCGCCACCCATTCACCGGCATCCAGTTTTTGCTGCAGCAGAATGGCGGTATCTGGGCCGATATCGGTGACCGGCATCAGATTCACGCCCGCCTGTGGCGCAATGCTCTCAAGCACCTCGCGGAAGCGCTGCGCGTTGTCGGTAAACACCAATGCATTAATCACCAGTCCGCTGACCTGTTTGGCCATCGCGCGGCAGGCTTCGATATCACCGAGATGCGAGGCGAGAATCAAATGACCTTTGCCTTCGGCGGCGCGAATGGTGGCTTCAGCACCGGGAGCGAAATCAATGTCGCGTCCCCATTGCAGATCGCCGCGCCAGCTGGCGACTTTATCCAGCATGCTGTAGCCGAAACGCAGAAAGTGACGATAGCTGTTGAGCGGCGCAGGCAACGCGATGTTCTGCTGTTGCGCCACCGCCTGCACCCGCGTCAGCCACTGCTGCGAGGCGGCGCGCGCGGTGCGTCCGGTTAGCCAGTAAACCGCCACCACCGGCCACAGCAGCAAGATAAAAGGTAAGCGCCCGGCACGCCGATAGAGCCACAGCATAAAGCGCAAACCGCTCTGACCGCGCCGTTCCGGCGTCGCCGACCAGTGCTGCGCATCGCCACGCTGACGCAGCAATTGCGGGATGCGCGGCAACATGCCGAAGAACAGGCGCGTATGCATCCATGAGATGCGCATGTTGTCACGCAGCGCGTCAAAGTGCGACACGCCGCTGGCCGGATAGGTCACGCGGGTGGTGATAAAACGGCTCGGCGTGCCCTGCCAATAGAGACGCACCATGATTTCGGTATCGAAATCCATGCGCTGACCAATCGGGCGGCGATCGCACAACGCCAGCGACGGTGCGAGCGGATAGACGCGGAAGCCGCACATGCTGTCTTTCAGCGAAAACGACAGCGTTTCGACCCACACCCAGAAATGGGTGATGTAGCGGCCATACAGACGCGATTTGGGAATCGAAGCGTCGTAAAGCGGCTGACCGGAGATCAGGCAGTGCGGATAACGCTGTGCTTCGGCTAGCATACGCGGCGTATCTTCCACCTGATGCTGACCATCGGCATCGAGCTGCAGCGCGTGGCTATAACCCGCCGCCGCCGCCGCGCGCAGGCCGGCAATCACCGCCGCGCCTTTGCCCTGATTATGCGGTAGCGTCAGCACCTGCAACTGCGGCGCATCCAGCGCCGCAATCTGCCTTTTGGTGATGGTATCGCTGCCGTCATCCACTAGAATCACCGGCAAATTAAACGGTGCCAGCCGCGCCAGCACCGACGCCAGCATCGCGCCGTGGTTATAGCAGGGAATTAATACGCAAGGCATGAAGTCAGGGCTTAACACAGGCGGATCTTCCCGCTGCTGGCGATCGTTGCCACGTCGCCGTTGATCAGGCTGTAGCTGAAACTGAGCAGCGATTTATCTGCCTGCCACTGCAGCTGCAATTGCAGTTCAGCATCCGGCGGCACCGGCTGCTGAAACTTGATATTGTCGATGGCGGCAAAAGATTTACCGACAGCTAAACGCGTCAGACCATAATGCAGCGCCCAGTCAAGCTGCGCCACACCCGGCAAAATCGGCAGCGTCGGGAAATGGCCGCGAAACCAAAACAGATCAGCGGCAACGTGCAGGCGCAATGTCAGTGCATCGCCCTGCTGTTCGGCATGCAGTTCAACCGGCAACATCAAACAACTCCTCAATTTGTGGCCAGGCGCGTTTACTTTGTGCGGTGACAGGAATGGTTGTCACCACGCGCCAGTAGCGCGGCATCGCCACCGGCTCCAGCCAGGGTTGCAGCGCGCGTTTCCACTCAATCTTTAGCTGATGCAGCGTCGCCGCATCCAGCATTTCGGGCAGCGCCAGCACCACGCCAATCGCGTGGCGACCGTGACGCTGAATCGCCAGCGCGGCGGCATCGTCCACTCCGGGCAACGCCAGCAGGCGGCGTTCAATTTCACTCAACGAGACGCGCTTATCTTCAATCTTCACCACGCGATCCTGACGTCCCGCCAGCTGAAACTGCCCGGACGGCTGCTGCACGATACGATCGTCGAGCGCGCAACCGGCATCGGTTTCCAGCAAAGCGGAAAACACCCGCCAGCGTCCGGCTTCCTGCTCACGCAGAGTAATCTGCGGGAAACAGTGCCACAGTGCGTTCTCCTCGCTGGCGCAGCGCCAGCCAATCACGCCGGTTTCGGTACTGCCATAAATTTCATCAACCGTGCAGCTCAGCGCCTGTTGCGCATGCTGCGCCGCCGTCCACGGCAATGCGCCACCGGCGGAGACGATCAGCTCACAGCACGGCCCGGCCAGCGCCGGATCGAGACGACGCAAAAACGCTGGGCTGCTGATAAACGCGTAGCGACGATCGGGTGATTGATCGGCCAGCTGTTCGCTGTAGAAAATTTGCTGCGCCGCAAAGGGTAAACCCAGCGCCATCGGCAGCACGATACGGAAACTCAGGCCATACAGATGTTGATGGCTGACGGAGGCAATCACATGGCAATCACGTAAGCGTGCGCCCCACAAGGTGTTGAGCCAGCGGGCTTCAAGATCCAGCGCGCGCAGCGATTTCACCACGCGACGCGGCGTGCCGGTCGAACCGGACGTAAACAGCACCAGCGTGGCGTCGGTGGCGATCGGCGGTAATGCGTCGCTCGCCAGCGCGCCATCCCAGTACAACTGCGGCAAGGATACCGCCAGCGGCATATCGCTGATCACGCCATCGAGGCTGTCGGCCATCTCTTCCAGCTGGGCCGCGCGACAGTGTCCGGGGATCACCGGCGTTTTACCGGCGTGCCACAGCGCCAGCAGCGCGGCGGTGAAGGCATAACTGTTGTCAAAACACAGCGCCCAATATTGGCCGGGCTGATTTTGTAGCCGATCAACCAGCGCCTGCACCTGCTGACGCAAGATATGCAGCGTATATTGCTGTTGGCCGTGCCAGGCCACAATGCGATCCGGCGTGCTGAGCCAGTCGCGAAGGCTATGTAGGTTCATGCCTGTTTCCTTATGCGCTGACGCAGCAGCCATTCGCCGCCCATCAGCGTGCCCATCAGCAAATAGCTGATGCACCCATTCCAGAGTGTCCAAAGCGTGACATCATTGAGCAGGCAGGTGAGCAACGCCACGCTGCCGTTGAAGATGAAAAAGCCGCACCACACTTGCGTCACGCGGCGGGTATAACGCACCGCGCGCGGTGGCAGATCCGGTTCGCGCAGCCGCGCCAGCCGCTCCACCAGCGGCATTGGGCTCCACAATGACGCGCCAAACAGCAGCAGCATCAGCGCATTGACCACCAGCGGATACCACAACAGCAGATGTTGCGATCGCAGCAGCAGGCTGGCGAGGCATAACGCGCTGCCGACCAGCGCCAGCAGCAGCATCACGCGCGCCATCGGCCCGGCGGCGCGGCGCAGCGTCCAGACGCGCAGCACAAACAGCAGCGCCAGCAGAGCCGTCACGCCGCGCCACTGTGGCTGGGTGATGTTTAACCACACCAGAAACGGCCACGCCAGCAGCGCCACGCCGTTTAGCAGCCGCAGCAGCATACGATCAGGCTTCGTCGCGCATCAGTTGGTCGACGGCATCCACCACGTCCTGCACGGTACGCACCGCGCGGAAGGTTTCCGGTTTGATTTTGCGGCCGGTACGCTTTTGCAGATGCACCACCATATCCACCGCATCGATGCTATCCAGCTCGAGGTCTTCATACAGGCGAGCGTCCGGACGAATATCCTCCGGCTCAATTTCAAACAGCGAGGTGAGCAGCGAAGCCACTTCCTGGTAAATTTCGTTTTTGTTCATCATGTTGACTGTTCTCAGGCTTGCTGTTGTTCAACAAACGCGGCCAGTGTAGCCACGGAAAAAAAGTGCGCGCGCAGCGTTTCGCTCTCGGCTGAGAGCTGTACGCCGAAGCGATTTTTCACCGCCAGTCCCAGCTCCAGCGCATCGATTGAATCGAGGCCCAGCCCCTCGCCAAATAGCGGCGCGTCGGTTTCGATGTCGTCAGGGCTGATATCTTCCAGATTCAGCGTGTCGATAATCATCTGTTTGATGTCGTTAATCAGTACTTGCATAACTTAGTTGGTCTCGTCAGGCACCAGCGCCTGTTGCAGATGACGCGTCAGACGACGTGCGGCCAGCGGCTGCGCATCCTCTTCGGCTTCACTAAAGGCGTGGCTAGCAATACGCGATTGTACGCGTACAGTAAAAATCGGTTTAACCAGCGGAATCTGATACCAGCGGCTTTGCTTATCGAGCATGCGCTCGGTGCAGCTAATGTGTACCACGCGCAGATCGCAGCCAGCGCGCACCGCAATGTTGGCAGCTCCGCGCTGTAACTTCAGCGGCTCGCCATAACGCGTGCGCGTACCTTCCGGGAAAATCAGGATGGTATCGCCGCGCGCCAGACGCTGTTGGCTGTCCGGCAGCAGCGTATCGGCTTCGCTGTTAATCAGGTAATCGGCGGCGCGAATCACGCCACGGAAGAAAATGTTGTGCTGCAGCTCGGCTTTTACCAGGCAATCCATCTCCGGCAGCACCGACGCGATCATCACGTAATCGATCAATGACGGATGGTTGGCGACGATCAGGCAGCCGCGATCCTGTCGCAGCTGTTCTGCGCCAATGATCTGGTAATCGTACACGCCGACAAAACGGCAGAAACGCAAGAAGCAGCGGAAGCTCCACGCAATGCTGCTGCGGGCAATGTGGCGACGACGCAGCCCATCGCGCTGCACCAGCAGCAGAAGATTGAACCAGATCAGCGACAGCAACAGGCCTCCCACGCTGAACAGCGTGAAGCTGACGGCGGTCATTACCAGCCGCCAGTAATAGTTGAAACCAGGACGCGCCTGCGCCAGCGAATTATCCACCATGCTGACGCTCCCAGTGCCATTGATGGCGTTCGCCAGCCACGCTAAAACCTGCCGTGTTGTGCAGCATCGCCGCCAGAAATTGCAGACTTTGCGGCAGAACGTCATGCGGCTCAGTGGGTTTGCCCGCCTGTTCTTCGCAGCGCCACGCCTCGCCCGCGCGCAGCAGCAGCGCCACCGCGTACGGCGCATTAAAGCGATCGATTTCCGGCAGCCACGGCCGATAGTAATCCGGCACCACGCCGTCAAAATCCACCAGCAGCACCTGCGCGTAACCCGCCTGATGCAGCGTCGCTACTTCAATCAATCCTTGCTGGAAGCTATCGATACCGGCCGAAATCGAGGATGAAACCAGCGGCTGACGCGCGGCGATAGTCAAACTGCCTACCGCAGAGTTATGGACCGACATGGCGAAATCGGTCGGCGACAGCGCTTGCTGCTCCGCCAGCGCGGTGAGAATGCGCAGATTGCGTTCCAGTTCGCCGTGGCGACTGGTGAAGACGATGGCGTCCACGCTTTGCCGCGCCAATAGCGCCAGTCCGCACTCAACCGCCGCACGGCTGCCTGGGCTGAGACGACGCGCGGTCATCATCGGCAAAAATTGGGGTTTCGCGATAGGTTGCGTGGCATCTAACGCCGGTGCCTGTTGCGCCCAACGTTGCCACTCTTCTGCGGTGCTGTTGCCCGGCGCGATGGCGTGCCAGTCAACAAGGGAGTAAGCGAGTTTCATACCTGTATTCTTTCTTCAGCCTCAGGGATGGTCAGATTTTCGCTGCGCGGCATCCCTTCCTTGCTCTCAATACCCGTCATCCCATGCGGATGTCGCCGATTAACAAGGCGGGCACATGGCCCGCCTGTTTCTATTTCGGCAGCGTGTCGGCTAACTTTACAACATTATGTCAGCAATCACGCTTCGCGCTTATTTAGCGGCTTCGACCGCCAGACGCGTTTGAATGCCCTGGCTCAGATTTTGAATCCAGCGGTTGTAATTACGGTGAATCTGACCGCTACCGGCTTTCAGATTCTGGCTGCTGACATACTGGATTTGATAGCTGTTCGCGGTGTAATTCACGCGAATATCCGCCGTATGTCCGCGCTCGGCCAGATGACCATTCATCGCACCTGGACCCGCTGGCGTCATCACCCAATGGTTAGCGGCACCTGACTGGATGATCGCCTGCTTCATTTGATCATCTGAGTAGCTTTGACCCACGGTCTGGCTAACATTCTGGATCGGCGCAGTACGTGGCGCGCAACCGGTTAACAGGACCGCAGATACTAACAAAGCAAAACCGATTTTCTTATTCATCATTTCCTTTTCTTCCCCTGTCTTTGCAAGCCGCCTCAGTGGGCGACCGCGCTGGTAAACTTACCAACACTGTTCCGTTCAGACTGTGTAAAGCGGGCGGATAATAACATTATTTGTAAAGACAAGTAAAAATAAGCATGAATCACTTAAGAATCGTTTAATGCCGATTTAAAACTATTCACAGGCCCTCTTACGGCGGAATTTCTACCGAAAAATGGTCTTGTCGCATGATGTTTAACCCTGCCAGCCGCCACCGAGCGAACGATAAAGATCGATTTGTGCCAGCAGCAGCGTATTTTTTACTGAAACAATATTGAGCTGCGTGCTGAACAGCGTGCGCTGGGCATCCAGCTCATCCAGATAAGAGGCGTAACCGTTTTGATAGCGGTTATGCGCAATGCGATACGCTTCCGCCACATAACCTTCCTGCTTCTGCAACTCTTCAAGCTGCTCCTGACTGCGGCGAATGGCATCCAGCGCGTTATCCACATCGGAGAAAGCATTGCGTACCACTTTCTCATAGCCATAAAGTGCCTGATTGCGCGTTGCCATCGCCACATCAACCTGAGCAGTCAGCGCTTCGCGATTCAGCAGCGGTGCCAGAATGCTGCCGCCAATGCTCCACAAACGGAACGGATTATCCAGCAGCTGATGAAGTTCGCCGCTTTGCAAGGTGCCGCTGGCGGTGAGATTAAGCGACGGCAACAATTTGGCCTGGGATGATGCCAGTGACGCGTCGGCGGCCAGCAGCTGTCGCTGCGCCTGCACGATATCCGGCCGGCGATTCAGCAACTGCGACGGCAGCAGCGATGGCAAGATTTGCGGTTTGATATGGTCGAACTGGCTACTGCGCGCAATTTCACGCGGGTTCATGCCCACCAGCACGCTGAGCGCATTCTCCTGTTGCTCGATCTGATGCTGCAGCTGCGGGATCTGCGCTTTAGCCGTTTGATATTCCGAGGCGGCCTGCATCCATTCGAGACGCGAGGTGTAGCCGGTTTCAAACTGACGCTGCGCCAGATTGAGTGAATTTTCGCGCGTTGCTAACGTCGCTTCAGTGACGCGTAACTGCTCATCAAGTGCGCACAAGCTGAGATAGCCCGATGCCACCGAACTGGCGACGGTGAGCTCAGCGGCAGACGCGGCGGCACGCTGCGCATCCAGCGAAGCTTGCGCAGCGCGGATGCTGTTACTGCGGCTGCCCCATAAATCCACTTCATAGTTGGCCTGCAGCAATCCCTGAAACACCGCGTTTTCATACGGCTGACCGGTCGCCGCCGATAGCGCACGCTGATGCGTGGCCGCGACGCCCGCCGACAGCGTTGGGAAATTGTCGCCCTGCGCGGCACGTAATTCGGCACGGTATTGATCGACGCGTGAACGCGCCGTGAGAATATCGCTGTTGTGCTGCAACGCCTGCGTGACGAGGCGATTGAGATCGGCATCGCCAAAGTTCTGCCACCATTGCGCTTCCGGCAGCGCATGTGGGCCGACCTGCTGACGCCAGCTATCGGGAATCGGCAACGATGACGGCGCTTTTTCCACTTCCGTCGCACAGCCACCCACCATTAATGCCACGCACGTGGCTAACAGTAAGCGCTTCATGGCGCATCCTTGTGCGGTTCAGCGGCGGTATCAATGCTCACTTCCACCGACATGCCAGGGCGCAGCGCCTGCAGATCGTCGTTAAGAATTTTAATGCGTACCGGAATACGCTGGGCAATTTTCACAAAGTTGCCGGTGGCGTTATCCGGCGAGATAGCGCTGAATTCGGAACCGGCGGCAGGCGAAATAAACTCGACGCGGCCATCGTAATGCCTACCGTCTAACGCATCGACGCGGATGTTCACCGGCAAACCGGGACGCACGCGCGCCAGCTGGGTTTCTTTGAAGTTGGCGATGATCCATTTGTTTTCCGGCACCACCGAAGTCAATCGCGTGCCAGCGGTAACATAGGTGCCTTTACGCACCGACAGCTGACCGAGCTGGCCGCTGTCCGGCGCGATAATGCGTGTATTCGCCAGGTCGATGTTTGCCAGCTCTAACGCCGCCTGCGCACTGGCGACATCGCCTTGCAGTGAAGCCTTATTTACCACCACGGTTTGCAGATTCTGTTGTGAAACGGCGACCTGTGCATCCGCCTGACGCAACTGCGCCTGCGCCTGGGCATTCGCCGCGCGCGCGGCATCGCGTTCACGTACCGACAGCGAGCCGTCAGCCGCCAGATTTTCTACACGCTTGAGATCGAGGCTGCTTTTCAGCGCCTGCGCTTTGGCATTTTCCAGCGCCGCTTTGTTGCTGAGAATATTGGCTTCGGCACTTTTACGCTGCTGCTGGTTATTGTTCTGCGCGGCGATTTTCATATCCAGCTGCGCCTGCGCCTGATGCACGCGCTGACGGTAAATACGATCGTCGATGGTCATCAGCAACTGGCCTTTGGTTACCGGCTGCAAATCCACCACGTTAACCTCGGTCAGATAGCCATTCACCTGCGGGCTAATAAAGGTCACCTGGCCGCGCACGTAGGCGTTTTCCGTCGACTGAACGGTGCTGGTGAACGGCCACAGCTGCCAGGCATACAGAATTACCAGCACGCCGACGATAACAATGCCGCTGCCGGCGGCGATGGAAAGAATGCGTCGGCGGTTGCTGCGCTCGCGCTCCGCCGCCTGAATGTCGTCCTGTTGGCTCATGAATTCTCCGTCGGGGTTACTGGTTGTGCCGCATTCATTTTGGTCTGACGCCAGTTGATATAGCGTAAACGCGTCAGGCGATACAGCACCCAGATTAAGGTGATGAAAGCCAGCGCGGCGGTAAGAAGATAGGTGTCGTTATAGGCCAGCACGTTGGCTTGCAGCGTCGCCACGATTTGCAGCTGGCTGCTGCTTTGCGCGCTGAGTAGAACGCTATCCGGCAACTGGCTGCTGAACAGCGAGCTGTACTGGCTGAGGCGTTCGGTAACGTTGGGATCGAGCTGCGACAGCTGATCGCCCAATAAGCTGGAGTGATACTTTTCGCGCCACGTCTGGAACGTGCCGAGAATGGCCGCGCCGATCAAGCCGCCTAAGTTCTGGCTCATGCCAAACAGCACCGAGAAGCTCACCAGGTTCTTCGGCTGCGTCACCACGCCGCCAATCCCCAGCAGCATGGCGGGCCCGAGGAAGAAGGCGCTGCCGAAGCCGAGTAAAAACTGGCTAAAGTAGAGATTGTTGGCACGCGTTAGCGGGCTGGATTGCGCATCCATGAGTGAGGCGACGATCATCACCACCAATGACGCGACAATCGGCCAGCTCAGATGCGTAGGTTTGATGGTTAACGCGCTGGCGATCATGCCGCAAATTACCCCGGCGATGATCGCTAACGCCAGACCGCGCATCTGATCGTTGAGTAAACCGAGTTGCTGCAGGAAGCCGACCGCACCGGTGTTTTGTTCAGCCAGCAGAATACGCATCATGATCATCACAATGCCGAGCCGTACAATCATTCCATTGCTGAGCCAGCGCGTGTTTATCAATGGATTTTTACGATTGTGCTCGACGACGATCGCCGCCACGATCAATACCAGCGCCAGCGCCAATGCCACACCGAGCCACGGCGTGCTGAACCACCATTCGATACGTCCTAGCGACAGCACCGCACACAACAGCGCCATGCCCGGTGCCATCAGCATAAAGGTGAGGAAATCCATCTTTTCAAACGCTTTAATGCGGTCGCCGGGCGGCAGTTTCACCACCAGCACGCAGCCCAGCGAGAGCAGCGCCAGACCGAGTTCAAACAGGTACAAACCGCGCCACTCTTGCAGCTGCAGCAGTTCGGTGGAGAACAATCTAGCCAGCGGAATCGCCAGCTGCGACGCGGTAATACCAATCACCAGGGCTTTAAGCCGATGCTTCGCGGGCCACGCCTGAATCTGGTAATAGATGCCGAGCGAACTGAGCGCCGCACCAACCATGCCGTGCGCGGTGCGCACAATGATGGCCGAGCTGAGATCGTTGGCCAGCAGGTGGAAAAACGCCACGATCACATACAGCACCAGAAACGCTTCAGTGAACAGCCGCAGACCAAACTGCTGGCGGAACTTCACCAGCAGCAGGTTGATGGAGATGTTGCCCATCACATACACCGCAGGCAGCCAGGCGATCTCATTGCTGTATGCGCCAAAAGTGCCTTGCAGATTGGTGAGGTTGGCAGAGACCAGCGCGTTACTCAACGCGCCGGTAATTGAGATCAGTAAACCGATGATGCCAAACGCGATGCGCTTCGAGGGCGAATGCAGCGGCGTTGAGGGCGAACCCGGCAGCATCGGCTTTTCATGTGGCAGCCATTCGCGTGGGGCATAAGGATTACGTTTCGCCACGGTTAAACGCTTCCCAGACGCGCCAGCAGTTGTTTCAGCACCTGTTCCGTTATCGCCAGCGATTCGGGATCGATATCCGCCAGCAACTGCGCACGTAGCGCATCGGCCTGGGTTTTCACTTCGGCAAAGGCCACGCTGCCTTGCTCCGTCAAAATCAGCAGGCGCTTGCGGCGATCTTCCGGCGGCTGCACGCGCGCCAACAGCTGCTGCTTCACCAAACGATCTACCAAGGGCACGACGCTGGCCTCTTCCAGACCGAGCAATTGCGCCAGGGCTTTTTGCGTTGGCGGCTCGGCGGCGGTAGCAACGCTGGCAATCGCCATCCAGCTGCTCATACTTAATCCGCTCTCTTTGAGGCGACGATCAACGGCCAAACGCCACGCGTGCGCGGTGAGATGCAGCAAACGAGAAAAGGGTTGCGGATAGTCGCTCAAAACGTAGTGGCCTAATGGTTAGGTATCTAACTAAACGGGAGCGTTATTATAGGCGAAGCCGCTCACCAATGAAAACGTTGCTTACATCAGCAAACGTAGTTGGCACGGCAAAAAATCTCCAGCTTTCTGTATCAGTTGTACAACTCGCGGATTTTTTTGCTGTTCCTGCATAGGTTTGTATAGATTTCAGAAAACATTACAAATTATAACTCTTTGTTAAATATACATTAGCACAAATTGCTTAAGATCCTTGTTGTACAAGTTACTCCAGATTGTATAAGTTTACATCCCGCGAGCCAGCTGATGGCTCCGTAACGAATGATGCACTTTGCGTCGCCTCTGAAGGTGTTGTGGATTTCCACCTTCAGAGGTGTCTTTTTGCGTTGGTTGATGAGTTGGGTGGTGCGCGCCTGTCCGCGTGCACGTTTTTTCATCAAGGAGCTGAAGGCACATTGCCATCAGGCCGATCTTAAGGGCTTCACATATGCAAAACGCCGCAAACAGTAGCGCTGCCATCGCTGACTACTTCAAACTGGCCGGTAACAGCGACAGCAGTGAGATGGAAGTTTTCGGGCAGATCATCGCCGAAATCCTGCAAGCCGGTATGCCGGTTTCCAATAAAGCGATTATTGCATCGCTGATTAACCGTCTTGAGATGGAAAGCGATGTGATTCAGCTGGATATTTATCGCCACCTGCTTGAATTGGTTGTGAATAAAACACCTGACGATCTCGCGGTTTAAAGCCGGATTCCAGGGATGGAATCACCCTCACCTGCCCCAACGCGCTAGCGTCTAATCTTATTGCCCGGTAACATCCTCTCTCGAAAATTCTAACTGGTTACTGCCGTACCGCGACGGTATGCGCACAATAATAAAAGAGCCTGCACAATCTATGAGCCAACCAACTGAGCGCACCACTACGGTGGAGAGCGATATCACCGTGGGGCGCGTATTACGTTCGCCTGCCCTGCTAACCCGCGAGTGTCTGGCCGGCATTATTACCGCGCTGGCGCTGATTCCTGAAGTGATCTCCTTCTCCGTGATTGCCGGTGTCGATCCCAAAGTCAGCCTTGTGGCCTCGGTGGTGCTGTGCCTGACGCTGTCGATTCTGGGTGGTCGTCCGGCGATGGTCACAGCTGCAGCCGGTTCTGTGGCGCTGGTGATCGGCCCGATGGTGCATGCGCATGGCGTCGAATACATTCTGCCGGCGGTAATTATGGGTGGCGTTATCCAGATTATCTTTGGCCTTGCTGGGTTGTCGCGCATGATGCGCTATATCCCGCGCTCGGTAATGATCGGCTTCGTCAACGCCCTCGGCATCCTGATCTTCTTTGCGCAAGTCCCGCACGTTTGGGGGCAATCCACTTTGGTGTGGGCTCTGTTTGCCGTGACGTTGGCGATTGTGCTGCTGCTGCCGAAAGTGCTGAAAAGCGTCCCATCACCGCTGGTCGCCATTGTGGTGGTGACGGCTGTAGCGTTGCTGCTCGGCTATCGTGTACCGAACGTCGGCGATGAAGGGCCAATGACCGCTGGTCTGCCTGGCTTCACCACTTTATTGGTGCCAATCAATCTACACACCCTGCAAATCATCTGGCCAACCGCCTTGAGCATCGCCTTTGTTGGCCTGATGGAATCGCTGCTGACCGCCAAACTGGTGGATGACATCACCGATACGCCTTCCGGTAAACGCCGTGAATCCTGGGCGCTCGGCGTTGGCAACATTCTGGCCGGCTTTTATGGCGGCATCGCCGGTTGCGCGATGATCGGTCAAACCATCGTTAACGTCGAGCTGGGCAAAGCGCGTACGCGTGTTTCGACCATCGCGGCGGGTATCGTGCTGCTGTTATTAGTGACAGGACTGAGCCAGATTATGGCGCAGATCCCAATGGTGGTGCTGGCGGGCATTATGATGGTGGTGGCGGTGAAAACCGTGAACTGGCACAGCCTGCAACCGGCAACGTTGAAACGCATGCCGTGGTCTGAAACCTTTGTAATGGTGCTGACGGTGGCGGTCACCGTGTGGACCGGCAACCTGGCGATTGGCGTACTGGTTGGTGTAATTCTGGCAATGATGCTGTTTGCCCGCCGTATCGCCCATGTGATTCACGCAGAACGCCACTTGAGCGACGATGGCGAACAGGTCAATTACACCGTGCGCGGCCCGCTGTTCTTCGGTAGCAGCAATGATTTGTTTGAGCACTTCAATTACGGCCACGATCCTAAATCTGTCACTATCGATTTAACCCATGCGCAGATTTGGGACGCATCCAGCGTGGCGGCCCTTGATGCCATCGAATATCGCTATCAGCGCCATGGCGCGAAAGTCACCTTTATTGGGCTGGATAACCGCAGCAGCGATTTCCGCGAGCGGCTGAGTGGGAACTTGGGATAGCAATTATTAGGATTGAGACGAAAAACGCCGGAAATCCGGCGTTTTTTATGCATATTACCGCGCTTCGCTTGCGTAATGTGCTGTCACTGACTTTGCTTACCTCAAGGTCAATCCTTTGATCTCTTTGAGATTGGTTACTCAATCGCTCATTTATGAGGAGCAATAGATGAAAGTTTTAGCAAAAGCAGCATTGGTGACGTTAACGTTGGTCTCGTTGGCGGGCTGTATGCACAAAAGTGATGCGGTCGGCGGCGATGGGCGTCCACATGCGCCAAGTAACCAACCAGTGCCAGGCGCCAGCGAAGGTGCCGGTCCGGTGGGACAACCACAATCGTAATGATTTGCCCGGCTTTGCCGGGTTTTTAATTGATTTTAGTAAAAGACAAAAACAAAAAAACCGCCCTTAGGCGGTTACGACATTACTGCTTATTGCTTTATTTTATTCGTTTTATCAACTGCGAATATGGTGCCCGGGGCGGGACTTGAACCCGCACAGCCATAAGCCGAGGGATTTTAAATCCCTTGTGTCTACCGATTTCACCACCCGGGCAGGGTGTAAATTGGAGGCGCGTCCCGGAGTCGAACCGAGGTAGACGGATTTGCAATCCGTTGCATGGCCACTCTGCCAACGCGCCTTTAATCTGATATGTAATCCGTTGAATACGAATCACTAAATTTGGAGCGGGAAACGAGACTCGAACTCGCGACCCCGACCTTGGCAAGGTCGTGCTCTACCAACTGAGCTATTCCCGCATAATCTTCGCCTGTTAACTTGTTGCTACGTTGGCTGCCTTCACTCACCCAGGTCACTTACTAATGTAAGCTCCCAGGGACTCGTTCAGTTGCCGACTTGCACCAACTTAACATGCTCGATTCTGTTACATCATTCATCGAACTTACTGATTTCACTCAGCTTCTTGCAGACTCGCTGCTGTTCGATGCGATGCATTCTACTTATCTGACGCAGTGAGTCAATATAATTATCCACACACTGCGTCCGTTTGCTGCTTTTTAAATCGCATCGATCAGCTATCGAGCAAATCGCCGCGCGCCGCGCTCAAATACTGGAACATTGACCAGAAAGTCAGCACCGCGGCGATGTACAGCGCAACCACACCCACGCCTACCACCGTGGCTTCAGGACGCCACAGCAAGGCGAACAGCGAGAACATCTGCGCGGTGGTTTTCACTTTGCCGATCCACGACACCGCTACGCTGCTGCGTTTGCCAATCTCTGCCATCCACTCACGCAGCGCAGAGATTATGATCTCGCGGGCGATCATGGTTGCCGCAGGCAGCGTAATCCACCATGCATGGAAATGCTCCGCTACCAGTACCAGCGCAATCGCCACCAGCACTTTATCCGCCACCGGATCGAGGAACGCGCCAAAACGCGTGGTCTGCTTCCAGCGACGCGCTAAAAACCCATCAAACCAGTCAGTGACCGCAGCAATCACAAAGATCAGTGCGGTAGCAAAAGGAGCCCATTGAAATGGCAGATAAAACGCCAGGACAAAGAAGGGAATAAGTACGACTCGAAACAGGGTAAGACACGTCGGAATGTTAAATTGCATATGCCAGTAACTGTCTGGTGTGAGTAGGGTTTCATGTATGTTCCTACATTGCCCCCCCTCTTTCAACGTTAGTGTTTCAGTGAGTAGTAGATTTTTTCCGCCAGCGCGGTAGAAATTCCCGGCACTTTGGCGATCTCATCGACGCTTGCATTCATCAACGGTTGCAGGCCGCCCATATACTTGAGCAGCTGTTGGCGCCGTTTTGGCCCCACGCCTTCAATGCTTTCCAGTGCGCTGGTGTTCTTCACTTTGGCGCGTTTTTTCCGGTGACCTGAAATCGCATGATTGTGAGAGTCATCACGAATATGCTGGATCACATGCAGTGCAGGCGAGTCTGGCGGTAAAGAAACGCCCTCACCTTCCGCTTCAAAGAACAGCGTTTCCAGCCCGGCTTTACGATCGCTGCCCTTCGCCACGCCGAGTAAAATCGGACGATCTTTATCCCACGGCACATTCAGCTCGGCGAACACCTGTTTCGCCTGCGCTAACTGGCCTTTACCGCCGTCGATGATAATCACGTCGGGGATTTTGTCCTCTTCCAGCGCTTTGCCATAACGACGGCGCAGCACCTGATTCATCGCCGCGTAATCATCGCCCGGCGTGATACCTTCAATGTTGTAGCGACGGTAATCGGAACGCAGCGGGCCATCACGGTTGAACACCACGCACGATGCAATGGTCTGCTCGCCCATGGTGTGGCTGATGTCGAAGCACTCCATGCGATGGATGGTGTCAAGCTCGAGGAACGTCGCCAGCGCCGCCAGACGCTGTTGAATGGTCGAGTGCTGCGACAGCTTGGTAATCAGCGCCGTCGCCGCATTGGTACGCGCCAGTTTCAGGTAGCGCGCGCGGTCGCCACGCGGCTTACTTTGAATATTCACTTTACGCCCCGCCAGCACGCTAAGCGATTCGGCCAGCAGCTCGCGTTCTGGCAGATTAAAGTCCAGCAGGATTTCCGCCGGCAAAGTGCGCGCTTCACTCCCTTGTAGATAGAACTGGCCGACAAAGGTTTGCACCACTTCGGTCAGTTCGGTATCAGCGGGCACTTTCGGGAAGTAGCTGCGGCTGCCGAGCACTTTGCCCTGACGAATAAACAGCACGTGCAAACAAGCCATGCCGGCATCAAAGGCCACGCCCATCACATCCAGGTCTTCACCCTGATTGGAGACGAACTGCCGCTCGGTAACACGCCTTACCGCCTGAATCTGGTCACGTAAGATCCCCGCCTCTTCAAAACGCAGTTCCTCACTGGCCTTTTCCATGCGTTTGACCAGTTGATTGATCACCTGATCATCTTTGCCCGCAAGGAACAGACGCACGTAATCGGTTTGCTGCGCATACTCCTCTTCGCTGACCAGCCCCGAAACGCAAGGCCCAAGGCAGCGGCCAATCTGATACTGCAAACACGGGCGCGAACGGTTGCGATACACGCTGTTTTCACACTGACGAATCGGGAACACCTTCTGCAACAACGCGAGGGTTTCACGCACCGCATAGCCATTTGGAAACGGCCCAAAATATTCGCCTTTAGCATGCTTCGCGCCACGGTGCATCGCCAGGCGCGGATGGGTATCGCTGCTGAGGAAAATGTAAGGATAGGATTTGTCATCGCGCAGCAGCACGTTATAGCGCGGCTGGTAGAGCTTGATGTAGTTATGCTCCAGCAGCAGCGCTTCCGTTTCAGTGTGCGTCACGGTGACGTCGATGTTCTGGATGTTGCTGACCAGCACTTCAGTTTTGCGACTGCCCACCTGCGTACGGAAGTAGCTGGTCAGGCGCTTTTTGAGGTCTTTGGCTTTACCAACATAGATCACCATGCCGGTCGCATCGTACATACGGTAGACGCCGGGTTGGCTGGTCACGGTGCTGAGAAAGGCTTTGGAATTGAAGACGTCACTCACTACTGATTAATGGCTCCGCATTGAACAGGCCATGTCGAATGGCCAAATGCGTTAACTCGACGTCGCCACTGATATTCAGCTTACTGAACATGCGATAGCGGTAACTGTTAACGGTTTTCGGGCTGAGACTGAGTTGTTCGGAGATTTCCGTCACTTTCTGCCCGCGCGTGATCATCAGCATAATCTGCAATTCCCTTTCCGACAAACAGCTGAACGGTGATTCGGCTTTTTGCGGTTCGATCTGGCTGAGTGCCATTTGCTGAGCAATATCGGAGGCGATATAGCGTTGCCCCGAATGTACCGAGCGAATCGCACTTACCACTTCCTGTGGCGCGGCACCTTTGCTGAGATAACCCGCTGCGCCCGCCTGCATCACTTTCGCCGGCAGTGGATTTTCGGTATGAATGGTGAGCATGATGATGCGGATGTCGGGGTTAAAGCGCACAATTTTGCGTGTTGCTTCCAGGCCGCCAATACCGGGCATGTTCATGTCCATCAGCACCACGTCAACCGGATTGCTGCGGCACCATTTCACGGCGTCTTCACCGCAGGCCGCTTCACCGGCTATGACGAGTCCTTTCATATCTTCCAGAATGCGGCGAATACCGGCGCGGACCAGTTCATGGTCATCAACAAGAAGCAGGCTGATCAACGGGACGTACTCCGCAGGTTAAGAAAGGGAAATATATTTCAGAGCGGCTATCTTACCGGTTTTCAGGTGGAAAAAACATCTATCGCCACAGATAAATCTCAAATGAAATGATGCAAATCAATAACATTCTTTTGATCTTGCTTTTACAGCACCGGGCAATAACATGCAAAATTAGAGAAGTAAAATTGTGACTAATATCATTAAGTTATAATTTATAGCTCGATTTTGTTATCGCACTCTGTTTGCCGGGTAAATAACAGCTAAACGCTAATTCTGATTGCTGACAAATAGCGCAATAGGCAATTAAATCGCGGTCTGGCTTTTACCGCTTCGCCTGCATTAAAATTCGTCTGACAACCATATGATATACTCTCTTTTTTACGCACAGGAAGAATGTGTCTACATTGAGTAACACCACCAAGGAGTCAATTATGAGTGATGAAGATTTCGCAACTTCACGAGACACGCAGGCGCTGGCAGACGAAGTCGCCTGTCTGAAAATGATGGTGACGCTGATTCTGAAAGGAATGGGTCAAGCCGATGCCGGTAAGGTGATCATCAACATGGAGCGTTATGTGCAAGCTTCGTTAGGCGATAAGCCGCAGGCGGAAGTGTTTAATAATACGATTCGTCAGATCAAAACTGCTTACCGTCAATAAGCGATATTCCCCGCGCGCGATGCGCGGGGTATTTAGCTGTGTGATTGCCAGTTCACTGAAACACCCAGCGATGGCAGCACCTCTTCCGGGCTAAAGCGTCGCGTACCACGATACTTCTCCGCCAGCGCCGGTTGATCAACCGGAATGCGAATGGCAAACAGATTGTCTTCAGATTGGATCAAGCCCGGTGAGAGCGGCTCGTAGACCACCTGATGCTGTTCAAACATCTTCTCAAGCATCGGCGTTGCCGAACTGATCAAATACTCCATGCCACTCAGTTCAGCTAATTGCACCGAGTGCCACAAAATACTCAGCGGCAGCTCCGCGTCCACCTCAAGGCGCGCCGAGAAGCGCGACATTTCCCAAACCTTTTCCTGATCGAAAGGCAGAACAAAACCTTCAGGCACTTCAGGTTCATGCCACGGCAACAGACGTGCACAACCACAAATGCCCTGACGTGCGTTCCAGGCAATCAACCAGGTGACATCCGAACGATCAAATCGATCGTACTCTTGTCCTGGCGTACTTAATCGCGGTGGAATCGACCACCCTTCGCCGCGCGCAAACACGCTATAGCGATACGTTCCCAGTTCTGCCAACAGTGAGGACGGCATATCCTTAAGCTGTGTTTGAATTACTTTCATCATGCGCCTCTGACATCCCCATGTATGCAATGATTTCTTTGAGCCAGCCTGGCAACATTGCGCGCAGGGTAGACAACTGACACTGGAGAAGGAACTACTAAAATTAGTAGTTGCGTTTTCGCTATATCAGGCCAACCGCTGCGGCATAACAGGCAATCTGCGTTTTATTGGAAACATTAAAACGCTTTTGCATATTCTTTTGGTGAAAATTCACCGTATGTTCAGATATGGCTAAAATAAGTGAAATTTCCGCAGACGTTTTTCCTTCTGCCGTCCATTTCAGAATTTCTAATTCACGCTGACTAAAATCGTTAGATAAAACGACCATAGAATCGTCATTCAGACGCTCCAACACGCGCAAACTCAGTTCCGCCAGAAGATGCAGTTTCACCTCTAACTGTACACGTAAGTGTTGGGTCTTACTGTGAAGCGTCGATGCAATTGATAATATACCAATGGTACGATTTGGTGCCATTGCTGAGCAGGAAAAGCCGCTCATTAATCCTGCGGCGTTAGCTTCCACCCATAAATTACCCGCACCGGTAAATAAATCTCGCGTCCATTCCACACCGCGTCCCGGCCGCTGACAGAGTAATAGCACCGGATCGACCGCATAATAGTTCTCACTTTCATAGCGTTTTACCCAGCTTTCCGGGTACGTACTGAACAAAAACAGGCGCGGCCGGGTAAAAGGTACCGGATGCTGAACCAAAAAAGCGAAGTAATCAAAACCCAGCTTTTCAATCTGCTGTTGCAATAGCGATTTCAAATGCGCCACTTGCGTTAGCGCCAGAAATTCATTTTCCATTTCGTCTCGCCAGACGAAATAATTATCGGTCGTCATTATTGCCTTAGCGCTGTTTCACGCTTTTACATTCTGAAATTGATGCGTGTTAACGCAAAAAATAAATTAGCCAGACAAAAAATATTGATTGAAAAGAGAGCATATTTTCCAGCAGCGGGCATAACTCTTCTAATGTCAATGCTTTAACGTAATGGAAATGTGTAAGTTCACGCTATTTGTTAACAGGTTCACAACTTTAATTCCTCAGCAGATTAGAATAGGATTTTTCTGAAGTAGTTTCAATCACCCGTTTGATTGAAAATGAACGTTAGATTGATAAATTTTTAGCATCGTCATTAACTAAAATTAACGCATGGCAAAGCATATTTTTTGCCATCAACGCCATTTCTACGGTGAATTAGTTTTTACTTAATCTTAATCCCATCTATTTCTGCGGTTGAGATAATGCTTTTAGTAATGATGTGATTTCTCTCTCGCTGATTCACGGCTACGCTTAATACTCGCGGCATGAGAAATGAAGGTAAAGAGGCAATGGGGGACAATGCGGCAGAACGGCTCAGGCGCATTGTCGCAGGTAGGTGGGAAACTTAGCGGAACCGACTATGTTGAACCAGTTGGCATTACCTTTCCTTGTTCTGGGCGGCTGTACTGCCCTGATGATTCTAAAAGACCTGTTTCGCCATCCGCATCCTGTCGCGGTGATGAATATCATTTGGCCTATTACTGGCTTGTATATGCCTTTTATTGGCTGGATAGCCTGGTGGTACTTAGGCCGCAAGCCTTCACAACAGCAAAAACTTGCGCTGCTGGTTCCACAAAAAATACGCAGTAATGCCAGCTGGCAAACCATATTTATTTCCACTTCTTTATCCGCAGCGGCCTGTATATTCGGCGATATAATGACAATCCCGATAGTCACATTACTAAAACAATTTGCCTTTAATCCAACGATTGGGATGCAGGCGCTTATTTGCATTATCGTTTCATTGTTCATCGGATTACTATTTCAATTCCTGGCGATTCGTCAACGTGAAAAACATTCATTTGGCGGCGCATTATTATTGGCGTTGAAAACCGAGATTTTCCCACTGCTGATTTATCAATTAGGTATTTTTATCTTTATGGCATTGGCCCTAAAGTTTGTGCTGCACGAGCAAGTCAATCCGCTGCTGGTGGCATTCTGGTTTATGCTGCAGCTGGCAATAATGATTGGCTTTATTTTCTCCTGGCCGGCTAATCATTTCCTGATAAAACGTGGACTTAATCCTGCGGTATAGCTAACGACAGTAACCTGAACCGCGCATGCCGAGATGAAAATGGCTGGCATGCGCAGCGTTGTAATCAGGCCCCAGCGCATTACCGAATGTGGCGCAGCCGTTACGCCACAGCGCATGCAGTCCTGCCGCCGCATCCTCCGGCTGTTGCCAGTTTTTCCCTACCTGTAACCAACGTCCATTCGCCAGCTGAAATCCGGTGATATCCCAGGCATCAGCGCTGGCGTGCTCACTCAAACGCCCTTCCTGACGATGATAGATATTGCGACAAGCGTAGCTGCCAACATGAGCAATGCGTTTCAGCGGGCTGTCAAAACCGGCCTGGCGTAACGCGCTGTCGCTGTTAATCACGAACATGGTGCTGGTCACCGCCATTGGACAGCTGGCGAGAAAACTGCTGCTAAGAGAAACATCGCCGTAGCCGCTGATGCGTAGCGGCTGTTCGATCGGACAATCACCCTGCATCGGCGGCACGGCGCGAAACTGCACTAGCCGCTGTTCACTGGCTTGCCGCATCACCGCCATGCAGGCGGCAGGATCACCACTCAGCTTTTTCAGCTTGTAGCGCGTCATCCAACCGGGCGGATCGGTAACGTTGAGCGGCGTGAAGGGATTCCACTGAGGCGGCAGATGGGTTTTCAACCACGGCAAACTGAGCCAGCCGCAAACAGCCAGCAACGCGACGGCGAACAGAGCGCGCACAATGCCTCACTTTTCCTGATGAAACGAACTAACAAGTGTAGAAGTCATGCGGATGGAAAGTGACGTAAATCGCTTAATTGTTGAAGATTTACGCAAAATGACGGCGCTTTAAACTCTGTAAATAATTACTGACACAGCAAAGCGCGTAAAAGGTCACAAAGGGGGAAAAACCATTACCGACACTGCTTAGCTTTCCACTATCTTATGCCACTTGCCTATACAAAGGCTCATAACGATTGCCCTAAATAATTCGAGCCGCAGGAAGGCGGCAAGTGGGTGAATCCTCAGGAGCTTACTTTAGTAAGTGACTGGGGTGAACACGCGTAGCCAACGCATCTGCGGCTCGAAGTATGACGGGCAAAACAGCCATTAGAGCTGACACAACATCCCGACAGGAAAGAATAATTTATGGTTGATCAATCAAAAGAGGCGCTCGTTGAGGCCGAACAGCCGGATAAACTCCAACGTAGCCTGCATAATCGTCACATCCAGCTGATTGCCATCGGTGGCGCCATCGGCACCGGGCTGTTTATGGGCTCGGGTAAAACCATCAGTCTGGCGGGTCCGTCGATCATTTTCGTCTATATGATCATTGGCTTTATGCTGTTCTTCGTCATGCGCGCCATGGGCGAACTGCTTTTATCCAACCTCGAATACAAATCCTTTAGCGATTTCGCCGCTGATTTACTCGGTCCGTGGGCGGGTTACTTTACTGGCTGGACTTACTGGTTCTGTTGGGTGGTGACCGGCATCGCCGATGTGGTCGCCATCAGCGCCTATTTCCAGTTGTGGTTCCCGGACTTCTCCATCTGGATGAGCGCCCTGCTGTGCGTCTTTGTCTTCCTGGCATTGAACATCGCCACGGTGAAACTGTTTGGTGAGATGGAGTTTTGGTTCGCGATTATCAAAATCGTCGCCATTGTGGCGCTGATCATTACCGGCATTGTGCTGGTGAGCATGCATTATCCGTCGCCGAACGGTGGCACCGCATCCCTGAGCAATATCTGGGATCACGGCGGCATGTTCCCCAAAGGATTGAGCGGCTTCTTTGCCGGCTTCCAGATTGCGGTTTTCGCCTTTGTCGGTATTGAGCTGGTTGGCACCGCTGCAGCAGAAACCAAAGATCCGCACAAAGTTCTGCCACGCGCGATCAACGCCATTCCGCTGCGTATCATTATGTTTTACGTGCTGGCGCTGATGGTGATCATGGCGGTAACGCCGTGGAATCAGGTGCTGCCGAATCGCAGCCCGTTCGTTGAGATGTTTGTGCTGATTGGCTTGCCTGCTGCTGCTAGCATCGTCAACTTCGTGGTGCTGACCTCCGCCGCCTCTTCCGCTAATAGCGGTATCTTCTCCACCAGCCGCATGTTGTACGGTCTGGCGGAACAAGGCGTGGCGCATAAAGCCTTTGGTCGCCTCTCAGCGCGTGCGGTGCCAACCACCGGCCTGTTCTTCTCCTGCCTGTGTTTGCTGGCCGGCGTGGCGCTGATCTACCTGATTCCGGATGTGATGACGGTGTTCACCATGGTCACTACGGTGTCGGCGATTCTGTTTATGTTCGTCTGGACCATCATCCTGTGCAGCTATCTGGCGTACCGTAAGCAGCATCCACAGCGCCATGCCGAATCGACGTTCAAAATGCCGCTGGGTAAGTTTATGTGCTGGGCATGCATGGCGTTCTTCGCCTTTGTGCTGGTGCTGCTGACGCTGCAGGAAGATACCCGCCAGGCGCTGATGGTGACGCCGCTGTGGTTTGTGATGTTGACCATGGGCTGGTTGTTACGTCGTCGTAAAGCGTAAAAAGTTAAAGGCAAAGGCGCGTGCGCTGGCCGGGGACACTTTTGCCAGAGGCGCTGGCGCGTCTGCTGCGGCAAAAGGGCTATTCGCAGCGCTGAGGCTTTTACGTTGGGCCAGGAGCCTCACGCATGGATGCGTGAGGCAGTTCGGGGCCGGCCAGGACGGCCGATCCCCGAATGGTCCGTCGGCACGACGTGAAAGCCGAAGGCACCGCGCTAGCGGCGCGAGGACGGCCCGTGACGCAGCAGATGTGTCAGCGCCCGCACGGGTAGCAATCCTTAAGAATAATGCAACCAGGTCGCCATAAATGGCGACCCTACGGAATCAGAGTCGTTCGCGGAGTTTATGCCATGCCTGCGCCAGCGAGGGCCGCATCGAAGGTTCACGCTGTGGCGCGAGCTCCGGCGACTGCGGAGATCCCAGATTAAAGGTAAAGGTGTAATCCGGCTCTTCACCCATGCGCAAATCGCTGATCAACGTACGATCGCCCTGCTGCTTCATCGCGTAAAAACCATGACTAAACCACGCCACACGCTCGGCATGCCATTGTCCTTTGAACGGCGCAAACAGCGCGGGTTGACGGTCGTGCCAGTTTATCTGCAGCGGACGCCCCGGTGACAACAGCGACCAATAGGCTTCGCCATAACGATCCGCCGTCATGATCACCGTGCGCCACACCAGCGTATTAAAGGCGGTCGGCGTCACCAGCAATTGCTCGGGCTGCACCGATTGCTGCGTCAGCGCTTGCTCAATGTGCTGCGTCGCAATGCTCTGTGCCACCATGCTCCAGCCGAGATAGAGCGTACTCACCAGCAATCCCGCCTGATTCCAGCGCAAACCCACCGCATCACGCCGCCATAGAGCCACCAGCAGCGCAATCAGCAACGGCAAGGTATACAGCGGATCGATGATGTACATACTGCCAATGGCATAGGGGAAATCGGTGAGCGGCAGGCCCAGCTGCGTGCCGTAAACCGTGGTGAGATCCAGCAGCGGATGCGTAATCAGCGCCAGCCACATCGCCAGCGTCCAGCCGCGCCAATGTGCGCGACTGCGTGTCGCACCGGCCACCAGCCAGCCGAGCAGCGGCGCAAATAAGGTGAGGAATATCAGCGCATGACTTTCGGTACGATGCAGCGTCATATTGCGGATAGCATCGCCGTGATCGATAAACACGTCGAGATCCGGCAAGGTGCCCGCCACCGCGCCTACCAGCGCCGCTTGCCACAGCGGAACGCGTTTGCCCATCACCGCAACGGTGACCGCCGCGCCTAACGTCAATTGTGATAACGAATCCATGCACTCTCCTTGAACCAGCGGGATCAGCGCACGCGGATCCCTTCAATAATCATGCGTTGCACATTTTCCAGCGTCTGTTCAAAGAACGCCGCATCGTTCAACGTCTGGCCGGTAATCGCTTCCACCTGCGAGGCGAAATCCGCATAGTGCTGCGTGGTCGCCCACAGCAGGAAAAACAGGTGCTGCGGCTGCACGCCCGCCAGCCGCCCTTCAGCGATCCACTGCTCGATAATCGCCGCTTTCTCATCCACCAGCGCTTTTAAATCACCGGCCAGTTCACCTTTCAGCAGTGGCGCGCCTTGCAACATCTCAAGGCAGAACAACCGTGAAGCTTGCGGATGATCGCGCGAGACTTCCAGTTTGAGCCGAATGTATTGACGAATGGCCGTCAGCGGATCGTGATCGTGCTGCAGCGCACGCAATGGTGCCAACCACACATCAAGAATCTCTTTTAAAACTGCCACATACAGCACTTCTTTCGACGGATAGTAATACAGCAGATTGGTTTTAGAGACGTCGGCACGCTCCGCCACTTTATCCAGGCTGGTGCCGTGAATACCGTATTGCGAGAAGAAGGCTAATGCCGCTTCCAGAATGGCTGCCCGCTTTGCGGCGACCGCACGCGAACGGCGTCCCGGTTTTTTTTCATCGCTTTTCACACTGTTACCTCTTCCGTCCTGCATGAACGCATCATAACAAAGGCCCTCTTTCCTGCCTAATCGCCTGCCTGCACCTTTTTTGACCATGTCGCGCATGAAAAACGTGCAGAACGTTTTGACCAAACGGTCTGAATTGGACCAATTACTCCAGTTTACAAACATCGCTACTTTTAACACATTGTTATTTAAGTCTTTTGAAAATGTGGCACAGCCTTTGCAATTTTGTGATGGAGCGCCGCCCGCAGGATGCGTGCAGGAAGCAGCGCAGCGCGTGAAGCAGTCCCCGTCTAATGCAGAGAGGTTTCACATGAAAATTGGCGTCTTTATCCCGATTGGTAATAACGGCTGGCTGATCTCCACCCATGCGCCGCAATACAAACCGACCTTTGAACTGAACAAAGAGATCGTGCTGAAAGCGGAGCACTATCATTTCGACTTTGCCCTTTCGATGATCAAGCTGCGCGGCTTTGGCGGTAAAACCGAGTTTTGGGATCACAACCTCGAATCCTTCACGCTGATGGCGGGACTCGCGGCGGTGACCTCACGCATTGAGATCTACGCCACCGCCGCCACGCTCACCTTACCGCCCGCGATTGTGGCGCGTATGGCTTCCACCATTGATTCCATCTCCAATGGCCGCTTCGGCGTCAACCTCGTCACCGGCTGGCAGAAACCCGAGTACGAGCAGATGGGCTTGTGGCCGGGCGATGCCTACTTCTCCAGTCGTTACGAATACCTGACCGAATACGTCACCGTGCTGCGTGATTTGTGGGGCACCGGCCAGAGCGACTTCAAAGGCGAGTTCTTTACTATGAACGATTGCCGCGTCAGCCCGCAGCCGCAGAAACCGATGAAAGTGATCTGCGCCGGCCAGAGCGATGCGGGCATGGCGTTCTCGGCGCAGCATGCCGATTACAACTTCTGCTTTGGCAAAGGCGTCAACACGCCAACCGCCTTCGCGCCAACCGCCGCGCGTATGAAACAAGCTGCCGATAAAGCGGGCCGCGACGTCGGTTCTTATGTGCTGTTTATGATCATTGCCGCCGAAAGCGACGAAGCCGCACGCGCCAAATGGGAGCACTACAAAGCCGGTGCCGATGAAGAGGCGCTCGCCTGGCTCACCACGCAAAGTCAGCAGGACACTAAATCCGGCAGCGACACCAACGTGCGCCAGATGGCCGATCCAACCTCCGCCGTCAACATCAACATGGGCACGCTGGTGGGTTCATACGCCAATGTGGCACGAATGTTGGATGAGGTTGCTTTAGTAGATGGCACGCAAGGCGTGTTGCTCACCTTCGACGACTTCCTGCAAGGCATCGAAGATTTCGGTGAACGTATTCAGCCATTAATGCAGTGTCGTCACGATTTAATCGCATCCCAGCAGGAGGTTGCCTGATGAGTACCGTTGTTTGCGCCCACACCTCAAGTTTACCGAACGTCACCTTGCCGGCGCGCCCGGAAGCCATCGCGCTGCCGCCCGCGCAAAGTGCGCTGATTGTGGTGGATATGCAGAACGCCTACGCCACGCAAGGCGGCTACCTCGATCTGGCGGGCTTTGATGTCTCCGCCACCAAACCGGTGATTGCCAAAATTCATCAGGCGGTCACCGCAGCGCGTGCCGCCGGGATGCAGATCATCTGGTTCCAGAACGGTTGGGACGACCAATACGTCGAAGCCGGTGACGCTGGATCCCCTAACTTCCACAAATCCAACGCGCTGAAAACCATGCGCAAGCGCCCGGAATTACAGGGCACGCTGCTGTCGAAAGGCGGCTGGGATTATGCGCTGGTCGATGAACTGGTGCCGCAGGAAGGCGATATCGTGCTGCCGAAACCACGCTACAGCGGCTTCTTCAACACCTCGCTCGACAGCATGCTGCGCAGCCGTGGCATCCGCCATTTGGTATTTACCGGCATTGCTACCAACGTCTGCGTGGAATCGACGCTGCGTGACGGCTTCTTCCTGGAGTATTTCGGCGTGGTGCTGGAGGACGCGACCTATCAGGCAGGTCCGGCGTTTGCGCAGCAGGCGGCTATTTTCAACATTGAAACGTTTTTTGGCTGGGTCAGCGATACCGACACGTTCTGCGAAACGCTGAAAAGCTAACGCCTCGATTCACCTGCACATCAATAACAAGAGGATTTCACCATGCCTAAAAGTGTGATTATTCCGCCCGGCAGCGGTACGCCAATCGCGCCATTCGTGCCCGGCACCTTAGCTGACGGCATTGTGTATGTCTCCGGCACCTTGCCGTTTGATGCCAACAACAACGTGGTGCACGTCGGTGATGCTGCCGCGCAAACGCGTCACGTGCTGGAGACCATCAAAAAGGTGATCGAAACCGCTGGCGGCACCATGGACGACGTGACCTTCAACTCGATTTTTCTCACCGACTGGAGCAACTACGCGGCGATTAACCAGATCTACGCCGAGTACTTCCCCGGCGATAAACCGGCACGCTTCTGCATCCAGTGCGGCTTAGTGAAACCGGATGCGCTGATTGAAATCGCCACCGTTGCGCATATCGGCAAACAGGAGGCGTGATGCATCTGGAGATTCAGGGTTTAACCGCTGAAGATGCGCCGACGCTGGTGCTCGCCTCTGGTTTAGGCGGCGTCGCCGGTTTCTGGCAGCCGCAGCTGGCGGCGCTGACGCCGCATTATCGCGTGGTGACCTACGATCAGCGCGGCACCGGCCGCAGCGCAGATACGCTGCCGGACGGCTACAACATGACGATGATGGCGGCGGAACTGGCGGAGGCGCTGGAACAGCACGGCATCCAGCATTACGACATTATCGGCCATGCGCTGGGCGGCTTAATCGGCCTGCAACTGGCGCTGGACTTCCCGCAGCGCGTGGGCCGCGTGGTGGTGATCAACGGCTGGCTTTCGCTGGATGCGCACACGCAGCGCTGCTTCCAGGTGCGTCAGGATCTGCTGATGAACGTCGGCGTCGAAGCCTTTGTGCGTGCGCAGCCGCTGTTCCTCTATCCCGCTGAATGGCTGGCGCGCAATCAGGAGCGCATTAACGCGGAAGATGCCCTCCATGTCGCCCATTTTCAGGGCATGGAAAACTTGCTTCGCCGCCTGCATGCGCTGAAAAGCGCGGATTTCCGTCCACAGGTGGCGCACATTATCCAGCCGGTATTAGCGATTTGCAGCCAGGACGATCTGCTGGTGCCGTGGAGCTGCTCACCGCAGCTGGCGCAGGCGCTGCCCAACGGCAGCCTGATTGAGATGGCCTGGGGCGGACACGCGATGAGCGTTACCGATGCCGACAACTTTAATGCGCTGCTGCTGCGCTGGCTGGCCGACACGGCTGCGCCTGCTCAGCGTGCAGCCAGCTAATCACAGGAGCAGCCAATGAGCGTGCATGAACTGCCGGTTTTACCCGCTGTAGAACGCGATGCATTTCGCAACGCGATGGCGTGCTTAGGCGCAGCGGTAAATATCATCACCACCGCCGGCCCCGCCGGACGTGCCGGTTTTACCGCCTCGGCGGTGTGCAGCGTGACCGATTCGCCGCCGACGCTGTTGGTTTGTCTTAATCGCTCAGCGTCGGTGTGGCCGATTTTCCGCGACAACGGTTATCTGTGCGTCAACACACTTGCCGCTGGGCATGAAGAACTCTCGACGCTGTTTGGCGGCAAAACGCCAATGGCAGAACGCTTTGCCGCCGCTGACTGGCACACGCTGGCCAGCGGTTCACCGCTGTTAGACGGCGCGCTGGTGTCGTTTGATTGCAAAGTGGCGCAAGTGGTCAGCGTGGGCACGCACGACATTCTGTTTTGTGAAGTGCAGGCGCTGGTACGCAATGATGAAACCCACGGTCTGGCATGGTTTGACCGTGGCTATCATCACCTTTTACGGCAGGACGCCCGCTAACGCCGCATTGTGCGGCCCGCTTTCACTGACACCCTGGAGATGACGATGGCGAGTTCCTGGTTCCCCCGCTGGCAGAAAAAGTCAGCCTTGACCGATGATGGGCTGATTGCGCCGGACGAAACGCTGCCGTTTGCGCAGACGGTCGTTCTTGGCCTGCAGCATGCTGTGGCAATGTTTGGCGCAACGGTGCTGATGCCGTTGCTGATGGGACTGGATCCCAATCTGGCGATTCTGGTTTCGGGCATCGGTACGCTGCTGTTCTTCCTGATCACCGGCGGACGCGTACCCAGCTATCTCGGATCCAGCGCGGCGTTTGTCGGCGTAATCATTGCGGTAACCGGCTTTAACGGCCAGGGACTCAACCCCAATCTGGCGCTGGCGCTGGGCGGCGTTATCGCCTGCGGCGCGCTTTATACCGTGATTGGCCTGATCGTGATGAAAGTCGGCACCGGCTGGATTGAGCATCTGATGCCGCCGGTGGTCACGGGCGCAGTGGTGATGGCAATTGGTCTGAACCTGGCACCGATTGCGGTGCACGGCGTTTCCGGCTCGATGTTCGACAGCTGGATGGCGGTGATGACGGTGCTGTGCATTGGTCTGGTGGCGGTGTTCACGCGCGGTATGATCCAGCGCCTGCTGATTCTGGTCGGCCTGATTGTCGCGTGGGCGATCTACGCGCTGCTGACCAACGTGATGGGCTTTGGCAAACCGGTGGATTTCAGCGGCCTTGCCAGCGCGCCGTGGTTTGGTCTGCCGCACACCACCGCACCGATCTTTGATATGCAGGCCATCGTGATGATTGCGCCTGTGGCGATCATTCTGGTGGCGGAAAACCTCGGGCACATTAAAGCCGTAGCAGGTATGACCGGACGTAACCTTGATCCCTGGATGGGCCGCGCCTTTGTTGGCGATGGCCTGGCAACCATGCTGTCGGGCTCAATCGGCGGCAGCGGCGTCACCACCTACGCGGAAAATATTGGCGTGATGGCGGTAACCAAAGTCTATTCCACGCTGGCCTTCGTGGCCGCCGCAGCGATCGCTTTGGTCCTCGGCTTCTCACCGAAATTTGGCGCGCTGATTCACACCATTCCCGGTCCGGTGATTGGTGGTGCATCGATTGTGGTGTTTGGTTTGATTGCGGTGGCAGGTGCACGCATTTGGGTGCAGAACCACGTGGATTTCAATCAGAATGGCAATTTGATCATGGTAGCGACCACGCTGGTGCTGGGCGCAGGTGATTTTGCTCTGAAGATTGGCAGCTTCACCATTGGCGGCATTGGCACTGCAACCTTTGGCGCCATCATCCTGAACGCCATTTTACAACGTCGCGGCGCCGCACTGGCGAACCAGGCGGCACGGCAACATCCTTAAGGTTCGAGCGGTGCCTGATCGGGCACCGCTTTCTTGCGACGAATACGCAGCTCGCTGACGATCACGCCACAAACAATCAATGCCGCGCCCAACAGTGCCGCCGCAGGTAAACGCTCACCCGCCAAACGTCCCACCACGCCCGCCCATACCGGCTCACCGGCGTAAATCACCGTGGCACGCGTCGGTGAAACACTGCGTTGCGCCCAGTTCATCGTCACCTGAATTAAGGCGCTGGCTGCGCCCAAACCCAACGCGCTCAGCAGCAGCGGCGTTGACATAGCGGGAACCGATTCGCCATTGGGGATCATCAGAACAAAAGCGCAGGCCGATGCCACCATCAGCTGAATCAGCGTTACGCGGCGCACATCAACCTGTCCGGCATAGCGGCTGATCAGGATAATCTCTGCCGCAATCGCCAGCGTACTCAGCAAGGTAGCGATCTCACCGGCATTCAGCGTCAAACTGCCATCCTGTGGACCGGCCACCAGCACTAAACCGGTAAATGCCAGTAAAATGCCCAGCCACGCCATTAATCCCGGCGGACGACGCAGGAATAACCACTGCAGCAGCGGTACCACCGGCACATACAGCGCGGTAATAAATGCCGACTGGCTGCTGGAAATGGTTTGCATACCCCAGGTTTGCAGACCGTAGCCGCCAGCAATCGACAACCCGATCAACGCGCCAGCTTTAATTTCCAGCCAGGTCACCTGTTTAAGATAACGACGGAAGAAAAAGGCCAGCAGCAGCGATGCCGTGGCAAAACGTAATCCCACAAAGAAGAACGGACCGGAATGCGCCATCGCGCGGTGTACCACCAAAAAGGTGCCGCCCCAAACCATGGTAATAAAAATGAGCACCAGCTCCTGACGCGAAATACGCAGGCTGAGACGAGAAGAGGAAGCGGACATAACGCACCAGAATAATCAGTTGGCGGTCAGTTTGCTCAGAGAGCGGGGAAATTGCAATGCTTGTTACCGCCGGGCGAACCCGGCGGCCGAGGATTAACGGGCAGTCGCGTTATTTCTTGCCGCGGCTGCGTCCCCCTTTTTCACCGGCTACAGAAGCGCGCTGTGGGTCGTTTCTGAAATTACCCCCGCTGTTTTTGCCGCCTTTGCGACCCGCTTCTGCGGCCCTTTCACGGTCCTCTGCGAAATTGCCTGATCCTCCACGATGTTCGGCCATCATTTCCTCCAGGGATTGAGCGTTCAGATTAGGGGCTGATCACGATGCTGCCGTGAAAAGCACGGCGGCGGACATTCCGCACGCCTGATTAAATAATAGACAACGCAACGGTGAGATCGGCCTGATATTCATAATTTGAAACAGATAATTCACTCATTTATCTGCGAAAAACCAAATTTACCGCCGCGTTACAAGCAGTTAGCCGACACTTATTGGCACCTGCTTAACCTCTGTACAGCAGCCTGCGCAGGCTCTTCTATACTTCTGATTACTCATCACCCCAGCAGGATGAAAACTATGGCAAAGATTTTGGTGCTCTATTATTCGATGTACGGACATATTGAAACCATGGCGCAAGCCGTGGCCGAAGGTGCAAAGAGCGTGAGTGGCGCGGAAGTCACGATATTACGCGTGCCGGAAAGCATGGATGCCGAGCGTTTCGCCCAGGTTGGCGGCAAAGTGAATCAGGCCGCGCCTGAAGCGAAACCGGAAGATTTGCCGCAGTACGATGCCATCATCGTTGGCACACCCACGCGTTTCGGCAACATGGCGGGCCAGATGCGCAACTTCTGGGATCGCACCGGCGGCCTGTGGGCTTCGGGTGCGCTGTACGGCAAAATCGCCAGCGTCTTTGCCTCCACCGGCACCGGCGGCGGCCAGGAGCAAACCATCACTTCCGTCTGGACCACCCTCGCCCACCACGGCATGGTGATCGTTCCTATCGGTTATGGCACGAAACAACTTTTTGACATTTCTCACGTACGCGGCGGAACGCCTTACGGCGCGACTACGCTGGCGGGCGGAGATGGATCACGTCAACCTTCGGCGGAAGAACTGGATATTGCCCGTTATCAGGGTCAACACGTCGCCGGACTGGCGGTTAAGCTGCAGGGATAAAATCCACAACAGGAGATCTTCATGACAACAGAACAGTCGAAAGAGCATCACGTGGGCGAATGGGCATCACTGCGCCACACTTCACGCGAAATCGCTGAAGCCATTTTTGAGGTAGCCAACTACGACGAACGTTTAGCCGAGCAGATCTGGAGTCAGCAAGGCAGTGATGAAGTGCTGATTCGCGCCTTCAAAAAGACCGACCAGGATGTTCTGACCTGGGACGACAAAACGGTCGAGCGGAAAAACGTTTGAGTTATAGGCGGGCACTGTCCCGCCTTTGTTACCTTTACATCACCAAGGAGCCTTGTATGTCTGCCTATCAAAGTATCAATCCAGCCAATAACCAACTGCTAAAAGCGTGGAACGAGCACGATGATGCCTATGCACAACAGGCACTGAAAACCGCAGATGCGCTCTATCATTCCGCGTGGAGTAAAGGCGATATTCAGCCGCGTTTGCAGGTGCTGCATCGTTTAGCCGACCTGATCGACCAACGTGTTGAAGAACTGGCGACCATCGCCAGTAAAGAGATGGGCAAGTTAATTGGGCAAAGTCGCGGTGAAGTGAAAATCTGTTCGCAGATCGCCCGCTACTACGCTGAACATGCCGCGACATTTTTACAGCCGCAGCCCTACGCCAGCGATGTGGGCGATGCCTGGCTTGAGTACCATCCGATTGGCGTGATTGTCGCGGTTGAACCGTGGAACTTCCCTTACTATCAGCTGATGCGCGTACTGGCGCCAAACCTGGCGCTGGGCAATCCGGTACTGGCAAAACACGCCAACATTGTGCCGCACTGCGCCGATGTATTTGAAAAACTGGTGGAAGAAGCCGGTGCGCCAAAAGGCGCGTGGACCAATTTGTTTATCTCTACCGATCAGGTTGCGGATCTGATCGCCGATCCACGTGTGCAAGGTGTGGCGCTGACCGGTTCCGAACGCGCCGGTAGCGCCGTGGCGGAACAGGCCGGTAAACATCTGAAGAAATCGACGCTGGAATTGGGCGGTAACGATGTGTTTGTGGTGCTGGACGATGCCGATATCGATGAAGCGGTACGTCAGGGCGCGCAAGCTCGCCTCAGCAACTGCGGCCAGGTGTGTACCGCTGCCAAGCGCTTTATTCTGCACGAGAAAATTGCCGATACCTTTATGGCCAAATTCAGCGCGGCTCTGCAATCGGCCACGCCGGGCGATCCGCTCGATGAGAAAACCACGCTCGGTCCACTCTCTTCTAAAGATGCGCGCGATCGTTTAGTGAAGCAGGTTGATGAAGCGGTAAAAAATGGCGCGCGCGTGGAATTTGGTGGACGTGCCATTGATGGCGTCGGCTGCTATTACCAGCCAACGGTGCTTACCGGTCTAACGCCAGATAATCCAGCTTACTATCAGGAGTTCTTCGGCCCGGTGGCGCAGGTGTATGTGGTGGCGGACGATCGTGCCGCTGTGGCGCTGGCGAATGATTCAAATTACGGCTTGGGCGGTTCGGTCTGGACCAAAGACATTGCGCGCGGCCGTAAGATGGCGTCGCAGATTGAAACCGGCATGGTGTTCATCAATTCGCAGAGCGATACCTCAGCAGAGCTGCCGTTTGGTGGCGTCAAACGTTCCGGTTACGGGCGAGAGCTGTCGGATTTGGGTATTAAAGAGTTCGCTAACCAAAAATTGGTTGTGGTTGCCGGTTAAGTTCACAGGCATAAAAAAACCCCGCTTCGGCGGGGTTTTGTTTTTTCAGCAAACTCAGTTGCTGGTCGCCGCTTTGGCCGGCTCTTCTGGCTTGGCTGGCGTGGCATCGGCTTGTGCTTTCTGTGCAGCTGCCGCATCGGCCTTGGCTTTGTCATCCGCTGCTTTTTGGGCGGTGGATTTCTCGGCTTTGGCTTTCTCGTCGGCGGCTTTCTGCGCTGCAGCTTTATCCGCCTTCACTTTCTCTTCAGCCGCTTTCGCGTCTGCAGCCTTCTGTGCTGCGGCTTTATCTGCTGCTGCTTTGTCTGCAGCCGCTTTATCGGCAGCGGCCTGATCGGCTTTCTGCTTAGCATCATCTGCGGCTGGTGCGGCCGCCGCTGGTGCTGGCTGTTCTGACGGAGCCGGTGCAGCAGCAGGCTGCAGTGGCGTACCTTGCAGAGCGCCATTCAGTGCGCCGGTGAATTGATCCCAGCTGCAGTAGCCGTTGGCATCCGTTTCACAGCCTGCCAGTTGCAGCGTGACGCGCTTCGGCGGATTTTTCAGGCTCAGCACATCGGCATCGCGCAGCTGATCGGCCGTTTGATAGACGTACTCAATTTTCAACAAATCTTTGTTGTTCTTCACATCGTGCCAGCGTTCGAATACTACCTGACCGCCAATTGGCGTTTTCTCATCGTTGCCCGGCAGTTCATAAGGCTTAACCTGCAGCGCGCTGAGTAAGGATGCGATGTTGGAATCATGACCGACCATTAGCGTCACTTTTGGCGCGTTGGCTTTGTCCTGATCGACTAACTGGCTGCGGATGTAATCCACCAGCGGTGCGGCCACTTCGCGCGCCACTTCAGGAGAGGCGAACAGCGCATCCTGATAACCGTTTTTGATCGACGCCAGCTCTTTCCACTGCTCAGGCGTTTTGATCTGGCCCCAGGCAACCTGATCGGCCGGGAAACCTTCGTAATATTGCAGCGTAAACGCATCCACCAGCGAGTTGCCGATTTTAAGCGGACCGCTTACGTTTGGCTCTTTACCGTTATCCGCGCTGAAGGTGTTATCGCCGCTGCTCAAATCACACTGCTTTTTGCCGTTACAGGCCGGGGCAGATTTGTAATCAACGATTTTTTCCAGGTGCTGGAAGGCAGGTTTCAGTGCCAGCTTTTCATTGGCGGCGGTCATGGCAGCCAACGCTTTCTTGTTGAATTCATCGCTGCCGTCAGTGACGACCGGATTGAAGATAGGATCCATGGTGCCCATCGCATCCTGATGCGTTACCGCGATATCACAGCCAGGGAAAGCGCCAGTGATAAAGTACTGCGCGGTCGCCACGGTGCGCTGCAGGCTATTGGCGTAGACAAAGATGTTGCTGCTGTCCGGGCAAGTACCATTCTGGACTAAGCCCTGCTGTGCCAGCCACTGACGGGTGTAATTACCCATGTAGACTTCCAGCACGCCACCTTTGGTGGTGAGCTCACCGCCCGCGACATCCCACTGCGGCCAGCTCTTCTTGGTGGATTGTTCCAGTACGCTGCCGTTATTGGCGAGCGGCGCACGCAGGTTATGACGGCTTAACATCAGCACCTGCTGGAGTTGCATATCTCCATCCGCAGCATATGCGGACATGCCCATCGGGAGCGCAGCGATGACTGACAACGCGCAAAGACTCAGTTTCTTGATCATTGTGCCTATTCCATAATTCATCAGTGAAACACTCTGGCTTTCAAACGATTAGCCCGCCAAAGAGCGAATTACCGCACAGTGTAACTCAGCTTGCATCGGAAAATCGCCAGATGTTTGCAAAAAACCGTGCATGGAATATAGCAGTAAACGCGCGTGGCGTTGGGCAATGGCAGCAGATTGAAAAGCAACGCGATGTTTTTCGGAATCTGTGAACGCAGAAAAGCAAAAAGCCCGCATTTCTGCGGGCTTCTTTAATATGGCGGAGGAACAGAGATTCGAACTCTGGGATGGTTTCCCATCGACGGTTTTCAAGACCGTTGCCTTAAGCCACTCGGCCATCCCTCCGGGGATTTTTTTGTTGCGTCACTCAGCGAGAGTGAATGGCGGAGGAGGAGAGATTCGAACTCTCGGATGGTTTCCCATCGACGGTTTTCAAGACCGTTGCCTTAAGCCACTCGGCCACCCCTCCGCAATGAGGCGCACTATAAACATCCCCCATAACGATGTAAAGCCTGCAATGAATCGTTCGGCTGAAAAACAGCCAAATTCTATTTTTTCGGCGTCAATTTCGCCATTCTGCTCAGCGAAACAGCAATTTATCGCGTAAAGATGGGTAAAACGCCTTTTCTGTCTTTCAGGCGCTGCGTATCCTCGTGCCATATTTGGTGTTTCTCTCTTTAAGGAGCGCGTGATGGAAAGAGTTTTTAGCTCGTCGCAGCAATCGTTAGTCAGCACCCACAAGGTGCTGCGCAATACTTATCTGTTACTTGGCTTTACGCTGGCCTTCTCGGCGGTTACCGCAACACTGAGCACCGTGTTTGCGTTACCTTCACCGGGACTGATTCTGATGCTGGTGGGCTTTTATGGTTTGATGTTTCTGACGCATAAACTGGCTAACAGCCCAGCAGGTATTCTGGCCGCGTTCGCCTTTACCGGTTTCCTCGGTTACTGCCTTGGCCCAATCCTCAGTTCATTCCTCACTGCGGGCATGGGTGATGTGATCGCCATGGCATTAGGCGGCACCGCATTGGTGTTCTTCGGTTGTTCGGCTTATGTGCTGACCACGCGCCGCGATATGTCATTCCTGAGCGGCATGATGATGGCCGGCTTTGTGGTGCTGCTGGTGGCGGTAGTTGCCAACATCTTCCTGCAACTGCCTGCGCTGCATCTGGCGATTAGCGCCCTGTTTATTCTGTTCTCTGCCGGTGCCATTCTGTGGGAAACCAGCAACATCATTCATGGCGGCGAAACTAACTACATTCGCGCCACCGTGAGTCTGTATGTCTCGCTGTATAACATCTTTGTTAGCCTGTTGAGCCTGCTGGGCTTCGCTAACCGCGATTAAGATGCCGTAACCGTTATCAAACCCCGCTTCGGCGGGGTTTTTGCTTTTTATGGCCGGGCGAATTTACAATGTGTCGATTAACGCAATGAGGAATGACTGTGAATTTTGCCGGTAAAGAGATTGCCACCGATGCGGAAGGCTATCTGAAAAATAGCGCTGACTGGAGCGAACCGCTGGCCGCCGCCATTGCGGAGCAAGAGGCGATCGTAATGAGTGAAGCGCACTGGGAAGTGGTGCGCTTTGTACGCACGTTTTATCAGGAGTTTAATACCTCGCCGGCGGTGCGCATGCTGGTGAAAGCCATGGCGCAAAAGTATGGCGAGGAGAAAGGCAACAGCCGCTATCTGTTCCGCCTGTTCCCGGAAGGCCCGGCGAAGCAAGCGACTAAAATTGCCGGATTGCCGAAACCGGCCAAGTGCCTGTAATTAGCCGGTGGTGAATCGTGTAGGCACTTCCCTAGGCTGATGCGGCTCCACCAGCACTTTGTCCACCCGCGCGCTACGCGGCCCGCCCGCTTTTAGCCAACTGATCAATGCATCGACCTGCTGCGCTTCACCGGACGCCAGCACTTCAACGCTGCCGTCCGCCAGATTGTGCGCATAACCGTTTAGATTCAACTCTCTGGCTTGCGCTTGCGTGTGGTAGCGAAATCCCACGCCCTGCACGATGCCATGCACCCAAATTTTGCAGCATGTGGTTGCCATTGCGTTCTCCCATCACCTTGCGTTGCAATTTGCCGCCATCCGCCGGAAAATGGCGCCTCATTTTTTCAGGTAAGCATAGCAAACTATGACCGTTCGATTGATTCTCGCAAAGGGACGTGAAAAATCCCTGCTCCGCCGCCATCCGTGGGTGTTCTCTGGTGCCGTTGCACGTATGGAAGGTAAAGCCCAGTCTGGTGAAACCATTGATGTCTGTGACAGCAATGGCAAATGGCTGGCTCGCGCCGCGTATTCTCCGCAATCACAAATTCGCGCACGCGTCTGGAGCTGGCAACAGGATGAGTCAATCGACATCACCTTCTTCGTGCGCCGCTTTGAGCAAGCGCAGCTGTGGCGTGACTGGCTGGCAAAACGTGACGGGCTGGACAGCTATCGCCTGATTGCCGGTGAGTCCGATGGCATGCCGGGCGTTACCATCGATCGCTTCGGCAACTTCCTGGTGCTGCAGCTGTTATCTGCAGGTGCCGAATATCAACGTCCGGCCATCGTATCAGCCTTACAGCAATGCTTCCCGGATTGCGCTATTTACGATCGCTCAGACGTGGCGGTGCGTAAAAAAGAGGGACTGGAGCTGGCACAAGGCCCGGTTTCGGGTGAACTGCCGCCAGCGCTGCTGCCGATTACCGAACACGGCATGAAGCTGTTGGTGGATATTCAGGGCGGCCATAAAACCGGTTATTACCTTGATCAGCGTGACAGCCGTTTTGCCACGCGTGGCTACTCAGAGAATGCACGCGTGCTGAACTGCTTCTCTTACACCGGTGGATTTGCGGTTTCGGCCTTGATGGGCGGCTGCAGTGAAGTGATCAGCGTTGATACTTCGCAAGACGCGCTCGACGTGGCGAAACAGAACGTTGAGCTCAATAGTCTGGATGTGTCGCGCGCCCAGTTCGTGCGTGATGATGTGTTCAAACTGCTGCGCCGTTATCGCGACAGCGGCGAGAAGTTCGACCTGATCGTGATGGATCCGCCGAAATTCGTAGAGAACAAGAACCAGCTGATGGGCGCGTGTCGCGGTTATAAGGACATCAACATGCTGGCCATTCAGCTGTTGAATCCCGGCGGCGTGTTGCTGACTTTCTCCTGTTCTGGCCTGATGCCGACCGATTTGTTCCAGAAAATCATCGCGGATGCCGCCGTTGATGCCGGCCGTGATGTACAATTTATAGAGCAGTTCCGTCAGGCAGCCGACCATCCAGTGATCGCCAGCTATCCTGAAGGGCTTTATCTGAAAGGTTTTGCCTGCCGCGTGCTGTGACTTGAAAACGCTGTCCCTGCCTCCATATTGGTTACAGGGCAGTCTTTTGGGAGGTCACAATGATTACGACTAAATTTGGAATTGGACAGCAGGTCCGACATCGTCTCTCCGGGGTGCTCGGCGTTATCGTGGATGTCGATCCGGAGTTTTCGCTTGATGAGCCAGAAGTTGATGATGTCGCTGCCAGCGAAACGCTGCGCGCCGCGCCCTGGTATCATGTGGTGATGGAAGATGAAGAAGGCGATCAGGTGCATACCTACGTGGCGGAAGTTCAGCTGGCGGGAGAAACCTCCTTTGAACATCCCGAACAACCTTCAATGGATGAGCTGGCCGCGTCAATTCGGCAGCAGCTGCAGGCACCCAGCCTGCGACATTAATGACAACGGCGACTCAGGTCGCCGTTTTTGTTTTAGCGCATGATACCCAGCCGTGGAATTTCAATCTTTGGACAGCGATCCATCACCACAGTCATACCCGCATCTTGCGCCAGCACCGCCGCCTGCTCATTAATCACGCCCAGCTGTAACCACAACGTGTCTGCACCAATGGCAATCGCTTCCTGCGCAACGCCCCACGCCGCTTCGGCATTGCGAAACACATCCACCATATCCACTTTTCCGGGTACATCCGCCAGCGTGGCATAAGCGGTTTGACCAAGAAGTTGTTGACCTGCCAGTTTAGGGCTCACTGGAATCACGTCGTATCCCTGATCGAGCAAGTATTTCATCACGCCATAGCTTGGGCGATCGGGACGATCGCTGGCGCCCACTAACGCGATACGTTTGGTTTTAGTCAGCACATCGCGAATCGTTTGATCATTCATCTTTTTTCTCCTGGTTCATTCGCTTAAGTGTAGATGGCATTGCGCATTAGGCTGCAACTGCCGGGCACGAGAACTTTGCGCAGCAGCACGAATAAATATGTAAAAATGTAAATTTACTGCCATAATGTAATACTTTGCTACACATAATCGATTTACCCCCTTCTGCCGGGAGTTGAAATGAAGCTGTCTTTAACTGCTACGGGTTTACTGCTGTTGCTCGTATCAGCCTCATGCCAGGCCATCACTCTCAAGCTCGATCCCGAGATCGAACTGCTGGTGCTGGACGGGCGTAAAATCTCTGGCTCGCTGCTGAAAGGTGCTGGCAGCCTTGAGCTGGAGCGTGGGCAGCATCAGTTTCTGTTTCGTGTGGAAAAACCGGGCGCTGACGCCGCGCACTTTCAATCCGTGCCGATGATTGTCACTTTTAACGCCAACGCCCATTCGGTGGCGATTCGCTTGCCCGCGCTCAATAATCGTCGCGAACGCACTACCTTCGACAAAACGCTCAACTTCCAGCTGATTGATGAACGCGGCATGGAGATCACCAGCCTGCGCGACCATTTGCCAAAGGAAAGTGATAACGATTTCGAAAAGGCGATGGTGAATTATAATCGTGATGCCCACGCCGCTTCGGTTCCGCGTTTTGCCTTACATTCGCTGAGCGTGAGCGAGGCGCAGTTGAATATGGATTACGCCTGGCAGGACGTTAGCGATCTCCCCTCTTTGCAAGGGTGGTTCAAGCGTTTTGATGCCGCCACACGTCTGCGTTTTATTAGCTGGATGAAAACCTTACGCACAAGTTGATAGTGATGAAACGCCAGGGGTAAACTCCTGCATTAACACATAATGCATGAGAAGAAACAGGAAGCCCTATGGAGCAGACCGTTCGTACCCTTCAGGTTCAGAAACATATCGCCCTCGTTGCACACGATCACTGCAAAGCCTCGCTGCTTGAATGGGTGCAAATCAACCAAAGCACGCTGCAAAAGCATGTGCTTTACGCTACCGGCACCACCGGCAATCTGATTAATCGTCATACTGGATTAGACGTTAACGCCATGCTGAGCGGCCCGATGGGCGGCGATCAGCAAGTGGGCGCGTTGATTTCGGAAGGTAAAATTGATGTGCTGATTTTCTTCTGGGATCCGCTGAATGCGGTGCCGCACGATCCGGATGTCAAAGCGCTGCTGCGCCTCGCCACAGTGTGGAATATCCCGGTGGCCAATAACCGCACCACCGCAGATTTTATTATTCAGTCACCGAAGTTTGCCCAGCAGATTGAAATTCAGATTCCAGACTATCAGCGTTATCTCGCCGAACGTCTGAAACCCTAATCATCAGGCCTGACGGCTTTGCGGCACACCTAACTCGCGCAGGTGTTCGACAAATACCGAAGGCCGATCTTTATCAAACATTAGCCATACCTGCTGGCGCGCGCGCGTCATCGCCACATACGCCAGCCGACGCTCCTCCGCATCCGGGAAATCTTCCGGCTGCGGCAGCAAACCCTCTTCCATGATGGATTCACGCGCTTCTGCCGGAAAACCGTCGCGTCCCTGATGCAGCCCCAACACAATGACGAAATCCGCCTGTTGGCCTTTGCTGGCATGAATCGTCATAAAATACAGCTTTAACTTTGGCCAGCGCGTTTTGGCTTTATCGAGGATTGCGGGGCGCAAATGGTGGTAACGCGCCAGCAGCAGCACGCGCTCATCGGGTTTGGCATAGCCGCTCAGTTTATCGAACAGCGCTTCCAGTTGCTCCTGCGGCAGCAAAGTCACCGATTTTTTATTGCCCTTGCTCAAGCTATTTAGCGGCTTGCGCAGCTGATGCGGGTTTTGCTGCACGAAGCGATTGGCAATCTCACCAATGCGATCGTTAAAGCGATAAGTGGTATCCAGCACACAGCGATCGCCATCACCGAAATAGTGATGGAACGCGGTAGTCAGACTCATTTCGGCACCGCTGAAGCGATAGATTGCCTGCCAGTCATCGCCCACCGCGTAAAGGCTGGTTCGCTTGTTTTGCTGACGCAGCGCCGTCAGCAGGGCGGCTCGCTGCGGTGAGATGTCCTGAAACTCATCGACCAGAATATGCTTCCACGGGCTGATAAAGCGTCCTTTCTCCAGAATGGCAATCGCCTGATGAATCAACCCGGAGAAATCGACCGATCCTTCCTCTTTAAGCGCGCTTTTCCACGCTTTAAGCAGTGGCGCCATCAGTTTGACGCGTTTGCTGAAGTTATCGCGCTGCGCTTCTGCCACATCCGCGATCATTGCCGCCTGCGCGCCGCCGTGCATGCGCATCAAACCCAGCCAGCGCTCCATGCGCGATGCGATACGCTGCGCCAGTTTGTCATCCTGCCAAAACGGACCTTCGGGGATTTCCCACTCCAACTCATCCTGCAACCACTGACGCCAGCCGCTGGCCTGCGCTTTTTTGCTGTTGCACTGCTCGCGCCAGGTCTCAATCAGCAGCTGTCGCCGCGCCTTGCTGTCACTCTCCAGTTTGCTGATAACCGGTTGTTTGTTGCTGCCTTCACGGATGATATGCAGCGCCAGCGCATGGAAGGTACGCGCCTGAATCGCGCTCTCGCCAAGACGCGTTTGAATGCGGTCATTCATCTCTTCTGCCGCCTGACGACCAAACGCCAGCAGCAGAATTTGATCCGGTTGCGCCAGTTTGCGTTTCAGCAGCCAACCCGCACGCGCCACCAGCACCGAGGTTTTGCCGCTGCCAGCACCCGCCAGCACCAGCAGCGCATCTTCGCCATTTACTACAGCTTCACATTGCGATGGATTGAGCGGCGTGGTTTCAACCTTGGAGAAGAATTCGTGATAATCGCTGAGGATCTTGCTGGTCCATTCACGATTGCGTTGGCGAATGGCCGTTTCACCCTGATCCAGCCATTGCTGGCAGAATTCCCAGCGTTCACGACAGTTGTCAAACTCGGCAATACGCGCGAGGGGCAACGGCAAGGCAGAAAACTGGCGCGTAATGCTCTCTTTCACCGCGCTCAGCTCACTGCGTTTCAACCAGCGATCCTGCTGCGTAAAGGCAAGGATTTCCTGCTCCAGCGCGGCGAGCACCTCGGCGCTCACCTCGCTCATCTCCTGGCTCCACTGCTGCCAGGCGTGCTGCAAGTAGTGGAAAAAGCGCTGCGTTTCCTGCCATTCGGTGCCATGCAGGCGCACCACTTTCTCATCTGGCAGCAGGAACTCCAGTTCGCCCCACACCATGCCGCGCTTGCAGGCAATGTTGAGCAACTGGTTAAACGGAATCAGATATTCATGGCGATCGCCACTGACTTCCACGCCGGCGGCCAGCAAGCGCACCCGATTATAGGGATGCTGTGCCAGACGTTTACCCATTGATGTTGCTTTCAGTTCCATGTCCGCACCGTCATGTGGAATTCGATATCGCGCAGTTTACCTGTCAGACTCTTGGCGCTCCAGCCTTAAAAAGAGCTAAACTTGGCGCCACATATTGCGGATTGCAAAAGGAAAAACACGTTTATGCGTACCGTACTTAATATTCTTAATTTCATTCTTGGCGGCTTCTTCACCACCCTCAGCTGGCTGTTCGCCACGCTGGTGAGCATCGTACTGATTTTCACGCTGCCGTTGACGCGTTCCTGCTGGGAAATCACCAAGCTGTCTCTGCTGCCTTTTGGCAACGAAGCGGTGCATGTCGATGTGCTGCGCCCCGACAGCAAAAGCCATGTGATGAATACCGGCGGCACCTTCCTCAACATCTTCTGGCTGATTCTGTTTGGCTGGTGGCTGTGTCTGGCGCATATCTCGGCCGGTATCGTGCAGTGTCTGACTATCATCGGCATTCCAGTTGGCATCGCCAACTTCAAAATCGCCGCAATTGCGCTGTGGCCGGTGGGCCGTCGCGTGGTCTCTGTTGAAGAAGCACAGGCCGCGCGTGAAGCCAATGCGCGTCGCCGTTACTGAGGCCGTTCAATGATTCATGACGCCTTGCCAGGCTGGCGACGTTATCTGTTTAACAGCAGCCTGCGCTATTTGCTGCGCATCTTCTTTGCCTTAACCGGATGCGCGGCGGTGCCGTGGTGGCTGCACCAAATCGAGTGGACCATTCCGCTGACGCTGGGTGTAGTCGCTGCGGCGCTGGCGGATCTCGACGATCGCTGGGTTGGGCGTGTGCGCAATCTATTGATCACGCTGGTGTGTTTCTGTATTGCTTCGGTGTCGGTGGAACTGTTGTTTCCCCATCCGTGGGCATTCGGTTTGGGTCTGGCACTTTCCAGCTGGGGCTTTATTTTGCTCGGTGCGTTGGGACAGCGTTATGCCACCATCGCCTTCGGTGCGCTGCTGATTGCGGTTTACACCATGCTGGGCATCGGCTTATTCCCGCAATGGTGGATGCAGCCCGCGCTGCTGTTGATCGGTGCCCTTTGGTACAACTTGCTGACCTTTATCGGTCATTTGATGTTCCCGGTGCGCCCGGTTCAGGAGCAGCTGGCAGGCAGTTTTTCCCAGCTGGCGCGCTATCTGGAAGCCAAAGCGAACCTGTTTGATCCCGACGGGGACGATCAGGATGACGCCACGCTGGTTGCCACGGCGATGGTTAACAGCCAGTTGGTGGCACAGCTAAATCTCACTAAAAGCACTATTCAAACCCGTCTGCGTGGCGACCGCGGTTCACGCAGCACACGTCGCAGCTTGCACTACTATTTTGTCGCGCAGGATATCCATGAGCGCGCCAGCTCCTCACATCTGCAATACCATTTGCTGCGTGATAACTGGCGTTACAACGAAGTGCTATTCCGTTTCCAGCGCCTGATGAATATGCAAGCGCGCGCCTGCCGACAGCTGGCGGAGACCATTTTGCTGCGTCAGCCGTGGCATCACGACAGCCACTTTGAGCGCACCTTCGAACGGCTGGAAACCGCGCTGCAACGTCTTCAACAGAATGAGCCGCAGGATCCACACATTCACGCGCTGTTTTGGCTGCTGCGTAATCTGCGTGCTATTGATGCGCAACTGGCGTCGATTGAATCAGAACAGATGCTGGCCGAACCGTCCCCGCAGAGCGATCATCATCTGTCACGGGAAGGACTCAGCGGGTGGACAGATATCCGTTTGCGCCTCAGTCGCCATCTTAGCCCGCAATCTGCCCTGTTCCGCCATGCAGTGCGTATGTCGCTGGTGCTGTGCGTTGGCTACGCCTTCATTAAAATCACCGGCGTCGATCGCGGTTACTGGATCTTGCTGACCAGCCTGTTTGTCTGCCAACCCAACTACAACGCCACTCGACGACGCCTCGCATTGCGTATTGGCGGCACCTTAGCCGGCATTGCCATCGGCCTGCCGGTCTTGTGGCTGGTGCCCTCGATTGAAGGCCAGCTGGTGCTGATTGTACTGAGCGGCGTGCTGTTCTTCGCCTTCCGCCAGATTCAGTATGCGCAAGCCACCTTGTTTATCACTTTGCTGGTTCTGCTGTGCTTCAATTTGCTCGGCGAAGGTTTTGAAGTGGCGCTGCCGCGCGTGGTGGATACCTTACTGGGCTGCGGTCTGGCGTGGCTGGCCGTGGCCTTTGTATGGCCAGACTGGCGTTTTCGCAAAATCACCGCCGTTGCCGATCGCACACTGGACGCGAACTGCCGCTATCTGGATGCGATTATGGAGCAATATCATCAAGGCAAGGACAATCGTCTTGCTTATCGCGTGGCACGCCGCGATGCGCACAATGCCGATGCCGAGCTGGCGTCAGTGGTGTCAAACATCAGTGGTGAACTCAAGCTACAACAACCGCTACGTGAGAATGCGTTTCGACTGCTGTGCCTGAACCACTCCTTCCTCAGCTATATCTCCGCATTGGGAGCGCACCGCGAACATCTCGCGGATAGCACCTTGCTTACCTTACTGGATGACGCCGTCTGCTTCATTGAGGATGTGCTGCAGATCGACCGGGTTACGGATGTTCAAGCCACTGAGATGCAGCAGGCGCTAATGCAGCGCATGAGCGAGATGAAAAACAGCCCGGATACACGCGCACCACTAGTGATTCAGCAATTGGGCTTGTTAGTCGCGCTGCTGCCTGAAATCGCCCGTCTACGCCGTACCCTCGTCAACGATTAAAGCGGTTGATGCTCCGCCGCGTGCTGGCGGAGCATTTTTAGATACCAGGTATAAAGCTCTTGCCTGATTGCGCTGGGTAACGCTGCTTCATGATGTCCTGATATTGCACCTTCCAGCGCCAACAGCGTTTTTAACCCAATGTGCTTATTCACCGCCCGCAGTTTCAGCCAGCTTTGTCGCGACCCTGTTTCACACAGCAATTGCACCGAACTGATCCCTACCTTATGCAGCATCAGCTCCAATCGCAGGCTTAAATTCGGCAGGTCTTTCAAACGCAGCGAGACAAGTCTGGTAGCCGCTTCGTCCTGTGCGGCACGCAGAGAACATGCTGACAGCTGCAATAACTGTTCAGGGTTTTGCCACAATTGCGTATCCACTTTGAAGTAGCTCAGTGTCACCGGCACGCCACGCTTACGGTACACCAGCGGTTCCAGTGAACGCTGTGCGTTATAGACGTGAAGCGCCTCGCTGGCTCGAAGATAGAGTGCATCCTCATTGATATACGCAAAAATTATCTTCTCAACAGTCAGTGCATAGCCACCAAATTGCGTGCGCGATTCAATTTTACCTAATGCTGCCAACTGCGATTTCGATTGCTCAACTACCGGGTTATATCTCTTCATAACGCCCCCTTCAATGGATTCCATGCGCGGGAAATTTCCTATAAAAGCTCGCAGATTCATCTGGTTAGAAGATAAAAAAAACAATTTAGCTGTTCAATGAATAAAAGCAGGCGGGCGGTATCTTGTGCAGAAATTGCGAGGCGTTTTCAGAAATTGAGGTTGATCTTTATCCAGGAAGCCATTACTGTACATCCATACAGTTCATTACTGAGTGATTAAATTATGCGTACTCATTTCTCTGGCTCTGCTGACCGTTCAAATCGTTTCGCTTCATCCAGCCTAGCGCAACCTTCGCTGGGTGGAATCACTGAACTGCGTTCCAGCGAACAACCTGGAATGATGCAACTTATGCTGTTGCCGGTACTAAAACAGCTTAGTGAGCAATCACGCTGGCAGCTGTGGCTCACTCCAGCGCATAAGCTGAATCGTAACTGGATGCAGCAGTCGGGATTGCCGTTAGAAAAGAGTATGCATATCACCGAATCTGAGCGTTTTAACACCGTGGAAAGTATGGTGAAGGCATTACGTACGGGTAATTACAGCGTCGTTCTTGCCTGGATTCCGTACGAATTGAGTGATGAAGAGCGTTTAGAATTGGAACAAGCAGCGGCGGAAGGTGAAGCACTCGGTCTGATTTTGCGTCCGCAGGGACGTCAATATGCCCCTTCCAGACAACCTAACTCAGCAAAAATTCCGTCTGAATTGTTTCATTAAGTAAATTCCAGGAATTTTCTCAGCATTTTTTTTGCATAAGTTGCATCTAAGCTACTGATTCTTTTCCCGCCAGCTATGACAATGGCTTAGAAGCTTTTTTGTTTTCTAATACCGAAGATTTAGCCAGGTGATTTGTTAAAATGTGTGTATAAATCGCTGTTTTTTTGCTGCCCGGCGTCACATCATACTTGTAAGTTTCCAATCTCGTTGTAGACTTTAGCTCGCCAGGGTGCTCAATAACCTCCGTTTTTTCGGTAGAGTCAAAAGCGAGCGTTTAGACCCGGCGAAGGATTAACACAAAGAGCAACCTTTTTGCTCATTGCCTATTTGGATGATAACGAGGCGCAAAAATGAAAAAGACAGCTATCGCAATTGCAGTGGCACTGGCTGGCTTCGCTACCGTAGCGCAGGCCGCACCTAAAGATAACACCTGGTACACCGGTGCTAAACTGGGCTGGTCTCAGTATCACGATACTGGTTACTACGGTAACGGTTACGAGAACAACAACGGTCCAACTCACGAATCTCAGCTGGGTGCTGGTGCATTCATGGGCTACCAGGCTAACCCGTACCTGGGCTTCGAGCTGGGCTACGACTGGTTAGGCCGTATGCCTAACAAAGGCAGCGTGACCAATGGCGCGTTCAAAGCACAAGGCGTTCAGCTGGCTGCTAAACTGAGCTACCCAATCACCGAAGACTTCGATGTCTACACCCGTCTGGGTGGTATGGTATGGCGTGCTGACTCTACTCAGACCAACCCAACTACTGGCCGCATCAGCGACCACGACACCGGCGTTTCTCCGCTGGCTGCTGTTGGTGTTGAATACGCACTGACCAAAAACTGGGCGACTCGCCTGGACTATCAGTGGGTTAACAACATCGGTGACGCAGGTACTGTTGGTGCGCGTCCAGACAACAGCATGCTGAGCGTCGGCGTTTCTTACCGTTTCGGTCAGGAAGAAGATGCAGCGCCAGTTGTAGCTCCAGCTCCAGCTCCAGCGCCAGTTGTTGAAACCAAGCGTTTCACTCTGAAGTCTGACGTTCTGTTCACCTTCAACAAGGCAACTCTGAAGCCAGAAGGTCAGCAGGCTCTGGATCAGCTGTACAGCCAGCTGAGCTCAATGGATCCGAAAGACGGTTCTGTTGTAGTACTGGGCTTCACCGATCGCATCGGTTCAGAGCAGTACAACCAGAAACTGTCTGAGAAACGTGCTCAGTCTGTAGTTGATTACCTGGTATCTAAAGGTATCCCTTCTAACAAGATCTCTGCACGCGGTATGGGCAAATCTAACCCAGTTACTGGCAACACCTGTGACAGCGTGAAAGGCCGTAATGCCCTGATCGACTGCCTGGCGCCAGACCGTCGCGTTGAAATCGACGTGAAAGGTATCAAAGACGTTGTAACTCAGCCACAGGCTTAAGTTATCACGCAGTAAAAAACCCCGCTAAGGCGGGGTTTTTTTATGGCTGAATGTAATGAGAACGAAAAGAATTCTACTCTTTTTCCGAGCCACCATTCCCGAGGATCGCCTGCAGATCTTGCTTCAGCGTAGACATCTGGCTGGCATACTTCTCTTTGCGTTCGGCATCTTCAATCAACTGGACGATAGTTTCTGACAGCGTATTACTGCGACGCTGCGCCAATCCTGCCAGACGCTGCCACACCAGATATTCCAAATCGATCGATTTCTTACGCGTATGTTGATGCTCGGCATTAAAGTGACGCTTACGGCGCGCACGTATCGTCTGCTTGAGACGATTCTCCAAATCAGGATGAATGTGCTGAGCGATCCACTCGTTAACCTCAACCGGGCTATTTTCCATCGATAGCAGCGTATCAACCGCAGCTTGCGCCGCACTAAGCTCAAGATGACGGGTGATCAGTTCACCCTCCCGATGCTTTTTCACCAGGTATTTCCACTTCCATCCACTTTCAAGATTTTCGAGTTGCTGGTATTTCATCGGAATCTCATCGTGATCACGTAACAAACTAAGAATAACAGCTTTTTTCCTGGATGCAGCAAGGAAAAACATGTTGCAGCCGTCACAATCCGGGCCGGAACTCCGCCGTGATTAACCGGGTTGATTCCTGTATAATCGCGCTTTTCCTAAATCAGACTAATGCGAATATTTTGACCAGCACTCAAATTACGTGGCAAGCCCTGCAGCCGGATAGCGACCGCTACCAATCCATTTTCTCGAACGTCTCACTGGAAGATTGCGATAGTCTTGCCGCGGTTCAGCCGCGTCTGCTGAATGCGCTGGCGCATTTGCATCATCAAACCCTGGGTTTTCCACTGCTGTTATTGCGCAGTCAGGAAAACAGCGATTACCTGGCCTGCATCGCCGATGCAGCGCAGCGTTTCCAGCCGGATGAGATTGCTCTCTACGGTGGTGACTACCATGTAATGGGCGATAACGTCAGCTTGCTCGCACCAACCGATATCAATCGTCCGTTTACCAGCCAGGGCGGCGTGCATTTCGCCGACTGGATTGAAGCTGAGCAACTGTTCGGATGTGTACGTCAATATAAAGACCGTGTGCAACCTGAACCAGGCTTACTGCATCGTGCCAATGGCGGCACGTTAATACTTGCGGTCAATACTTTGCTGGCACAGCCGCTGTTGTGGCTACGTCTACGCAAGTGCATTGAGCAAGGTCGCTTCGATTGGTATTCACAGGATGAGCGCCAACCGCTGCCCGTAGCCATTCCCTCGCTACCGCTGCAACTGCGTCTGGTACTGTGTGGCGATCGTGATGCACTGGCCGCCTTCCAGGAAATGGATGTCGAAGTTCATGAGATGGCGCTGTATAGCGAATTTGAAGAGAGCTTACAGATTCTCGACGAAGACGACATGACGTCATGGTGTCAGTGGACGCTGACACAAGCTGAACAGGCCGGATTAGCGCAGCCTGAAGCGGATTTCTGGCCATTGTTGATCACCGAAGCGGCACGCATGACCGGTGATCAAGACACCTTACCGCTTTGCCCACGCTGGCTTCGTCGTCAACTGCAGGAAACGGCGCTGCATGGCGACAGCATCAATGCCGAAGCGCTGAAAGAAGCACTGGAAGCACGCCAGTGGCGTGAAGGCTTCCTCGCCGATCGCATGCGCGATGAAATCCTGCTTAATCAGATCATGATTGAGACCGAAGGCGAAGTGGTTGGCCAAATCAATGGCCTTTCAGTGGTTGAGTTCCCTGGTCATCCGCGTCCGTGGGGCGAACCTTCACGCATTACCTGTGTGGTGCATCCGGGCGATGGCGAATTCACCGATGTAGAGCGCAAAGCTGAGTTAGGTGGCAATATTCATGCAAAAGGCATGATGATTATGCAAGCCTACCTGATTGCCGAGCTGGAGCTGGAGCAACAGTTACCCTTCTCGGCTTCGCTGGTGTTTGAACAATCCTATTCCGAAGTGGATGGCGACAGCGCCTCGCTGGCCGAGCTGTGTGCGTTAATCAGTGCACTGGCTAACCAGCCGGTTAACCAGCAGATTGCGGTGACCGGTTCAGTCGATCAGTTTGGTAACGTGCAGCCCGTCGGCGGCCTGAATGAAAAAATTGAAGGCTTCTTCCACATCTGCAACTCACGTGAACTGACCGGTAAGCAAGGTGTGATTTTCCCTGCCAGTAACGCGCGCCATCTCAGTCTGAATCAGGACGTAGTGGAAGCGGTTAAAGCCGGACAATTCCATCTTTGGGCCATTGAGAGCGTAGATGAAGCGCTGCCGCTGCTGACCGGTATTGCCTGGCAGAGTGAAAGCGGCGAATCACTGCTTAGCACCATTCAGGAGCGTATTACCCAGTTGAACCAGCAGGAAGCTCGCCTGCGTCCATGGCCATTACGTTGGCTCAACTGGTTCAACCACAGCTGATAAGATTGCTCAGCGTACAACTGTTCGCTAATATTCGGGCTTCACTAAAAGAAGGCATATTGAGAACATGGTAGATAAACGCGAATCCTATAGTAAAGAAGACCTGGTTGCCTCAGGTCGCGGCGAACTGTTTGGCGAAAATGGACCGCCGCTTCCATCCAACAACATGTTGATGATGGACCGCGTGGTCAAAATGACCGAAGACGGCGGTAAATTCGATAAAGGTTTCGTAGAAGCCGAACTGGATATCCGCCCTGACCTGTGGTTCTTTGACTGCCACTTCATTGGCGATCCGGTGATGCCGGGTTGCCTTGGCCTTGATGCGATGTGGCAGCTGGTTGGTTTCTACCTCGGCTGGCTGGGCGCAGAAGGTAAAGGCCGCGCATTGGGCGTGGGTGAAGTGAAGTTCACTGGACAAGTCCTGCCTACCGCGAAGAAAGTGACCTACAAAATTCACTTCAAGCGTGTGATCAACCGTAAACTGGTGATGGGCGTGGCAGATGGCGAAGTCTTCGTTGACGGGAACCTGATTTACTCTGCGACTGATTTGAAAGTGGGTCTGTTCAAAGACACTTCAGCTTTCTAATCCTTCCAAACGAAAACCTCCGCACGCAGCGGAGGTTTCTTCCATAATGATAGACATCCAGCAGTGCTAGGCCACCGCTGACCTGTCCTCCATGGCTTGACGCCAACCTCCCAACCAGTGAGACCGTGCATCGATCAATTGATAAGGGCATATCTCTTTTGAACGCCCTGTAATCCCGGCTTGGTAGCCTCGTGAATGTGCTCGTTCCAGGCGGTCTCTCTTCTGTCTCTTCATGCCTCGTTTCCCTCATTTTTCAGGTCTGGTGGAATCTGGGTGGAAAGAAAGAGTGGCGATATAATGTTCAACCACAGTAATGTTCTAACCCGATGCAGAAGAAAGGTCAATGCGCAAAATTCACGCCAATGTCATGTTTTTGACGTTAAAGTGCCATGTAGAATTGTCAGTGGAATGTCTATCTGGCTGATTAGGCAATAAAAAAAGCCCCTGATTTGACTGCGATCACACTACAGCAAATCAAGGACTTAGCATAAGCATCGAACAAATCTTAATTTAGCGAAACGACACTATTTGCGATTTGTTGCGCCGTTTGCTGCCAGCCGAGAGCCAGAGTACGCACCAACGCATCATAGCCATCTTCAGTTTGCGGCAGCGTCAGATTAAAGCCATGTTTGATTAGGCGCCCTTGATGCTGCAGTAACCATTCGCCACTTACCACCACTTGCCCATCGTAACGTCCCTGGAAACCGGTGACATTGACGGAGAGCGTATCGTGGCTATCGCCCAGCGGAGCACCAGCAACCAAACGACCAGGCAGCGCTTTGCTGAGATTACTGATCAGCGTTTGCTGCAGCTGTTGATCAAGCGGACTGGCCCACAGGTTATTGGCCGCAATCACGTACTTCACATCGCTGGTCTGATACACCAGGCCGTTGCCCGCCATATAATCCGGTACCGTCACCTGCTCGACCCAAATCATCGGCTGTCCAGTGCCAGCGGCACTTTCAACGCGCGCCACATTATTGCCCGCCGGCAGCTGATAATAGGTATTTTCAATGGTGCTGCTGCAGCCTGCCAGCAGCAACAGCGCCCCGATAATTAGCCCTTTTTTCACTGTTTCGCCCTCTTTGGCTGTGGATCCTGGCCCGGCTTGGCTTCAAACACCAGCGCGTTACTTTTGCTATTCAGCGTTTTCAGCACCGGCTGCAGTTCACGTAGAACCTGATCAAGCCGCTGCATATCGCCCACCAGCTTGCTGTAAGCCGGCGAACCAGGTTGCAAACCTTTCATGCTGCGATTCAGTTCGCGCAGGGTTTGCTGCATATCTGAAGGCAGCGTTTTCATCGCCGGATTCGCCGTGACCTGATTGAGGTTATCCAGCGTCTTCTGTAGCTGCTGCAGCGTGCGCTGGCTCTCTTTCAAGGTACCAGTGGCTTCGTTCAGCACAGGATTGAGTGGCAAGCCGTTAATCTTATCCAGCGCCGCCATCAATTTCTGCTGAATCTGCGCCAGGCCGCCGCTGACGGTTGGAATCACTTCCAGGCCAGCCACTTCGTTCGGGCCTTTATACGCCGGTGCGTTGTCGTAGAAATCAAGATCGATAAACAGCGCGCCAGACAGCAGGTTACCGGTCTTCAGCGTCGCACGCAGACCGCGTTTTTTGCCTTCCTGCAGATGCTGCTCAAGATTGAAATCCCCGCCCAGACGATTAACAAAACGATCCGGCTCAATGCGGATCAGCACTGGCACACGATAGTCAGTATTCAGCGCCTGGTTCACGCCTGGAATCATGTAAGGTACTTGTGAAACCGTACCCAGACGAATGCCACGGAACTCAACCGGTGCGCCAACCTGCAAGCCACGAATCGAATCGGTGAAGAACAGCAGGAAATCGGTGTGAGCACTGTAGAGCGAATCCTGGATGCTGCGCTGATCGTCATACAGATGGTATTCCGCTTTGTTCTCCGCAGCACGGCCCAACTCAGCGCCGTCCGGCACGTCAAAACTGACGCCGCCGCTGAACAACGTGGTGAGCGATCCCATCTCTACGCGCATGCCGGAAGCCGACATATCCACCGCAATGCCGCTGTCTTTCCAGAAGCGCACGTTGGTGGTGATCAGGCGATCATAAGGTGCCGAGATAAACAGCTGGTAAGCCATCATGCGTTTATCGGTATCAAAGGTGCTGGTTTCTACTGATCCGACACGATAACCACGGAACAGCACCGGATCGCCCGGATTCAACTGCCCCGCTTTTTTACTGTCAAGCGTGACACGAATGCCTTTGGCATCCGGCGGGGCTAACGGCGGCGCATCCAGCAGTTGGTATCTCTCTGGCTTATCGCCCTTCGCGCCCGGCTGCAGTTCAATGTAAGCACCAGACAATAAAGTCCCTAAACCGGAAATACCTTCGCGGCCAATTTGCGGTTTGACCACCCAGAATGCGCTATCGCCTTGCAGCAACTTTTCCATGCCGGAATTAAGACGCGCTTTGATCTCGACGTGATGTAGATCGTCGGTCAGAACCGCGCTTTCCACCACGCCGACGTTAACGCTGCGGCTTTTAATGGTGGTTTTACCGGCTTCAATGCCTTCAGCATTCTCGGTAATCAGCGTGACTTCCGGGCCCTGATGGCTGAAGTGATAAAAAAGAATCCATCCGCCGATTAACAGCGTGACGATGGGTACAATCCAGACCGGTGACCAGCGTTTAATCTGGTCGACCTTAGCAGTCCCGTGATGGTTGTCCGTCAAGACGCGGCTCCTTACGTTCAGTTTCTCGTTGTCGATCCCACAGCAGGCGCGGATCAAAGGTCATGGCGGCGAACATCGTGAGAATCACCACCATGGCAAACAGCAGCGCACCCGGCGCAGGATACACACTCATCAGCCTTCCCATCCGCACCAGCGCAGAGAGAACGGCGATGACAAACACATCAATCATTGACCAGCGGCCAACGAATTCAACCACCTCATAAATCACGTGCATCTTTTCATCATCGCGCCCGCCGCGTCCGCTGCCGTGCCAGCACAGCCAGGCGATCGCCAGCATTTTCAGCGAAGGCACCATGATGCTGGCGATGAAGATCACCAGCGCTACCGGCCACGAACCGTCGCTCCACAGCAAAATCACCCCGGCCATAATGTTCGAGGGATATTGCGAACCGAGTGTTTCGGTCACCATGATCGGCATGATATTGGAGGGAATGTAGAGCATCACCGAGGTGATCAGCAGCGCCAGCGTCCATTGCAAGCTGTTCTTGCGGCGCGCATGCGCCTTCACACCACAACGCGGACACGCCAGTTGGTCGGCGGGCAGAATAGCGGTGCAACAAGGACAGCTACGCAAACCCTGCTTTAAGCCGCTAACACCGGCCAGCGGCACTTTCGGCAGCGGCGGTAACGGATCGATACGTTGCCACACCCAGCGGCGATCAACACATTGAAACGCCCGCAGATGCAGCACGCAGAACAGACACCACGGCCAGAAGCTGCTGCCGAGGCCAATTTCACCGTACGCCATCAGCTTAACGAAACTGACCAGCACGCCGGCCATAAAGATTTCCGCCATGCCCCAGCTACGCAGCTGAAACAGCACGCGCGCCAACCCAAGCCGCAGGTTATGCGGCATGCGAACGTTATTGACCAGCAGGATAATGGTGATCATGCAGAAGGCGGGAATGCCCTGCACGAACAGCAGAAACAGCGTTGCCAGGCTGCGGTAATCTTCGCGATCCATCACCTGCGGGATTTCGAGCAGCGATATCTGGCTGCTCAATCCCGCGACGTGCATATTGATGAAAGGAAACAGATTGGCCAGCACCAGCATAAACAGCGCCGAAAGGGCGTAGCCGGTCGGACGTCGACGCGGCTCCTGCCAGTTGGCTTGCAGCGTGGTGTGACAACGCGGGCAACGCGCACGGCTGCCGACCGGTACAGCGGGCAGCTTTACTGTTAAATCACACTGTGGACAAAGACTCCACTGATGCGCTTGATCCGCTGCACACATGCTGACTCCTTCCGATTACGCGCCGTTTTTCAGCGCTTCCAGCTCTTCCCAACGTTCAAACGCCACTTCCAGTTCCTGCTCGGTTTGCGCTAGCGCATCCAGAACCGGCTGGGTTTTATCGTGTGGCTGGCTGAAGAAGTCCGGATGACTCATTTTAGCCTGCAACTCACCGATGCGGGTTTCCAGCTGTTCCAGTTTTTGTGGCAGCTGTTCCAGCTCACGTGCCAGGTTATAGCTTAGCTTGTTGGCTGGACGTTTGGAGGCGTCACTTTTCTCTGCGGTTTTCGTCGGAGCAGCCGATTTGGCCTGAGTGGCTTTGCCCTGCTTATAAGCCGCGCGCTGCTGCTGTGCATCGTGATAGCCACCAACAAAGGTACCGATTTCGCCGTTTCCTTCGAAGATCCAGCACTCCGTCACGGTATTGTCGACGAATTGACGATCGTGGCTCACCAGCATCACGGTGCCCTGATAACCATCCACCAGCTCTTCCAGCAGCTCCAGCGTTTCGACGTCGAGGTCGTTGGTCGGTTCATCGAGAATCAGCAGGTTGCTTGGCTTGAGGAACAGACGCGCCAGCAGCAGGCGGTTACGCTCACCGCCGGACAAGGCGCGCACCGGCGTCATGGCACGTTTCGGATGGAACAGGAAGTCCTGCAGGTAACCGAGCACATGGCGCGGTTTGCCGTTAACCATCACTTCCTGCTTACCTTCAGCGAGGTTATCCATCACGGTACGATCCGGATCCAGCTCAGCGCGGTGTTGATCGAAGTAAGCGATTTCCAGTTTAGTACCACAGTGCACGCGGCCGCTGTCGGCTTTCAGCTGATCCAGCATCAAACGCAGCAAGGTGGTTTTACCGCAACCGTTCGGGCCGATCAGGGCGATTTTGTCGCCGCGCTGTACCTGAGTAGAGAAGTCTTTCACCAGGGTTTTGCCACCCACGCTGTAATTGACATCTTCCATCTCAAACACGATTTTGCCGGAACGGGCCGCTTCGCCGACCTGCATATTGGCTTTGCCCATCACTTCACGGCGTGCAGAGCGCTCGTTACGCAGCGCTTTCAAAGCACGTACGCGGCCTTCGTTACGCGTACGGCGCGCTTTGATGCCCTGACGGATCCACACTTCTTCCTGCGCCAGCTTGCGGTCGAACTCGGCGTTCTGCATCTCTTCGACGCGCAACGCTTCTTCTTTACCAGTCAGGAACAGATCGTAGTTGCCCGGCCAGGAAACCAGCTTGCCGCGATCGAGATCGACAATACGCGTTGCCATGTTGCGGATAAATGAACGGTCATGCGAGATGAACACGATGCTGCCGCTAAAGGTCTTGAGGAACGTTTCCAGCCAGTCGATGGTTTCGATATCGAGGTGGTTCGTTGGTTCGTCGAGCATCAGCACGCGCGGGTTGCTCACCAGCGCGCGGCCCAATGCCGCTTTACGCAGCCAGCCGCCGGAAAGCGAGGACAACTCGGTATCCGCATCCAGACCAATCTGCAGCAGCACGTCGTTGATACGGCTATCCAGCTGCCACAGGTTTTGGTGATCAAGAATGGTTTGCAGACGGCCCATCTCGTTGAGGTTCTTCTCGCTCGGATCTTCCATCACCAGATGGGAAATCGCGTGATAAGCCTTGAGATGCTCCGCCTGCTCGGCCACGCCTTCGGCAACGAAGTCGTAAACGGAACCGGTAATGTTACGTGGCGGATCCTGTTGCAGACGCGCCACCACCAAATCCTGCTCATAAATGATGCGGCCATCATCCAGCGGCTGTTCGCCGTTGATGATTTTCATCAGCGTCGATTTACCGGCGCCATTACGGCCAACCAGACAGACGCGTTCGCCCTCTTCGATATGCAGTTCGGTGTTATCCAACAGCGGCGCATCGCTGAACGAGAGGTAAGCGCCATGGATACTGATCAGTGACATAAAACTTATTCCTTACCGGCGTGGCTAACCAGCCAGCAGTTGTGAATTTGACGGTTGCGCGCGAAATCCTGCGACAGCGTTTTTTGGGTAATTTCCTGCGCCTGCAGACCCAGACGTTCTAAGCCGTCGAGATCCATTTTGAAGCCGCGCTTATTGTTGGAGAACATAATGGTGCCACCGCGACGCAGCAGACGTTTCAGGTTCTGCATCAGCATCATGTGATCGCGCTGCACGTCGAAATCGTCTTCCATGCGTTTTGAGTTAGAGAACGTCGGTGGATCAATAAAGATCAAATCGAACTGCTCATCACTCTCGCGCAGCCAGCTCAGGCAATCCGCATGCATCAGGCGGTGCTGACGACCGGTTAAACCGTTGAGACGCAGGTTGCGCTCGGCCCACTCGAGATAGGTACGCGACATATCTACGGTGGTGGTGGTTTTCGCGCCACCCAAACCGGCGTGCACACTGGCGGTGCCGGTATAGGCAAACAGGTTGAGGAAATCTTTGCCTGCGCTCATTTTGCCCAGCATCTGGCGCGCGATACGGTGATCGAGGAACAAACCAGTATCCAGATAATCGGTGAGATTCACCAGCAGGCGCGCATCAAATTCCTGCACTTCGAAGAAATCGCCCTTCTCGCCCAGCTTTTGATACTGGCTTTTACCTTTCTGGCGCTCGCGGGTCTTCATTACCAGACGATTCGCCGGGATCTCCAGCACGCTCAGCGTGGCGCTGATCACATCGAACAGACGCTGACGCGCTTTGTTGGCGTCCACGGTTTTCGGCGGCGCATACTCCTGAATCACCACCCAATCAGCGTAACGATCGACCGCCACGTTGTACTCGGGCAGATCGGCGTCATACAGACGATAGCAGTCGATATTCGACTGACGCGCCCATTTATCCAGCTTCTTCAGATTCTTACGCAGGCGGTTAGCAAAATCTTCCGCGATCTGCGCGCCGCCCTCTGCGCTGGTCGCAGCCAGCTGATAGTTTTTCTGCACGCACTCCAGCGGGCCGTTTTTGGCTTTGAACTGGCGATCGGCACGCAGTTGCAAACAGCTCAGCAACTCTGGCGAGGCGCTGAACAGCGACAGATTCCAGCCGCCGAAATTCTGCTTCATGATGCGGCCCAGCTGGCTATGCAAAGCAATCAGCGCCGGTTCACTTTCCAGACGCTCGCCGTACGGCGGGTTGCTCAATACTGTGCCGGTTATCTCTTTGCCCGCCAGCGGATTTTTCAGCTTGATCACATCCTGCTGCGCAAAGGTGAACAGCTCGAACACGCCTGCACGACGAGCATTGGCGCGCGCCGATTCCAGCACGCGGCTGTCATTATCGTAGCCATAGAAACGGGCGGTCGCCGCAGCGGTGCCGACGCGTGCGCGCTCTTTCGCGGCAGCATGAACTTCCTGCCACACCGCCTGATTGTGTTTCTTCCAGCGATTGAAGCCCCAATGGGTACGCAACAGGCCAGGCGCGCGATCGCAGGCGATCAGCGCCGCTTCCAGCAGCAGCGTACCGGAACCACACATTGGATCGACCAGCGGCGTGCTGCTCTGCCAACCCGAACGCATCACAATGGCCGCCGCTAAGGTTTCTTTTAACGGCGCGGCGCCGGTTTGCTGGCGATAGCCGCGCTGATGCAGTGAATCACCGCTCAGATCCAACGCGATGCTGACACGATCTTTGTTCAGCCACGCATTGATGCGGATGCCCGGTTGTTCACGATCAACGTTCGGGCGTTCCAGGTTCTGACGGGTAAAGCTGTCCACGATGGCATCTTTGATACGCAGCGCACCGAACTGGCTGTTGCGGATCACCTCGTTGGTGCCGCTAAAATGGATGGCAAAACTGGTGTTGCTGTCGAACATCTCGGTCCATGGAATACTTTGCGCACCCACGTAAAGATCGAGATCGCTCCAGACGCCAAATTCTCCCAGCGGCAGCAAAATGCGCGAAGCCAGACGGCTCCACAGCAGGCTTTGGTACATTACATGGTCGTCGGCCTGAAAGTGGACGCCGCCCTGCACCACCTGCAAATCCTGCGCACCCAGCGCGTCTAGCTCACTTTTCAACAGCTCTTCGAGCCCACGCGCCGTACTGGCAAACAGAGAATTCATATCGTCACTTTTTACTCTTGCTTAAATTGCTGCGCATTATAGCGAATCAGCGTGCTATGTCATAAAGTTAGCTTCTTTTAAACTTATGACCCTATTTCTGGAGTGGTGATGATTACGCTTTCACGCCTTTACATCTATCCCGTTAAATCTATGCGCGGTCTGCAACTGTCACATGCGCAGGTGCTGGAAAGCGGTCTGGGCTTTGATCGCATCTTTATGGTGACCGAACTGGACGGCACGTTTGTGACCGCGCGCCAGTTTCCGGAAATGGTGCGTTTCACACCTGCGCTGCTGCCTGATGGCCTGTTTTTACAAGCACCGGATGGATCGCAGGCGCTGATCCGCTTCAATGATTTTACCGCTGAGCAGTCACCTACCGAAGTATGGGGTAACCATTTCACCGCGCGTATTGCACCGGAAACCATCAATAGCTGGTTGAGCACCTTCTTCCCGCGTCCGGTGCAACTGCGCTGGACCGGCGCGGAACCGACGCGCCGCGTGAAGCGTTTTGATCACGTGCCGCTGAGCTTTGCCGACGGTTTTCCCTACCTGCTGGTGAACATGGCCTCATTGCAGGATCTGCAACAGCGCTGTCCGGCCAGCGTGCGCGTTGAGCAGTTCCGACCCAATCTGGTAGTAAGCGGCGCGGCCGCGTGGGAAGAAGATAGCTGGAAGCGTCTGCAAATTGGCGAGATCACTTTTGAAATGCCGAAGCCGTGCAGCCGCTGCGTGTTTACCACCGTCGGCACCGAAACCGGCCGTAAACATCCTAATGGCGAACCGCTTACCACCTTGCAGGGTTTCCGCAGTGCGCAGGATGGCAGCGGCGACATCGATTTCGGTCTGAATTTGATTGCGCTCAACAGCGGCATTATTCGCGTCGGCGATGCAGTGACCATTTTAGAGAAGCAAACGCCGCGCGCTTACGGTGCCGGCGCCGTGGTCGAAACGCTGGCGCCGGTCGCCAGCAGTCACAGTACAGTAACCATTGATTATCAGGGTGCGAGCTTTAGCGGCGACAATCAGCAAGTGTTGCTGGAACAGCTGGAGATGCAGGGTTTCCGCATTCCCTACTCGTGCCGCGCCGGACTCTGTGGCAGCTGCAAAGTGACGTTGGTCGCGGGTGAAGTGAAAGCACTGAAGAAAAGCGCGGTGCGCGCAGATGGCACGATCTTAAGCTGCAGCTGTATTCCGGCAGGCGATATCGAACTGGCGTAAGCCGATTACACCGCCCGCGCAAAGTGGGCGGTTTGTTCCTGCTGCTGTGGACGTAAACGATCGTTCATGATCTTGATCGCATCACCCAACTGCATACCTTTACCCGCCACGGTTAACGCATTTTGCGCTAATAAGCACAGCGCCGCATTTTCACCGCTTTCAACCACAAACAGTTGTGCCTGCTCGCCGCTATCGGCTAGCGTCACCGCCACCATATCGCCCGCAGCCGGCTGCCAGCTGTGCGCGTGATGAGCAAAGTGCCAGCTTTTAGGCATCAAGGGTTTGAGAAAACGACTGGCCACCAGCGCGTTTAAAACTAATTCGGCACGCTGATCGCCTTTTAATCCACTCTGACGGCAACGTTCTTCAAAAGTAAAATAGAGCGCGGCGTCATCAACGCAAAAGCCGCTGATATTAAATGCATCAGGCGTCAGCATTTTGCGCGAGAAGCGCGAGCGAAATAACATGCCGTCGGCTAAATCCAGCATCATGCGGTCATGCTCTGCGTCGAAATACCAACGCCAGTTGTCATCAGGTTTGATTTTCATGATCTGCCCTGTGGTTTATCGCTGCGCTAAATGGCGCTTAATTAAAAAAATAAATCTGAGAAAAAGCTGAAAAATGCACCAGCAGGACAAAATATAAACGAGCCGAAGGGATAAATAAACCCCTCGGCGCAGTAAAGTGGGAAATGTCTTAGAGGTGGGTCACGATATCTTTAATTAAGCCTGGGCCTTTATAAATAAATCCGGAGTATATCTGCACTAATGTTGCACCCGCGGCAATTTTCTCGCGCGCTGAAACCAGCGAATCAATACCGCCGACGCCAATAATAGGTAAGCGGCCCTGCAGCTCTTGCGCCAGGCGGCGAATCACTTCGGTGCTGCGTGATTGTACCGGACGACCACTTAATCCACCTGCTTCTTCGGCATATTTAAGGCCGCTCACCAGCGAACGATCGAGCGTGGTATTGGTGGCAATCACACCATCAATATTGTGGCGCAGCAAACTGTCGGCAACCTGGATCAATTCTTCTTCGGTAAGATCCGGCGCGATCTTTACCGCCACCGGCACATATTTAAGGTGCCGTTCTTGCAGCTCTTGCTGTTTTAATTTGATGGCAGAGAGAAGATCGTCCAGCGCTTCACCATATTGCAGCGTGCGTAATCCTGGCGTGTTCGGTGAGGAAATATTGATGGCAATATAACCGGCGTGGGCATATACCTTTTCCATGCAGATCAGATAATCGTCTTTACCATTCTCAACCGGCGTATCTTTATTTTTGCCAATATTGATGCCGAGAATGCCTTTAAAGCGCGACTTTTTGACGTTGGCGATCAGATGATCAACGCCGTGATTATTAAACCCCATGCGGTTAATAATCCCTTCCGCAGGCACTAAGCGGAACATACGCGGTTTATCATTTCCCGGTTGCGCCAGCGGCGTTACCGTTCCCACTTCGACAAAACCAAAGCCCATCGCGCCGAAGGCATCAATGCACTCGGCATTTTTATCGAGGCCAGCCGCTAAGCCGAGCGCGTTCGGGAAGGTTAATCCCATGCAGGTGACCGGACGGGATGGCAGCGACTGGCGAATCAGCCCTTCCAGCGGAGTGCCGCTGATAAAACGTAGTTGTTGAAAGGTGAGTTCGTGCGCACGCTCAGGATCAAGCTTAAACAGCGCCGGCCGGACGATAGGATATAACATGCACTCTCCTCAATGACGGAAACCAGGGAAGTCGGGGTGCACGGGAAAATGTGCGCCAGAATGGTAAGGTGCTCTGGCGCAAAAGTAAATTGTTCTACTGCATCACAATTTGATCGTTATCAGCGTCGTGCAGAATAGCGGCCAAGCTGTTCACGACACGCCTGCAGGCCACTGTAAATCGTCGGGCAGTACCACATCAGCTTCAGACGCGCGCTGTGCTGCAACACATTGCGCACCAGCTGATTCACCTGCGGCTGCCAATCTGTTGGGATCACCATGTGATTTTTGCGGATCTGCGCCAAACAGCTGTGCATCACCGTTTGGTAATAGCTATCCAGCAAGGCTGCATCCACCGGCAATTGCTGGTCACGCAGGAACTGTTCGCTGCTTTCACGCGCAATAAAGTAGTTTTTCACGTAGGAAAAATCGCGCGTACTCTGCGACAACGAGGTCAGCATAAAGCGCTTGTAGTAATAGCTTTGGCTGGTGCAATAAATGTTACGCGCCTGCAGATAGAGCGCAAACATGTACGGTGCATCTTCATGGTTCTGGATCGGCAGAAATTGCAGCGCCAGTTGATCAATTAAGCGACGCGAAATGATGCTGCTCCACACCACGCGGTGCGCCGACTGATGCTGCATCAGCGTACGCAAGCTGGTGCTGCCGCCGGGCAATAATCCACTGACGTGACGCTGATGAATGGTTTGATAGTGGCGCTGCGCGGCGGGCAGATCGAAGAACATTTTCGCGCCAAAGCAGAACAGATCGATATCCTCATGGCGCGCCTGCACGCGACGGAAGTCGGCGAACAAGTCGGTGGAGACAAAATCATCCGCATCCATGAAGTAAACAAAATCGCCGGTTGCAACAGAGAGCCCTTTCATACGCGCGGCACTGACGCCACCGCGCTCACCGCTCAGCAGCATCACCTGCGGATGCTGGGCCGCAAACGCCGTTAGCCAGGCCACGCTGCTATCGCTGGAGCCATCGTCGATAACAATGATCTGTTCCGGCGGCGATGACTGCCGCAACAAAGAACTCATCGCTTCTGGCAGCCAGGGCGCGCAATTCCAGTTCGGAATGATGACCGAAACCGTAGGGATACGGTGAGATGACATCATGCTCATCCTCTTTCCTCAACGTTAAACAACGGAATTCTGAGACGCTTCAACACCACGCTGTGCAGCAGGCAGCAGACACCAAGATTGAAGGCGCCAATCAAGCCGAGCCACAGCAGGTTGATCCAGCGATTTTGATTCCACTCGATCGGCAAGAAAGTGCTCAACCAGGCGATGGCGGCGGAAACCGCCCAAATCAGCATTACGTCGCGGGTTAACCAGGTGAAGTGAATGCCCGGCGCGAAGCGGCGATGCACCAGCCACGCCCAACCCACCAGATAGAAGATGTTTTGTCCCAGCCATAACCAACCGGTGCCCAACGCGCCGTAGTGAATAGCGCACCAGATGTTGAGCGGCACCAGCAGCACGGCAAAGCAGGTGAAGCCTTTCATGTGCAGCTTGAGGTTGCCGTTGATGTATTGCAGGTGATAGAGCAAGCCACAGATGGCCTGAATGCCGCTGCCCAATGCGTACAGGCTGAGAACAAACGACATCTCATCAACAATCTGACTCTTCTGCGTCCATGCCCACAGCAGCGGGCCGGCGTAACAGGCAATAGTAATGCTGAGCGGCGCCATAAAGATCGCCACCGCCTGCGTAGTGTAGCGATAGAGTTTCAGCGACTCCGCATCGCCCTCTTTACGGGTTTTCATGCCGGTCATACGTGGCACAATCGCCTGCATAATCGGGCTGCTGAGCAGCAGAATGCCGGTCGCAGCCGTCGCCACCACGGTAAACGAACCGTATTCGCTTAGCGGCAACGTCTTGGAAAGTACCAATCGGTCGATTTGCGAAATAAAGGTCCACACCGCACTGGAGAATGCCGCGCTGAGGGCAAAACGAATAAAGGGTTTCAGCACCTCTTTCAGATCGCCGCGCTTCTCTTTGCGCGCCGCTTTGGGAATCAGCTGACAAGATTTATAGATACAGCAGGCTGCTTCGGCAATCGATACCAGCAGTTGCCAGACAAAGAACGCCAATACCGGATTAGAGAAGAACTGAATCACCAGCACTGCGCCGAAGGTGCGTAAGGTGGTGATGATCAGGTTGACGCCGTTCAGCCAGACTTGATGTTCGAAGCCGACAATTACGCTGCGATACGGACTGGTGCGCCAGCGAATCGCGGCGGTAATCACCATAATCGCCACGGCAATCACCACATCGCCCGCCGGAAGATGACGTGCATCCAACCAATGCGTGGCAATCCACGGCGTTGCCAGCCAACCCAACACCACCAGCACAATGGTGGAGAACAGGAAGAATTTGGTCAGCGTGGCAAACAGCGCCGGGAACCAGACGAACTCCGCCTGATTTGCACGATAGCGCGCCGCTTCCCGCATTAAGGTAGTAGAAACACCGGCATCGAGTAATTGCAGCCAGGTTAATAAGATCGAAAAGAAGCCCACTAAACCGTAGGCTTCCATTCCTAAGTGTTGAATATAAAGTGGTACAACCAAAATACCTGACAGCGTCAGATAGATTTGACCAACATAGTTGGCAATCGCGTTACGTTTTATAGACATAGGTGTTTTGGCATCTGGGGATTATCTCAGTGGCCTTAAGCGTGACATAAAAGTATTCACGCGCACACCGGAGTTATTCTTAAAATTAACCTTGGTGCTAAGCGCCCAGCCTTTTTCTCATTTTCATCATGGAGAAATAGATGTCAGGTTGTTTCAGCATAAGTTTTTCCATTGCACCCTTGGCCGGGAAATTTTCCGCAAAGTAGGTTAATGCGTGGCGGGTATTATCTGAGAATTTCGCCGCGCCACTTAACTCATACTGGACTAATTGTAATAATCCGCTGCGTAAATAACTTTCCCGATAGCGGTTTCGCTCCGGAATATAGTGTGACAAACGCGTGAGTTTTTCATAATCAGTAATAAATTGCTGATAAGTTAAGCGCGGCGCGGCATCGGCTTTGGTGGTCAGCGAGGCTTCGCTGGCGTAGTCGAGCACCCACGCCGTTTGCGTATGCAGTAATCCGGCCAGCATCACATCCTGAATACGTGTCAGCGGCGCACCCACGCGGGCCAGGCCAGCACGCAAGATCACCGCAAAGCCGCCCTGCTGCCACCAGCGTTGCTCATGCAGTTGCTGAAACAGCTGCAGAGACGAGTGTAAGCCGTTCGCCAAGTCGCGCTTCGCCAGCGAGATAATAAAGCAGTTCAGCTCTGGACGCTGGTCACTGAGCTTCGCCACATCCTGCAGCAGGCTGGCCGGCAAGGCGCTGCGCTCCGCGCTGAACAGCAGGAAGTCATCTTCTGCCGGCGTGCTGTGTGGGAAGGTTGGTAGCAATGAAGAAGTAAGATGCGCGCCTGCGGCATCGGGTTGCAGCCAATAACACACCAGCTCTTCTTCTGGTTTAGGTGAGGGTGAGATGCGATTGAAGGTGGCAGGCACGACCTGCTGCTCAGTTAAATCCTGAGCAAATGAAGAACTACCCATATTTATCTCCCTAAGAATAAATTAGCTTGCCGCAACGGCAGTTCACGCCACAAAACGCGGGCGTAAATAAATAAGTGAAATATCGTTATCGTGTTCTAGCGGAAATTAGCTCAACCAATTATAAACAGGCCGGGGATTGCAATTCCAACCACTAATAGCATTAACACGTAACTTAAGAGATTCATTGTTTAGCGCGACTGCATGAAGTGTGAAGTTGATCTGCGCAAATTTGCATTAGTTGTAACCAGCGAGATGAATGGCACGTATTTTATTAACCTTTATTCGCGTTTCGACATAAATTTCGCGAAATAAAAACCACGGTATATTAGGAAACAATCAAAGCTTGCTAAGTTTAATCCGATTCATAAAAAAATGAATAGTGGTGAATTGCTGGTTTTTCCCTATATCTTTCAATAGAAACCGCTGCATTTATCCGGCATCCACGTGGTCTGTGTAAATATATTTCTTCGGTTACTCCTCTGTTTTACCCATGCATTACGACCCTTAATCATTAAACTGCGTCCAATGGGCCTCAGGATTTATATAACCGCCTACTTCCTGCACCGCTTTTCAGATTATGCCTAAGCACCCATCGGCAGCTTTTTTATCCTTCCTTTATATGTCGCTGGCTATCCCATTTTGCGACTTAGGATTACCAGATAAATCATTTAAGCCTCGCTGCCTGCTCTGACAGTATTGAACACATCAGTTCTGAATATCAGATAATCAATAACTTTCAGTTATAAGGAGTGACCATGCGGGTTATTACGCTGGCGGGCAGCCCTCGCTACCCTTCACGCTCTACTGCGCTGCTGAGCCTTTGCCAGCACGCGCTGGAAGCACGCGGTGTCGAAGTGATTCCGTGGAATATTCACAACTTCCAGCCTGAAGATTTGCTCTATGCACGCTTCGATTCACCTGCCTTAGCCGCGTTGAAAGCTGATTTGGCGCTGGCAGATGGCGTGATTGTCGCCACGCCTATTTATAAAGCTTCGTTTTCTGGCGCACTGAAAACTCTGCTCGATCTGCTGCCAGAGCGCGCGCTGGAGCACAAAGTGGTGCTGCCACTGGCAAGCGGCGGCAGCGCGTCACATCTGCTGGCGGTGGATTACGCGCTGAAGCCGGTGCTGAATGCGCTGAAGGCGCAGGAAGTGTTGCACGGCGTGTTCGCCACTGACGGCCAGATTACTGATTACGATCGCCAGCCGCTGCTCGATCCGCTGCTGTCGCAACGCATTGACGAAGCGCTGGATACCTTCTGGCATGCGCTGCATCGTCGCCACCAACCCTACGCACAAGCGGTATAAAGGAAGAGAGATGAAAAGGATATTGACGGGTTTAATCATGCCAGCCGTGGCGGCACTGTTCACCTTGAGCGTGAGCGCCCAGGCCGCCGATGCCCCCGAACAGTTGCGTATCGGATATCAGAAAGGTTCGGTGAGCATGGTTTTGGCGAAAACCCATAAGCTGCTGGAGCAGCGCTTCCCGCATACCAACATCAAGTGGGTGGAATTCCCGGCTGGCCCGCAAATGCTCGAAGCGCTTAACGTCGATAGCATCGATTTGGGCAGCACCGGCGATATCCCGCCGCTGTTTGCCCAAGCTGCGGGTGCCGATCTGCTGTACGTCGGCTCGGAGCCACCTAAGCCGCAGGCCGAAGTGATTCTGGTGCCGAAAGATAGCCCGATTCACAGCGTGGCTGAACTGAAAGGCCATAAAGTGGCGTTCCAGAAAGGCTCCAGCTCGCACAACTTGCTGTTGCGTGCGCTGGAACAGGCCGGACTGAGCTTTAAAGATATTCAGCCAACCTATCTGACACCCGCCGATGCGCGCGCCGCGTTCCAGCAAGGTGACGTCGATGCCTGGGCGATTTGGGATCCTTACTATTCCGCCGCGCTGCTGCAAGGCAACGTGCGCGTGCTGGCCGACGGCAGCAAACTCAATCAAACCGGCTCCTTCTATTTAGCCACGCGCAAATACACCGAAGCTAACGGCGCCTTCGTGCAGCAGGTTCTGAATACCTTCAGCGACGCCGATGCATTAACGCGCAGTCAGCGCGACCAGAGTATCGACCTGCTGGCAAACGCCATGGGCTTACCGAAACCGGTAATTGCCAGCTATCTCGACCATCGTCCACCGACCACCATTACGCCGGTCAGCGCCCATACCGCGCAGGCCCAACAGCAAACGGCCGATCTGTTTTATGCCAATCATCTGATGCCGGTAAAAGTGAATATCGCAGACCGCATCTGGCATCCACAATCCGCCCAGCCCAAAGGAAATTAATCATGAGCGTATCCGTATTTTGGTTTCTCCCGACGCACGGCGATGGTCACTATCTTGGCACAGCGGAAGGTTCGCGCCCGGTTGATCATGGTTACCTGCAACAGATTGCGCAGGCAGCGGATCGCCTTGGCTTCGGCGGCGTGCTGATCCCCACCGGCCGCTCCTGTGAAGATGCCTGGCTGGTGGCAGCATCACTGATTCCGGTGACGCAGCGTCTGCGTTTCCTCGTTGCACTGCGTCCGGGCGTGATTTCGCCGACGCAAGCGGCGCGTCAGGCCGCCACGCTGGATCGTCTGTCAAATGGTCGCGCGCTGTTTAATCTGGTTACCGGCGGCGATCCGGAAGAGTTGGCTGGCGACGGTGTGTTCCTCGATCACCGCGAACGCTATGAAGAATCCGCCGAGTTTACCCGCGTCTGGCGTCGCGTTAGCGAAGGCGAAACGGTCGATTACGAAGGCAAGCATGTGAAGGTGCGCGGTGCGCGTCTGATGTTTAAAGCGGTGCAGGAACCGCGTCCGCCGCTGTGGTTTGGCGGATCGTCGGATGCCGCGCAGGATCTGGCCGCCGAGCAGGTTGATGTTTATCTAACCTGGGGCGAACCGCCCGCGTTAGTTAAAGAGAAGATTGAGCAAGTGCGCGCCAAAGCGGCAGCGCAAGGCCGCACCGTGCGCTTCGGGATTCGTCTGCATGTGATTGTGCGTGAAACCAATGAAGAAGCGTGGCAAGCGGCGGATCGCCTGATTGCCCATCTCGACGATGCCACCATTGCCAAAGCGCAGGCGGCGTTTGCGCGCACCGATTCAGTGGGCCAGCAGCGCATGGCCGCACTGCACGGTGGACGTCGCGACAAGCTGGAGATCAGCCCGAATCTGTGGGCCGGTGTCGGTCTGGTGCGTGGCGGCGCGGGAACCGCGTTAGTGGGCGATGGCCCAACCGTAGCGGCGCGCATGCAGGAGTATCAGGATCTCGGCATCGAGACCTTTATTCTCTCCGGCTATCCGCATCTGGAAGAGGCTTATCGCGTGGGCGAGTTGCTGTTCCCGCACCTCGATTTGGCGATTCCGGAAGTACCGAAGCCGCGCGTGGTGCAAGCACACGGTGAAGCGGTGGCCAACGATTTCACGCCGCAAAAAGTGTCGCAGAGCTAAAGGAGCCGATGATGGCGAACGTTAAAACCAAGCTGACGAATGCTGTACTGCCCTGGGTTTTGCCGGTGGTGCTGATTGCGGTGTGGCAACTGGCATCGCAAGTGGGTTGGCTGTCGACGCGCATTTTGCCGTCGCCGGAAAATATCCTCATCACCTTCTGGAAGCTGACGGTGAGCGGTGAACTGTGGCAAAACCTGGCGATCAGCAGCTGGCGTGCCGCCATCGGTTTCTCCATCGGCGGCTCGATTGGTTTGATTCTGGGTTTGATTACCGGCACCTCGCGCGTCGGTGAACGCTTGCTGGATACTTCGGTGCAGATGCTGCGTAACGTGCCGCATCTGGCGCTGATTCCGCTGGTGATTCTGTGGTTTGGCATCGACGAATCCGCCAAGATTTTCCTCGTGGCGCTCGGCACCTTGTTCCCGATTTACCTCAACACTTATCACGGCATTCGTAACATTGATCGGGGTTTAGTTGAGATGGCGCGCAGCTACGGCTTGTCTGGCTGGAGCCTGTTCATTCAGGTGATTCTGCCAGGTGCGCTGCCTTCTATTATGGTTGGCGTACGTTTTGCCCTTGGCCTGATGTGGCTGACGCTGATTGTGGCCGAAACCATTTCCGCTAACTCTGGCATTGGTTATCTGGCGATGAACGCGCGTGAATTCCTGCAAACCGACGTGGTGGTGGTGGCCATCATTCTCTATGCCCTGCTCGGCAAACTGGCCGACGTTGCAGCACAACTGCTGGAGCGCGTCTGGCTACGCTGGCATCCGGCCTACCAATTGAAGGAGAACGCATGAGCAACGCAACCCTAAATCCGGCGCGTTTAAATCGCGGTACGCCGGTTGGTGTGAATGGCGTCAGCAAGCAATATGGCGATCGCACCATCCTGAATAATATCGATCTGCATATTCCGTCCGGGCAGTTTGTCGCCGTCGTCGGCCGCAGCGGCTGCGGGAAAAGTACCTTGCTGCGTCTGCTGGCGGGACTCGAATCAACCACGCGCGGTGCCTTGCTGGCGGGCAATGCGCCGCTATCCGAGGCACGCGAAGATACGCGTTTGATGTTCCAGGATTCACGCTTGCTGCCGTGGAAAAAGGTGATTGATAACGTTGGGCTGGGACTGAAAGGCCGCGAATGGCGTGCCGCCGCGCTGGACGCGCTGGAAGCCGTGGGATTGGCGGACCGCGCCAACGAGTGGCCTGCTGCGTTGTCCGGCGGACAGAAACAGCGTGTGGCGCTGGCACGTGCGCTGATTCATCGCCCAGGTTTGCTGCTGCTCGATGAGCCACTCGGTGCGCTGGATGCGTTGACGCGCATCGAAATGCAGGGATTGATTGAGTCGCTGTGGCAGCAACATAACTTCACCGTGCTGCTGGTGACGCACGATGTCAGCGAAGCGGTGGCGATTGCCGATCGTGTGCTGCTAATCGAGGAAGGACAGATTGGCCTGGATTTGCTCGTCGATTTGCCACGACCACGCCGTCGTGGATCAGCGCGGCTAGCAGAGCTGGAAGCGGAAGTACTGGATCGGGTGATGAAACGCGGTTTGTCGGAACAGCCGTTGAAGTTTGCGCAGCAGAGTTAGTGATAGAGGTCGCCATAAATGGCGACCCTACGGTTACTTTTACGCGTTCAACGCCTTGGTGATCTTTTCGTACAGATCGCCAGACAGCTTATCCAGCCCTTTCAACGTTTCCAGCGCCTTACGCATCAGCGCCTGACGATCGGCATCGTAGCGTTTCAGGCGAATCAGCGGCTCGATCATCCGTGCAGCCACTTGCGGGTTGCGCGTGTTCAGATCGGTCAACATCTCCACCAGGAACTGATAACCGCTGCCATCTTTGGCGTGGAATGCCGCTGGATTGCCTGAGGCAAACGCACCAATCAGTGAACGGATACGGTTCGGGTTACCCATGGTGAACGAACGATGATTCAGCAGCTTACGCACGTTGCTCAGCACATCCGCCGCTGGGCTGGTGGCTTGCAGTACAAACCATTTATCCATCACCAGACCATCCTGATGCCAGCGCTCATCATAGGCCGCCAGCAGCGAATCGCGGCATGGCAGGTTCGCCGCCACCGCTGCCGCCAGCGCCGCTAATGCGTCGGTCATGTTGTTCGCCTGCTGATATTGCGCCTGCACCAGCTTGTCGGCCTGTGCCGCATCAGCAAACGCCAGATAGCCGAGGCAGACATTCTTCAGCGTGCGCTTGCCAATCTCCGCATGCTCAATTTTGTATTCGCTGCTTTGGTTGGCCAGATAGAGCGCAAAGAATTCGTCACTCAACTCTTTAGCCAGCGTACGCACCAGCGCATCGCGCACTGCCGAGATCGCCAGCGGATCGATAACATCAAACAGTTCGGCGATTTCATTCTCAGACGGCAGCGACAGAATCAACGCTTTCAGCGCCGGATCGCCCTGCTCATCCAGCAATACCGCGCGGAACGCATCAGCCACATGCAGCGGCAGCGACAGCGGCTGACCCTGCTGATGGCGCGCCACATTGAGGCGAATGTAGGTCGCCAGCAGGCTTTGCGCCGCATCCCAGCGCGCGAAGTCGTTGCGCGCGTGGCGCATCAGGAAGGTGAGTTGCGCATCGCTCCATTTGTAGTCGAGCTTCACTGGCGCAGAGAATTCACGCAGCAGCGACGGCACCGGCTGGAAATAAACGTTATCGAAAATAAAGGTCTGGAACTCTTCGGTAACGTTCAGCACGTGATGCACCGGATGACCGTTATGCTGCAGCGGAATCACCTTGCCTTCGTTATCGTACAGTTCGATATCCAGCGGAATGTGCAGCGGCAGCTTCTCTTTCTGCTCGGCGGTGGCCGGCGTGCGCTGGGTGACGTGTAGTGTGTACTGTTCCAGTTCTGGGTTGTAGTCATCGCGCACCGTCAGAATTGGCGTGCCCGCCTGGCTGTACCAGCGGCGGAACTGCGACAGATCGACATTCGACGCATCTTCCATCGCCTGTACGAAATCATCACAGGTTGCGGCGCTGCCGTCGTGACGTTCGAAATAGAGTTGCATGCCTTTCTGGAAGTTCTCTTCGCCCAGCAAGGTGTGCATCATGCGGATCACTTCTGAACCTTTCTCATACACCGTTAAGGTGTAGAAGTTGTTCATCTCGATAACCTGATCCGGACGGATCGGATGCGCCATTGGGCTGGCGTCTTCCGCGAACTGCGCACCGCGCATCACGCGTACGTTATCGATACGGTTCACCGCGCGCGAACCGAGATCGGAGCTGAACTCCTGATCGCGGAACACCGTCAAACCCTCTTTCAGGCTGAGCTGGAACCAGTCGCGGCAGGTCACGCGGTTGCCGGTCCAGTTGTGGAAATATTCGTGACCGATAACGGCTTCAATACCGAGGTAATCTTTGTCTGTGGCGGTTTCAGCTTTCGCCAGCACATATTTGGAGTTGAAGACGTTGAGGCCTTTGTTCTCCATCGCGCCCATATTGAAGAAATCCACCGCGACGATCATAAAGATGTCGAGGTCGTACTCAAGGTTAAAGCGCTCTTCATCCCACTTCATGCTGGCTTTCAGCGAGGTCATCGCCCAATCGGCACGATCGAGGTTGCCGCGATCGACAAAGATCTCCAGAGCCACATCTCGGCCAGAACGGGTAGTAAAGCTATCGCGTAACACGTCGAAATCACCGGCCACCAGCGCAAACAGATAGCACGGTTTCGGGAACGGATCTTGCCACTTCACCCAATGGCGGCCATCTTCATGGCGGCCGCTCTCAAGCTTGTTGCCGTTGGAGAGTAAATAAGGATAACGCGCGGCATCGGCAATAATGGTGGTGGTGAAGCGCGCCAGCACGTCCGGACGATCGAGATACCACGTAATGTGGCGGAAACCTTCAGCTTCACATTGGGTACAGAGCGCTTCGCCAGATTGGTATAACCCTTCCAGCGCGGTGTTTTTATCCGGATGAATGTCATTAATGATGGTCAGAGTGAAGTTGTCCGGTAGCTGGCTAATGAACAACGCGCCCTCTTCTTCGCGGTAATGCGGCCACGGATTACCATCCACCGCCAGCGACACCAGCGTGAGATCTTCGCCATCCAGACGCAGTTCAGCATCGGCAGCGCCCAGACGCTTCACCTGACTGACCGCCGTGACGCGCGTCGAAGCCGCATCCAGATCAAACGTCAGGTCGATATCGGTAATGGTGTAATCCGGCGCACGGTAATCGTGGCGATATTTAATTTGCGGCTGTTGCGTCATGAGTCCTTCTCGCATCGTTAAATCGTTAATATGTTGACCCGTCAAAGTCTAAGCGGGTTGTGCCTCGGTTGCCACGCTCAATGCGTGCGTTCGTTGAAAAGGCTACAATTCATTAACAATGGCACAAATGACCCTCGACCTGCCACCCGCAATTATGGTGTGATCGCGGTCATTACTGCTTTATACTCCTGCGTCTTTATGACTTTGTTGAACACCGGGCTTTGCTCCGCGGAAGAGGATGCTGAAACGCACCATGACTGGACATGCTTCCCCGATTTTGACCACGCTGCTTGATACCGATGCGTACAAGCTTCATATGCAGCAGGCCGTCTATCATCGCTATTATGATGTCCCGGTTACGGCGGAATTTCGCTGCCGTGGCGACGAACTGCTCGGTATTTATGCGGACGAGATCCGCGCACAAATTGAAACCCTGCAAACGCTCGCCCTGAGCGACGATGAGTATCACTACCTCAGCGGGCTGCCTTTCTTCCAAAGCGATTACCTTAACTGGCTGCGCCAGTTCCGCCTCGATCCGTCACAAGTCAACGTGCGTAATAACAACGGCCATCTGACGATTCAGATCAGCGGGCCGTGGCGTGAAGTGATTCTGTGGGAAGTGCCGCTGCTGGCGCTGATCAGTGAGGTGGTGCATCGCCATCGCACGCCGCAAATGGGTGTGGATCAGGCGGTTGCGCACTTGCAGCACAAGCTTACGGATTTCCGTCAGCAAGTCGGCGATTTGGATATGTCACGCTTCCAGCTGATGGATTTTGGTACGCGTCGTCGCTACTCCAAAGCCGTACAGGAAGCGATTGTCGCTACGCTCAAAGCGGAATTTCCTTGGCTGGTTGGCACCAGCAACTACGATTTGGCGCGCCGCCTGCAGCTTAATCCGGTGGGCACGCAAGCACACGAATGGTTCCAGGCGCACCAGCAAATCAGCCCGGTATTGGCGAACAGCCAACGTGCGGCGCTGCAATCCTGGCTGGACGAGTATGATGACCAGTTAGGCATCGCCCTGACTGACTGCATCACCATGGATGCCTTCCTGCGCGACTTTGGTCCTGGCTTTGCTCATCGCTATCAAGGCCTGCGCCATGACTCCGGCGATCCAGTGGAATGGGGTGAAAAAGCCATTGCGCACTATCAGCGTCTGGATATCGATCCAAAAAGCAAAACGCTGGTGTTCTCAGATAATCTCAATCTGGATAAAGCGCTGGCGCTCTATCGTCACTTTGGCCAACGTGCCAACGTGGTGTTCGGTATCGGAACGCGCTTGTCCTGCGATATTCCGGGCGTTACGCCGCTGAATATCGTGATCAAACTGGTGAGCTGCAATGGCAAACCGGTGGCAAAACTTTCCGACAGCCCCGGCAAAACCATTTGCCAGGATAAAGCCTTCGTGCGCGCCTTGCGCAAAGCCTTCGATCTGCCGCTGGTCAAAAGAGCCAGCTGATTCTTATTGCAGGGTGCTTGCACCCTGCTTTCACGCAACAAATCTCCGATTAACCCGGCAATTTTGCTTGTTTCCTGTCGGCTCGCAAGTAACATAGCAAAACCCTGAAAAAGGGCTTTTATCCACCTTCTTTTATATATAGAGAGAACTTTATGAGCGTTGTGCCTGTAGCGGATGTACTGCACGGCCGTGTCGCGGTTGACAGTGAAGTCACCGTACGTGGTTGGGTGCGTACCCGAAGAGATTCCAAAGCTGGTCTTTCCTTTATCGCCGTTTACGACGGTTCCTGCTTTAATCCCGTTCAGGCCGTCGTCAATAATTCTCTGAATAATTATCAGGATGAGGTGCTGCGTCTGACAACCGGTTGCTCGGTGATCATTACCGGCAAAGTGGTCGAATCGCCAGGCGAAGGCCAGGCCTTCGAGATGCAGGCAACCAAGGTTGAAGTTACCGGTTGGGTTGACGATCCGGACACCTATCCGATGGCGGCGAAACGTCACAGCATCGAATACCTGCGTGAAGTGGCGCACCTGCGTCCGCGTACCAACCTGGTCGGCGCAGTGGCGCGCGTGCGTCATACGCTGGCGCAAGCGCTGCATCGCTTCTTCCATGAAAACGGCTATTTCTGGGTTTCGACTCCGCTGATCACCGCTTCGGATACCGAAGGTGCTGGCGAGATGTTCCGCGTTTCGACGCTGGATCTGGAAAACCTGCCGCGCGATCCGCAGGGCAAAATCGATTTCGATAAAGACTTTTTCGGTAAAGAAGCGTTCCTGACCGTATCCGGCCAGCTCAATGCCGAAACTTACGCCTGTGCGCTGTCGAAGGTCTATACCTTTGGTCCAACGTTCCGTGCCGAAAACTCCAACACTAGCCGCCATTTGGCGGAATTCTGGATGCTGGAGCCGGAAATTGCATTTGCGACGCTGGATGATGCCGCAGCTCTGGCCGAGTCCATGCTGAAATACGTGTTCCAGGCCGTTCTCAACGAACGTGCTGATGACATGGCATTCTTTGCCGAGCGTGTTGATAAAGATGCCATTGCGCGTCTTGAGCGTTTCGTGACTACCGACTTTGCTCAGGTGGATTACACCGATGCGGTTGAAATCCTGCTGAAAAGCGGCCAGACCTTCGAGAACCCGGTTTCATGGGGCGTGGATCTGTCATCCGAGCACGAGCGTTACCTCGCAGAGCAGCACTTCAAAGCGCCAGTGGTAGTGAAAAACTATCCGAAAGACATCAAAGCCTTCTATATGCGTATGAATGAAGATGGCAAAACCGTGGCGGCGATGGATGTACTCGCGCCGGGCATCGGTGAAATCATCGGTGGTTCACAGCGTGAAGAGCGTCTGGATGTGCTGGATGCGCGTCTGGCGGAAATGGGTCTCAATAAAGAAGATTATTGGTGGTATCGTGACCTGCGTCGTTACGGCACCGTGCCACATGCTGGTTTTGGATTAGGTTTCGAACGATTAATCGCCTATGTCACCGGCGTACAAAATGTAAGGGATGTTATCCCCTTCCCACGTACTCCACGCAACGCGAATTTCTAAATTTAGCGATTAATTATAAGTAATTCATATATATAAAGAGGTCGGCCTAGCCGGCCTTTTTTTATTTTTGTAAATTTAGAGTTCTCTCACAAAGTTCCCGATATTTTACATTTTGTAATACATATTTTCCTTTTGATACCTAATCGAGAGATTTGAATCATTTTCGGGCTAGAATTAGCAACCCTGTGATGGAAAGATGCGTGCAGACACAGGAGACATCAAACTTCTTTCAAGGTTCTGTAAAGATTTCTTGGCAGCAGTGGCAGATGTCCAAATAACTCCAATGAGGGTAATAAAAAATGATGAAGCGCAACATTCTTGCAGTGGTTATCCCTGCTCTGTTAGCTGCCGGCGCAGCAAACGCAGCAGAAATCTATAATAAAGACGGCAACAAGCTGGACCTGTACGGTAAAGCTGTTGGTCTGCACTATTTCTCGGATGACGCTGGCAGCGACGGCGACCAGACTTATGTTCGCTTCGGCTTCAAGGGTGAAACCCAGATTAATGACCAACTGACCGGTTACGGCCAGTGGGAATACAACATTCAGGCTAACAACTCTGAAGGTTCTGATGCACAAGACGGCAACAAAACCCGTCTGGGCTTCGCAGGTCTGAAATTTGGCGATGCGGGTTCAATCGACTACGGTCGTAACTATGGCGTTGTATATGACGCAATTGGCTGGACTGACGTTCTGCCAGAATTCGGTGGCGACTCAGGTTACTCAGACAACTTCATGAACGGTCGTAGCACCGGCCTGCTGACCTACCGTAACACCAACTTCTTCGGTCTGGTTGACGGTTGGAACTTCGCAGCACAGTACCAGGGCAAAAACGATCGCTCTGATATCCGCCGTGCAAACGGTGACGGCTATGGCCTGTCAACCTCTTACACCTCACCAATCGGTGTTGGTGTAGCTGCAGCTTATAGCAGCAGCGACCGTACTAATGCGCAGTCAGCAGGTACTGTGCGTGATACTGATACTTCAACCAACGTAGCGACTGGTGTTGGCGCTGGTAAACGTGCTGAAAACTGGGCAACTGCTCTGAAGTATGACGCTAACAACGTATACCTGGCAGCAATGTACGGCGAAACTCGTAACTCGACTCCAATCAGCTCTGGTGACTTGTCTGCGTTCGCTAACAAAGCTCAGAACTTCGAAGTTGTTGCACAGTACCAGTTCGACTTCGGTCTGCGTCCGTCCATCGCCTATGTTCAGTCTAAAGGCAAAGACATCGAAGGCGTTGGCGATGCTGACCTGGTTAAATACATTGAAGTTGGCGCAACTTACTACTTCAACAAAAACATGGCTACCTACGTTGATTACAAAATCAACCAGCTGAACGATGACAACCCACTGGGTATTGCTACCGACGACGTAGTTGCACTGGGTCTGGTTTACCAGTTCTAATCACCCGATTAGATTTGCGTATTACCTAAAAACGGAGCCTTCGGGCTCCGTTTTACATTTCAGTGATCGGCTTCGCAATTAGCTTTTCTACTTTATCCTTCTGACATATTTCTTTTTTATATCAGCGGTTGGCAAGCGTGCCGACTGACGTTAACCTGATAGCTCATTTCGCTAAAGTTCACCCAAACGGAACTGACTCATGTTTGAATCGATCTCTGCCGCACCCGCCGATCCTATTCTGGGACTGGCTGACCTTTTTCGTGCCGATGACCGCACGAATAAAATCAATCTTGGCATTGGTGTTTATAAAGATGAAACCGGTAAAACGCCGGTCCTCACCAGTGTTAAAAAAGCTGAGCAGTATTTGCTGGAAAATGAAACCACCAAGAACTACCTGAGCATTGATGGTCTGGCGGATTTCGCACGTTGTACGCAGGAGTTGCTGTTCGGCAAAGAGAGCGCGCTGATTTCTACAGGTCGCGCCTGCACCGCACAAACGCCAGGTGGCACCGGCGCCCTGCGCGTAGCGGCAGATTTTCTGGCAAACCAGACCAGCGTAAAGCGCGTTTGGGTGAGCAATCCAAGCTGGCCGAACCATAACAATGTGTTCAACGCTGCTGGCCTCGAAGTATGTGATTACGATTATTACGATGCAGTTAGCCACAGCCTGGATTTCGACGCGATGGTGTCATCGCTGCAGGAAGCCAAAGCGGGCGATGTAGTTTTATTCCACGGCTGCTGCCACAACCCAACCGGCGTTGATCCTTCTGCAGAGCAATGGCAGCAGCTGGCGCAGCTGTCGCTAGAAAAAGGCTGGCTGCCGCTGTTTGATTTCGCCTATCAGGGCTTTGCTAGCGGTCTGGACGAAGATGCTGAAGGGTTGCGTATTTTTGCCGCTTCACATCAGGAACTGATCGTTGCCAGTTCTTATTCGAAGAACTTCGGTTTGTATAACGAGCGTGTTGGTGCATTGACGCTGGTTGCTGCCAGCAGCGACGTGGCGAAAACCGCGTTTAGCCAGGTGAAATATACTATTCGCGCCAACTACTCAAACCCGCCGTCACACGGCGCGGCAGTAGTCGCCACCATCCTCAGCAACGACGCGCTGCGTACCATCTGGATTCAGGAGCTGACCGATATGCGTCAGCGCATCCAGCGCATGCGTCAGCTATTTGTGAACACGTTGGCGGAGAAAGGTGCTAATCAAGATTTTAGCTTCATCATCAAGCAAAACGGCATGTTTTCGTTTAGCGGCCTGACCAAAGATCAGGTGGTACGTCTGCGTGAAGAGTTTGGTGTGTATGCTGTGAACTCTGGTCGCGTTAACGTGGCAGGCATGACGCCTGACAACATGTCGGCGCTGTGTGAAGCGATTGTCGCGGTGTTATAAATCAGGCGGCGAATAACGACAAATGGGCCTAAATGGCCCATTTTTTATTCTTGAAGGAACGGATTGCTGATGCGTTCGCGACCTAGCGTCGAGATTGGCCCGTGACCCGGCACGAAAGTCACATCATCGCCTAGCGGCAGCAGCTTAGCTTTAATCGCATCGATTAGGTCGCTGTGGCTACCCTGTGGGAAATCGGTGCGTCCCACGCCACCGTTAAAAATCACATCACCTGAAATCAGCAGACGTCCTGCACGATCAAAGAATACGATGTGTCCCGGCGTATGGCCCGGACAAAGCAGTACTTCCAGCACGACATTTCCAACCTGAACAGTTTCGCCCTCTTCCAGCCAGCGATCGGGCGTCAGCGGCGCGCATTCAGGTAATCCAAACATGCGGCTCTGTGTAGGCAGATTGTCTAACCAGAAAGCATCAAGCGGATGCGGACCGACAATCGGCACCTGATAATGTGCCGCAAGTTCCGCAGCGGCACCAACGTGATCGAGGTGTCCATGAGTGAGCAGGATTTGTGACGGCGTCAAACCACGTTCTGCCAGCACAGCTTTGATGGTTTCTGCATCGCCGCCGGGATCGACTAATGCGGCTTGTTGGGTTTCGTCATCCCAAATAACTGAACAGTTCTGGGAAAAAGCCGTAACCGGAATAATTTGGTAATTCATAGCGCTCCATGACCGGCACACGCAGCGCTGCCGGTATCAGGACCAGTGCCTTGCAGGCCCGGTATCTATGTGTACGAAGTTGCTGCGCGGGTAATATCCTACACCACCGGCGCGCATAGATAACGCCGCTTTGCGAACATTGCTCAACGAAATTCCCTCAATGTGGAAATCCATCGCTTGTCCTTTGGTGTGATAGCTTTTTTTCGCCACGCCCGGACCCGATTCACGCAGCATGGTATTGGTGGCTAAGGTGCGGTAACCCGAGATCAACTGCACCGGCTTACGCGTATCGAGCAACGTTTGCAGGCGGTAAAGCTGATCAAAAAGATGGGGATCGATGTTCTTCACTTGATTGGCGCGGTAATCACGGAAAAAGTGATTTAAGCGGGCTAACTCATCCTTGTCATAACGCTTACCGTTAAAAAACTCCGTTTTAAGGGTTTCGCCGGTGTGAAGGTTACTAAGTGTCAATACTCGAGGGCGGGCGGTGGAAAGCGAAGCCAGAGCGGAGCCAGGAAGCAGTGATAATCCTGCAGCTGCGCCTCCAATCAAGAGTAATCGACGACGTTGAGAATCAATATTAGCCATGAAGCGAGGTTACCTAGTCTAAAGCGGATAAAATATGTGCGAAAAATACACAAGGCCGAACATTAACGTCCGCCTAAGACTCAGTCAACCCAGAATATGTTGCAGAAGACCAAAACCAGCTCAAAATCAAATTTTCGAGACTGGTCTTGGTTAAATTCATGTGAAGAGAAAACAGCCAAATCAAGTACTAGAGTAACAATTGGCCGGCTTTATACAGCACCTGACTGCCGGAACGCGCAGGATTATCATAATTGTAAATATCTGTACGATATTGCGGGAGCCCATCATCTGCAACCCAGGCGGTGAGGTAGTAAAGATTCACTGGAATGCGATGGCGAATCGGCACATAACGGGTATTCCCCTCTTTCAAGGTGTCCGAAATACGGCCGTCATTCCAGCCCACATCCTGCAGTAGCAGATCGGCCAATTCCGAGGCTTTATTGACGCGCACACATCCGGAACTGAGCGCACGAATATCGCGCTGGAACAGATTATGGTTTGGCGTATCGTGCAGATAGATAGCATCCGAACTCGGCATATTGAATTTGTAGCGACCCAGCGAGTTAGTCGCGCCTGGCGCCTGACGAATGCGATACGGGAAGCTCGCCGCCGACACCATATGCCAGTCAATCATTGAAGGATCGATCACTTCCGCATCCGCACTCCAACCCGACAGCAGCGTATAACCGTGCTTATAAAGATATGACGGATCCTGCTTCACCTTCGGCACAATATCCTGGCGCACCAGCGTGGTTGGGACATTCCAAGGTGGATTCAGCACCACATTATTCAGCGCGCTGCGCATCAGCGGCGTTTTGCGATCGGGACGGCCCACAATCACGCGTGATGATAAAATGGTGGCGCCATTGTTGTAGTAGGTCAGCGAATAGTTGGGAATGTTTACCATGATGCCGTTATGCATATCATCTGGCAGCAGACGCAGACGCTGAATATTGAGCGCCAGCAGCGAGGCGCGCATCTGCGGCGGCACATTCAGCCATTCACGGGTACGCGGACCAATCGCGCCATCATCGGCCAAGCCTTGCCAGTGCTGGAAGCGTTTCACACCTTCCACCAGCGCAGCGTCATAGACGTTGGGGCCGGTTGCCGCTGGATTGGCAGCAACATTATTAGCCACTTCAGGCGTAGCAGCGAGTGCCGGAGCCGCATCAATATCATCAAAGTTTGCCGCAGAGGGGCTCACCGCCACCGGCTGATTGCTCTGACTCACCGGAACCGGCGCTGTGGGTACCGCATCTTCCGCCGGCGTTGGTGTAGTGCTGTGGCTGGCGGTCAACATACCGGTGCGTTGCAGAATCTCACGCAGTGCAGGCACATCATTGCTGATTTGTCCTGGGCGCAGCGTAGCGGTATCACGCAGCTGTGGCCACGGATGATGATCATTTAGCAACGTTTTCAATGCATTATGCATCGGTAGATATTGCGGATGCTGCGGTTGCAGTGACACCACGAAAGTACGGCTGCCACCACCATTCACCGCATTCTGCCACTGATTGATGGCCGCCAGCGATGGCATGGTCAGCTTGTAAGGCACATTGCTGTAGAGCCAGGTCTCACCCTGTGTCGGGACATTGGCAACGAACTGCAGATAGCCAAGCATTGCATCACTGAGCACGATATCCCGCGCTAGGCCTTTAATGTTCGGATTGGTTAGCCGCTCCACCCAGCGAGTGAACTGCGGCTGCACGCCTGAGAGCGCCACTTCCGCAAGCTGCTGCTGGAAAGCCTGCACCGCTTGCTGGTCCTGCCACAGCGGCGCCATGTCACGCGACGCATAAATGCCGGCCAAGCCTGGCAGGTAGAAGGGTTGTTCAGTGGCGCTAAACGCCTGCTGAATCTGCTGCTGACTGGCAGCAACCGACATCGAACTGTGATGCGTCGAGTTGGGTAGCGTGGAGGTGATGGCCGCATGGCTGACAGCCAGCGGCGATAATACCAGTGACAAACCGAGTGCTACTGCAGCACGGCTCATTTTGCGCTTATTGTTTAGCAACATCCCTGCCCCCTTCTCACCAATGACATAGCGCCCTGTGATCGCCATGTACAGCCATACTCTTAATGTTGAGTATACGAATAAAAAACGGCATCTGCCTCTAAGTGCAGATGCCGCATACAGATTAAACGTAGTGCTGTTTTTTAACCAGATTAAGCGCTATGAATTCTCATATTCAAGACCGACCTTAGGACTTTGATCCTTGCTCGGTGCAGGATCCGCCGAGAAGCCGCGCAGACCAACCACATGCACGTGTTCAGTGTTATTGAACATCTTACGCACCAGTTTGTAAGTGGTGCCTTTTTCCGGGCTGATATTCTCTGGTGCCGCGATGATCAGCTGCATCTCCAGACGTTCGCACAGCTCAAACAGTGTGGCGATTGAACGGGCATCCAGACGTGCCGCTTCATCGAGGAACAGCAGACGACACGGCGAGATATCTTTGCCGCGCAGACGACGTGATTCCTCTTCCCAGCTCTGCACTACCATCACCAGAATCGACATCCCGGTACCGATCGCTTCACCGGTCGAAAGTGCGCCACTTTCTGCACGCAACCAGCCATCAGAGCCACGATTCACTTCCACTTCCATCTCAAGATAGTTGCGGTAGTCGAGCAACTCTTCACCGATGGTTTGCGGCGTGCGCTGGCCCATGTCAATCTGCGGATTCAGGCGCTGATAGAGTTTCGCCAGCGCTTCCGAGAAGGTTAAGCGGTTGCTGGTAAACAGATCTTGATGCTGTTCATGCTCTTCCGACAGCGTATCCAGTAGCGTTGAGTGCGCTTCACGCACGTTCACGTTGAGGCGCACGCTGCGCACCTGACCAAAGCTCACCGCCTGCAAGCCCTGGTTCAGCTGACGAATACGGTTCTGCTCGCGCTGAATGGTTTTGCGAATGATGTTCGCCGCGCTGCGTGAGCTGATTGCCAGCGTCTGTTCACGCGCCGTCAGCTCTTCGGTCAGACGATTCAGCTCGATTTCCATCTGCTCGATGGCTTCAACTGGATCGTCGGTACGAATGATGTCCTGACGAATACGTTCGCGCAGATGCTGATAGACCGCGATAAAGAACTGAATCTTACGTTCCGGACGTTTCGGGTCTTCCGACATGCGCAGCACATCGCGCAGATGCTCGTTATCCGCTACCGCCAGACGCAGCGCACCCAGCGCCTTATCCGACATCGAACGCAGCTCATCGCCGCTGAGATAGGCCAGTTCACGACGATGCAGACGACGCTCAACGCCGTTCTCTTTAACCAGGCGCAACACCGTGCACCAGCCCGCTTTCGCGCTGACCACCTGCTCACGAATCTGATGATAATCGCGTTCCAGCTTGCGCAGTTTCTTCTGCAGGCTGTCCATTTCGGCTTCACAGAAGGTGATCTGTTTTTCCAGCTGGTTGCGACGCGCACGGTTGTGGCTCAACGCGCTGTACAGCTCGTCACGACGAATGCGCGCGCGCTCTTCTGCGCTGGCATCGGCATGCACGCCGATGTCCTGCATCTCTTGCTGCAACTCTTTCAGCATGTCGCGTTTGGCATCGTAAGAACTTTTCAGCGAAGCCAGCACCTGCGAATACTGCGTCAGCTGCGCCTGATGTCCACGCAGACGTTCACGTGCGCGGCTGCGCTCGCCTTCCGCTTGTTCCAGACGCTGACGCAACTGTTCATTGAGATCGCTGTTACCGCCCAACATGCCCGCCGAACTTTCATAGCTGAAGTGCGCACGGCGCTGCACCACTTCGGTCAGGGCAAAGGCCTGCTGACGCGCATCGCGCTGCTGCTGCTGTGCCTGCTGATAGTCACGCTGCAGCTGATCGTGCTGCTGCGGATCGCTTTGCAGTACAGAAATCAGCGGCTCCAGCTTAGTGAGTTTGTTGCCGTGCTGATGCAGGAAGCGCGCGGCTTCCTGCGCTTCTTCCACGCGCTCGCGGATCTCTTCACAGCGATCGCCAAGCGTGTCGTCGAGCAGCAGATTAACGCGTGGCAACAGGCGGTTAAGCTGGCTGACGCCCTCTTTTGCCTGCTCAAACTGCGCACGCTGCTGCTGATTGTCATTTTCATGCTGCGCCAGCGCCCGCTCCAACTCGCCACGGCGGCTGTTAAGCTGACGAATCTGCGCTTCTGGGTCTTCATCAAACGCCACCGCTAAATGACTGCCGATGAAGCGGCTGAAGGATTGATGTAGACGCTGGGTTTTCTGCACATCAAACGACAGCGTGGCATAACGTTCAGCCAACTGTTCACGTTCGTTGTTCAGCAACTCAAGCTGATTTTCACGCGCCGCGCGACCAAACAGCGGCACTTTCGGGAAGCGGGAGTAGCGCCACTGACGCTCAGCCACTTTCACTACCACCGCTTTTTCCAGCTCTTCGACGCTAAATACGCTGTCGTCAAAGGCTTGCGGATCGCCTTCAATTAGATAGAGATCTTCCGGGCACTCGTCTAAACCGTCGAGCAGGTCGCGCACCAGCGACAGATCCGGCACCACAATGGCGTGACGCGATGGACCGTACAACGCCGAGAAGTACGGTGCGTCATCCAGCGTAACGTCATCATAAATTTCCGACAGCAGCACGCCGCCAAAACGTTCCGCCAGCTGCGTCAGGCGAGCATCTTCCGCGCCGCCCGGTTGGCTCAGCCGTTCAATCTGCTGTTCAATGTCACGCTTACGCGCGGCCAGCTCGTCGCGTTCAACCGTGGTTTCACGCTCGCGCTCCAGCAGTTGCTGCATAAATTCAGTGATCTGCTGGCTGCTGGTCAGCTCCTGACCGGTTTGCTCACTCAGCTGCGTCAGAATTTCCTGCGCCGCCAGCCAGTGCGGCGCACGCGCAGTCAACGCGGAGATGCGTTCACGCAGCTGCTCCAGCTCCTGACGCATCAACATGCGGCGTTCGCCGGCATCGGCAACGCTGCTATTCAGCTGTTCAATCTGCGCTTCGAGTTCACGCTGCAAGCCGTCCAGCGCATCCGCATCGTATTGCTGGCCCTGACGTTTGCAGAAATCCGCCAGCAGACGCTCGGCATCATGCTGCTCACGCAGACGGGTTTCTAATTCATTGAGGCGCAGACGCAGCGAGGAAAGCTGTTCGGCATGATGACGCTGATTGCCGGCGTCACGCAGTAATTCGCGCCCCACTTGCCACGCATCCTGACGACCGACGTCACCGGCGATGCTGGTGACTAACGCTAGCGCTTGCTCAAACTGGCTATGCGCCGCTTCGGCGACGCTCAGCTTCTGTTCGAGACGCAGCAGGTGTTCGGTGGCTTCCTCTTCACGCGCCTGGAAGGTTTCCTGCCATTCAGCGGCGTTATCGATAGATAAATCGGGCAGTTGACACTGTGTGCGTGCTTTCTCCAGCGCCTGCAAGGCTTGCTGATACTGAATGGCACGCGTCTGCTGCACGTCGAGCGCCTGCTGGAAGTCGGCAAGCTGGCTTTTCAGCTCATCCACTTCCACTTCAGCCGCTTCGGCGCGTGCTTCATTCTCTTCCTGCACTTCACGCGCTTCGGCTACAACTTCATTTTGCTCTTCAAGGCGATAAGTCAGCTCTTCCAGATCGGCATCGTAACGCTCAATCTTCTCCTGCTGGCGCATGGCGGTTTGCACCAGATTCAGGTGGTCGCTGGCGCCCTGATAATCGCTTTCCAGATCGCTTTCTGCACCATTGTGCTCGGACAACTCACGCGCCATTTCAATGTGGCGATACTGCTCGGAAATCAGCTGATTGCGGCTGGTGAACAGCTCATTACGCAGCTGCAGCGCGCCATCGAGGTGAATGCGGCGCTCGTTGGCGTGGCGCATGTAGTCGGCGGAAACGTAGCTGGTAGCTTCTGAAATCAAATGCTTAAACAGGTCGCGATCCGATTGGGTAACGCGAATCGCTTCCAGCGTCATGCGGTTTTCCCGCAGCGCGGCTTCCATATCCTGGAAGGCTTTACGCACGCCGCCGTTTTCTGGCAGCAGGTAATCGCGCAGCGAGCGGGTGATGGCGCTGGAGATACCGCCGTAAAGAGATGCTTCGATCAGACGATAGAACTTGCTGCGATCGCTGGCGTTACGCAGACGACGCGGCACCACGCCGAGCTCGAACAGCACCGCGTGATAATCGGTGACCGAGTTGTACTGTTTGAACTGCACGCCTTCCTGCGCTTCCACGCGCTCCTTCACTTCCGTCAGCGGCAACACGCGCGCCTGACGATTGTTGAGGATTTCGGTCAGCATATCGGTAGCCTGCGAATCGCTCGGCAAGCCGTGAATACTGAATGGCTTGATATCGACCTTTTTATCGCGTCCCGCCACCTGCTGCAGACGTACGCCAACAATCACGCGTTGATGGCGTGAGTTGACCACATCCAACACCGAATAGCAGACGCCAGCGCGCAGCTTACCGTGCAGGCCTTTATCGCGTGAACCCGATGTCGCACCGGCTTCGGTGGTGTTACGGAAGTGCAGCAAGGTTAAGTCAGGGATCATCGCCGTAACGAAGGCGGCCATGGTGGTGGATTTACCCGCACCGTTACCGCCCGAAAGCGTGGTGACCAGTTCATCAAGATCAAAAGTACGGGCAAAGAAGCCGTTCCAGTTGATCAGCGTTAGCGAACGAAATTTACCGCGTTCAATCATGCTTGTTCATCCTCCGCGTTATCACTCGCGTCGCTATCAGCGTCAATATCGTTATCTGCTTCATCGTTTTCTGCCGCAGCCGGCGCGCTTTCCAGCGTCATCGCTTCACCGTCACGAATCAGGCGCAGCTGCGCTTCACGCGCATCGTCACCGCTGCGCACGTCGGCGCCAAAGCGGAACACCGATTCGGTGATGCGGAATTTGCTGCTGTCGTTGCCCATAAACCACACCATGCCAAGACGGCGCAGGCGGCTCAGCGACGCACGCATTTTTTCCTGCAACTTGGCGCGGTCAAGATCAGAACCGGTGGAACGCTGATTTACCAGCTTGAGCAATTTGCTCTCATCGGCCAGCGACAGCAGTTCGTCATACAGCTCTTGCTGGGTAAAAATTCCCTCATTCGCCAGACGTTCCGGGCTGAGATAGAGATAGCAAAGAATTTTGCCCACCATCATGTCCAGCTCGGACAGCACCGAGCGCGGAATCAAGGTGGTTGAACGCGGACGCAGATAGAAGAAGCCTTCCGGCGCGCGGATCAGCTCAACGTTGTAGCGCGCGTAAAACTCTTCGAGATATTCCTGGTAATCCATCAGGAAGGCGTGGTTATCCAGCTCTTCAATGCCAATGTGGCGACCCGCGCGTAACTGGCTATCGAGCGCCGGGAAAATCGGGTTTGCCAGAGCCAATGCCAGTTTGACTGGCATCACTTGTTCAATATTTGTCGATGACATGTGCCTGCACCTTGGCTCCGTAATCATTAATGGCCTGCCATTGCGCAGGCAGACCGGCTAAATCAGCTTCGGCCACGCCGAGTCGCACCGCTTGATCGATGACGATACGCGCCAGATCAAAGTGGCGCGCGCGCGGATACTGCGACAGATAGTCGCGCATCACCGTGGCAAGATGGAGCGGCTTCTGCTCCTGCTTATAAATTTGCAGCGCCTCTTCGATCATCGCGGCCAGTTGCTCGCGAATCTCATTAAACTCTTCGTATTCCATTTCCGGCGGCAGCTCGCCCATCACCTCGTCATTACGCAGCGTCATCTCTTCATCGCGCATATCGTAAAGACGATCGGCATTGGCGTAGGTCAGCGCCCACGGCTGATCGAAATAGTTTTGCACCGACAGGCGTAAACGCTGCGCAAATACGCGGTTCTTATCCATGTCGATGGCGGTACGAATAAACTTGTGTACGTGGCGGTCGTAGCCGATCCACAGATCGATAGCCTGCTGGCCCCAGCTGATAATGCGATCGAGCTTGTTTTGCAGGTCAAACACCAGCTTATCGACAAAGCCCAGATCCGGGCTGCTTAGCGTCGCATCCTGAATGCGCAGTAAATTGGCCTGCAGCTTATCGCCCGCCGCTTCCAGCGTATCCTGCAGTTCACGTAGCGTACCGGAGGTTTCCGACAGCAACATTTCACAGCTGGAGATCGCTGCGCGCCAGTCTTTGTTGAGCAGATCGGCAATATCGGTTTTCACCGCTTGCTGCTGCTCGTCCATCAGACGTTGCGTCATGTCGATGCTATCGAAGATTTCCGCCACCGAATATTTCAGTGGTGCAAACACGTTGCGATGCCAGTGGAATTCGTCACCGTCTTCTTCGGCGGCGTCTGCGGCGCGTTTTAACTCCTGCGCCACAATCGACAACTGCATCGACAGGCGCAGCGTGGAGAACTCGCGCTGACGGATGTAATAGTCGGTAATGCCGATGGCGAGCGGCGTCAGACGATAGATGGCGTGGCCTTCCGTTAGCTCGCTGGTAAAGCGGTTAAGCAAGCGCTGACGCACCATGTCATTGATGGCGTTGTTGGCACGGACCTGCACGGTTTCGTGGGTTTGTTCGAATGCTTTGCTAACGTGACGAAACGCGTCAATCAGCTCGCCTTCACTCATCTCGCCGTCCATGCGCTCACCGTTTAAGGTGGCGATGGCCAGCAAAAAGGCCAGACGTTCTACCGGCAGCGCAAGCGAAAAATCGTTCTTGCGCGCCCATGCCACCAATTCGGGGACCGTCTGGGAAAATTCGCTCATAGTTGATCCTTCTAGCTGGGTTTGCGCGCGGTCACGTGGATATAGCGCCCTAAACTTAAAAAGGGCTCCTGGCGACAGAAACGCCGTTCCATCTCAATGATTTCCTCAACGCTCTTCCCTGCGCCGGGTTGCGGCTTCATGTAATCACAGAAGACGCGAATGCCCGCACGCCGTTCAATTTCAAATCCGCAGTTTGTCAGCCAGCGCGTCACATCATCGGGATCGCGCGGGAAATCGGGCGACAGCGTGCGCTTTTTGCGTTTGCTCATATTGGCGCGCATATAACCGAAATTGCCGAGCGTCAGGGTGCGGAAGGTTAAGCCGTGCGCGTTGTAAAACATCAACGACAGCACGCCGCCGGGCTTAAGCGTGTGCCACAGCGCTTGCAGCACCTCTTCCGGATGCGCGACCCATTCCAACACCGCGTGAAACAATACCAGATCAACCTGCGTATCCAAATGTTCGCCCACCTGCTGGGCGCTAATTTGTTTGAATTGCATGTTGTGGCTCACACCCGCGGCGAGCGCATGGGCTTCCGCCAGCTTCAGCATCTCAGCAGAGAGATCGCACAGCACCACCTGATGACCGCGCGCCGCCAGCCCGCTTGAGACTTGTCCTACGCCACCGCCGGCATCCAGCACCTGTAAAGGTCCGGCAGGCAGTGTCGGTAACAGGGCTTCCAGCTCGTCCCAGACTATCGCCTGGCGCACTTGCCCTTTGCGCGTGCCATAAATGTTCTGTGAGAATTTGTCCGCCAGATCGTCAAAGTTACGATCCTGCATGATGATGGCTCCGCTTTGCTGCATTCAACTTGTGCTATTTTGTCACAGGCTCAACAAGAATGAACCTTTCATGCCGCAGTAACCGTCTGGCAGCTGTTTTTTTGGACAAAAGAGGCCATATTCGATGTTTTTCGCATTTAAAAAAGTCATTGGCGGGATGTTGCTCCCCTTGCCGCTGCTGTTATTGCTAATGGCGGCAGGACTTTTACTGCTCTGGTTCAGCCGCTGGCAAAAAAGCGGCAAAATCCTCATCTCTTGCAGCTGGCTGCTATTGCTGGTTTTAAGCCTGCAGCCGGTTGCCGATCGCCTGCTGTCACCGCTGGAAAATCATTATCCCACCTGGAACGGTAACGAGCCGGTCGATTATATCGTGGTGCTTGGCGGCGGCTATACCTTCAATCCGAATTGGGCGCCGAGTTCAAATTTAATCAGTAATAGCTTGCCGCGCGTGGCTGAAGGCGTGCGTCAGTGGCGGCGCTATCCGCAGGCGAAAATGATCTTTACTGGCGCAGCAGCCGGCGAAAACCCACGCAGCAGCGCCAGCGTGGCGGCTGAAGTGGCAGAAAGTCTTGGCGTACCGCCAGAAGCGATGATTCAGTTAGATCAACCGCGCGATACCCTTGGTGAAGCACGCGCGGTGAAACAGACGATTGGGGAACATCCGTTTTTACTGGTGACCTCCGCTAACCATCTGCCACGTGCGATGCAATTCTTCCAAAGTGCCGGCATGAATCCTCTGGCTGCACCTGCGAACCAGCTGGCGGTGACATCGCCGCTCAACTGGTGGGAACGCGCGATTCCGTCACCGCTGTGGCTCGGTCACAGTGAGCGAGCGATCTATGAAACGCTAGGACAGATCTGGCAGAAGCTGCGCGGTGACGATCTCACCTCAACCCAGCCAAGGGAGTAATTGCGCACGAGCATGATCGAAGCGCGGGCGGTCAAACTGTCCGCTGCTGACCAGCGTGTCGACGCAATCCCACAGTTGATACAACCAGCGTCGCCAGAGGAAACCTTCCGCCACGGGCGCACGCTGCAGATAGTGTTGCAGCAGTGACGCTTCTGCGCCGCTATCCGCCAGGCGCATCAGATCATATTCGCGTGGAGCCCAGAGAATGTTGCCCGGCTGCATCATCGCAATCAGCTGATCGCTGTGCGCATCTTTCAGCATGCTGGCTAAGCGCAAATTGCCATGCATCAGCACGCAGGGATCGTCAAAGCCGTTGAAAAGACGCGGTAATAGCTGACGGCTGCGAAACAGAATTTGACGGTCTTCCAGTGTGAAAAACGGCGGTGACAGATAACCCAGCGTTGACCACAATACATCCACCCGCTGGCGATACCATGCGGGCCAGCTATTCTCCTGCACGCTGTCCACGCTGCCGACTAAGCCATGGCTGTCGATGCGATGCCACGCCAATACGCCTTCGACGATCTGCTCGCACAGCTGTTCCCAGCGTGCTGCGCTGCGTGCCGGAGCTTCCGCCGAGACGCCGTTAAAGCGCGCCATCAGCAACATTTCATGTACCGGCTTTTGCTGGCTGAGCACCAGACCAAACACTGCGGGCACGGCAATTAAGCCATCATGGCCGAGCATGGTCAGCTTTTTGGCTTCCAGCGCAGCACGTCCCTGATGACGAAAATACTTTACCACCAGCGGCATCGGTTTACCGGCGTTATCGTATAGCGCATACAACCGCGTGTGCGTATTCTCGCTAATGGTTTCGAGACGGCTGATGCATTCACCGAGCACCAATGCGAGTTCTGAACGGAGCTGTTCCATGCAATATCCTCCGAAGTCAAAGGGCTGGAATATGCTGGAGGTGATGGCGGCGCAAAGCTTAGCGCCAGATCAAACTTTAAGGCCAGCGAGAGCCGCTGGCCGGTCGGAGATTAACCCTGCATAGCGAGACGAACCCGCTCAAGGTCTTCCGGCGTATCCACCCCAACACTTGGGATAGCTTTTGCCACCGCGACGTGAATCTTTTCACCGTACCACAGCACGCGCAGCTGTTCGAGCAGCTCAATGTGCTCCAGCGGGCAAGGTTCCCACGCGATATAGCGACGGATAAAACCGGCGCGATAAGCGTAGATACCAATGTGGCGCAGCAGCGTGTCGCCAATCTGCTCGCGCGATTGAGCATAACGCTCGCGATCCCAGGGAATGGTGGCGCGTGAGAAGTAAAGCGCATAACCTTTGGCGTCCATCACCACTTTCACCGCGTTCGGGTTAAAGGCTTCTTCTGCATCGGTGATCGGCACCGCTAGCGTCGCCATTCCGGCTTCAGATTGCGCCAGATTAACTGCCACCTGACGTACAATCTCCGCCGGGATCATCGGCTCGTCGCCCTGCACGTTAACGATGATGGTGTCGTCGGCAAACTGATACTTCTCGACCACTTCTGCCAAACGCTCGGTGCCAGACTGATGATCGACCCGCGTCATGCACACTTCGCCGCCCGCTGCGGTTACCGCCGCCGCCACATCCGGATGATCGGTGGCGACAATCACGCGATCGGCACCCGATTCACGCGCGCGTTCCATGACGTGCAGCACCATCGGTTTACCCTGAATATCCACCAGCGGTTTGCCGGGCAGACGCGTTGAAGCGTAACGCGCGGGAATAATGGCAACAAAACTCATGGATGGATCTCTTCAACAGACAGCGTACGCGCTTCCACTTCCAGCAGCACTGGAATGCCGTCACGTACCGGGTAAGCCAGGCCATCCGGTTTACAGATCAGCTCTTGCTGCTCTTTGTTGAAGTAGAGTTTTCCGTTGCATACCGGGCAGGCAACGATTTCGAGTAAACGGTGATCCATAATCTTCTCCATTCAGGACCGATTCAGGCGGTTAGCATATCATAATAGCGTGCGCGTGAATGGCGCACTCAAGCCAGACAAATGGCGGCTTTATTCACCAATCGACCAGCGATTTGACCAGGCAGCCAGCAGTTCTGCCGGCGCATTTTCGATAATCACTTCATTGGCACCTTGCCACGCAGCAAAGCGATTAATGGCTTTTTGTACGTCATTAAGGAAAGCGTTACTGACGCGTGTGCTTTCTTCCAGCCAGAATGCACGAATTACCAATTGTTGTGCCTGACGCTCCATTTTGGCGTCGATGCGCGCTTTCAATACGCCGCGATGCAACACCGGCAGGACAAAATAACCATATTTGCGCTTCTCTGCTGGCGTGTAGCACTCGATGCGGTAATCAAAATTAAACAGCTCCAGCGCACGACGGCGATCCCATACCACCGGATCAAAGGGTGATAACAGCGCGGTATGCGTGGCCGAGAGTGGTTTTTCCAGCAGCGGTAATAACGCGTTGTGTAGCCACATTTCACCCAGCTGCTCGACCTCAACGCGAACTATCTCTCCGCGTGCGGCGGCATCCATGAGCCACGACTTGAGTGGTGCGCGTTTGAGGCGATAGTAATCAGCTAGCCAACTATCACGGAAAATGCCGAGGCTGCGCGCGCTGTGACTCAACATCTGTATCACTGCTTCGTCTTCACTCAGTGCATGCTGTTCATCAATCCAGTCCGGCATTACGCGGCTGTGCAGATCATAAACCCGCTGGAAGTTGCGCCGCTCCACCACCATCAATTGACCGGCACTGAACAAATTCTCCAGATGACGCTTATGCGGCTTCCACGCCCACCAGCCTGGTTTGGTCTGTTTATCATTGCTGAAATCGGCTGCACGTACCGGACCATTGGCGGATATGTGTTGCAGAAGGTCAGTGATTTCCTGTTGATGTTCCTCAACCCACTGTTGGTTGTACTTCCAGCCAAGTCGCTGCGGTTCCAGCATGCGATGGCGCAGCAATGGGTAATCTTCGACAGGAATAAAACAGGCTTCATGCGCCCAATATTCAAATAACGCGCCAGATGCCAGCGCCTGTTCCAGCCAATTGGCCTGGTATGCGCCAAGGCGGCTAAACAGCACCAGATAAGGACTGCGTGCCACCACATTGATGGTATCGATTTGCAGCAAAGACATTTGACGCACAGTGGCGTGAATATCGGTAAAGCGCGCCCGACGGCCCAAAGGACGTAACAGTCCCTGAGCAGCCAGATGAAGGTGACGAGCAGTTTGTAACGAGAGGGAAGCGACGCGGTTCATGACTCAATTCCCTTTTCGGAGGTTAGCGCGAACGGGCGTCGCGCGCGTTGGTGCAGAGATGAGTGATATCGTCTAACAAGGTTGCCACCGCCGCGCCCTGCAGATGCGCATCCACCGGCAGATACCACCAGTTTGGGCGAGCAAAGCCACGACATTTCACTGCATCTTTTTCCGTCATCAGTAAACACTGTTCTGCCTGAGTCAGACGTTGCAATTCGTCTTCGCTGTAAGCGTGGTGATCGGCGAAGGCAATTTCTGCCACCGGCTGAATACCTTGCTGTTTGAGCGTGTTGAAGAAGCGCGGCGGATGACCAATACCGGCCATCGCGACAATTTCCGGCAACTGCGCTAACGCTACGGTTGCGCCGCTGATCAGGTTTACCGCCAGACCGGGCTGCAATGTCATCGCAATTTCGCCCGCCTGCGCATCACCACCATTAACGATCACCGCATTCACCGTCTGAAGTCGCGAAGCACGTTCACGCATCGGCCCAGCCGGTAACCACCAGCCATTGCCAAAACGACGCATACCATCCACCACCACGATTTCACGATCGCGCTGCAGCGCGTAATGCTGCAGGCCATCATCGGTAATGATCACATCCAGATCGTGCGCAGCGAGCAGACCTTCTACCGCCAGACGCCGCTGCGATGCAACCGCGACTGGCACCTGCGTACGCTGAGCGATTAAAACAGGTTCATCGCCAGCCTGCGCCGTGGGCGTTTCAGCGGTAACCAACAGCGGATATCGTTCAGCTTTTCCGCCGTAACCCCGCGACACCACGCCAGCACGTAAACCGCGTTGTTGCAGCGCCTGCACCAACCAGATCACTACAGGCGTTTTACCATTCCCGCCTGCGGTGAGATTCCCCACCACAATCACCGGGCAAGGTGCGCGCCAGCTTTTTCGCCACCCGCGCTGGAAGCTGAGGCGAATCAGCGAGGTGATCGCCCCATAAAGCAGACTCAGCGGCCATAGCAGCAGCCATAACGGCGAGCGCCCGCTCCAGATGCGTTCAATCATTGACCGAACTGCAGCTTGTGAAGCTGCGCATAGGCGCCCTTCTGTTCCAGCAGCACGCTGTGAGTACCACGCTCGACAATGCGACCATCTTCAACCACGACGATCTCATCAGCTTTTTCAATGGTCGACAGACGGTGCGCAATCACCAGTGAGGTACGGTTCTTCTGCAGCTCATCTAGTGCGGCCTGAATCGCACGCTCAGATTCGGTATCCAGCGCTGATGTGGCTTCATCGAGAATCAAGATTGGGCAGTCGCGCAGTAAGGCACGCGCAATCGCAATACGTTGACGCTGACCACCAGAAAGCAGCACGCCATTCTCACCAATCACGGTATCGAGGCCATTATCCATCTTCTGGATAAAGTCCATCGCATGCGCCATGGTCGCAGCCTGCTCAATTTGTTCACGCGTGTATTGGCCATTGCGGGCATACGCAATGTTGTTGGCGATGGTGTCGTTGAAAAGGTGCACGTTCTGGGAAACCAGCGCGACCTGGTTACGCAGTGAGCGCAGGGTGTATTCACGCAAATCGTGACCATCCAGCAAAATTTCACCGCTGTCGATGTCGTAGAAGCGCGTCAACAAACTGGCCATGGTGGATTTACCCGAGCCGGAACGACCGACCAGTGCAACCGTTTTACCGGCAGGCAGCGACAGATTGATATCGCGCAGCGCAGGGATTTCACGGCCTGGGTAGGTAAAGGTCACGTTGCGGAATTCAACATCACCTTTGGCGCGATCCATCTCACGCTTGCCGTTATCCACTTCCTGCTCACTGTCGAGAATCGAGAACAGCGTCTGACATGCCGCCATACCACGCTGGAACTGCGCATTGACGTTGGTCAGTGACTTCAGCGGACGCATCAGGGCGATCATTGAAGAGAAGACCACGGTGATGGTACCGGCTGTGAGCGTATCCATCACGCTTGGGAAGCTGGCGGCATAAAGCACGAATGCCAGTGCCAGTGAGGCAATTAACTGAATCACCGGATCAGAAATGGAGGACGCTGACACCAGTTTCATGCCCTGCTGACGCATCTTGTTGCTAACCTGAGAAAAGCGCTTCGCTTCGACGTCCTGGCCACCAAAGATCAGCACTTCTTTATGCCCTTTAAGCATCTGTTCGGCGCTGGTTGTCACCTGTCCCATGGTGTTCTGCATGTTCTTACTGATGCTGCGGAAGCGCTTTGAAACGGTACGAATGGCAAAAGAGACGATCGGCGCCAGCACAATGAGAATCAAAGACAGCTGCCAGCTGTAATAGAACATCATGATGAACAGGCCAATGATCGAGGCCCCTTCACGCACCACGGTAACCAGTGCGCTTGAAGAAGAAGAGGCAACCTGCTCAGAATCGTAGGTGATGCGTGATAGCAGCGTACCCGTTGACTGTTGATCGAAGAAGGTAACCGGCATGCCCATCATATGGCCGAACAGACGGCGACGCATGTTCATGACCACGTTGCCGGAAACCCATGAGATGCAGTAACTGGAGATATAGCTGGTCACGCCACGCACCAACATCAGGCCGATTACCACCAGCGGCATCCACAGCATTACGGATCTGTCAGCTTTACCGAAGCCATCATCCAGTAAAGGTTTCAACAGAGAGAGCATCAGGGTATCGCCTGCCGCATTGAGTATCAGCGCCACTGCTGACACATACAGGCCAGCCTTATGGGGCGCAATCATCGGCCAGAGTCGACGGAATGTCTGCCACGTTGAGAGATCTTTATCTTGATGCATTATTTATTCACGCTGTTTGAAATAGCCGCTCATTCTACCTGGAATCGCGTTTGACGCCAAACCACTGATGGTACCAGCGAGGCATTATTTGCTCTCTTAAGCCCTTAATTTGCCAATGACCTTGTCTGATACCCACATGAATCTGCCCCGATTGTGCCGTGTCGTACCACACGTAGCCTTGCTGACGATAGCGCTGCACCACGGCTGGTGCCGGCATACGCCAGGCGTTATAACGCGCCACCGAAGCGAATGCGGCCTTACCAGCAACATTACGTAACAGTAACGCGCCTGACGAAGTACGACTGCCATGGTGCGGCACCTGCAAAATCGTCGCGTTGAGTGCATCTTTTTCCAGCGCGACAATTTTTCTTTCGGCTTCTAACTCAATATCACCGGTGAGCAATACGCTAAATTGCCCGTCATTGATTCGCACCACACACGAATCGTTATTTTGTCCCTGGGTCTGACTCTCCGGCGGCCACAAGGCGGTAAATTGCAATTTGCCCCATTGCCACTGCTGGCCACGGAAGCATGGCAGATGTCCCTTTTCCGCTAAGGCACTTCGAATTGCTACCGCTGGATTAACTTTGAGCAATGAGTGTAGCCCACCACGATGATCCAGATGCTTGTGGCTTAGTATCAGAGAATGAAGGCTTCTGCCGTGATACTGCAACCATGGCAGGATGACGCGTGAACCGGCATCATCCTGCTTCCAGCCCGGTCCAACATCATATAGCACCACTTCATTGCCTTGCGTAATGGCAATAGCCAGGCCGTGCCCCACATCAATCATGTCGATTTGCCAATCATCACGCTGAGTAGTGCTGCGCCAAAGGATGATCGCGAGTACCAGGCTAAAACACGGCATAAGGCTGCGATATATCAGCTTGCTACGCCAAAGAAGTAATCCCACCCACAGCAGCACGATCGCGGGTAAGGTATCGCTCCATGCCCACCAGCCCGCGGGTAACCACTTCAGCACGAGCAATATTTTGTTTATAGAAAGATCCGCCAGATACCACAGTCCCGCTGAAATCGGCGGCACAGGCAAGAGCATTGCCAGCAATATCAGTGGCACCGTGACAAATGACACAACCGGCACCGCGATCAGATTTGCCAATAAAGCACTCAGGCTTATTCCCTGAAACAAGAAGATTTGTAGCGGAGCCATGAGGATCATCATGCCAAGCTGCAGATGCAGCAATTGCAGTAGCAGCCATCGACGCTTTGAGCGAAAGCGATGCGGCAATGGAAACCATTGATACCAGACAATTAGCATCGCGACCGCCAGTGCTGACAACCAAAAGCTTTCTGACAGAACGGTTAATGGATCAAGTGCCAGCAAGGCGCCAATACACAATGTCCATACTTGCCAGCCACTGAGTTGCCAACCAACGCTACGAATACCTGTCCAAATCATGAGCGCGATAATCGCGCGCTGGGCCGGTGCATGGCTGCCAGAAACCCACGTGTAGATGGCTGCGGTTATGATGCTAATCAGCAGTGGAAACAAATGGCCTATCAAATGAGCGGGGAAAATCACCTGAATTGCACGCGCCAATAGCCATCCAACACTGGCAGCTAACGCAATGTGCATGCCTGAGATGGCCATCAAGTGGGCGGTGCCTGTCTCCCGCAGCAATTGCCGCTGCTCTTCGATTATGTTGGCACGTATACCAAATGCTAAAGCCTGCATAATTGCGGATTGCTGGAGCGTATCGAATGTTGGTAAGTGATAATTAATGAAACGCGTGCGCCAGTTGCAGGTTAGCGATTCCGCCTGCTGACTGATGATGCGACCTTGCAGCGGAGTGTGATTCGACAAAGCAAAGCGTTGCAAATCGAACTCCCCTTCGTTCAGTCTGCCGTGCACGGCACGCAGTCGCAATTTCATCTGCCAGCGCTGACCGGCACAAAATGGTTGGTCTGTAGAAGCATTATTGAGCGTGACAAATAGAGGTGGAAATTGATAACGCTGACCGACACGCAGGATTTGCGCTGTCAGCTGCTGCTTCTGTTCACGCACTTCAGTGATACGCACCGTGGCTTCAATAGATGCGGCAGCCAGTTCCTCAATGCTATTAACCATCTGCCGAGCTTCATTCATTGTCCAGGCCAACATTAACAGAGCAATCCCTAATATCCGCAGCAACGTGATTGGCATCAACCCGAGTAACACCGCGAATCCAACCATGATGAGTATTACGCTGGCGGCGGGTATGTGCGGCAATATGCCCAACGGCAACGCCGAGGCAATCATCAATCTCGCCAGAACAATCCAGTTCATATGCATTAGTACTCTCCCTCATTGGGGGAAGAGTTTGCAGTGAAGATGGGGGATTTGCTTCAGTGAAAAGAGTGTGTGTCGCGATGGATTCAGAGAATTTTGCAGAGATTACATTGGTGGGACTTCATTTTGGAAAGCAGCTCGCAATTCTGCATACTGCAAGCAAAAAAAAACGACACCCTAAAGTGTCGTTTTTATCGTTCGGTAACGGCTTAGCCGTAGATATTCGCACGGTCACGCAATTCTTTGCCCGGCTTAAAGTGAGGAACGTATTTACCTTCCAGATCCACTTTGTCACCCGTTTTCGGGTTACGACCCGTACGCGGTGCACGGTAATGCAAAGAAAAGCTGCCGAATCCCCGGATTTCAATGCGCTCGCCCTGGGCCAACGTAGTGGCCATGTGCTCAAGCATCTCTTTGACCGCATCCTCAACGACTTTCGCCGGAATATGAGTATGCTGGCCAGCAAGTCTTTCAATCAGTTCTGACTTGGTCATGTAACCTCCGGTTAATCCTTATTGGGAAAGGTATGACAGCTTTTACCGAAACCGGACGATTTTCATCGTCCGGTGCCTTAGGTCGATTACTCGCCTTTAGCCGCTTTGAACGCTTCAGCCATCGCGCTAGAGAAGTTGCTGCCTTCATCCTGTTTGGTGTTAACAGTGTTGATAGCTTCTTTCTCATCAGCCTGGTCTTTAGCACGAACAGACAGGCTCACAACGCGGTTCTTACGGTCAACGCCGGTGAATTTAGCTTCAACGTCGTCGCCAACACTCAGAACCAGAGTTGCGTCTTCGATGCGGTCCAGAGAAGCTTCAGAAGCGCGCAGGTAACCCTCTACGCCGTCAGCTAATTCTACTGTAGCACCTTTAGCGTCAACTGCAGTGACTTTACCAGTCACGATAGCGCCTTTCTTGTTCAGGGTGATGTAGTTGTTGAATGGATCTTCAGCCAACTGCTTCACGCCCAGAGAGATGCGCTCGCGCTCTGCATCAACCTGCAGTACAACGGCAGCGATTTCGTCGCCTTTTTTGTACTCACGAACGGCTTCTTCGCCAGTCGCGTTCCAGGAGATGTCAGACAGGTGAACCAGACCGTCGATGCCACCGTCCAGGCCGATGAAGATACCGAAGTCAGTGATTGACTTGATTTTACCTTCAACGCGATCGCCTTTGTTGTGGGTCTCAGCGAACAACTGCCATGGGTTAGATTTGCACTGCTTCAGACCCAGGGAGATACGACGACGCTCTTCATCAATGTCCAGAACCATTACTTCAACCACGTCGCCTACGTTTACAACTTTAGACGGATGGATGTTTTTGTTGGTCCAGTCCATTTCAGAAACGTGTACCAGACCTTCAACGCCTTCTTCAATTTCTACGAAGCAGCCGTAATCAGTCAGGTTGGTTACACGACCAGTCAGGCGGGTGCCTTCTGGATAGCGCTTAGCGATAGCCACCCAAGGATCTTCGCCCAGCTGTTTCAGGCCCAGAGATACACGGGTACGCTCGCGGTCGAACTTCAGCACTTTAACAGTGATTTCGTCGCCCACGTTGACGATTTCGCTCGGATGCTTAACGCGTTTCCAAGCCATATCGGTAATGTGCAGCAGGCCGTCAACGCCGCCCAGATCCACGAATGCACCGTAGTCAGTGAGGTTCTTAACGATACCTTTAACTTCCATGCCTTCCTGCAGGTTTTCCAGCAGCTGATCGCGCTCAGCGCTGTTCTCAGATTCGATAACTGCACGACGTGAAACCACGACGTTGTTACGTTTCTGATCAAGCTTGATTACTTTGAATTCAAGCTCTTTGCCTTCCAGGTGCAGAGTATCGCGAACCGGACGAACGTCTACCAGTGAACCTGGCAGGAACGCACGAATACCGTTCAGCTCAACTGTGAAGCCACCTTTAACTTTGCCGTTGATAACACCGGTAACAGTTTCAGCGTCTTCGTAAGCTTTTTCCAGCGTGATCCAAGCTTCGTGACGTTTAGCTTTTTCACGGGACAGCAGGGTTTCACCGAAGCCGTCTTCTACTGCGTCCAGCGCAACGTCAACTTCGTCGCCTACCTGGATTTCCAGTTCGCCGGCTGCGTTCTTGAACTGCTCTGCAGGAATTGCAGATTCAGATTTCAGACCCGCATCAACCAGAACTACGTCTTTGTCGATAGAGACAACAACGCCACGAACGATGGAACCCGGACGGGTTTCGATTTCTTTCAGGGACTCTTCAAAGAGTTGAGCAAAAGATTCAGTCATATTGATAATCTTAGGATTCTTCAATTTAACGTCCACCTGACTTCATTGTCGGATGGGGTTGTTTCACATGCCCTGCACCGGGTCCTTGGTACAGGGTTACAGCAATTCGGTTGCCGAAAGATTAAATGCCCAGCTTCTGCTTAGCATAATCAAGCGCCTTTTCAATCACTTGCTCAATCGACATACTGGTTGAATCCAGTACCAGAGCATCTGTGGCAGGTACTAAAGGTGCGATGGCACGATTACGATCGCGGTCGTCGCGTTCCTTTATCTCGGATAAAAGGCGATCAAAGTTAACATTAAAGCCCTTCTCCTGCAACTGTAGCATACGGCGATGCGCACGCTCTTCTGAGCTGGCGTCGAGGAAAATTTTCACTGGCGCGTCAGGGAAAACCACGGTTCCCATATCGCGTCCATCAGCGATTAAACCGGGCTCTTCGCGGAATGCACGTTGGCGACGAAGCAGCGCCTCACGCACCCGCGGAAAAGCGGCCACGCGCGATGCGGTGTTGCTCACTTCTTGCGTGCGGATTTCACCGGTAACGTCTTCACCTTCAAGCACCACCTGCATTTCACCGTCAACCGACAGAAAACGCACATCAAGATGCGCGGCAATCGGAACTAATGCTTCTTCAGACTCAATATCCACCTGATGGTGAAGTGCAGCCAATGCTAAAACGCGATAAATAGCGCCAGAATCCAGTAAGTGCCACTGCAACGACTCCGCCATCGCTTTACATAAAGTCCCTTTACCCGCGCCACTTGGCCCATCGATGGTAATAACCGGGGCGATTGCCGTCATTTTTCTCTCCTGTTGCTGCGTGCTTATTGTCAGCCCTTCTAGGCCGCCTGGATTGCGCGGCATTATACGCTGCCTGCATCAGGTTAGTTACCCTTTAGCGTAGACAGCGCTAGAAATATAGACAGATTCAGAAGAATTTCCGCTTGATGAGGCCAAAGGAGAGCAAAGAAACCCGGCGCAGTGCACCGGGTTAGACGATCAGGAAGTATGACTGATTTTCGCCAACTGCTGGAAATAGCTTGGGAAGGTTTTCGCGGTGCAGCCTGGATCAAGGATGGTTACCGGCGTATCAGACAGAGCCACCAGCGCGAAGCACATCGCCATGCGGTGATCGTTATAGGTACCGATATCCGCATGTTGCAACTGAGCAGGCGGTGTCACACGAATAAAGTCGTGTCCTTCTTCCACTTCAGCACCGACTTTGCGCAACTCAGTCGCCATCGCAGCCAGACGATCGGTCTCTTTTACGCGCCAGTTATAGATGTTACGCATCAGCGTGGTGCCTTGTGCGAACAGTGCTGTGGTTGCAATCGTCATTGCCGCATCGGGAATATGGTTCATATCCATATCGATTGCCGTCAACGATCCACGCGTACAGGAGATGTAATCATCGCCCCACTCAATCACTGCGCCCATCTTTTCTAGCACATCAGCAAAACGAATATCGCCCTGCACGCTGTTACGGCCGATACCGGTTACACGCACGGTACCACCTTTAATGGCAGCCGCAGCGAGGAAATAAGAAGCAGAAGACGCATCACCTTCCACCAGGTAATCGCCCGGAGACTGGTACTGCTGCTGCCCTTTGACCACAAAACGCTGATAGTTCTGGTTATCAACGTCCACACCAAAGCAGCGCATCAGGTGCAAGGTAATGTCAATATAAGGCTTAGAAACCAGATCGCCTTTGATGGTGATGATGGTGTCTTGCGGCGCCAGCGGCGCGGTCATTAACAACGCCGTCAGGAACTGGCTAGAAACGCTGCCATCAACGCTGACTTCGCCACCAACAAAACCGCCATTGAGACGCACTGGCGGGTAATCGGTCTGCTCAAGATAGTCGATCTTTGCTCCGCCCTGACGCAGTGCATCAACCAGGTGACCAATCGGACGCTCTTTCATGCGCGGCTCGCCTGTAAGGACAATTGACTGCTGGCCCAAACACAGCGCAGCAGCCAATGGACGCATCGCGGTGCCTGCGTTACCCAGAAACAGCTCAAGTGACTTTTCAGCGCGCAAAGGTCCCGCGTTACCTACTACTTCGCATACGGTGCGATCGTCAGAGAGCGTATAGCTGACACCCAGCGCTTTCAGGGCGTTCAGCATGTGCTTAACGTCATCGCTATCGAGCAAATTAGTCAGGCGAGTAGTGCCTTTTGCCAGCGCGGCCAGCAAGAGAGCGCGGTTCGAGACGCTTTTTGAACCCGGTAAATTTACCGTGCCGTCAACGCGAGCAATCGGTTGTAGAGTCAGGGAGTCCTGCATGTGAAACCAAATCTCCAGAAAATACGAGACCCCATCTTGCGACGGGGTCTGATACCAGACAAGCTGGCATGAAAAAAGCAATTAACCGCGGCGACGTTCGAAGTCAACCATGAACTCAGTCAGAGTTTTAACGCCTTCCAGCGGCATCGCATTGTAGATCGATGCACGCATACCGCCAACCACGCGATGGCCTTTCAACGCATGCAGACCAGCCTTGAGAGACTCTTCCAGGAACACTTTGTCCAAAGATGAATCGGCTAACTGGAATGGCACGTTCATACGTGAACGGTTTTCGCTTGCGACATCGTTGCGATAAAACGCGCTGTTATCAATCACGCCATACAGTAAGTCGGCTTTTGCCTGATTCAGCTTGTCCATCTCGGCCACGCCACCCTTCTCTTTCAGCCATTTGAATACAAGGCCAGAGAGATACCATGCGAAAGTTGGCGGAGTGTTAAACATCGATTCGTTTTCGGCCAGCACCTTGTAATCAAGGATAGAAGGCACATAACGCTGTGCTTTACCCAGCAGATCTTCGCGCACAACCACTAAGGTTAAGCCCGCCGGGCCGATATTTTTTTGTGCGCCAGCATAGATCACGCCATAGCGACTCACATCGATTGGACGAGACAGAATAGTAGAAGAGAGATCGGCAACCACGATCTTATCGCCAAAATCCGGCTCTTCATCGATAGCAATGCCATCAATCGTTTCGTTCGGGCAGAAATGGACGTAAGCCGCATCATCATTCAGCTGCCATTCACGCATTGGTAATAAAGCACGTTTACCATCACGCGTGGTTTTTATATCAATAGTATTTGGCGAGCAGAATTTTTCGGCTTCTTTAATCGCGCTGTGAGCCCAGTAACCGCCGTCAATATAATCTGCGGTTTTTGCCTCACCCAATAAGTTGCCGGGGATGGCCGCGAATTGTGCACGCGCACCGCCGTGGCAGAATAAAACTTTGTAATTGGATGGGATCTTAAGCAGATCGCGAAAATCTTGTTCTGCCGCTTCCGCAACAGCAATAAACTCTTTACTGCGATGACTGATCTCCATCACCGAGGTGCCTAACCCGTGCCAGTTTGTCAGTTCTTGTTCTGCGCGACGGAGCACTTCTACCGGCAGCATAGCCGGGCCAGAGCTAAAATTATAAACCTGAGTCATTTCCCCTCACCACTGTCATATCGAACGGTTATGAATACCCCACCGGTTTTATCATTGCCTCCAGATAGCTGCAATCATTAATCCGGCGGCGATCACATTTCCAGAGCCAACTCCACCGCAGCTTATGTCATAAATGCATTAAGCCGTGGAATTTTGTGAGGTAGTTCCAGAAAGAAAAAGAGGGAAGCTGAATGGCGTAAAAACCTTAACCAGACTGAGATAAATTTGGCTGACTGAATAGCGAAGCATGCATAAAACCCGTATTATTGCGCGCTTTACGCCCACCCCATTGACTTAAGAGAGCGCCACCATGACGCAAACGTTTATCCCCGGAAAAGACGCCGCACTGGAAGATTCCATTGCTCGCTTTCAGCAGAAACTGCAAGACCTTGGTTTCAACATTGAAGAAGCTTCCTGGCTGAATCCGGTGCCACACGTCTGGTCAGTGCACATTCGCGATCGCGACTGCCCGCTGTGCTTTACAAATGGCAAAGGTGCTAGCAAAAAAGCCGCTCTGGCTTCAGCACTGGGCGAATATTTTGAGCGCCTCTCTACTAACTACTTCTTCGCCGATTTCTGGTTAGGTAAATCCATCGCTAATGGTGATTTTGTTCACTATCCGAATGAAAAGTGGTTCCCGCTCACCGAGGACGACAGCCTGCCAGAAGGCATTCTGGATGCGCGCCTCCGCAAATTTTATGATCCTGAAGAGAGCCTGGGCGCTTCAGAGCTGATTGATCTGCAATCCGGCAATGATGAGCGCGGTATTTGTGGCCTGCCATTTACCCGCCAATCTGACCAGCAAACGGTTTATATCCCGATGAACATCATCGGAAATCTGTACGTTTCGAATGGTATGTCAGCTGGTAACACCGCGAACGAAGCGCGCGTACAAGGCCTGTCTGAGGTATTTGAGCGCCATATCAAGAATCGCATCATCGCCGAATCCATCAGCCTGCCAGAAATTCCAGCAGAGGTGATGCAACGTTATCCTGGCGTAATTGAAGCGATTGATCGTCTGGAAGCAGAAGGTTTCCCAATCTTCTCTTACGATGCTTCACTGGGCGGTAAATATCCGGTTATCTGCGTAGTGCTGTTCAATCCAGCAAATGGTACCTGTTTCGCTTCATTTGGTGCACATCCGGACTTTGGCGTCGCACTGGAGCGTACCGTTACTGAACTGCTGCAGGGCCGTGGTCTGAAAGATCTCGACGTGTTTACTCCGCCGACGTTTGATGATGAAGAAGTGGCGGAACACGCTAACCTGGAAACGCATTTCATCGATTCAAGCGGTCTGATTTCATGGGATATGTTCAAAGACGATGCTGACTATCCTTTCGTCGACTGGAGCTTTGCGGGTACCACGCACGAAGAGTTTGATACGCTGATGGCGATCTTCCGTGCGGAAGATAAAGAAGTCTATATCGCTGACTATGAACATCTGAGCGTTTACGCTTGCCGCATTATCGTTCCCGGTATGTCTGATATTTATCCAGCGGAAGATCTGCTGCTGGCGAATAACAGCATGGGTGCACCACTGCGCGAAACGCTGCTGGCGCTGCCGGAAAGCCAATGGGAACCTGAGGCCTATCTCGAGCTGATCGTGCAACTGGATGAGGAAGGTCATGATGACTTTACTCGCGTGCGCGAACTGCTGGGTCTGGCATCAGGCAAAGATAATGGTTGGTACACGCTGCGTATCGGCGAGCTGAAAGCGATGCTAGCGCTGGCAGGTGGCGACCTGGATCAGGCTCTGATCTGGACTGAATGGACGATGGAATTTAACCAGTCCATCTTCAGCGAAGAGCGCGCTAACTACTATCGCTGCCTGCAAACCTTGCTGCTGCTGGCAATGGAAGAGGAACGCGATCCGCTTCAATATCATCGTGCCTTTATCCGTATGTATGGCCAGGCGGCAGTTGAGGCCGCTTCAGCGGCTATCAGTGGTGAAGCGCCTTTCTATGGATTGCAAGCGGTCGATTTGGACCTGAAAGCCTTCCCAGCGCATCAATCATTACTCGCTGCCTATGAAAAACTGCAGACAGCTAAACGTCGTTATTGGTCACAAAAATAGCCTTGGCGCTTTTAATGGTTATTTATAAAAATTAGCGTATTGGTAAATGGCACTGAAAAAATCAGTGCCATTTTTTTATATTGGTCATGCAAAGAGATTAAAGCGCATTATTGAATAACAATTAAGCTTTATTCGTTAATGATATTTAACAAAACCATCCTTAACTACAGCCACCTTAAACTTATTTTGCATAATTTAAAATTTATTTATTTCAATTAATTCAATAGATTAGCTTCAAAACACTTACTTTATCGCTTCGCTTATCAGCAACCTTCCGGTCAAATATGATCCATATCAATTTCTGACCTATACTCCTTTGTTAGTATCTTTACAGGCAATTTTTGGAGAGCGTTAGTGTGAAAGCTGACAACCCTTTTAATTCATTATTACCGGCGGCAATGGCGAAAGTTGCAGAAGAAGCCGGCATATATAAAGCTACTAAACGTCCTTTAACCACATTCTTCCTTGCCATTACTGCTGGCGTATTTATTTCAATTGCATTTGTCTTCTATATCACTGCAACTACCGGAAGTGGAGCCATGCCCTACGGCATAGCAAAACTGATCGGCGGTATCTGTTTCTCACTCGGTTTAATGTTAGTAGTCGTGTGCGGCGCTGACCTGTTCACCTCAACTGTTCTGATCGTGGTGGCAAAAGCCAGCGGTCGAATCACCTGGCTGCAACTTGGTCGACATTGGTTGACCGTCTATATAGGTAACCTGTTTGGCGCGCTGTTCTTTGTAGCGCTGATCTGGCTGGCCGGTGAACACATGGTGGCGAATGGTGCCTGGGGCTTAAACCTTCTGCAAACCGCTGACCACAAGATGCATCACACCTTTATTGAAGCAGTCAGTCTCGGCACGCTCGCCAATTTGATGGTTTGCCTGGCGGTATGGATGAGTTACTCCGGCCGAAGCCTGATGGATAAAATGTTTGCGATGATCTTACCGGTAGCGATGTTTGTTGCCTGCGGCTTCGAACACAGCATAGCCAACATGTTCCTCATTCCGATGGCCATTGTTATCCGTGATTTTGCCAGCCCGGAATTCTGGCAAATGGCTGGTGCAAGCGCAGCACAGTTTCCCTCACTCAGCGTTAGCGATTTTATTCTTAATAACCTTATTCCCGTAACCATCGGCAACATTATTGGCGGCGGATTATTAGTCGGTTTGACCTACTGGGTAATCTATCTGCGTGGCGATGAGCCGGTGCATTAATGAATTGGTACTGGCGTGCTGAAGCAGCGCGCCATACGTCAAAGTCTCCCTAAATAAGGCAGGTATATCATGTCCGAACTGAATGAAAAAATGGCGTCAGCCTGGGAAGGATTTAGCGCCGGCGAATGGCAGAACAGCGTCAACGTCCGTGACTTTATCCAGAAAAACTATACACCGTATGAAGGCGACGAATCCTTCCTCGCTGGCGCAACCTCAGCCACGACCAAACTGTGGGACAGCGTGCTTGAAGGCATCAAAATTGAGAACCGCACTCACGCGCCGGTGGATTTTGACACCGATTTGGCTTCAACCATCACCTCTCACGACGCCGGCTACATCAGCAAATCGCTGGAAAAAATCGTTGGTCTACAAACTGAAGCGCCTCTGAAACGTGCCATCATTCCGTTTGGCGGCATCAAAATGGTTGAGGGCTCTTGCAAGGTTTATGGCCGCGAACTCGATCCCGCACTGAAAAAAGTCTTCACTGATTACCGTAAAACTCATAACCAGGGCGTATTCGATGTTTATACCCCAGACATCATGCGCTGCCGTAAATCAGGCGTACTGACAGGTTTGCCTGATGCCTATGGCCGCGGTCGTATCATCGGTGACTATCGCCGCGTCGCGCTGTACGGCATCGATTACCTGATGAAAGACAAAGTTGCTCAGTTCAATTCTCTGCAAAGCGATATGGAGAATGGCGTTGACCTCGAAGCCACTATTCGCCTGCGTGAAGAGATTTCTGAACAGCATCGTGCGCTGGGTCAAATCAAAGAGATGGCTGCGAAGTATGGTTCAGATATCTCGTTGCCCGCTACCAATGCACAAGAAGCCGTTCAGTGGACTTACTACGGCTACCTCGCGGCGGTGAAATCTCAGAATGGTGCGGCGATGTCCTTCGGTCGCGTATCCACCTTCCTTGATGTGTACATTGATCGCGATATTCAGGCCGGGAAACTGACTGAAGAAGACGCACAGGAACTGATTGACCACCTGGTGATGAAACTGCGTATGGTGCGCTTCCTGCGTACGCCTGAATACGATGAGCTGTTCTCCGGTGACCCAATCTGGGCAACAGAATCATTAGCGGGTATGGGCGTCGATGGCCGTACTTTGGTGACCAAAAGCACCTTCCGTTTCCTGAATACGCTTTACACCATGGGTCCATCTCCGGAGCCAAATATGACCATCCTGTGGTCAGAAAAACTGCCGGTTAACTTCAAGAAATACGCCGCAAAAGTTTCTATCGATACGTCCTCATTGCAGTATGAGAATGACGACCTGATGCGTCCTGACTTTGACAACGATGACTATGCTATCGCCTGCTGCGTTAGCCCAATGATTGTCGGTAAGCAGATGCAGTTCTTCGGTGCGCGTGCCAACCTGGCAAAAACCCTGCTGTATGCAATCAACGGCGGCGTTGATGAAAAACTGAAAATGCAGGTAGGCCCGAAAGAAGCACCAATCACTGACGAAATTCTTGATTTCGACATCGTGATGGAGCGCTTGGATCACTTCATGGATTGGCTGGCGAAGCAGTACGTCACCTCCCTGAACATCATTCACTACATGCACGATAAGTATAGCTATGAAGCTTCACTGATGGCGCTGCACGATCGTGACGTTTATCGCACCATGGCATGTGGTATCGCGGGTCTGTCTGTTGCGGCTGACTCACTTTCAGCCATCAAATACGCCAAAGTGAAAACCATCCGTGATGAAGATGGTTTAGCGGTAGACTTTGAAATTGAAGGTGAATATCCGCAGTTTGGTAACAATGACTCGCGCGTTGATGACATGGCGTGCGATCTGGTTGAACGTTTCATGAAAAAAATTCAGAAACTGCAAACCTACCGCAATGCGGTGCCAACTCAGTCAGTACTGACCATCACTTCTAACGTGGTTTATGGTAAGAAAACCGGTAACACGCCAGACGGACGTCGTGCGGGTGCACCGTTCGGACCGGGTGCTAACCCAATGCACGGCCGTGATCAGAAAGGTGCGGTAGCTTCATTGACCTCGGTCGCGAAACTGCCCTTCGCTTATGCTAAAGACGGCATCTCTTATACCTTCTCCATCGTGCCAAATGCACTGGGTAAAGATGATAACGTGCGTAAAACTAACCTTGCTGGCTTGATGGATGGATATTTCCACCATGAAGCTAACATTGAGGGCGGTCAGCATCTGAACGTTAACGTGATGAATCGAGAGATGCTGCTGGATGCGATGGAACATCCTGAGAAGTATCCTCAATTGACCATTCGCGTATCCGGTTATGCTGTTCGCTTTAACTCGCTCACCAAAGAGCAGCAGAAAGATGTAATTACCCGTACGTTCACTCAGTCGTTGTAATAGCACTTTACTGAGATTAAAAGGCTCCTGCGGGAGCCTTTTCTCCACAAGTCCGTTTTGCCAGCTTGCTGGTGCTGGCGACCTGGCAAAATCGACTTTCACTTTTAGAGCACGACATAGATTGTGCTGCCTGATGTTCAGGCTCACCTGGAGAACCCATCGCAATGTCAACCATCGGTCGTATCCACTCCTTTGAATCCTGCGGCACCGTTGATGGCCCAGGCATCCGTTTCATCACCTTTTTTCAAGGCTGTCTTATGCGCTGCCTGTATTGCCATAACCGCGATACATGGGACACGCATGGCGGTAAAGAAGTGACCGTTGAAGAGTTGATGAAGGATGCGCTCTCATATCGTCACTTTATGAATGCATCTGGCGGCGGCGTGACCGCATCGGGTGGCGAAGCGATCTTACAAGCCGAGTTTGTGCGTGACTGGTTCCGCGCCTGCCAGGCAGAAGGTATTCACACCTGCCTTGACACCAACGGCTTTGTTCGTCGCTACGACCCGGTGATCGATGAATTGCTGGATGCCACTGACTTGGTCATGCTTGATCTGAAACAAATTAATGATGAGGTGCATGAAGTTCTGGTTGGCGTTTCGAATCACCGCACGCTGGACTTCGCGCGCTACCTGCAGAAGAGAGGCAAACGCACCTGGATTCGTTACGTTGTTGTGCCTGGTTACTCTGATGATGATGATTCCGTGCATCGCTTAGGTGAGTTCACTAAAGATATGGATAACATTGAGAAGATTGAACTGTTGCCTTATCACGAGTTAGGCAAACACAAATGGATTGCCATGGGTGAAGAGTACAAGCTGGATGGTGTTAAGCCGCCGAGCAAAGAAACCATGGAGCGAGTGAAGAATATCCTCGCCAGCTACGGTCATGAAGTGATGTATTAACCGCAAACAAAAGGGGAGCCGCTGGCTCCCCTTTTTACTATTTTATATTAATGCGTTAAGCATGTGCAACCGGCGTTGCCTGATGATCGGCTTTGCGCAGTAACATCACCAGATAAACCAGTGCAACTGCAGCAATCATCACAAACAGCAGGCGGTCAGAGTAGTTCTGCATCAGCATTGACGTCATTCCCGGCCCCACCAAACTACCCACCGTATAGCTGAACAGTAATGCCTGATTCATCGCCACTAACTCATGATGCGCCACGGTTTCGCACGCCCAGGACATCGCCACTGGGTAGAGAGTAAAACCCGCCAGACCCAGCACAAACAGTGCTGGCGCCATCGCAGCATCACCCAACATCGCAATCGCCCCCAGAATAACCACGAACACTTGCACGCGCAGTACCATCAGGCGACCAAAGCGATCGGCTAAACGTCCTACTGGCCACTGGCCGACAATACCCGAGCTGACCAGTAACGCCATCCAGTAACCGACGGTTGCATCACTCATGCCCTGATGCGACAGATACAAAGGCATCAAGCCATAAAGCGAGCCGAGAACGATACCGGAAATGATGCAGCCATTGATGCCGAGACGTGAACTACGACGGCGCAACATCACCCAAAGGCGACCCGTCGAGGCTTCTTCCGTCGCAGCGCTGGCATTAACATGCACAAATACGACCGGCAACACCGCACAGATAATCAGCGCAGTCACCCACGGAATCACGTGGAGCAGCTCCGTCGACACACGACTCACCAACAACTGGCCGGCAACCGTGCCGAGGTAATAGATAATCATGTATGCCGCGAGCAACTGGCCACGATTACGTACGGTACCGCTGCATAATAAGGCGCTCTCAACCACCACCCAAATCAGTGCACAACCCACACCTGCGGTGAAGCGCAGCATGGTCCAGCTATAGAAACCATCCAGCATCACCATGCCCATGGTCGCCACGGCAAAAAGAACGCTGGCAAGGTAGAAACAGCGATTAAAACCGTAACGCGTGATCAACCAGCCCGCGAGCAAAGTGCCCAGCAAATTACCGGTGTAATACGATGAGCTAGCCATACCCACTTGCCAGGTTGGCAATTGATCATGGGTAAGCCATAGCGGTACCAGCGTATTAAGCACAGCAATAGACACCGTCATGAGCATTAAGCCGCAAAGCAGCAAAACGACGGGGCGCGACCAGGTTGACATAGGGAATAAAACCAAAAGAGATGACGATAATTGCGCGCAGTTTGCCATTTGCTAATTTAAAGTCAATGTGCAAAAAATCGTCGCCGCACGATTTGCTGCAGCACAATTTATTTTATTTATCTTCAGCGGGTTAGAGGCAGGATGAAAGATAACAGGCAGGCATCTATCTATTTGAATTTATGATTTTTAATGGTTAACGGCCATTTATTATCGATAACGTTTATTTCTGATTAATTCCAACTAAAAAATAATTATTTTTCAGCTTAAGAAACAAAAAAACCCGGCATTGCCGGGCTTATATAATTGCTTGTTGATTAGCCAACGAATTCCAGTCCGCCCATGTAAGGACGCAACACTTCAGGCACCTCAATGCGGCCATCTGCTTGCTGGTAGTTTTCCAGCACAGCAACCAGAGTACGACCAACCGCCAGACCAGAACCGTTCAGCGTGTGCACCAAACGTGGTTTCTTGTCGGTTTTGCTGCGGCAGCGCGCCTGCATACGACGAGCCTGGAAATCACCCATGTTGGAGCAAGAGGAGATCTCACGATAAGTGTCCTGAGCTGGCAGCCAAACTTCCAGGTCGTAAGTCTTGGCAGAACCGAAGCCCATATCGCCGGTGCAAAGCAGCACTTTACGGTATGGCAGATTCAGCAGCTGCAGCACTTTCTCTGCATGGCCGACCAACTCTTCCAGTGCGTCCATAGAAGTTTCAGGCGCCACAATCTGCACCATTTCCACTTTGTCGAACTGGTGCATACGGATTAAACCGCGCGTATCACGTCCGTACGAACCGGCTTCAGAACGGAAGCATGGCGTGTGTGCGGTGAGTTTGAGCGGCAAAGATTCTTCTTCAACGATTTCATCGCGCACCAGATTGGTCAGCGGCACTTCAGCGGTTGGGATCAACGCATAGTTGCTGCTACCTGCTTCTTCGCCCAGCGGCTTGGTATGGAACAGATCTTCACCAAATTTCGGCAGTTGTCCGGTTCCATAAAGTGTTTCCTGATTAACCAGATACGGAACATAGGTTTCAAGATAACCGTGCTGCTGCGTGTGCAGGTCAAGCATGAACTGGCTAAGCGCACGGTGCAGACGCGCAATCTGGCCCTGCATCACAATGAAACGTGAGCCCGTCAGTTTAACCGCTGCGGCAAAATCCAGACCTTTGGCGGCTTCACCCAGCTCAACATGGTCTTTTACCGGGAAATCGAACTGGCGCGGCTGGCCCCAGCGGCTGACTTCCTGGTTCTCGCTGTCATCTTTACCCAACGGGACTTCGTCAACCGGGAGATTTGGCAATGCGAGGGCAAAGTCACGAATTTCGTTCTGCAGGGCATCCAGTTCTGCTTTAGCCGCATCCAGGCGTTCGCCCAGTGCGTTCACTTCCTGACGCAGCGGCTCGATGTCTTCCCCACGTGCTTTGGCCTGACCGATGGATTTGGATCGGGAATTACGCTCAGCTTGCAGATTTTCAGTTTCTACCTGCAATACTTTACGACGCTCTTCGAGCGAACGTAAGGTTTCCACATCCAGTTTAAATCCTCGGCGTGCCAGTTTTTCTGCGACTGCGTCTGGCTCGTTACGCAGCAGGTTGGGATCGAGCATGCTAATCCTGTGTAATAAAAGGTTGATTGAACGAATGGCGGGACTTGCATCCCTATGGAATGCAATGAAATCCTTGCTCACCTTACCGTAAGGTGTTTATCAGCGGTAGCGTTTTATCGGGCTATTTTGATCCTGCTCAGCCAGCCAGGCGAGTTTTTCGCCAATTTTCCCTTCAAGCCCGCGATTAGTCGGTTGATAGTAGCGTGTCTGCGCCATTTCTGGCGGGAAATAGACTTCGCCAGCGGCATAGGCGTTAGTCTCGTCGTGCGCGTAGCGATACTCTTTACCCAGCCCCATCTCCTTCATCAATTTGGTCGGAGCATTGCGTAAATGTTCCGGCACATCGTAGTCAGGAAATTCGCGGGCATCGCGCATCGCGGCTTTGAAAGCGGTGTAAACGGCATTACTTTTGGGTGCACTGGCAAGGTAGACAATCGCCTGCGCAATCGCCCTTTCCCCTTCGGCAGGACCGACGCGCGTAAAACAATCCCAGGCCGCTAACGCAACCTGCATGCCGCGCGGATCGGCGTTACCCACATCTTCCGAGGCGATAGCCAGCAAACGGCGGGCGACATACAGCGGATCGCCGCCGGCGGTGATGATTCTTGCATACCAGTAAAGTGCCGCATCAGGTGCTGAACCGCGTACCGATTTATGCAGAGCGGAGATCAGATCGTAGAAACGATCGCCTTTGTTATCAAAACGCGCCGCTCTTTCACCGGAAACTTCGTTAAGCAACTGTGGCGTTAATTCACGCTGGCCTTCGGCGTTACTTTCGGCCATATCCGCCATCATTTCCAGCGTATTCAGTGCCCGACGCGCATCCCCGTTCACCAACTCTGCAATCATGCGGCGCGTATTATCCGGCAGCACAATATCGCTTTTGCCATAACCGCGATCGTCATCATGCATCGCCTGCAGCAAAACCTGTTCGATATCAGCAGTGGTGAGAGATTTGAGTAAATAGACACGAGCACGCGATAGCAGCGCCGAGTTGAGCTCAAACGAGGGATTTTCGGTGGTGGCACCGATAAACGTGATGGTGCCATCTTCAATATGTGGCAGGAATGCATCCTGCTGACTTTTGTTAAAGCGATGAACTTCGTCGACAAACAGAATGGTGCGTCGGCCCACCTGACGATTTTGTCGGGCGCGCTCTATCGCTTCACGAATCTCTTTGACGCCAGAAGTCACCGCAGAAATCCGCTCAACATCAGCTTTACCGTAATGGGCGATGATTTCGGCTAATGTTGTTTTCCCTGTCCCCGGCGGTCCCCACAAAATCATCGAATGCAGATGCCCGGCCTCAATAGCGCGCGGCAGCGGTTTACCAGGCGCCAGCAAATGCTGCTGCCCAATGTAATGTTGCATCGTCGCCGGCCGCATACGCGCGGCCAGCGGCTGAAACTCATTCGAAGGTGCGAAATCCAGAGACAGGTTACTCACCGTGACCTCACTGACGTTGATCGTCCACCGTTACCCCTTTTGGCGGCGTAAAGGTGAATTTGTCTGGGCTAATGGCGCCGTTGTTTTGGCTCTTCAGCTGATAATCGCTGTGCTGACCATCTTGCTCAATTGCGCTGAACTTATTGATGGTGCCAGACGATGTCACATTGATGGTGAACTGCTTGAGGTTGCCATCACTGCTCTTCGGCGTTAGCTCGAAGTTATCGCCCTGTTGCTTGATGTTGTACTGTTTCCAGTCGCTTGGCTGATTACGCGCAATCAGCATAAACGGCGTATTACTTGCCGCATTTTGCAGCAGGCTAACGCTGGCTTGTTCAACGAAGGGATTGTAGAACCACAGATTTTTGCCATCAGAAATAATTACGCTTTCGTCCGGCGCGGTCATGTGCCAGTTAAACAAACTTGGGCGCTTAACCCACAGCTCACCTTCACCATCCTGCACGTTAGCGCCGCTGCCATCGGTCACTTTCTGACTGAAGCTGGCATGGAAGCTGTTCACTTTATTGAGACGCTGTTGCAGATCGCTGGACGCATCCGCCAATACTGATGCGGAAACAAAACTGGCCAACAGGCCACAGGCAATAACGCGTAATTTCATCTGATTCGATTCCTTATTCATTGTTTCCCGACACTTACTGCATTAAACGTAGTTGCCGTCCTGTCTCTTCGACAGGAGAAAAAGCCGAAAGCTCCCGAAGATATGGGGATCGACCAACAGATAAACAATGGGCCAGTGTTAACTGGCCCATAAGCAGACAATCGCACGCGATTATTTACATTTCGTGTGGCGGCGGCGAAAGCACTTCGCGGTTGCCATTGTGTCCCGGTTCAGAAACGATGCCCTGCGCTTCCATCTGCTCGATGATGCGTGCAGCACGGTTATAACCAATACGGAACTGGCGCTGAACCCCAGAAATGGACGCCCGGCGTTTTTCCACCACGAAAGAGACGGCCTGATCGAACAGCGGATCCAGCTCTTCATCACCCATCATACCGCCAGCCGCGCTATCGCTCTCTTCACCAGCGGTGATGCTTTCGATGTATTGCGGGCGACCGCGTGCTTTCCAGTCCTGAACGACAGCATGGACTTCCTGATCGCGCACGAATGCACCGTGCACACGCACTGGCATTGAGGAGTTTGGCGGCATGTAGAGCATGTCACCCATGCCCAGCAGCGATTCCGCACCGCCCTGATCGAGGATGGTGCGTGAGTCGATCTTACTGGAAACGGTAAAGGCGATACGTGTCGGGATGTTGGCTTTGATTAGACCGGTAATCACATCGACCGACGGCCGCTGTGTCGCCAGCACCAGGTGAATACCCGCCGCACGTGCTTTCTGTGCCAGACGAGCAATCAACTCTTCAACTTTCTTACCGACCGCCATCATCAGATCGGCAAATTCGTCAACCAGTACCACGATATAAGGCAGTTTTTCCAGCACTGGCGGAGTGGTGTCCATGCTATCGCCCGGCTTCCAGAACGGATCGGGAATTGGTCGGCCCATCGCTGCAGCCTGCTCAATCTTCTCGTTATATCCGGCAAGGTTACGCACGCCCAATGCAGACATCAGCTTATAGCGACGCTCCATTTCACCAACACTCCAGCGCAGCGCATTGGCCGCATCTTTCATATCGGTAACCACTTCCGTCAGCAAGTGCGGAATGCCTTCATAGACTGACAGCTCAAGCATTTTCGGATCGATCATGATAAAGCGCACTTCTTCCGGCGTGGCTTTATACAACATGCTGATGATCATGGTGTTAACGCCCACCGATTTACCGGAACCGGTGGTACCGGCAACCAGCAAGTGAGGCATTTTCGCTAAATCAGCCACAACCGGCTGGCCAGCAATATCCTTGCCCAACACCACTGCAAGCGGTGACGGATTTTCACGGAATTTAGGGCAATCCAGCACTTCGCGCAGATAAACGGTTTGACGATGTTTATTTGGCAGTTCAAGCCCGACATAAGGCTTGCCTGGAATCACTTCCACCACGCGCACCGCAACCGCTGACAGTGAACGAGCCAGGTCACGCGACAAGTTAGAGATACGTGAGGCTTTAACACCTGGCGCTAAGTCGAGCTCAAAACGGGTGATGACTGGCCCAGGCGAAATACCTACTACTTCCGCCTTCACACGATAATCAGCCAGTCGAGCCTCAACCAGTCGCGCCGTTTGCTCAAGTGCAAACATATCCACCGGCTCTTCTTCTGCCGGTGGTGACGTGAGCAGATCCAGCGTTGGCAGCGGCGTAGAGGGTTTTTCCAGCGGCTGTTCATGGCGAACCAGGAACGGATGGAACAAGCTATCCTGCGCTGGCGCTGCAGGTTTCACTGGCGCAGGCGGCGCAGAATAGGCTTCCTGTTCCGGTGACGACCACGGGCTAGATTCAGCACTCAACGACGGTAATGACGCTGGCTCCGGCGCAGCGGGTTGCTGCCACTGCGCAGGTTCTTCTGGCTCTGGCGCTGCAGAGATCGTAAAGAGCGGCTCGCTTGGGCTGTCGTCGACCAGATCTTTCATTGGCGAAAAATCAAACGCAGACGAGGTATCCAGATTAAAGACCGGCGCCTCCTTCACTTCAGGTTCGTTATAGCGTTGCTGCTGCTGATCGGCGAACTGACGTGCCAGTTGAGCCTGCTGCAATGCATCTTCATCCTCAGGCTCAGACGTATCCTGCCAGCTTTCGCCATAACGATTCTGCTGCTGTGAGGCGAAGGCTTCACGCAACTGCGCCTCTTGCAGCTCAACATCATCCTCCTGTGGAGGAACGCTGTAAGACGCGGTGACTTCCGGCTGTTGCTGCTCAGCATCTTTAGCCTGCTCTTCCGCCATACGCTGCGAAGGCAACTTGATGCCGTACGACGCTAACTCGCGTCGTGTTGGCAACTTAACCTTATTCGGACGCGGCAATTCTGGGCCAATGCCCTGCTTGACCTGCGGGTTGTAATCACGCTCAGGCACGATATCGAAAGCAGGCGAATAAGCAGCTGTTGAAGATGCTGCTTTTACTGCTCCCGCAGCCAATGATGCAGCGGCGACACTGTTTAAAGGCGCTGAAGATGGAGCGGCATCCTGCCAGTTGCCCATACTCGGGCCTTCATCGTCATCAGCCGGCGAAAACGGCGAAGGTGCCGGTTCATTTGGCATCTCGAAACGATAGAGCGGCGTAGAAGGCTGCGCGATCGGTTCGGGCGCCGCAGCGACAGGCTGTGGAACCGAAGTTGGCTGGGCACCAGGTTCAGCAACGCGCGGCATTGCGGCAGGTTCTGCAGGCGCACTTGACCCTGACTGCGTGGCTGCCGGGGTTTGCTGTGCGGCTTGCGTGGTAACCGCAATTGCAGCGGCAGTTGCCGCACTGGCCTTCGCCAGCAGCGGATCGTCGCCCAACTCTGCAACAACGGGTTCGCTAATCTTGCGCGGTTTGGCTAACAAGACATCGTGTTCTTCATTTGCAGGCTGTAAAGCAGGCATAGAAGGCGACACCTCATCAGCCTGCTCTTCGTCGTCGTATTCTTCTTCCTGCCAGGGTTCGTCATGCCGTGAACGGTTGCTGGCAAAGGTCAGAACACCCATTACAACGCCGCCGATCTTCTCGGCAATCGTCAGCCATGACCAACCGGTATAAAGGGTGATCCCGGCAGCCCAGACGCAAAGCAGCGTTAAAGTGCCGCCAGCCGAACTGAACCACGGTGCCATCGCATTGCTGACCAGGCTGCCAATGACGCCGCCGGAAGCAAAATACCAGATGTCATCAACGTTGAGCGCTGCAAGACCACAGGTTGTTACCACCAGGGCCAGCACGCCAATCAGTCGTAAACCCACGGCAAAGTAGTCGATGTAATCCTGGCGATCGCGTTGGCGGAAGGTGATCCAACACAGACCAATAATGACGGGAGGAATGGCGTAAGCCATCACGCCAAAAATGAACAATAGCGTATCGGCCAGCCATGCGCCGACGCTACCACCCAAATTATGGATAGGTTCGTGCCATGCGGTTTGTGACCAGCTTGGATCTGAAGGGTTAAAACTAACCAGCGACACCATCAAATAGATGGCGAACAAGGCCACAAGAATGAGCAACGCTTCCAGCAGACGACGTCCACTGCTCAGCGGTTGTAACGAAACATCTTTATCTTCTGTATATTCCTGGCTCAAGAGAACTCTCCAGGTGCCTGTAAATTAAGAAGGCAACAACGTCGGGCATGCCCGACGCTGGTCCTGTATGAATTCACAGGAGTGTACCGAAATCCTGCAAGCTTTGCACCTGCCCTGCACTACCGGGTTTTGATCACCAGACGATTGCTCTGTTTGACCTCTTCCATCACCACGTAAGTACGGGTGTCGTTTACGCCCGGCAGACGCAGCAAGGTTTCACCCAGCAGTTTACGATAGGCGGACATATCCGGTACGCGGGTTTTCAGCAGGTAGTCAAAGTCACCGGAAACGAGGTGACATTCTTGAGTTTCCTCAAGTTTTTGCACAGCGGCGTTAAATTGTTCAAACACATCTGGCGCACCACGATTCAGAGTAATCTCAACGAAAACCAGCAGTGAAGCATCCAGATAATGGGGATTGAGCTGCGCAGTGTAGCCCAGAATGAAGCCTTGACGCTCGAGGCGACGTACGCGCTCAAGACAAGGAGTTGGCGATAATCCAACACGTTTGGAAAGCTCGACATTGGAAATTCGACCGTCTTTCTGCAGTTCATTCAGAATATTTCTGTCGATACGATCTAAATCTTTTCCGGGGCGTTTCTTATTGTCTACCATTATTATTGTCTCTCTTAATTCCTTCCCTTTACCTGCCACACCCTGAAAACGCTCATTGTTCAGGGCCTTACTGAAGTGAAGACCATAAGCCTGTGCAGTAACGCGTCCATCCGTATGACGCATGTTGTCTGTCCACATCATGCGTCACTACCAATGTCAGGCTGAGTTTATTCGGCTAAAAAGGCCAAAACAGAAATGAAATTCTGTTTTGAATCGCTAAATATTCTCTGCTTCTCCCAATGTTTTCGCAAAAGCGCAGGCGATTGTCAAAGTAAAACATCCAAATTCAGTACAAGATGCCAGATAGAGTTCTGGGTTGCTGTTTTTAAATGAGAATTTTTATGCTGCTGCACCACTAATTGCCGAGCATTGCCCCCTTTTGGCGCAACGCGCGTGCAAAATTTACACTCATCGTCTACGCCGCTCGCAGTGATTGTTAACAAAATTGCTGAAGCCTTTTTTTGCGACGTTAATTTCCCTACAATCAAAAACTATGTTGTCAGAAAAATTGAGGAACGCATGAGTACGGCCAAACACAGTAAGCTGCTCATTCTGGGCTCCGGCCCTGCCGGTTACACTGCTGCGGTATATGCAGCGCGCGCTAACCTGAATCCGGTATTAATCACCGGGTTGGAAAAAGGGGGTCAGCTCACCACCACCACCGAGGTGGAGAACTGGCCAGGCGATGCAAACGATCTGACCGGTCCAGCGTTGATGGAACGCATGCAAGAGCATGCTGAGAAATTCAACACCGAGATCATTTTTGACCACATTCATACCGTCGATTTGCAGAACCGTCCGTTCCGTCTGATCGGCGACAGCGGTGAATACACTGCTGATGCGTTGATCATCGCAACTGGCGCCTCAGCGCGTTATCTCGGTCTGCCATCAGAAGAAGCGTTCAAAGGCAAAGGCGTATCTGCTTGCGCGACCTGTGACGGTTTCTTCTACCGCAACCAGAAAGTTGCCGTGATTGGTGGAGGTAACACCGCCGTTGAGGAAGCACTTTACCTGGCTAACATTGCCGCTGAAGTGCATCTGATTCACCGTCGCGACAGCTTCCGCGCTGAGAAAATCCTCATCGACCGTCTGATGGAAAAAGTGCGCAATGGCAACATCGTGCTGCACACCGACCGCACACTGGACGAAGTGGTCGGCGATCAAATGGGCGTGACAGGTTTGAAACTGCTTTCTACCAAAGGTGAAGCGGCGGAATCACTCGATGTCGCTGGTCTGTTTGTCGCTATCGGCCACAGTCCAAATACCGCAATCTTTGACGGTCAGCTGGATTTAGAAAATGGCTACATCAAAGTGCAGTCTGGTTTGCATGGTAACGCCACTCAAACCAGCATCCCAGGCGTGTTCGCTGCCGGCGATGTGATGGATCATATTTATCGCCAGGCCATTACCTCTGCCGGTACCGGCTGTATGGCTGCGTTGGATGCGGAACGCTTCCTCGATGGACTGGTTAAAAACGATAAGTAAGTTGTTAATAACCTGATCATAATCGTCTAAAGGCGGCCAGTTTTGGTCGCCTTTTTTGTTACCTGCGTGCTACAGTTCACGCGCCCGACATTGCTGGGTTTTCATCCGGGATTCACATCTCTTTTGAGTTACCAAACGGCATCGCATGAACAAATCACGGCAACAAGAACTTCTCCGCTGGCTCCGTCAGCAACGTCATCACGGTGCGCGCAACTTGCGTGTGGCTTCGCTGTTGGGTTTTGCTGGCGCACTGGTCATTATCGCTCAAGCCTGGTTAATGGCTTCACTGCTGCAAAATCTGCTGGTCGCGCAACAACCTCGCGCATCACTGCTCACCGATTTTCTGTTGCTGCTGCTGTGCTTTGTCTTACGTGCTGGATTGCATTACGCCCGCGAAATGGCAGGACATCGCGCAGGCGTCGCCATTCGCCGTGCGCTGCGTCAGCAGGTTCTGGATCGCCTCAATGTGCTCGGTCCCGCCTGGATTCAGGGTAAACCCGCAGGCAGCTGGGCTACGCTGCTGCTTGAGCAAATCGAAGAGATGCAGGAATACTACGCGCGCTATCTGCCACAAATGTCGCTGGCGGTCTTTATTCCATTAGCTATTTTGATCGCCATTTTCCCGATTAACTGGGCGGCAGGATTGATTCTGCTGGTGACCGCGCCACTGATTCCCCTGTTTATGGCGATGGTTGGTATGGGCGCGGCTGATGCTAACCGCCGCAACTTTGTTGCTCTCGCCCGACTAAGCGGTGATTTTTACGATCGTCTGCGTGGACGTGAAACGCTGCGCCTGTTCTATCGCGGCACGGCAGAGCAAGAAGCGATTGCCGCCAGCACCACCGATTTCCGTCAACGCACCATGGAAGTGTTGCGCCTCGCGTTTCTCTCTTCCGCCGTGCTGGAGTTTTTTGCCTCACTGGCGATTGCTGTCGTCGCGGTCTATTTCGGTTTTTCTTACCTTGGCGAACTGAATTTTGGTCATTACAGCACCGGCGTAACGCTGTTTGCCGGTTTCCTGGCCTTAATTCTGGCACCTGAATTTTTCCAGCCGTTACGCGATTTAGGTACTTTTTATCACGCCAAAGCGCAAGCGATTGGCGGAGCTGATGCGCTGGACCAGTTTCTACGTGAAAGTCCCGATCCAACCTTAGAACACGCTTCTCGCGAGCTTTCCCTCACGGCACCGCTACACCTTCATGCGCAGGATCTAGTGGTAATGACAGCCAGCGGTGAAGCGCTGTCTCAATCGCTTAATTTTACTCTCAACGCCGGTAAACGCGTGGCGTTAGTAGGACAAAGCGGCGCAGGGAAAACCGCGCTGATGAACGTCTTGCTGGGTTTCCTGCCTTATCAAGGATCGCTGCAGATTAGTGGACAGGAGCTGCGCGATATCAGCCGCGACAGCTGGCAAAAACATATCGCCTGGGTGGGCCAAAATCCTCATTTACCCGCGCAAACGCTGCGCGAAAATCTGCTGCTCAATAGCCGCATTGATGACGCTACGCTCATGTCGGTTCTACAGCGCGCGGGTGTTGATGAATTTTTAGATCGTCTGCCACAAGGATTAGATACCGTTTTAGGCGATGGCGGCGTGGGTCTTTCCGTCGGTCAGGCGCAGCGTATTGCCGTGGCGCGAGCATTGTTAAAACCTGCGCAACTGCTGCTGCTTGATGAGCCGGGTTCTGGGCTGGATAGCCAAAGTGAGCAACACGTGATCAGCGCATTGCAACAAGCAGCCACTCAGCAAACCACGTTGATGATCACACACCAACTTAACGAGCTCGCGAGTTGGGATGAAGTCTGGGTGATGCAGGCGGGGCAACTGGTGCAACAAGGTCCCTGGCAGCAGCTGATTGAACAAGATGGACCACTGCGTGAAATGGCGCAGCATCGTCAAAAGGAGATCGCATAATGAACGATTTATTGCCTTTCCTGCGTCTGTTTAGCCGTCATCCATGGCGTTTAGGACTTGGCGTTGTTCTTGCCATCATCACCTTGCTTGCCAGTATTGGACTGCTTACGTTATCCGGCTGGTTCCTCGCCGCCTCTTCACTGGCGGGCGTAGCGGGACTTTACACGTTCAACTATATGTTGCCCGCAGCTGGCGTACGTGGCGCGGCGATCACGCGCACGGCTGCGCGTTATTTTGAGCGCCTGGTGAGTCACGATGCCACCTTCCACGTGCTACAACATTTGCGCGTATTTACTTTTGGCAAACTTATCGCCCTTGCGCCAGAACAGCTGGCTCGTTTTCGTCAGGGTGAATTACTCAACCGCTTTGTCAGCGACGTCGATACACTCGATCATCTCTACCTGCGTGTGATCTCACCGTTGATTGGCGCAGCCGTGGTAATTGTGGTGGTCACCTGCGGCTTAGCCTTGCTGGATGTACCGCTAGCTTTGCTGCTCGGCGGCATCATGCTATTGACGCTATTGCTTATGCCGCCGCTCTTCTGGCGGCTTGGCACTTCAGCCGGACACCAGATTGCCCAGCATCAGGCCAGCTGGCGCATGCAATTGACGCATTGGATTACCGGTCTGTCTGAGCTGAAAATTTATGGCGCTGCACATCTGTGGCGCGCCCAGCTTGATCGCGAAGAACTCAACTGGCAACAGGCGCAACGCAGACAGCATCGCCTGCAGGCGCTGGCGCAAAGTCTGCTGCTGGTCATCAGCGGCGCAACGGTGACGCTGTTGTTATGGATCTCCGCCAATGGCGTAGGGGGAAACAGTGCACCGGGCGCATTTATCGCGCTGTTTGTGTTTTGCGGACTGGCGGCATTTGAAGCGCTGGCCCCGGTTGCCGGAGCGTTTCTGCCGCTTTCGCAGGTGACCAGCGCCGCTAAGCGGGTACAGGAAATCATTGAGCAGCCCACTGCGATACATTTTCCCTACGCTAAAATCAGTAGTGCTTCAGGTATTAACCTGAAAATGGAGAACATCAGTTTCAGCTATCCGCAGCGTCCTGAACCGGTGTTGCAGCATTTCTCTCTATCGCTAAATGCAGGCGAACATCTGGCGCTGCTCGGTCCAACCGGCTGCGGCAAATCCAGCCTGCTGGCGCTGATTACCCGAGGTTGGGAAGCGCAACAAGGTTCGATTAGCCTGAACGACAGCGATATCGCTTTATGGGATGAAGCTTCGCTGCGCAGCCGCATTAGCGTGGTAACACAGCGCGTGCATCTGTTTAGCCAAACGCTACGCGACAATTTGTTGCTGGCAAAACCTGATGCCAGTGATGAGCAACTGGTTGATGCATTAAACAAGGTCGGTCTGGCTCATCTGGCCGAACACAACGAAGGATTGAACGCATGGATGGGCGATGGCGGTCGACCGTTATCTGGCGGTGAACTGCGTCGTCTGGCAATTGCGCGCGCTCTGCTGCACGATGGCGATTTGTGGCTGCTGGATGAACCCACTGAAGGTCTTGATGCCAGCACCGAGCAGCAGATTCTGACGCTATTGCAGCACGTCACCCGTGGTAAAACGCTGATTATGGTGACGCATCGCTTAAGCGGTTTAAATGCTATGGACCGTATTTGCGTTATGGATCAGGGACAGATTATTGAATCCGGTTCGCACGCCGAATTAATCTCAAAAGCAGGACGCTACTGGCGTTTCCATCAGCGCTTTACGCTATAGTCTTAGCCAACAGCCCTGAGTGTGATTGACGCAATGAGACTGATACAGCTTTCACGAGATTCATTAAATTTCCCACCACCGGAAATGGCGCTGCGCGAGCCCAATGGATTATTGGCGATGGGCGGCGATCTCTCCCCTGCTCGCCTGATGAATGCTTATCAGCGTGGCATTTTCCCGTGGTTTTCTCCGGGCGATCCGATTCTTTGGTGGTCGCCGGATCCCCGCGCGGTAATGCTGCCCGAATCTTTCCATCTCAGCCGCAGTATGGCGCGCTTCCATAAGCGCTCACCGTATCGCGTCACCATGAATCATGCGTTTCCGCAGGTGCTGGAAGGCTGTGCCAGTGGTCGACAGGAAGGTACGTGGATTACTTTTGAAGTGAAACGGGCGTGGTTACGATTGTACGAACTGGGCCATGCACATTCGATTGAAGTCTGGTGCGATCAGCAACTGGTCGGCGGGATGTATGGCCTGGCGCTGGGGCAAATTTTTTGCGGTGAATCGATGTTTAGCCGCCAGGAAAATGCTTCGAAAACCGCACTCTGGGTATTCGCGCAACATTTTCTCGCGCATCAGGGCCGACTGATTGATTGTCAGGTACTGAACCCGCATACCGCTTCCCTGGGTGCGGTTGAAATTCCCCGCGTCGATTATCTACAGTACGTGCAAACGCTGGCGTGGCAACCGGTTTCCGAGAGTTGCTGGCAAACACAAACCCTTTTTTGACATCGGTCACCGATGTTTTGCACACAATTCCCGACAAAAGTGATACAATAAGCGAGTTTGGTATGTCGTCCGCGCTTCGCTGTGGCGAGCCGGAATTGCCAGGTTGGGAATCTCACACATTTCCCGAAGCTGTTTTGATTGTGCAACTGATGCCGATTGCTACAGATTCTTAGCCCGCTAATCCCCCGCAGACGTCAAAAAACACCCTAATTTATCCGTACTGCACGCGCAACGGCGCGACGCACGGCGAAGCGTTGGCAAAATCATCAACGGTTCTTTACATAAATCATGGAATTCGGCATTATCTTGCCGGTTCAACAGTTTGGTAGTACACCCAGAGGATTCGATGGCCAAAGAAGACAATATTGAAATGCAAGGTACCGTACTGGATACGTTACCGAACACCATGTTCCGCGTAGAGCTTGAAAACGGGCACGTGGTTACCGCTCATATCTCCGGTAAAATGCGCAAAAACTACATCCGCATCCTGACGGGCGACAAAGTGACTGTCGAGTTGACCCCGTACGACCTGAGCAAAGGCCGCATTGTCTTCCGTAGTCGCTAAGTAAATATTCACATCTCGCGATGGTTATATTTACATAGCGCGAAAAAAAGGCCGGATTCGCATCCGGCCTTTTTCATATCTGCATTTCGCTTAGTGCACTGTACCTTCGGTTTTACGCTTTTCCGCACTCAGGAAGTGGTAAGTAAGCTGGTTTTTATCTTTATCCAGCGCTACTGATACCGATCCACCATCAACCAGCGAACCAAACAGCAGTTCATTCGCCAACGGTTTCTTCAGATTTTCCTGTACGGCACGTGCCATCGGACGCGCTCCCATCGCTTTGTCGTAACCTTTATCAGCCAGCCAATCGCGCGCGTCATCGCTAACTTCCAGCGATACGCCCTTCGCATCCAGCTGAGCCTGCAACTCGACGATGAATTTATCCACTACCTGATGAATCACTTCCTGAGACAGGTGACGGAACCAGATAATGTTGTCGAGACGGTTACGGAACTCTGGCGTAAAGATCTTTTTGATCTCTTCCATCGCGTCAGTACTATTGTCCTGATGAATCAGGCCAATCGACTTACGTTCAGTCTCGCGTACACCGGCGTTGGTGGTCATCACCAGCACCACGTTGCGGAAGTCAGCTTTACGGCCGTTGTTATCGGTCAGCATACCGTTGTCCATCACCTGCAGCAGCAGGTTGAAGACATCCGGGTGCGCTTTCTCGATTTCATCCAACAGCACCACAGCGTGCGGATGTTTAATTACCGCATCCGTCAGCAAACCGCCCTGATCGAAGCCAACGTAGCCCGGAGGCGCACCAATCAAACGGCTGACGGTATGACGTTCCATATATTCGGACATATCGAAACGCAGCAGCTCGATACCCAGCGCTTTAGCTAACTGGACAGTAACTTCTGTTTTACCGACACCGGTTGGGCCCGCAAACAGGAAGGAACCAACCGGTTTACGATCCTGCCCCAAACCTGCACGACTCATCTTGATTGCTTCAGTCAGTGCTTCAATCGCATTATCCTGACCAAACACCAGCATCTTCAGACGATCGCCAAGATTTTTCAGCGTATCGCGATCGGTTGCTGACACGCTCTGCTCAGGAATACGCGCAATACGCGCCACCACCGTTTCGATATCCGAAACGTTGACGGTTTTCTTACGCTTGCTGACCGGCACCAGGCGCGCACGCGCACCGGCTTCGTCGATCACGTCAATAGCTTTATCCGGCAGATGACGATCGTTGATGTATTTCACCGCCAGTTCCACCGCCGCACGCACCGCTTTCGCGGTATAACGCACATCATGGTGCGCTTCGTACTTCGGCTTCAGGCCGTTGAGAATCTGCACGGTCTCTTCCACAGAAGGCTCGGTAATATCGATCTTCTGGAAACGACGCGCCAGCGCACGATCCTTCTCAAAGATATTGCTGAATTCCTGATAAGTGGTTGAACCCATCACGCGGATTTTACCGCTGGAGAGCAATGGTTTGATCAGGTTTGCCGCATCGACCTGGCCACCCGATGCCGCACCGGCACCGATAATGGTATGAATTTCATCAATAAACAGGATGCTGTTACTGTCCTGTTCCAGCTGTTTCAGCAGCGCTTTGAAACGTTTTTCAAAATCACCACGGTATTTGGTACCCGCCAGCAGCGAACCGATGTCGAGTGAATAGATGGTGCACTCTTTCATCACTTCCGGTACGTCGCCCTGCACAATGCGCCAGGCAAGTCCTTCAGCAATCGCGGTTTTACCCACGCCCGATTCACCCACCAGCAGCGGGTTGTTCTTACGACGACGGCATAATACCTGAACAGTACGTTCCAGCTCTTTATCGCGGCCGATCAGCGGATCGATTCCGCCGACACGAGCAAGCTGATTAAGATTGGTGGTGAAGTTTTCCATACGATCCTCCCCGCCTGCTTGCTCTTCGTTAACCGGATTCTCCGCATTGTTCTGCGGCTGGCCGGGTTCGTCTTTACGCGTACCATGGGAGATGAAGTTCACCACATCGAGGCGGCTCACTTCGTGTTTGCGCAGCAGATAAGCCGCTTGCGACTCCTGCTCGCTGAAAATAGCGACCAGCACGTTCGCGCCTGCGACTTCGCTGCGACCGGAAGACTGGACATGGAATACCGCGCGCTGCAACACGCGCTGGAAGCTGAGCGTAGGTTGGGTATCGCGCTCCTCTTCACTGGCAGGCAGCACCGGCGTGGTTTGTTCGATGAAGGCTTCGAGTTCCTGACGCAGAGCCACGATATCCACCGAGCAGGCTTCCAGTGCCTCTCTGGCCGACGGGTTACTGAGCAATGCCAGCAACAGATGCTCGACGGTCATAAACTCATGACGGTGCTCGCGCGCTCTGGCGAAAGCCATATTTAAACTGAGTTCCAGTTCTTGATTGAGCATTTGGCACCTCCCCCAATTATCGCTCTGACAACCTATCTCCTATATGGAGATGGCTTCAGGCTTTTTCTAGCGTACACAGCAACGGATGTTCATTATCTCGTGCGTAATTGTTCACCTGGGCTACTTTGGTCTCCGCCACTTCTGCAGTGAATACACCACAGATTGCTTTTCCATGGTAGTGAACTTTCAACATCAGCTGCGTTGCACGTTCAATATCATAAGAAAAGAACTTTTGCAGAACGTCAATAACAAATTCCATAGGTGTATAATCGTCATTGTTGAGAATGACTTTATACATTGAAGGCGGCTTTAACCCTTCGCGTACTTTATCTTCGGCTAGATGTTCAAAATTAAGCCAGTCGTTTGTGTTTGCCATAATGTTCCGTCGAAATTCTGCGTTACGGTTGTGCACATCTCTGCGCCCATTCCTAAAGTTTAACATGCCTGTCAAGCCGGTTTTCAGTTGATAAAAACTGGCCCTAAAAGCACATGCGCGACCTGTATCACAAAATTTGCAATAGCGTTAACTGCCTCAAATTTTGATGAATTTATCCCCGTCCGCCAGGGCCGTTTGCTTGACGATAAGGTCCGTTTCTCTACATTCTACTAACACAAGCTGATTGAGTTTTAAACAAACTCGACTCACAGCTTCAATGACCTCACCTACTTATCAAAATGTCTTGCGAGGGAAGTAAAAGCATGGAGACGGGTACAGTAAAATGGTTCAACAACGCCAAAGGCTTCGGGTTTATCTGTCCGATTAGCGGCGGCGACGATATCTTCGCACACTACTCCACGATTCAGATGGAGGGATACAGAACGCTGAAAGCTGGCCAGCAGGTTCAGTTTGATGTCCATGAAGGACCAAAAGGCAATCATGCCAGCCTGATCGTGCCCTGTGAAGCCACGCAAGCCGCGGTCGCTTAACGCACATGCTGTTTCACATATTCTGACCACTCCCGAAAAAAAATGCCAGCCGCAGACGCTGGCATTTTTATTTGGCGCATCTCACACTTTCATCAATCCGCCCGGCCGCGCGCCAACCACATCACGTGCGCAAACAGCTGATCCAGCAACGGCGGGATCGCCTGTGGCCCGCGTTCAGCCGCAGCCATCGCGACGGCAATCGCCAGCTCAGGTTTCGAGCTGTGCTGAATGGCTTTACTAATAATACGCCGCGTATTCATCGGCGCGTTTAACGGCAGGTGCGCCGTCTGGTGATAAACATCGCTGAAGCCCTGTTTATAGAGAAAATGTTCGATATCCGGTGCCGGAAATTGCGTGAGATGATCGCTTTCCCGCGCCGCCGATGGCAGTTGACTGCGGGCAGTAGCCGCATATTTGCTACCCGCCTGGTCGCCATCGGTCAGCACATGCCAGGCGATGCCCATGCGTTGGGCAAACTTCAGCAGCGGTTTCAAACCCGATTGCGCAAACTCAATCACTTTCACTCCTTCCGCCGCGAAGTGATAGCCACGCTGCCGCGCCAGCTCATTGATAATCCACACTTCGGTCTCGCCTTCCACCAGCAGCCAGCAGCGGGCAAACAGCGCCGAAGGACGATTAACGCGGATGTGGAAACCGATACGGCGGCTCTCTTCAGCACTTAAACCTTCGGGTCCAATGCGCCATGCCGCCACACGCGCGGGTTCGCGCACCAGACGACAGATATTCTCCAGCGGCACCTGCGATAGCAGTTCGCCCGAGTTGGTGGTGGCGATTTTTTGCAGCGGCATCAGCTCCAGTAAATTCCACGCCACCGACAGCATAATGGGATGCAGCCGCGTTTCTGGATCTTCCACCAGCAGCAGCGGATGCGCGCCCGCCGGCAGCGGTTCGTTGCCGTGCGCCTGAATCAACAGCGAGAACATACGCAGCAAAATCACCTGACGACTGCGCGATTCCGTACCGGCAATCAGGTGATTAAGTTTATCCAGCGAACGCCAGCCTTCACTGCCATCGCGAACTTCCGGTGCCACGCGCGGCGCGTTACTACCTGATTGCTGCACCAGAAAATAGTGTTCCAGCAACTGCTGCATGGTGTGCAATCCCTGACGCAACAGATCGTCGCTCAGCGTTTGTGGCCGCACCACCAAATCGCGCGTCAGATTTTCCACTTCCTGTGCCAATGCCGTCAGCGTCGTCGCGCGGCGTTCAACATCGCTGTCCGCATGGCGGTTACGACGGCCAAAACGCGCATCGCGTAAACGCAATACCGGATAATAAGCGCGCAGATGCGCCAGCGCCGCGTCGGTGCCCGCCAGCGGCAACACATCGTTATGCTGGTCGATGAAACGCCAGCTGGTTTTTACGCCCTGATCCTGACGCTTAGCGCGAGTGCTAAAGTGAATATAGCGGCCGTGCTCATCGTGCTGCCAAAAGGCCTGAAACAACGCGCTTTCATCATCGCTCTGGGCGCGAAAACGAAATACCAGCTGCAACTGACGCATGCGGGCATCAATATCGCCGGGAGGAAAGTGGAAGTCGTGTTCAGTGAATTGATAAGGCTCGGCGGCAGGCGCCAGCAACAGCGTTAGTGCATCGAGCAGGCTCGATTTACCCCAGGCATTTTCCCCAATCAGCAAATTGGTGTTGGTCAACGGCAATGACAGCCGATTAATGCCGCGAAAACCGTGAATATCGATATGTTCCAGAATCATCATACATTCCATCCGAAGCTTTGCCTGAGCATGGTCCGCCACGTTGCGTTGGTCAAGTCAGCGCCGGGGGAAAAGGTTTACACTTCAACCGTTTTTCGCTAGCGTGGCAGCCCGCCAATCATGGATAGAAAACCCACATGTACGGATTGATTATCATCCTTTTGCCGCTAATTCTTGGCTATCTGCTGCCGCTGCGGCACACCACGCTTTTACAGGCGGTTGGCCGCACGTTGAGCGCGCTGGTCTACATCATTCTGTTCTTTATGGGCACCAGCCTGGCGTTTCTCGATAACCTGAGCAGCAATCTGCTGGCCATTTTCCACATCGCCCTGGTGAGCATGCTGAGCATTCTTGCCTGCTCGCTGCTAGCGCTGTGGCTGCTGGAGCGACGCTGGCCGTGGCGTCATCAGCACAAACCTCAAGCGCTGCCGTCAAGGCTGCATATGGCGCTGGAGTCGCTCAAGTTGTGCGGTTCGGTGCTGGCGGGCTTTCTGCTTGGTTTGAGTCAGTGGGCGCCGCTGCGTCATGCCTCGACCATCAGTGAATACGCCTTGATGCTGATGCTATTGCTGGTCGGTATTCAACTGCGCAGCAGCGGCATGACGCTGCGTCAAATAACCATCAACCGTCGCGGCATGTTGGTGGCGCTGGTATCGCTGTGCAGTGCACTGGTGGGCGGCATGATTGCCGCGCTGCTATTAGATCTGCCGATCAAAACCGGCCTGGCGTTAGCCAGCGGCTTCGGCTGGTATTCACTCTCAGGAATACTGATGAGCGAATCGTTCGGCCCGGTGATAGGCAGCGCCGCCTTCTTCAACGACCTGCTGCGTGAGCTGATTACCATTATGCTGATTCCGCTGCTGATAACGCGTCAACGCAGCATGACGCTAGGTTTGAGCGGCGCGACCTCGATGGATTTCACCCTGCCGATCCTGCAACGCACCGGCGGCATGGAAATCGTGCCCGCCGCCATTGTGCACGGTTTTATTATGAGTTTGCTGGCCCCAATCCTGATCGCCCTGTTCTCGGCATAACGCATTTTTTCACGGCTGCACGCCAGCTTCATCGTCTACGCTTTCTGACTGACACGTTTTCGCCATCGGCATGGATGGCTCAACACCAGAAAGGAGCATAACGATGAAGCAAACTGTGGCAGCAATGCTGGCAAAAACCCTGGAAAACGCCGGTGTGAAACGCATTTGGGGCGTCACCGGTGACTCACTTAACGGGCTGAGCGACAGCCTGAATCGCATGTGCACCATCGAATGGATGCCGACGCGCCATGAAGAAGTGGCGGCGTTCGCGGCCGGCGCCGAAGCCCAAATCAGCGGCGAACTGGCGGTATGCGCCGGTTCCTGTGGACCGGGCAACCTGCATCTCATCAACGGCTTATTTGATTGCCACCGCAACCACGTTCCGGTATTGGCGATCGCCGCCCACATCCCTTCCAGCGAAATCGGCAGCGGCTACTTCCAGGAAACTCATCCGCAAGAATTGTTCCGCGAATGCAGCCACTATTGCGAGCTGGTGTCCAATCCGGAGCAGCTGCCGCAGGTGCTGGGCATTGCGATGCGTAAAGCGATTCTCAATCGTGGCGTATCGGTAATTGTGATCCCCGGCGACGTGGCGTTGCAGCCGGCGCCGGAAAGCGCACGCAGTGAATGGTATCCGCCGCAGCTGCCACACGTGGTGCCAACCGCCAGCGAAGTGTCCGCCTTAGCCGAAACGCTGAACGCAGCGGAAAATATCACTCTGCTGTGCGGCAGCGGTTGCGCTGGCGCGCACGCCGAAGTGGTGAAGCTGGCAGAAACGCTGAAAGCGCCGATCGTGCATGCGATGCGCGGTAAAGAGCACATCGAATACGATAACCCTTACGATGTCGGCATGACCGGATTGATTGGTTTCTCCTCTGGTTTCCACGCCATGATGAATGCTGATACCTTAGTGCTGCTGGGGACGCAATTCCCCTACCGCGCCTTCTATCCGGCTGATGCCAAAATCATCCAGATCGATATCAATCCCGGCAGCCTTGGCTCCCACAGCCATGTCGATATGGCGCTGGTCGGTGACATCAAAACCACCTTACATGCGCTGCAGCCGCAGCTCACCAGCAAAACCGATCGCCAGCATCTGGATAAAGCGCTGGAGCATTATGTCGATGCGCGTAAAGGGCTGGATGAGTTGGCCACCGCCAACGATAAGTTGGCAATTCACCCGCAATATCTGGCCCAGCAAATCAGTGAATATGCCGATGACGACGCCATCTTTACCTGCGACGTCGGCACGCCAACCGTGTGGGCGGCGCGCTATTTGAAGATGAACGGCAAACGTCGTTTAATCGGCTCGTTCAATCACGGGTCGATGGCCAACGCCATGCCGCAGGCGTTAGGTGCACAGTCGCTGGACAAGCAGCGTCAGGTGGTTGCGCTGTGTGGCGACGGTGGTTTTAGCATGCTAATGGGCGATTTCATTTCGGTGGCGCAGCTGAAACTGCCGGTGAAACTGGTGATCTTCAATAATAGCGTGCTGGGCTTTGTGGCGATGGAGATGAAAGCTGGCGGCTATCTAACCGATGGCACCGATCTCGAAAACCCTGATTTCGCCGCCATTGCCGCCGCCTGCGGCATCAAAGGCATTCGCGTCGAGAAAGCCTCCGATCTCAACGGCGCGCTGCAGGAAGCCTTTGCGCATGATGGTCCAGTGCTGCTTGACGTAATTACCGCCAAGGAAGAGTTGTCGATGCCGCCGCAAATCAAAGCCGAGCAGGCCAAAGGTTTTAGCCTCTATATGATGCGCGCCATTCTGAATGGACGTGGTGATGAGATCGTGGAGCTGGCGAAAACCAACTGGCTGAGGTAAAACAATTCAGGCCAAACATGATGATAACGCGGGCGCTCTGCCCGCTTTTTTATTTCAGGAGAGCGACGTGATCGATTTACGCAGTGATACCGTAACCCGCCCGAGTGCTGCCATGCTTGATGCCATGATGGCAGCCGAAACTGGCGATGATGTCTACCGCGATGACCCCACCGTACACGCACTGGAAGTCGAAGCCGCACGCTTGAGCGGCAAAGCCGCTGCTCTGTTCTTCCCCACCGGCACGCAAGCCAATCTGGTGGCGCTGCTGTGCCATTGCCAGCGCGGCGATGAATATATCGTGGGTCAACAGGCGCACAACTATAAATATGAAGCCGGTGGTGCGGCGGTGCTCGGCAGCATTCAGCCGCAGCCGATTTTGCACGCCGAAGATGGTTCCCTGCCGCTGGCAGATGTAGCAGCCGCCATCAAACCCGACGATTTCCACTTCGCCCGAACGCGTCTGTTGAGCCTGGAAAATACCCATCACGGGAAAGTGCTGCCGCTCAGCTATCTGGAGCAAGCGTGGAAGTTGACCCGTGAGCGCAAGCTGGCGCTGCACATTGATGGCGCGCGTATTTTTAACGCCGTGGTGGAACAGAACGTTGAACTGGAAGCGATTGCACGTTACTGCGACACCTTAACCATCTGCCTGTCAAAAGGGCTCGGCACGCCGATTGGTTCGCTGCTGTGTGGCGATGAGGCGTACATTGAGCAAGCGCGTCGCTGGCGCAAAATGACCGGCGGCGGCATGCGCCAGTCGGGCATTCTGGCCGCTGCTGGCCTGTATGCGTTAAAGCACAATGTCGCGCGTCTCAAAGACGACCATGACAACGCAGCGTGGTTAGGCGAGCAGCTAAGTGCCATCGGCGTTGAAGTGCTCAATCAGCACACCAACATGCTGTTTGTGAAGGTGCCCACCGAAAAAGTTGAAGCGCTGAAAAGCTGGATGCAGTCGGGCGATGTATTAATCAGCGTCGGGCCCGTGACGCGTATTGTCACGCATCTGGATGTCAGCCGTCAGGATCTGCAACGGCTGGTGGCGCACTGGCAGGCGTTTCTGCAGCAGTAAACAAACCGTCGCCATTTATGGCGACCGATGCGGCGCATCACTGCGCCGCACCGTACTTCGCTAATAACGCACGCGCAATCGCGAGGGTTTCCGCATCGGCGATGCCGCGATAATCACGCGGGCGGAAATGCATCTGAAACGCTGCAATCAGCTTGCGCTGCATCTGCGGCGTGGTTGCCGCCGCAACGTCGTAGCCATAGCGCTGCAGCGCATCCAGCAATGCTGCCTGATCCACGCCCTCATCCGCTGCGCGTCCGTTAAGATAACGCTGCACCGTTGCCTGCTCGGGCCACGCGCCTAAACCTTGCTCTGCCAGTTGTTGCCACGGAAACAGCGGACCGGGATCCTGCTTACGCTGCGGTGCGATATCGCTGTGTCCGACCACATTTTCCGGCGCGATACCGTAGCGCTGGGTGATGTCTTCCACCATCGCCATCAGCGCGCTGATCTGCTGCGGCGTAAAGGGCTGCCACTGTAAACCTGTCAAAGTGCGGCGATAACCGCTGTTGACGATTTCAATGCCAATCGAGGTGTCATTAATGCGCGTTGCGCCGCGCCAAAAACTCTGGCCCGCGTGCCATGCGAGCTGGCTTTCCGGCACCAGTTGCCACACTACGCCCTTGCCGTTTTTCTGCGGCGGATGCTGCGGAATCAGGTAGTGCGCGCTAACGTCCCGATCGGTCAGTGTCGCCAGCGAACTGGAGAAATCCTCGGCGGTGTAGTGAATTACCACCACCTTAATGCGCGGTCGCGCGCCCTGCGCTGGATGCGCGGTATCGACCCAATAACCGTGACGCGCTTCAATCGATGACTGACAAGCGCTCAGTAACAGCGCCATCGCCAACAGAACCACCACGCGCATTAGCGAATAATCACGGCGGTGCCGGTGACGCTCACCATCAACATGCTGCCCTCTTTACCGACGGTTTCGTAGTCGATATCGATGCCCACTACCGCGTTGGCACCGAGCGCTTTCGCCTGCTCTTCCAGCTCTTTGAAGGCAATCTGACGCGCTTTGCGTAACTCTTTTTCGTAGGCGCCAGAGCGGCCACCAACGATATCGCGAATGCCGGCGAAGAAATCGCGGAAAATATTGGCGCCGAGAATCGCTTCACCGGCGACCACGCCGCAATATTCACTGATGCTGTGTCCTTCCAGCGTGGGCGTTGTAGAAAATTTCATGGTGTTCTCCTTTTCTGAATCAGCTCGTAGCGCTTAAAAGCAAGGCTATACTCTATGCTAAAAATGGCGCTTTGCCAGTGAACAATAAGGAAATCGAGATGAGAAACAATGCCTTTGCGCTGCTTATTCCTGCAGCGTTGCTGCTGAGTGCTTGTACCACCGTTGAGCCGGTCATTAAGGATAATGGCCCGCGCACCGCTGCCTGTGTTGAAGGTGGTCCGGACAGCGTGGCACAACAGTTCTACGATTTACGCGTCAGCCAGCCGACGCAAGGTTTGCCAGACAGCAACACACTGGCGAAATATCGCCCTTACCTCAGCGATCACCTGTATCAGAAGCTGCTGAGTGCCAGCAGCCAGAATCCAAAACCGGCGGCCTGGAGCCAAGGCGATCTCTTCTCCAGCCTGGCGCAAGGCCCAACCTCGGCGGAGGTTGCCAGCGCATCCACCATTCCTAACCGCGACGCGCGCAATATCCCCCTGCGCGTCGAGCTGAGCCGCGATAACAAAACCTGGAAAGATGAAGTGCTGATGATCCACGAAGGCACTTGCTGGGTAGTTGATGATGTGCGTTATGTCGGCCAGGTGCCGCACGTCGGTGGCGGTTCGCTGACGCAGCTGCTGGAAGCGAAAAAGTAACCGTTCACTTTTCCCGCAGTTAACACCATTGATTAGCGCGCCGCATCCTTGCGGCGCTTTTTGTTGATATTTTGTGAACTAAATAGGGCTCGCCAGCCCTCATCCACCTTGAGTTGCGCGATATTGTGCTACGCTTTGGAGGTTTCACTGCTCTTTAATAAATATTAACCCACCACAATTGCATAACTATTCTGGTGACGTTAAAATCCGCGACACTAATTACTATTCATTTTTAGCGCATGAGTATTCAACTAAACGCCATAAACTGTTTTTACGGTGCCCATCAGGCACTGTTCGATATCAACCTGGCTTGTCCGCAGGGTGAAACGCTGGTGTTGCTCGGCCCGAGTGGCGCGGGTAAAAGTTCGCTCCTGCGCGTTCTCAACTTGCTGGAGCAACCGCGTTCCGGCAGCCTGCAGATTGCCGGCAACCAGTTTGATTTCACCAAAGCCCCTTCCGACAGCGCAATTCGCGAGCTGCGGCAGAACGTGGGCATGGTATTCCAGCAATACAATCTGTGGCCGCACCTGAGCGTGGTGCAAAACCTGATTGAAGCACCGTGCCGCGTGCTCGGTCTCAGCAAAGATGCCGCGCGTGCGCGTGCGGAAAAGCTGCTGGATCGTCTGCGCCTGACGCCGTACGCCGATCGCTTCCCGCTGCATCTTTCCGGCGGCCAGCAGCAGCGCGTCGCGATTGCCCGTGCGCTGATGATGGAGCCGCAGGTGCTGCTGTTTGATGAACCGACCGCCGCGCTCGATCCCGAGATCACCGCCCAGATCGTCAGCATTATTCGTGAGCTGGCACAGACCAACATCACACAAGTGATCGTCACGCACGAAGTGGAAGTAGCGCGTAAAACCGCCAGCCGCGTGGTGTATATGGAAAACGGTCACATTGTTGAGCAAGGCGATGCCAGCCACTTTACACAGCCGCAAACCGACGCGTTTGCTAATTATCTTTCGCATTAAGTCAGGAAGCTTCTAATGAAAAAAGTTGTAATTGCTGCCCTCCTTGCTGGCCTGAGCCTCAGCGCTTCAGCGGCACAGACACTGCGTTTTGCTACCGAGGCTTCTTATCCTCCGTTTGAATTCGTCGACTCTGATAACAAAATTCAGGGCTTTGATGTCGATCTGGCTAACGCGCTGTGTAAAGAGATGGATGCGACCTGCACCTTCACTAATCAGGCATTCGACAGCCTGATCCCCAGCCTGAAGTTCCGTCGTTTTGACGCGGTGATGGCGGGCATGGACATCACGCCAGATCGTGAGAAGCAAGTGCTGTTCTCCAAGCCGTACTACGACAACTCTGCCATCTTCATCGCGCAGAAAGGCAAAATGGCTGACGTGGCCGCGCTGAAAGGCAAGCGTGTTGGCGTGCAGAACGGCACCACGCATCAAAAATACCTCTCTGACAAGCACAGCGACATCACCGTTGTGCCTTACGACAGCTACCAGAACGCGGTGCTGGATCTGAAAAACGGTCGCATCGACGCTGTATTCGGTGACACCGCCGTGGTCAACGAGTGGCTGAAGCAGAACGCCAACCTCGCGCCGCTGGGTGAGAAAGTGACGGATAAAGATTACTTCGGTACCGGTTTAGGTATTGCCGTGCGTCAGGGCAATAGCGAGCTGCAGGGCAAGTTCAATGCGGCGCTGGAGAAGATCAAAGCTGACGGCACCTACAAAACCATCTACAGCAAATGGTTCCAGCAGTAATTTCTGATGAATGAAATGATTCCACTCGCAAGCGCCGCCGGTATGACCGTCGGCCTTGCCGTTTGTGCACTGATCGCCGGCCTTGTGCTGGCGATGATTTTTGCTGGCTGGGAATCGGTACGCTGGAAACCGCTGGCGTGGCTCGGTACCGCACTGGTCACGCTGATTCGCGGCCTGCCGGAAATTCTGGTGGTGCTGTTTATCTATTTCGGCGCTTCTCAGCTGCTGCTGACGCTCTCCGATGGCTTCCACATCAATCTCGGCCTGTTTGCTATTCCTGTGCAGGTGCAGATTGAAAACTTCGACGTCAGTCCTTTCCTGTGTGGTGTGATTGCGCTGGCGATGCTCTATTCCGCCTATGCGTCACAAACCCTGCGCGGCGCGCTGAAAGCGGTGCCGGTCGGCCAATGGGAATCGGGCCAGGCGCTGGGCATGAAGAAGTCGGCGATTTTTCTGCGCCTGATCATGCCGCAGATGTGGCGTCACGCTCTGCCCGGTTTGGGTAACCAATGGCTGGTTTTGCTGAAGGATACTGCGCTGGTCTCGCTGATCAGCGTCAACGATTTGATGCTGCAAACCAAAAGCATTGCCACGCGCACCCAAGAGCCGTTTACCTGGTATCTGGTGGCGGCGGCGATCTATCTGATTATCACGCTATTCAGTCAGTTCGTGCTGCGCCGCATTGAATTGCGCACCACGCGTTTTGAGCGGGGGGCTTAAGCATGCTGGATTACTTACCCGAGCTGCTGAAAGGGTTACACACCAGCCTGACGCTGACCGTGGCTTCGCTGATTGCGGCTTTGGTGCTCTCTGTGCTCTGCACCATCGTGCTGGCGCTCAAAGTGCCAGTGCTGAATTGGCTGGTGAAAGGCTATATCACCCTGTTTACCGGCACGCCGCTGCTGGTGCAGATCTTCCTGATCTATTACGGTCCCGGCCAATTCCCCAGCATCCAGAACATTCCGTGGCTGTGGCATCTGCTGTCGCAACCGTGGCTGTGTGCGCTGCTGGCGCTGTCGCTCAACAGTGCGGCTTACACCACACAGCTGTTTTACGGTGCGGTGCGTGCGATTCCATCTGGTCAATGGCAATCCTGCGCGGCGCTCGGCATGAACCGCAAAGATACGCTGCGCATTCTGCTGCCCTACGCCTTCAAGCGCGCCCTGTCGTCCTACTCCAACGAAGTGGTGCTGGTATTCAAAAGTACCTCGCTGGCTTACACCATTACGCTGATGGAAGTGATGGGCCACGGGCAGCTGCTATATGGCCGCACTTACGATATCTCGGTGTACGCTGCCGCTGGCTTGATCTATCTGGTGGTTAACGGCTTGCTGACGCTGATGATGCGTTTGGTTGAGAAGCGTGCGCTGGCATTTGAGCGCCGTAACTGATGTCACCATAACAGGCGCCTGAAACGGCGCCTGTTATCATTTAAATTAATAAGCAAAAATATTGCATATAAATTCATTAACTGGCATCGTGTAACCCGTTCCGTCTCTGGCATGGTTTACAGGAGTTACATAATGAAAAAATGGATCGTTGCTGCTGCACTGGCAACTCTGGCAATGAATGCTTATGCGGCCGAAAAAATCCGCTTTGCCTCTTCCGCAACTTATCCCCCGTTCGAATCCCTTGATCACGACAACCAAATCGTTGGTTTCGATATCGATCTGGCAAAAGCACTGTGCCAGCAGATGAAAGCGGATTGCACCTTCACCAACAACGCCTTCGATAGCCTGATTCCATCGCTGAAATTCCGTCGCTACGACGCCGTCATTTCCGGCATGGACATCACCGCCGATCGCAGTAAGCAGGTCGATTTCACCCAGCCTTATTATGCTAATTCGGCGATTGTGATTGCGCATAAAGGCCAGTTCACCGATTTCAGCCAGCTGAAAGGCAAACGTGTTGGCGTTGAGAACGGCACCACGCATCAGAAATACCTGCTGGAGAAACATCCAGAGGTGATTACGGTGGCGTATGACAGCTATCAGAACGCGATTCTCGATCTGAAAAACGGTCGGCTGAACGGCGTGTTTGGTGATACGGCGGTGGTGAATCAGTGGCTGAAGGCCAATGACGATCTTAGCGCGGTCGGCGAGCACATCACCGATACCGACTTCTTCGGCACCGGTTTAGGCATTGCAGTACGCAAAGGCAATGAGCCGCTGCTGAATGAGCTGAACAGCGCGTTAGTGGCGTTGAAAGCCAACGGCACCTGGCAGCAAATCAATCAGAAGTGGTTCCCGGAATAAGCATTATGGGATAGCGTGGCGGGCGCCAGACAGGTTCTGCACGTCCTCCGTTCCGGTGAACGTTACGCTGTTCCACCCTTCTTGCTTAACAAGCACAGCACTTCAAAATGCACAGTATGCGGGAACATGTCGAACAGCTGCACGCGGATCACGTCATACTCCGCCAGACGCGCAATATCCTGCGCCATGCTGGTGGGATTGCAGCTGGAATAGAGAATGTAATCCGGCGCCATCTCACTGAGATAAGCACACAACTCTGCGCCGATACCACGACGCGGCGGATTCACCAGCACCAGCTGCGGCACCGCTTCACGCGAAGTGGCGAACTGAGTGGAATCCAGCGCGGCAAAACTCACTTTTTCTAATCCAAGCTGCTGTGCCGACTGCTGCGCACAGGCAATGGCTTCAGCATTGATTTCGATACCGGTCAGCTGCATCTCCGGCGTTGCGCAGTGCAAACCAAATCCCCCGACGCCACAAAACAAATCCCACATGCTATTAACCGGCAACTGCGCAACCCAATCACGCGCGGTGGCGTAAAGATCGGCGGCAACCTGTGGATTGGTCTGGAAGAAGCTTTGCGGACGAATATAGAGCGGCACCTGATTAAAGCGCTCCGCCAGCGCCTGATCCGGCGTCAGCGCAATTTCTTCATCACCTTCAAGAATCGCCATATGCACCGGCTGAATATTAGCGGAGATCACCTTCAGCTGCGGCAGCTGCTGTTGTAGCCACGGCAAGGCATCGCGCAGCTGCTGCAGCTTATTGGTGGATCGCAGCACAAAACGCAGCATCATGCCGCCCTGGGTACTCTCCGTCAGCAACAGGAATTTCAGTTCACCGCGTTTGCGCGCCACGTTATACGGCGTTAAACCGGCGCGGGCGATAAAGGGTTTGAGCAGCGTGAACACCGCGCTGAAGCTGTCGGGATAGAGCGGACAAGCGCAGAGATCGACCGGTTCACCGTCGCGCGCCACCATGCCAAAAATCGGCCGCTCAACGCTACCGCTCACCACCATTTTGGCTTTATTACGAAACCCTTGCTGCGCGGATTGCACCGGCGGCAACCATTCGCCCATCGGCCTCTCAGCCAGCAGTTGTTCCAGCAACGACTGCTTGTCGTTGAGCTGTTGCGGATAGGGTTTTTCCAGCCACTGGCATGAACGACAGCGACCGGCATCATAAAGCGCGCAATGCATGCAAATGCCTGTATTCAGAATCGGGAGAAAAAATGGGGGGCGATTGTATCACCGGTGCCGGAAAAAAGCGCGGCTGCTGGCGGGCACAAACAGCAGCGCTAACACCAGCACATCCGGCAGCTTTTGCAGCAGCGTGTGATGAATAATTTGCGCATTACTTTCGCCAGGGATGCTGAAAATTTCCGGGTAGATCCAGCCCACCGATGCCATCAACATGTAGATCAGCACAATGATTTGCGTCGCGACATAGCCCCAGCGCCCACGATTATTGCCGCGCATCAGGGTAAAGGCGCAGCGCAGTTCAAACAGGAAAATCAGCTGGCTGGCGATAAAGATCAGCGTGGAATCCCAGGCTTGCGCGCTGCGATGCACGAAATTGGCAAGTTCGTCGTAACCCAGTTCGTTGGCCAGCATCAACACGCTGAGGCAGCGCGTAATGATGATGGCACAGCCCGCCACCATTACCGGCACCGGCGTAGCGTTAATCATTGAACCGTGTTTCAGGGTTTCCGACATGGTATTGCTCCGTAACTGAGGTGCGCATAAATGCGCACCCTACGACGTAGGGTCGCCATTAATGGCGACCTTAATGTTACGGCGTTCAGCCACGTTTTGCTTTCTGAATATCGCGTAAACGCTGCTTTTCTTCGTGCGCCATAAAGCGCCAGGCGATAAAACCGACTAAACCGACGACAAACAGAATCAGCGAAGCTAAAGCGTTGATCTCCGGATTCACGCCACGACGCACGGTAGCGAAAATCGCCATCGGCAAGGTGGTCGCGCCTGGGCCGGTCACGAAGCTGGCAATCACCAAATCATCCAGCGATAGAGTAAACGCCAGCAGCCAGCCGGTAACGATAGCGGGCGCGATCATCGGCACGGTGATGACGAAGAACACTTTCACCGGCGTTGCGCCGAGATCCATCGCCGCCTCTTCAATCGAGCGATCCAGCTCGCGCAGACGCGAGTTGATCACCACCGCCACGTAAGCGGTACAGAAGGTCACGTGCGCCAGCCAGATAGTCAGCATGCCGCGATCGCTCGGCCAGCCAAAGGTGTTGCCCATCGCCACGAACAGCAGCAGCAAGGATAAACCGGTGATCACATCGGGCATTACCAGCGGCGCCGTCAACATAAAGGCGAAACCGTTATGCCCACGGAAGCGACCAAAGCGCACAATCACCACCGCCGCCATAGTGCCGAGCACCACCGCCATGGTGGCTGAGAGCGCGGCGATGGTCAGGCTGAGACCCACCGCATCCAGCATCGCTTGATCCTGGAACAGCACCTTGTACCAGTGGAACGAGAAGTTCTCCCACACCGTAACCAGCGGCGAACTGTTGAAGGAGTAAACCACCAGCAGCAGCATCGGCGCATACAGGAACATAAAGCACAGCACCAGAATCACGGTGCGCCACGGAGAGCGAATGGTCGGTAACTGGCTCATTCTTTCTCTCCCACTTCACGGTTCTGGTGCTTGTGGAACCAGATAATCGGCAATATCAGAATCAACAGGATGATCACCGCCAGCGCGGACGCTACCGGCCAATCGCGGTTGTTAAAGAACTCCTGCCACAAAATACGCCCAATCATGATGCTGTCCGGGCCGCCGAGCAGTTCCGGGATCACGTACTCACCGACCGCCGGAATAAACACCAGCATCGAGCCAGCAATAATCCCGCCTTTGGTCAGCGGCACAATCACGCTGAAGAAGGTTTTCAACGGACGTGCACCGAGATCCAGCGAGGCTTCCACCAGCGAATAATCAATACGCGTCAGCGCGGTATAAATTGGCAGCACCATAAACGGCAGATAGCAGTAAACGATGCCGATATACACCGCCGTGTTGGTGTAGAGGATCACCAGCGGATGATCGATCACGCCGAGCCACATCAGGAAGCGGTTAAGAATGCCGTTGTTGTTGAGCAGGCCCATCCACGCGTATACGCGCACCAGGAACGAGGTCCACGACGGCAGGATCACCAGCAGCAGCAGAATCGTACGCATTGATGGCTTGCTGTGCGCCACCGCCCACGCCAGCGGATATCCGATCATCAGGCAGATAATGGTGGAGATGCCCGCCACTTTCAGCGACGTCAGATATGCGTCGGCATACAGCGGATCGTCGGTCAGCGTGAAGTAGTTACCGAGGTTAAGCACCAGATTGAGCTCGCCATCGGCCCAGGTGACCAAATCGGTGTACGGCGGAATGGCGCGCGCAATATCGGCGAAACTGATCTTCAGCACGATCAGGAACGGCAGCAGGAACAGCAGGATCAGCCACAGATACGGCAAGGCAATCACCAGCTTGCGGCCATGCTGCATCTTGATGCGCGTTGCCCAGCGCTGCAGCGGCGTGCCCACCACTTCGGGCTCGCTGCGTTGAGAAATCTGGCTCATATCGCCCCCTTAAACCGTCAGAACCACACAGCTGTCGGCGTCCCAGCAGAGACGCACTTCATCGCCCCACGTTGGCGCGCCTTTGCGGTAGCGATGGGCGTTTTGCAACTGTGCGCTGATCATCTGACCGCTGCGCAGACGCACGTGATAAATCGACAGGTCGCCGAGATAGGCGATGTGAACCACTTCACCCACGGCAAAGTTACAGCCATCGGCAGGGACTTCTTCGCACAGCATCACTTTTTCCGGACGCAGCGCCACGTGCACCGGCACGTTATCCACCACGGAGACATCGGTCTGCACTTTCAGCGGATGCACTAAGCCAGGCGCGTCAATGATCAGCGCGTCTTCACCGCGCTCGCGCAGCAAGCCTTCAAACACATTCACCGAACCGATGAACTCCGCACTGTAGCGGCTGGTTGGATGCTCGTAGATCTCTTCCGGCTCACCAATCTGCACGAATTTGCCACGGTTCATTATGGCGATACGGCCCGCCATGGTCATTGCCTCTTCCTGATCGTGCGTTACCATCACGCAGGTAGCGCCGACACGCTCGAGAATATCGACCACTTCATGCTGCATGCGATCACGCAATTTTTTATCCAGCGCGCCCATCGGTTCGTCGAGCAGCAGCAGCTTAGGGCGTTTCGCCAGACTACGCGCCAGCGCCACACGCTGACGCTGACCGCCAGAGAGCTGATGCGGCTTACGCTTGGCGAACTCCTGCATATGCACCAGCGACAGCATCTCTTCGACGCGGCTAGTGATTTCGCCTTTCGGCAGTTTGTCCTGCTTCAGGCCGAAGGCAATGTTCTGCTCCACCGTCATGTGTGGGAACAGTGCGTAGGACTGAAACATCATATTGATTGGGCGCTGATACGGCGGAACATGGGAGAGATCCTGGCCATCCAGCACAATCTGGCCGCTGGTTGGCGGTTCGAATCCCGCCAGCATGCGCAGCAAGGTCGATTTGCCACAGCCGGATGCGCCCAGCAGCGCAAAAATCTCACCTTTGTAAATGGTCAGACTGACATCATCCACGGCGTGCTGGCCGTCAAAAGATTTGGTCAGGTTGCGAATTTCCAGCAGCGGCGTCATCGCCTTAGCCGTTTTATTTGGGGGGCGGGGAATCGCGTCGTTCACTAACATTTCTCCGGCGCTAAAATCGCGCGGCACAGCCAGCCGCTAAAAATGGCACAACAGAGGCCATCACTGCGCCTCTGCTGTCGTCTTCAGGCAATAATCGTTCAGAACGAATTACTTACCACTTTTTACTTTAGTCCATGCACGGGTACGCACACGATCCAGTTTCGGATCCTGGACCTTGAGCACAAACAGTTTGGCCATGGCATCCGGCGTTGGGAAGATGCCCGGATTGTTACGCACGTCCGCATTGATCAGCGGCAGCGAGGCTTTATTACCGTTGGCATAGTTCATGTTGTTGGAAACATCAGCGATGACTTTTGGATCCATCATGTAGTTAAGGAACTGGTAGGCTCCTTCCACATTTTTCGCGTCTTTAGGAATCGCAAACATGTCGAAGAACGCCAATGCGCCCTGCTTCGGCACGATGTAGCCGAGATGCACGCCGTTGTTGGCTTTATCCGCACGATCTTTCGCCTGCAGGATATCGCCCGACCAGCCAATTGCGACACAGATGTTGCCGTTCGCCAGGTCGTTGATGTACTGCGACGAGTGGAAGTAACGGATGTTTGGACGCAGTTTCAGCAGCAGATCAGTCGCCGCGCCAGAGTAATCTTTCGCGTCAGAGCTGTTTGGATCTTTGCCGAGGTAGTTCAGCACGGTGGCGAAGATCTCTTCCGGTGCATCAAGGAAGGAGACGCCACAGCCTTTCAGTTTTTCCAGGTTTTCTGGTTTCAGCACCAGATCCCAGCTATCCAGCGGTACATCTTTGCCCAGTGCGGCTTTCACTTTATCGACGTTATAGCCGATGCCAGTGGTGCCCCACAGATAAGGAATCGCGTATTTGTTACCCGGATCGTGCTGGGCCACTTTCGCCATCAGATCGGGATCAAGATTTTTGTAGTTCGGCAGCTTGCTCTTATCCAGCTCCTGGAACACGCCCGATTGCAGCTGACGCGCGAGGAAGCTCGACGACGGCACCACCACGTCATAACCGGTGCTACCGGCCATCAGTTTGCCTTCCAACACTTCGTTGGAGTCAAAGACGTCATAAACCACTTTATCGCCGGTCTGCTTTTCGAAGTTCGGCACGGTATCCGCCGCGATATAATCGGACCAGTTATACACATGAACCGTACTACCTTCGGCCTGCGCACCGCCGGCCGCAGCCATCAATGCACCAGCAACCACACCTGACAACCATTTTTTACGTTGGTTGAACATGTTTTACTTCCTCCTGAGCGGGTCATCACAACGCTGCATACACGGCGATCCGGACGTTGCGTTTTCTGTTAAATCACAGGCACACAATGAATCAATATTCAGCGGGAGTTTAATAGCAAAAACCTATACCTGCGCTGAGGTTGCACGTCTCAAGCAGCCCCGCAAGAATAGCCCCCCCGCACCACCTGCACCAGATCCCAGCTTAAAAAACGCCTTTTCGCGATAAGTTATGCATGTTTCTGCTATGGGGTTTGGCGTTAGTGGCATAAAGCACGACTAATATCTGGCAATAAAGGGCAAAGTGCAGAATAAAAAGTGGTGGGACAAAAATGAAAACTGCCGCAAAAAGCGGCAGTTAGCGAGGCGGGGAACTCAGTGCAGCATCGCGTGGCTGCTGGAGCTGGGTTGTCGCTCCTCTTCTTCTTCTACCACCAGCAAGTGGTTAGCAAAGGCTTCCATGATCACCATAGAAACGCCCTCTTCACTTTGCTTCATAAAGTGGGAGAACTGACCGAAGGTTAATCCGGCACTGGTACTGATCGACTGGCAGACAATCAGCTTCGGCAGATTGTCGTCCTGAATATCAACAAAGGCTTTAATGGTCAGCGAGCTGGCGTTGATCTGCGATAAATCGCCCACCAGCGGAATCAGCGCCGTCGGTTTTACTTCTGCCAGCGCGGAGAAGAGGATAACGTTATCCACCAGGTCAATTTTTGCATCAAACACCCCGTCAAAATTCTGCATATGCGGCAGATGCAGTGCCTGACAGGCATCGCATTCGAACCAGGTGATATTTTGTTGATCCAGCCAGCGACGCAGCACGTCAATGTCCGGAACGACCAGTGAATCCATCGTAATATCCTGTGGGGTGAAGAAATGAGCGCCTTAGCTTACGGAAAAACCGATCTGGATGCCACGAAAACCGCTGAAAAGCGCGGGTTAGCCGCCGGTTTTAGGACGATAGCCGGGGCAAGCGTGCTGCTCAATCCACTTGATCATCATGGTGGCGATATCTAATCCGGTAATGCCCTCAATTCCTTCCAGTCCGGGCGAGGCGTTCACCTCCATAACCAGCGGTCCACGATTTGCGCGCAGGATATCCACGCCCGCTACCTCGAGCCCCAGCGTGCTGGCGGCTTTTACCGCGATATCCCGCTCCTGATCGGTGATCTGCACGGCTCGTGCTTTGCCGCCGCGATGCAGATTAGAGCGAAAATCGCCCTCTTTCGCCTCACGCTCAATCGCCGCCACCACTTCATTGCCAATCACCAGGCAGCGAATATCACGTCCTTGCGCTTCCTTAATGAACTCCTGCACCAGAATATGCGCATTGAGGCCACGAAAAGCGTCAATGACGCTCTCCGCCGCCTGGCGCGTTTCCGCCAGCACCACGCCGATGCCCTGCGTCCCTTCCACCAGCTTCACCACCAGCGGCGCACCGCCGACCATCGCAATCAAATCATCGGTATCATCCGGCGAGGAGGCAAAACCGGTGATCGGCATATCAATGCCTTCACGCGCCAGCAGCTGCAGCGAACGCAGCTTGTCACGCGCGCGGGTAATAGCGACTGATTCATTGAGCGGATAGCTACCTCGCACCTCAAACTGGCGCAGCACGGCGGTGCCGTAAAAGGTGGTGGCGGTGCCAATGCGCGGGATCACTGCATCAAAATGCCCCAGCGTCTCGCCGCGATAATGCACCGCCGGTGAATCGGAGTTGATGTTCATGTAGCAGGAGAGCGGATCGATGATCTGCACCTGATGACCACGCTCCTCCGCAGCGTCGCGCAGACGCTTACACGAATAGATCGATCCATCGCGGGTGAGAATGGCCATTTTCATTGCAGAGTTCCTTGTGCTTAGCGCGTCGCCCAGCCCTGCTGATGCAGGTAATCCAGAATGAAGGGACGCGTTTCTTTAATAATCAGGCGTTGAATCAGCTGGCTCCAGGTTTCGGAACGCTGGTTGCTATCACGTTGCTGATAATAAGCAGTAATTTGCTCATCGTACTGTGCCAGCAGCTTTTTATCGACGGGCTGATAACGATTTTCATGCACCAGCATCGCTTGCGGCATGCGTGGCTTGACGTCTGGCGCATCAGCTGGATGACCGACGCAGAAGCCGAACAGCGGCAGCACAAACTTCGGCAGTTCCAGCAGTTCGGTTACTTGAGCAATGCTATTACGAATCCCGCCAATGAATACGCCGCCAAGGCCCAGCGATTCCGCCGCCACCATGGCATTTTGCGCCATCAGCGCGGTATCAACGCAGCCGAGCAGCAGCTGTTCAGCACGTCCTAATTGCGCATCCGGGCAGATCTGCTGGTGACGATTGAAATCCGCGCAGAACACCCAAAACTCCGCTGCCGCGCTAACCCAAGGCTGGCCGCCGGTGAGTTGTACCAACTGCTCGCGCTTTGCGGAATCGGTGATACGAATAATCGAGGAGCACTGCAAAAAGCTGGAGGTTGAAGCCGCTTGTGCCGCTGCAATAATGGCGCTGCGTTGCGCCTCATCAATGCCCTGTTCGGTAAAAGCGCGAATGGAACGGTGGCTGCACAGTAAATCGATAGTCGGCGTCATAAATCCTCTCCGGTGGTTACTTCTTTTTATTGGAATGATTGAACAATTGTGGAGCCATCGCCTTCGCCGTGCGCCACATCATCATCCACGCGGCAGGCAGCATCAACGCGATGCCGAGAAAAAACAGCAGCGTCGCCAGCGGCTTTTTCGCGATGAAGTCAGGCGCACTCACCCAATCGTTGGTGAGCAACAATGCGCCAATCACGGCAAGCACGCCGAGCACTTCGAGCAGTAACACGGGTTTCGGTAATGTGGCGAGATCACGCATGCGAGGGTTCCTTGGCGTTCAATCAGTTTTAGCGTCTGCATAGGCAGCAGGTATCAGAATAACAGGTAACTTCTTCTTTCATTAAGCAGGATGGGCGGGCATGATGTGACGCATTATTCACGCTGTGATGTGATTCTAGTCACAAAACAGCAGCGGAAGGAGAGAAGCAATGATTGCAGTGATTTTTGGCCGTTCTAGCTGCCCTTACTGCGTACGTGCGAAAGAGTTGGCCGCCAAGTTGACCAGCGAGCGCGACGATTTTAACTATCAGTACGTTGATATTCAGGCCACCGGCATTACTAAAGCCGATCTGGAAGCCCGTGCCGGCAAGCCGGTAACAACCGTGCCACAGATTTTCCTCGACGATCAGCACATTGGTGGTTACACCGAATTCGCTGCCTGGACCAAAGAAAACCTGGGTATCGAAGCGTAAGAGAACGGGCCTGCGGGCCCGTTTTTATTGGTGCTATTCGGCACGCATCGCCAGCATAATCCGCAGCAAGCGCACCAGCAACGCACCACATCCCGCCCAAAACAGCGCACTCAAACTCCAGGCCACAATCAACAAGCCGCTATGCGTCATTGGCACCGCCAGCATCAACCACATCATGCCCAGCAGCGTACCGCCCAGCGCCACCCACAAGGTGCTGATCAGCGGACTTTCCGGCTGCAGTAGCGCCATCAAACATCCCGGCAGTAAAAACAGCAGTAATTCTGGTTGTCCGCGCACGGCTTGTTCACTGGCGGCGGCCCAGAAATGATGTGCATAAATAAACACCAGCGTATAAAGCATCACGCCCAGAATGGATGCTGGCCAGCGATTATTGCGCTGCAACATAATTATCCTCAACTTTGACGTTAACAATTATGAAACTTTTTCTGCCCTGATGCGCACGACTGGAAATAAAAAGAAACAGCTGGAGGCGAAAGGAATGAAAACTGCCGATAGCTGAGGGTGTTAATTATGATTAGAATGACGCCGCTTTAGATTTCGGCTTGAACGCTTTTGTTGCAGGAACCTTAACGTTCGGCACAAGATAGCGAAAAAAGGTCATCTCATCAACTGGTTACAGGTTAAGAAGAAGTTAAACCGTGAACATTAACGTCGCAGAATTGTTAAGCGGAAATGACGTTCTGTTATTATTTGTCGTTTTAGCACTCGGACTCTGCTTAGGTAAATTACGCCTCGGCTCGGTCCAACTCGGTAATTCCATTGGCGTGCTGGTTGTTTCGTTGATTTTAGGTCAACAGCACTTCGCCATTAATACTGACGCATTAAGTCTTGGCTTTATGTTGTTTATTTTTTGTGTCGGCGTGGAAGCCGGACCTAACTTTTTCTCGATATTTTTTCGCGACGGTAAAAATTACTTCTTCCTGGCGATTGTTATGGTGGTCAGCGCGCTGTTAATCGCGCTGACGCTTGGCAAAGTATTCGGCTGGGATATTGGTTTAACCGCAGGCATGTTAGCCGGTTCGATAACCTCGACGCCGGTGCTGGTGGGCGCTGGCGATACGCTGCGGCAAAGCATCAGCGACAGCCATCAGCTCACGTTGATGCAGGATAATCTCAGCCTCGGTTATGCCCTCACCTATCTGGTAGGTTTAGTCAGCCTGATTTTTGGCGCACGCTATCTGCCGCGCCTGCAACATCAGGATCTACCGACCTGTGCGCAGCAAATCGCACGCGAGCGCGGCCTCGACGCCGACAGTCAGCGCAAAGTGTTTCTGCCGGTGATTCGCGCCTATCGCGTCGGTCAGGAACTGGTGGAGTGGAGCGGCGGCAAAAACCTGCGCGAGCTGGGCATTCATCGCCAGACCGGCTGCTACATTGAACGTCTGCGCCGCAACGGCATTCTCGCCAGCCCGGACGGCGACGCGATGCTGCAGTTGGGCGACGATATCTCGCTGGTGGGCTATCCCGATGCACACGCGCGCCTTGATCCCAGCTTCCGTAACGGTAAAGAGGTGTTCGATCGCGACCTGCTGGATATGCGCATCGTCACCGAAGAGATCGTGGTGAAAAACCACAACGCGGTGAACAAGCGCCTGAGCCACCTCAAACTGACCGATCACGGCTGCTTCCTCAACCGCGTGATTCGCAGCCAGATTGAGATGCCGATCGATGACAGCATTATGCTCAACAAAGGTGATGTGCTGCAGGTAAGCGGCGAAGCACGTCGCGTCAAGAGCCTCGCCGATCGCATTGGTTTTATCGCCATTCACAGCCAAATCACCGATCTGCTCGCCTTCTGCGCCTTCTTTATCGTCGGCTTAATGATCGGCATGATCACTTTCCAGTTCAGCAATTTCAGCTTTGGCATCGGTAACGCCGCCGGATTGTTGTTCGCGGGCATCATGCTCGGCTTTATGCGCGCCAACCATCCGACCTTTGGCTACATCCCGCAAGGTGCGCTGACGATGGTGAAAGAGTTTGGTTTGATGGTGTTTATGGCGGGCGTTGGCCTGAGCGCGGGCAGCGGTTTGCAGCACGGTTTTGGCAGCGCCGGTGCGTTGATGCTGGTGAGTGGCTTACTGGTGAGTTTGCTGCCGGTGGTGATTTGCTATCTGTTCGGCGCTTATGTGCTGCGCATGAACTGCGCGCTACTGTTTGGTGCCATCATGGGCGCGCGTACCTGTGCACCGGCAATGGAGATCATCAGCGATACCGCGCGCAGCAGCATTCCAGCCTTGGGCTATGCAGGAACTTATGCGATTGCTAACGTTTTGCTGACGCTGGCCGGCACCTTGATCGTGATAATCTGGCCGCTTTTGCCTTTATAAAAATATTTTCGCGCTGTCCAGAACTTTCTTTGGGGGGCGCAGTCTGAATAAGTGCCACTGCTTTTCTTTGAAATCCCCAAATTGTGGAGCCCGCCGGTCACTGACTTGCGGGTTTTTTTATGGCTTTTTCGCCAGCTTGCCAAAATCCCCTTCGTCATCCTCTTGCTTCGCCCTGTTTTAATTAAACCTTCTTGCAACTTTCATCAAAGTTAAACACTCCAACAACCCGCAATAAGTTTAAGAGCGCGACTATGTACTCATAGCTGGTCCGCTTTTAGGCTATCAAACTTATTTTGCAGCCATATTTGCGCTGCTGTTTTTGGGTAAACAAGACGAGGACAAGGCATCGTGATGGAAGCACTGAACCACACGCTTTTTTTATGGATCAACGCCACGCAGGATTCACCGCCGTGGCTGATTAGTCTGGCGACCTTTATCGCCAAAGATGTGATTGCCATCGTGCCGCTGCTGATTGTGGCGCTGTGGCTATGGGGACCGCGCGAACATGTGCAATCGCAACGTGCGCTGGTGTTGAAAACCGGCATGGCGCTACTGTACGCGCTGAGCATCTCATGGTGCGTCGGCCAACTGTTGCCGCATCCACGCCCATTTGCCATAGGATTCGGGCATCAGTTCTTATCTCACGCCGCAGATGACTCTTATCCGAGCGATCACGGCACCACCATTTTTACCTTTGCGCTGGCATTTATCTTCTGGCATCGCTTGTGGTCGGGCGTGCTGTTGCTGGTGATCGGCAGCGCCATTGCGTGGTCACGCGTCTACCTTGGCGTGCACTGGCCAATGGATATGCTGGGCGGCTTTTTGGTTGGTTTGCTGGCGTGTCTGGCGTCGCACATGGCGTGGCAACTGTATGGCGAGCGCATGCTGGCGTTTACGCATCAGGTGTATCGCGCACTGTTTGCTATGCCGATTAAGAAAGGGTGGATTCGCGAATAATTGTTTTAGTCGCCATGAATGGCGACCCTACAACACGGTGCGCTTGATGCGCACCGTTTTTTATTAACTAAACCACTTCCCGAACCAGCCGTGGAATTTCATCATAATGAAGTCCCAAATCCGGCCAATAAAGCCGCCTTCCGGCACCGCTTCCATCGCCACCAGTGGACGTTGTTCAATGGTTTTGCCATCCAGCTGGAAATCGATAGTGCCCACCACCTGATTCTTCTCCAGCGGCGCTTCCAGCTGCGGTGAGTTCAGGGTAAAGCTGGCCTTGAGGTTTTTCATCTGCCCTTTCGGCACGGTGATGGCTGCGTCTTTTGCTACACCGAGATTGACCTGGCTATGATCGCCAAACCATACGCGCTGCTGCGCAAATGGCTTGTCGGCCTTAATCGGCGTCACGGTTTCATAGAAGCGGAAGCCCCACGTCAGCAGCTTCTCACTTTCACGGAAACGCGTAGCATCGGTTGCCGCGCCGAGCACCACGGAAATCAGGCGCATATCACCTTCGGTTGCCGAGGCCACCAGATTGTTGCCCGCGCCGGAGGTGTGACCGGTTTTAATACCATCCACCTTCAGATTAGTGCTCCACAGCAGACGGTTACGGTTCATCTGCTTGATCTTATTAAAGGTGAACTCTTTTTCGCTGTTGATCGCATACTCTTCCGGCACATCGCTGATCAGGCGCTGGCCGATAATCGCCATATCACGCGCGGTGCTGTATTGCCCTTCGGCGTCCAGGCCGTGCACCGTCATAAAGTGGGTGTTTTGCAGGCCAAAGGCTTTGACGTAGTTGTTCATCAACCCGATAAACGAATCCTGGCTGCCCGCGACATAATCAGCCAATGCGATACAAGCGTCGTTGCCAGATTGAATCACCACGCCTTTATTCAGTTCAGAGACCGGAATGCGATCGCCAGGCTTGAGGAACATCAGCGATGAACCGCGCAGTTTGGGATTGCCGGTGGCCCACGCATCCTGACCAATGGTGACCATGTCATCGTTGGTTATCTTGCCCGATTTCAGCGCCTGGCCGACCACATAGCTGGTCATCATTTTGGTCAAACTGGCGGGATCGAGGCGCTGATCGGCATTGGATTCCGCCAGCACTTTGCCGCTGTTGTAATCCATTAAGATCCAGGCTTTGGCGTCTATCTGCGGAGCGGCTGGAGCTTGTTCTGCCAGCGTTGAAATAGGAATGAAAAGTAATAATAGTGACGATGCAGCCAGCGGCCGCCATGCAGTAGCGAAGGTGTTTTTTCTCATGAGGATGACCAGATTGTCCTTGTTAAATCTTGGTTTTTTGCAGATAAGACGTGTCTCATCCCACGCTAACGGTTCAGGCCAGCGAAAAAAACCGTCCAATCGTAAAGTTTTATAGAGTTTATTAGAGTAACCCTGGCACCAACCGTGCAGCGCCGCCACTTTTGCCCATCTGACTATTGAAAAATTTTGCGTGTAATTCCGATTTTTCGCAGAACGGTTAAGCCAGTCACAAATTTCCGCTAACCTGAATTCAGTCAGCCTGAGGAGAGCCGCGATGGACTTAGCCATTTTCGATTTGGACGAAACCCTGATTTGTGAAGACAGCACCAGCCTGTGGCTGCGCTGGTTGGTTTCACAGGGATTTGCCCCCGAAGAGATCATCCAGCAGGAGAAAATCCTGATGGAAAAATATCACACCGGTACGTTATCGATTGAAGAGTATATGAACACCACGTTGGCGCCACTCGCCGGTATGGCCACCATGACCGTGGAAGGCTGGGTACGCCGCTTTATCCATCGCGACATCATGCCGCGCGTGTTCCCCGCCGCCCGTGAGCGCATTGAGTGGCATCAGCAGCGCGGCGACACGGTAATGATCATCACCGCCAGCGGCGATCATCTTGCTGTTCCCATCGCCGAGCGCCTTGGTGTTCACGGCGCACTGGCAATTGGCGTTGAAGTGGTGGATGAACGCTACAGCGGACAAACTTACGGCACCATGACCTATCGTGAAGGCAAAGTGACGCGCCTCAGCGACTGGAAAGCGTTACAGCAGGACCAACGCTTTGAACGCACCTGGGCTTACAGCGATTCAATGAATGATTTACCGCTACTGGCGCATGCCGACCATGCATGGGTGGTGAATCCCAATCCGCTGCTGCTGCAGGAAGCACAGCAGCGCGGATGGGAAGTGTGTAACTGGGCACGCTAAGTTAACCGCGTGGGGCGCTAGCGGCGTCTGGCAGCCCCACTTTCAGCAGCTTGCCGTTGGACTCATCGGTTAGCACATAGAGATAACCATCCGGGCCTTGTCGTACATCACGAATACGCTCGCCACGATCTTCCAGTAAGCGCTGCTCCTCCACCACTTTCTCGCCATTCACCTGCAAGCGAATCAAACTCTTCTCCTTCAGCGCGCCGATAAACAGTGAGTTTTTCCACTGCGGGAAGCGCGCGCTGTTATAGAAAGCCATGCCGCTGATGGCCGGTGAGACTTTCCAGTAGTGCAGCGGTTGCTCGGTACCTTCGACTTCACTGCCTTTCGCTTCCGGCACTTTCTTTCCGCTGTAATCAATGCCGTACGTTGCCAGCGGCCAGCCGTAATTTTTACCCTTCTCCGGGATGTTTACCTCATCGCCACCGCGCGGGCCGTGTTCGCTTTCCCACATTTGCTGCGTCCACGGATTGAGCGCTAGCCCTTGCGGATTGCGCATGCCGTAGGACCAGATCTCGGCGCGCGCGCCCTGGCGATTAACAAACGGGTTGTCCGGCGGGATTTCACCGTCTTTGGTCAGACGCACGATTTTGCCGGAGAGCTTATCCAGCTGCTGCGCGCTGCTGCTGGCGAAGTTGTCACCGAAGGCGATATAGAGAAAGCCCTGACGATCAAACGCCAGTCGCGTGCCGATATTGGCGCCACTCGACAGCTTCGGCGTTTGCTCCAGCACCACTTTAAAGTCGCTCAGTTGGCGATTGTCATCGCCTAATCGGCCATAACCCACCACGCCGCCGGCGCGGCCGCTGGCATCGGCGGTGGTGTAGCTGAGCCACACGCGGCGGCTTTGGGCAAAGTCCGGCGCCAGCACCACATCCAGCAGACCGCCCTGACGATTCGCCCACACCTTCGGCACGCCGCCGATCGGTTGCGACAGGCCTTTGCCCGGCTGCCAGCTGCGCAGTTGGCCGGATCGTTCAGTGATTAACAGCGTTTGATTGTCGGGCAGAAAAGCTACGGACCACGGATGATCGAGCTTGTCCTGCAGCACCTGAACCTGCACATCGGCAGCGAATAACGGTAAGGACGTGCTTAAAGCGCCAAACAGCAGCGCGGCGGGCAGTAAACGCATGGCATTCTCCTTTATCACGGTCTGCCGTTAAGGGTAGTCAGCGCGTGACAAAGGATGTGCAGGATTTACAAAACATTAAGCCCGGCACACGGCCGGGCACAGGTTCACGGCACGGAGAACGCCAACGTGTCACGCACCATCTCATCAATGCCTGGACGAAGATCGGTTAGGGTAATTGGCGTGTTGTTGTTCGGCAAGGTTTTGCCAAAGGCTTTGCGCACTACTTTAATCATCGGCTTGCCGGTTTGAGCATCCACCGCTTCGATTTCGAGGAACAGCGAGCTCTCTTGCGTGCGGTGCCCGGTGGCCGCCATGGTGCTGGCAACAACGGCAGCAATCGGCACCACTTCGTAGAACTGCACGCCTTCATTCTCTGCAGATACCGCAGTAATCGCCGCTTTCACCAGCAACGTACGCGGGCCTTTGGTGGTCACCAGCGGTTTGCGTTCAGAAATCGCCCGCTTCAGCTGGCTATCGGTGTAACTGCGCACCTCATCCAGCGTTTGCTGGCTGATACGCGCGGTCGGGTGCGCCGCCGGATAATAGACCACCGGCGTGTAAACCACGCCACGATAATCAGCATCGTGATAATCGGGAGAGATCCAGCGCAGCGTCGGTTTACCGCTTGGCGATTGGGTCGATTGCAGCTGACTATAATCGCCGAGGAAGCCGGAATATTGTTTTTTGTCGGCCACATGAGAGGTACAGCCCGCAGCCAGCAGCGCCAGCGTTAACACGGGAACACAAAGGGGAAATCGCATGAGAGAGCCCTTATCAGAGGTAATTGCTTCTCAAGTGTAGAAGTTGGTTTTCAGCGCGGGAGGAAATATTAGCGAAATGCGAGGAAAAACCACCTGCATTGCAGGTGGTTAGGCGGAATTACTCGAAGCAGGTTTCCGGGTTTTCCGACAGTGAAATAAAGGATTCACCGCCTTTGGTCAGCGCAATGATGCCACCGCTCTCAATATCATAAACCCACCCGTGCAGGCGCACTTTGCCTTTACGCAGCGCGACCGCCACAGAAGGGTGTGTTTTGATATTGTGCAGCTGCGCGATCACGTTCTCTTTCACCATTTCGTTGAGACGTTTCTCAACCGAATCGTAGTTGCGCTCTTCCACCACCGCTTTGGCCGCGTTGGCGTAGTGCAACCAGTGATCAACCGCTGGCATGGTTTCCAGATCGGCATTGGAAGCAATCGCGTTCATGGCACCGCAGTTGGAGTGACCACAAATAATAATTTCGGTCACGCCCAGCGCCACTACTGCGTACTCAATGGTGGCGGACACGCCGCCCGGCTCTGGACCAAACGGTGGCACGATATTACCAGCGTTACGGATCACGAACAGCTGACCCGGCTCGGACTGCGTCACCAGCTCTGGCACCAGACGGCTGTCTGAGCAGGAGATAAACAGGGCTTTGGGATTTTGGTTGGATGCCAAACTTTTGAAAAGATCCTTCCTTTCAGGGAACACATTCTGTTGAAAATTCAGAAAACCTTTGACGATCTCTTGCATATGTCTGCTCTCACATTATCCACTTCTGCCCTGGCAGTGAGGATTCACTATCAGTGCGATTTGAAATTTTCAGTGAAGATAAGTACTTACCTTTACCGACCCAACATTTAAGCAAAACACGTCAGCTTACACAACTCGGATCACGTTCGCAGACGAGCAACTCAGGCGCGGCGCTTAACCAGAGCGCGCGTCGCTCACTGAGTTAAGCATATCTACAGCACATTGGTTGTCGATAAGGAGATTCTTACACAGCCTATACATTTTCCTCTGCAACCTCTGTACAATCGCCCCCCTATCCACACTAATTATGATGAATTTTTAACCTTATGAGCCAAGTCAAAAATCCACCGCGCGTGGGGTTCGTCTCCCTCGGCTGTCCGAAAAACCTCGTCGACTCTGAACGCATCCTGACGGAGCTGCGTACTGAAGGCTATGACGTGGTGCCACGCTACGATGATGCAGAGATCGTCATCGTTAACACCTGTGGATTTATTGATAGCGCCGTACAGGAATCACTGGAAGCGATTGGTGAAGCGCTGAACGAGAACGGCAAAGTGATCGTCACCGGCTGCCTCGGTGCCAAAGTGGATCAGATCCGCGAAGTGCATCCAAAGGTGCTGGAGATCACCGGCCCGCACAGCTACGAGCAGGTTCTGTCGCACGTGCACACTTATGTGCCTAAGCCGGAGCACAACCCGTTCCTCAGCCTGGTGCCAGAGCAAGGCGTCAAACTGACGCCGCGCCATTACGCCTACCTGAAAATTTCCGAAGGCTGCAACCATCGCTGCACCTTCTGCATCATTCCATCGATGCGTGGCGATCTGGATAGCCGTCCAATCGGTTCGGTACTCGACGAAGCCAAACGTCTGGTCGAAGCCGGCGTGAAAGAGCTGCTGGTGATCTCACAAGACACCTCCGCTTACGGCGTGGATGTCAAACATCGCACCGGTTTCTGGAACGGATCGCCAGTGAAAACCAGCATGGTGAGCCTGTGCGAGCAGTTAGCCAAACTCGGCGTGTGGGTGCGTCTGCACTACGTTTATCCGTATCCGCATGTGGATGACGTCATTCCGCTGATGGCTGAAGGCAAGATTCTGCCGTACCTCGATATTCCGCTGCAGCACGCCAGCCCGCGCATCCTCAAGCTGATGAAGCGTCCAGGCGCGGTAGAGCGTACGCTGGAGCGCATTAAGCGCTGGCGTGAAATCTGCCCAGAGCTGACGCTGCGTTCAACCTTTATCGTCGGCTTCCCCGGTGAAACCGAAGAAGATTTCCAGATGCTGCTCGACTTCCTGCAGGAAGCGCGCCTCGATCGCGTTGGCTGCTTCCAGTACAGCCCGGTAGATGGCGCAACCGCCAACCAGTTGCCGGATCAGGTACCGGATGACGTGAAGCAGGATCGTTTTGATCGCTTCATGCAGCTGCAGCAGAAGATCTCCAGCGAACGTCTGCAGGAGAAAATCGGCCGTGAAGTGCTGGTGCTGATTGATGAAGTAGACGAAGAAGGTGCGGTCGGCCGCAGCATGGCTGACGCCCCGGAAATCGATGGCGCGGTCTATCTGAACGGCGATCGTCAGGTGAAAGTCGGCGACGTGGTGCGCGTTAAAGTCGAACACGCCGACGAATACGATCTGTGGGGCACGCGCGTTTAACCATACTTTTGCTGGTGCGCACGTTTGCGCGCCAGATAGTCAGTATCCGCGCGCAGTTTATCCCAGCACGCTTTGAAAACGGCCGCCGCAGCGGCCTTTTCTTTTTCTGTAGTTCGCGGCAATTCGTTGCCGGCCTCGTCATATTTTCGTCCGCCCTGATGATTGCTGTAGCGACGCGCACGCGTGTACCCCATCTGAATATATTTGCGCGCCATGTCCATGCCGACAAAATCGTCCTGCGCGCGATACGCTTCAAATAACTGCATAATCTGCTGTGAAGATTGTTTTGCCAGCTCGACGGTGCGAAAACGCCAGTGCGGCAGAATCTCACTTTTGTAAGGTTCGACCATCAACACGCCCTGCTCGCCGCGCCCCACCTGATACAGCTCTGGCTGCTGGCGAAAGTCGATGTGCTTGAAATCCTGCTCGTAATTAAACGCTTTCATCTGTTTTTTCCCGCCTCTCATCATCCCGTGACGTAATTATTTCCCGCTGGCACTTAAGCGATTTGCTTTTATACCGATAACTTCAATATCAGCCTACTTCCTCAGAGACGCACCTATGTTTAAACGAATGAAAATTGTGACGGCCATCATGATGATATTGGTGGTTTTCACCGCGATGCAGGCGATTTCCGGCTCGCTGTTTTTATCATCACTGATTACCGGACAGCATAATTTCACCACCAGCAATCAGCTGTCGCACCAGCAGCGTGAGCTGGCCGATGGCTGGCAAACGCTGGTGAAAACCCGCGTGATTATCAACCGCGTCGCCATTCGTATCCTGAAAAAACAGACGGATGAAGCGTCAGTCGCCGCCATCAACAAACTGCTGATCAGCGCTGGTGCGTCACTGGATGAGGCAAAGCAACATTACGATCTCTACAAGAGCATGCCGCACATTGCCGGACAAAGCGCGGACTCAGCCAGTGTAGTTGACACTAAGTTTGCTGCCTTCGCTGATTTGTTGAAACAGTCGGCGACGTTCCTGAAAGCCAATGATTACGCCGCCTATGGCAATCTTGATGCCCAGCAGGCGCAGGATGATCTGGAAGCGGCCTATAAACAGTGGCGTGAACATAACGTGCAATTGTTAACGGAGCGCAGTGCAGACTACGACAGCGCCTACCAGCATATGTTGGTGATGATGGCCGTAATGGCGGTGGTTGTGGTGCTGTTACTGGTTGCCGTGTGGATTCTGGTGCGTCGTATCCTGCTGGCACCGATGAAGCAGGTACAGCAGCAGATGGAGCGCTTCGCAGACGGAGATCTCTCCGCCAGTTTGCAGGTGGAAGGCCGCAGCGAAATGGCGTCGATTGCCGCCAGCCTCAACCACATGCAGCAGTCGCTGCTCAGCACCATCAACAATGTGCGTGATAGCGCGGATGCGATTTTTGGCAGCGCCAGCGAGATCGCCACCGGCAATAACGATCTCTCCTCACGTACTGAACAGCAGGCTGCGTCACTGGAAGAGACTGCGGCGAGCATGGAAGAGCTGACCGCCACGGTGAAACAGAACGCCGATAACGCGCGTCAGGCGACGCAGTTGGCGAAAACCGCCTCGGAAACCGCCGACAAAGGCGGCAACGTGGTGAATGGCGTGGTGAAAACCATGCGCGATATCGCCGACAGTTCGAAGAAAATCGCCGATATCACCAGCGTGATTGATGGCATCGCTTTCCAGACCAACATCCTTGCGCTTAACGCAGCGGTAGAAGCGGCGCGTGCCGGTGAACAAGGGCGCGGTTTTGCCGTGGTGGCAGGCGAAGTGCGCAATCTGGCACAGCGCAGCGCCCAGGCGGCGAAAGAGATCAAACTGCTGATTGAGAATTCCGTGCAGCGCGTCAACACCGGTTCACAACAGGTGAGCAGCGCCGGTGAAACCATGCAGGAGATCGTCAGCGCCGTCACCCGCGTCACCGATATCATGGGCGAGATTGCTTCGGCATCCGATGAGCAGAGTCGCGGCATCGACCAGATTGGGCAGGCGGTGAACGAGATGGATCGCGTCACGCAGCAGAACGCCACGCTGGTGCAGGAATCCGCTAATGCGTCGGCATCGCTGGAACAGCAGGCCAGCAGCCTCTCATCTGCGGTGGCCCGCTTTAAAACCGGCGCACGCCAGGCCGCTGCGCCGCAGCCGAAAGTGGTGAAACCGGTGATGACGCCAACCCGCGCCGCACCTGCCGCCGCGCACAGTAATGACAATTGGGAAACGTTTTAAGGGCGGGATTGTGCGGTTATTGAAAAGGTCGCCATGAATGGCGACCCTACGAATGATCGATGAAGGTTTTGCACGGCGGAAACGAGCACGTTTTTGTAGGGTCGCCATTTATGGCGACCGAAACAGCATCAGGTCTTCAATTTCGGATCCAGCGCATCACGCAAACCATCACCTAGCAGGTTAAACGCCAGCACGGCAAGGAAAATCGCCAGGCTTGGGAAGATGGCGACATGCGGCGCAATCACCATATCGGCGCGCGCTTCATTGAGCATTGCGCCCCACTCCGGCGTGGGTGGCTGCGCGCCGAGGCCGAGAAAGGACAAACTCGCCGCCGTAATAATCGACGTACCAATGCGCATGGTGAAATAGACCACAATCGACGACACCGTGCCGGGCAGGATGTGACGCATGATAATGGTCCAGTCCGACGCACCAATGCTGCGTGCCGACTCAATATAGGTTTGATGTTTCAGCACCAGCGTATTGCCACGCACCAAACGGGCAAACGCCGGAATGCTGAAGATCGCCACCGCGACAATCACGTTGCTCATGCCGCTGCCCATAATTGCTACCACCGCAATCGCCAGCAGAATGCCGGGGAACGCGAACAATACATCGCAGATGCGCATGGTGATGCGATCCCACCAGCCTTCGTAATAGCCTGCCAGCAGACCTAACACGGTGCCGATCAGCGCGCCAATCGCCACCGAGAAGAAACCGGCAATCAGCGAAATGCGCGTGCCTACCAGCACCCGGCTGAAGATATCGCGACCCAGCGAATCAACGCCAAACCAGTGCATTAGCGATGGCCCTTCGTTCAGCCGGTCGTAATCGAAATAGTTTTCCGCATCAAATGGCGCAATCAGCGGCGCGATAAACGCCACCACAATCAGCAGCAGCACAAACAATCCGGCCAGCAGCGCCACATGCTGACGGCGAAAGCGCCGCCAGAATTCGCGCCACGGCGTCCGTACCCGGTTTTCCGTGATAGTCGGCATGGTTTTCAATGCCGCGGCTCGTCGCCAGTTCTTCAATTGCGACTCCTTACTTGTAGCGAATTGCCGGGTTGATTGCCGCGTACAGCACATCGACAATCAGGTTGATCAGAATGAATTCCAGCGAGAACAGCAGCACTTCGGCCTGAATCACCGGGTAATCGCGCATCTCGACTGAATCCACCAGCAAGCGGCCTAAGCCTGGCCAGTTGAACACCACTTCCACCACAATCGAGCCGCCGAGCAGGAAACCAAACTGCAGGCCCATCATGGTAACCACTGGAATCATGGCGTTACGCAGGCCGTGTTTCACCACCACCAGCGATTCGCGTACCCCTTTGGCGCGTGCGGTGCGCATGTAATCTTCCTGCATCACCTCCACGAACGAGGCGCGGGTGAAGCGCGCCATCACCGCCGCCACCGCTGCACCCAAAGTGACCGACGGCAAAATGTAGTGTTTCCAGCTATCCGCGCCGACGGTCGGCAACCAGCCGAGCTCGACGGAAAACACCTGCATCAGCAGCATGCCGAGCGCAAACGCCGGGAACGAAATACCCGACACCGCCAGCGTCATGCCGATGCGATCCGGCCAGCGATTGCGCCACACCGCCGAGGTGATGCCAATCGCCATACCGAAAATCACGGCCCACACCATGCTGCTGAGTGTCAGCCACAGCGTCGGGAAAAAGCGCGCGGCAATTTCGTCAATCACCGGACGTTTCGAGACCAGCGAATGGCCGAAATCGCCCTGCACCGCATTAATCATAAAGTGCCAGAACTGCTTGATCAGCGGCTGATCGAGGCCGAGATCCTGACGCACCAGCGCCACCACCGAAGCATCCGCTTCCGGGCCGGCAATCAGGCGCGCCGGATCGCCCGGCAACAAATGGACGAACAGGAACACCAGCACCGCCACAATCAGCAGCGTGGGAATCAGTCCCAGTAATCGTTTGAGAAAATAGTTGAGCATGCGAAGTCCTGCGCAGCATCGGCCAGCCCGCTAAGGCTGGCCGCGTCTGTTACTTCAGATCGGCCTCATCAAAATTGAATGAGGTATCGGGCATGACATAAAAACCGCTGAGGTTTTTATTGTTGGCTGACAGCAGTTGTTCCACCACCAGCGGGATCCACGGATGGTCGTTCCAGATGCGATCCTGCGCGTCTTTGTACAGCTTAGCTTTCTGGTCGCGATCGGTGGTTTTCAGCGCGTCGGCGAGATCTTTATCCACCTGCGGATTGCTGTAGAACGCGGTGTTGAAGATCGCTGGCGGCCATGAGGTGGTGGCGAACAGCGGCGTCAGCGCCCAGTCGGCTTCACCGGTCGATGCTGACCAGCCGGTGTAGAACATGCGCACACCGCTCTCTTTCTGCCCTTTACTCTCCACTTCAGCGGCACGTTGACCGGCATCCATCGCCGTCACTTTCACCTTCACGCCCACCTGCGCCAGCTGCTGCTGGGTGAACTGCAGCACTTTCTGCGCGGTACTGTGGTTATGCGACGACCACAAGGTGGTTTCGAAACCGTTCGGGAAGCCCGCTTCCTTCAGCAATTCGCGCGCTTTAGCCGGATCGTATTTGATCGCCGGATAACTCTGCGCAAAATCGATGCTCGGTGGCACGATGCCGGTGGCTGGCGTGGCGTAACCGGCAAAGGCGACTTTCGCCAGCGCCTGACGGTTGATCGCATACTCCAGCGCTTCACGCACTTTCGGGTTATCAAACGGCTTTTGCGTCACGTTGAGGCTGATGTAGCGCTGCATGATCGATGGCGTGGTGACCACATCGAGCTTGCTGTTGCCTTCCAGCAGTTTGGCCTGCTCGAACGGCACCGGGAAAGCAAAGCTTGCTTCGCCGGTTTGCAGCATCGCCGCGCGGGTGTTGTTATCCACCACCGGACGCCAGGTAATGCTATCCAGCTTCGGATAACCTTTTTTCCAGTAGCCATCCCACTTCTTCACTTTCACGAAGTCGGTCTGGTTCCAGGTATCAAAGGCAAACGGGCCAGTTCCCACCGGATGGAAGCCGATATCCTTGCCATATTTCTTCAGCGCGGTTGGCGAAATCATTACCGCCGCCGGATGCGCGAGGTTGTTAATGAAGGCCGAGAACGGCTGCTTCAGGGTGATCTTGACCGTGCTCGGATCGACCACTTCGGTGGTGGCGATATATTTGAACAGGTTATAGCGTTTGAGATGGTTATCCGGATTGCTGGCGCGATCAAGGTTAACTTTTACCGCTTCGGCATTGAAGTCGGTGCCATCCTGGAATTTCACGCCAGGGCGTAGCTTGATGGTGTACGTCAGACCGTCACTGCTTGCCTGATAGCTTTCTGCCAGCACGTTGGTCAGCTTCATGTCTTTATCGAAGCCAAACAAGCCCTGATAGAAAGACTTCGCCACCGCCTGCGACAGCGTATCGTTCGCGTCATACGGGTCGAGCGTGGTAAAGGTCGAGGCCACCGCAATCACCGCATCTTTCGCCGCCCACGCGGGCAGCGCCAGCGCCGAACTCAACAAACCGGCAGTGATAACCCCTTTTCGCATAATATGGTGCATCGTTATCGTTCTCCTGTAATCCCTGTCATGCGCGACATCCAAAGATGTGCGGTTGTTTGCTGCTCAGGCGCCACTAATTGCGTGTCGGGCGACAAAATGGCCCGGTGCCACTTCCAGTAAAGGCGCCACTTCCGGCTCATCGCCCAACGGGCGAATCGGGCTGGGGATCTCATCCACCATCAGCGCCCGCTCACGATGCCGATGCGCCGGATCGGCCACCGGCACTGCGGCCATCAGTTTTTTGGTGTAGGGATGGCGCGGCTGCTCAAATACCGCCTGACGCGGCCCCATCTCCACAATCTGTCCGAGATACATCACCGCCACGCGATGGCTGATGCGTTCTACCACCGCCATATCGTGCGAGATAAATAAGAAGGCGATACCAAATTCACGCTGCAAATCGAGCATCAGGTTGATGATCTGCGCCTGAATCGACACGTCCAGCGCCGACACCGATTCATCGGCGATCACCACTTTGGGATTGAGCGCCAGCGCGCGTGCAATGCAAATACGCTGGCGCTGGCCGCCGGAAAACTCGTGAGGATAGCGCTGCGCATGTTCCGGCAGCAGGCCAACGCGCTCCAGCAGCCAGGCAACGCGTTTCTCCGCCTGACGGCGATCCAGCGTTTTATGCACCAGCAGCGGTTCCATGATTGAGAAACCCACGGTCAAACGCGGGTCGAGCGAGGCGTAAGGATCCTGGAAAATAAACTGGATATCGCGGCGCAGCGACGCCAGCGCATTGCCCTGCAGCGCATCGATGCGTTGGCCGTCAAAGGTGATGGTGCCGCCCTGGCTAGCCACCAGCCGCAGCAGTGAACGTCCGGTGGTGGATTTTCCGCAGCCGGATTCGCCTACCAGCGCCAGCGTTTCACCGGCATGGAGATCGAAACTGACTTTCTCCACCGCGTGCACGCGACGCTTGACGCGATTGAGTAAGCCGCCGCGAATATCAAAGCGCGTGACTAAATCACGCACCTGCAAAATTGGCGGTCGATCGTGACGCACCGTGTCCTGCGGCTCGGCTTTCTCTTCACGGCCGTTGCTGTGCAGTAACGGAAATTTGGCCGGTAACGGCTGGCCGTGCATCGCCCCCAGTTTGGGCACCGCTGCCAGCAACGCGCGGGTATAAGGCTGCTGCGGCTCAGCAAACAGCTGCTGCACCGGCGCGCGTTCCACCACATCACCGCGATACATTACCTGCACACGATCGGCCATCTCCGCCACCACGCCCATATCGTGGGTGATAAAAATCACCCCCATCTGCATCTCTTTTTGCAGCACGCGGATCAATTGCAGAATTTGCGCCTGAATGGTGACGTCGAGTGCGGTGGTGGGTTCATCGGCAATCAGCAGCGCCGGTTTGCACGACAGCGCCATGGCAATCATCACGCGTTGGCGCATGCCGCCTGAGAGTTGATGCGGATAGCGTGATAACACGTTGTTTGCTTCGGGAATGCGCACCAGATCGAGCATGCGCCGCGCTTCTGCCAGCGCCTGCTGATGACTTTTGCCCTGATGCAGACGGATGGATTCCGCAATCTGCTCGCCAACGGTGAATACCGGATTGAGCGAGGTCATCGGCTCCTGAAAAATCATCGCCATATCGGCGCCGCGCACTTTGCGCATCTGACCGTTCGACGCGCGCATCACATCCAGCACCTCGCCATTGCGGCGACGCAGCTGGATTTCGCCGCTCACTTCACCGCCGGCCTGCTGAATCAAACGCATCAGCGCCAGCGAGGTGACAGATTTTCCCGAGCCCGATTCGCCCACCAGCGCCAGGGTTTCACCGCGATGCAGGTCGAGCGACAGGTTGCGTACCGCTTCGGTAATGCGCCCTTCATGCTCAAAGCGCACGTTAAGATCGCGCACCGCCAGAACCTGCTCCGGCGCAAACTGCAGCTGTTGGTCCGTCATGCCTGCTCCTTAGCTGTCGCGGTAAATCGCTACCTCAACGTCGCCATCCACATAGGCGAATCCGCGATACATACCTTCGCTGTTAAACGGCAGCGCCACATTGCCTACGGCGTCAATCGCAATCAGCCCGCCGCTACCCTCTAGCTCCTGCACTTTGTCATGAATGACGTTGGCGGTGGCCTGTTGCAGCGAGCGTCCGGCGTAATGCATCTGCGCCGCTACGTCATAGGCGGCGAGCGTACGGATAAACACTTCGCCGGTGCCGGTACAGGAAACCGCCACTGTGTCGTTGCTGGCGTAGCAGCCCGCGCCAACCAACGGTGAATCGCCCACGCGTCCGGCCTGTTTGTTGGTCATGCCGCCGGTTGAGGTGGCGGCCGCCAGATTACCCTGAAGATCGAGCGCCACCGCGCCGACAGTGCCGAATTTGCGATCCGGGTCCAGCGGATCGTTGCTGTGGCTGTTTGCTTCACCGTCGTGATCCAACACCATCTGCTGGCTGTGCAGCGCGCGCTGCAGCTGTTCCCAACGTTCCGGCGTGGAGAAAAAATCTGCCTCGACCGGCACTAAGCCTTGCTCTGCGGCAAAGGCTTCTGCGCCCACACCGATAAACAGCACGTGCGGGCTGTTTTCCAGCACTTTACGCGCCGCCAGAATCGGATTGCGGATGTGGCTGACGCCCGCGACCGCGCCGACGTCCAGCGTGCGGCCATCCATAATGCTGGCATCGAGTTCATGCGTGCCCTGATGAGTGAATACCGCGCCCTTGCCTGCGTTAAACAGCGGACACTCTTCCAGCAGGCGCACGGCTTCGGTAACGGCATCCAGCGCACTGCCGCCGGCGGCAAGAATCTGCTGGCCTGCGGTAACGATTGCGCTGAGTTGCTGACGATAGTGCTGCTCTTTTTCGGCGCTCATTGCCGCACGCGTAATCGCGCCCGCACCGCCGTGAATTGCGATAACTGCTTTAGCCATAACCGGTACCCTGTGAAGGAGTCAGAACCAAAAACACTGATTTAGAATGGTTTTCATCTTTTTTTGGCAATTTTCGACTATAGAAAGGCCCCCTCATCTTGTAAAGCAGAAACTGCCTGCGCGGTCATAACCTTTTATTGTGGATTATGCTTTTTTGGTTGTGAGTGGTTTTTCCGGTCGCCATAAATGGCGACCCTACTAATACACGCGCAATATTGTAGGGTCGCCATTTATGGTGACCGAAAATTCAATCAGCCGTAGCGTGAAATACCCCTTACTGACCACCAACTCTCGCTTAACGGCCACGCATTACCCATAATAGACCGCATCTGAAATTAACCAGGCAGAGATGGACATGGAACCTTTTACCGCAGGATTAATCTCCCTCGAAGACGCGCAGCAAAAGATGCTGCAACAGCTGAAGCCGATCAGCGATTCGCTTAACGTCTCGCTGTTTGAAGCCGCCGGACGTATCACCGCGAAGCCGATTCTTTCGCCGCTCGATGTGCCCTCGTTTGATAACTCGGCGATGGACGGTTACGCGCTGCGCCTGGCTGATATCGCGCCTGACCGCGTGTTACCGGTGGCCGGTAAAGCGTTTGCTGGTGCGCCGTTTAACGGTGCCTGGCCAGCGGGCAGCGTGATCCGCATCATGACCGGCGCGCCGATTCCCGCCGGTTGTGATGCCGTGGTGATGCAGGAGCAAACGGAGCAGCGCGACGGCGGCATTGTGATTACCGCGCCGGTGCAGGCCGCGCAGAACATTCGTCGCATCGGCGAAGACATTCAGGCGGGCAAACAGGTGCTGGACGCCGGAGTACGTCTCGGCGCGGCCGAACTGCCGCTGCTGGCGTCGTTGGGGATTGCTGAAGTGAGCGTACTGCGCAAACTGCGCGTGGCCATTTTCTCCACTGGTGATGAATTGCAGGCGGTCGGCCAGCCGCTGGCGGAAGGTCAGATTTACGACACCAACCGCTTTACCGTGGCGTTAATGCTCAACAAGCTGGGCTGCGAAGTGATTGATCTTGGCGTCATTGCCGACGATCAGGCGGCGCTGCGTACCGCCTTTACTGAAGCCGATCGTCAGGCCGATGTGGTGATCAGCACCGGCGGCGTGTCGGTTGGCGAGGCCGACTTCACCCGTGCGATGCTGGAAGAGCTTGGCGCTATCACCTTCTGGAAACTGGCGATTAAGCCGGGTAAACCTTTTGCTTTTGGGCGTCTGGCAAACAGCTGGTTCTGCGGTTTACCGGGCAATCCGGTTTCTGCGGCGGTAACTTTCTATCAATTAGTCCAGCCGCTGCTGGCCACCTTAACCGGCCAAACCACGCGCATCATGCCGCTGCGCCAACGCGCGCGCGCCACGCAGCGTTTGAAGAAATCGCCGGGTCGTCTCGACTTCCAGCGTGCGATTGTTAGCCGTGGCGATGACGGCGTGCTGGAAGTCCGCAGCACCGGTGCGCAAGGTTCGCATGTGTTCAGTTCGTTTGCGCTGGCAAACTGCTTTGTGGTGCTTGAGCGCGATCGCGGCGATGTCGAACCCGGCGAATGGGTGGAGATCGAAGCCTTTAACACGCTGCTGGAGGGTTAATGAGCGTTGAGTTGAGTGATGAAGAGATGCTGCGCTACAACCGCCAGATCGTACTGCGCGGTTTTGATTTTGATGGCCAGGAAAAACTGAAGGCATCACGCGTGTTGGTGGTCGGCCTCGGCGGTCTCGGCTGTTCAGCAGCGCCCTATCTGGCATCGGCGGGCGTGGGACATCTCACCTTGCTCGATTTCGATACCGTTAGCCTGAGCAATCTGCAGCGTCAGATCCTGCACAGCGATGCGAAGATTGGCATGGCAAAAGTCGCCTCGGCGCAGCAGCAGCTGGCGGCGATTAATCCACATTGTCAGCTGGAGCCAATTGATGCACAGCTGGACGACGCGCAGCTCAGCGCATTGATTGCGCGGCACGACGCGGTGGTGGATTGCACCGATAACGTCGATACCCGCGAGCAGATCAATCGTCTCTGTTTTCAGCACAAGGTGCCGCTGATCTCCGGCGCAGCGATTCGCATGGAAGGCCAGCTCAGCGTCTTCACCTGGCAGCCCGGCGAGCCGTGTTATCGCTGCATCAGCCGTTTGTTTGGCGATCAGGTGTTAAGTTGCGTCGAAGCGGGCGTGATGGCACCGCTGGTTGGCGTGATTGGCGCGATGCAGGCGATGGAAACCTTAAAAGTGCTAACGACGTTCGGTCAACCCGCTAGCGCGCGCTTACTGATGTACGATGCGATGAGCGCGGAATTCCGCAGCATGAAGGTGGCACAAGACGCGCACTGCGAAGTGTGTGGTAAATAACGCGCGCGTCCCTGCGCGCCCCGTAGGGTCGCCATTCATGGCGACCTGGTAACGAGCAGCACTACTCTTGCGGGAAAATGGTGCCTTTATTCATAATCCCATGCGGATCAAACGCGGTCTTCAGCGCCTGTAAAATCGGCCAGGCGCTGCCGTGCTCCTGTTTCGCCCACTGCACACGATGCTTACCAATGCCGTGGTGATGTACCATCGAACCGCCCAGCTTCAGCGTCTCTTCCACAATCATGCCGTTAAGCGGCACATGGTATTTCGCCATCTCCTCTTCCGGGCGGCAATCCACCACGTTGTAGTCATACACGAAATACATATTGGTGCCGTTGATGTAGCTGTGCGACGAGTGTCCGCCGAGCATGGTGATGTCCTGCGCATGCGGAAATTCGTTGCGAATGCGCTTCAGCACGTTTTCGTAGATGGCATTAATGGTTGACCAGTCGCCCGATACTTCGGTGGTGAAGCCCATGTTGCCGGTGCGCATAATAAAGTCGCGCTCGGCCTGCACTTTCTCCGGTCCCCAATTAAGGTTTTCGAACCAGTTTTGGATCAGCTTACTGTCAACCGGCTGACACTCGCGGTGCTGCGCCACAATCGCCTCAATGCCTTTCCCGGTGGCTTCGCTGATCCCGCGCGTCCCTTCCGCCATGAAAATCAGTACGCATTTGTCTTTCGAGAAGTGACTGAAGTGCTGATTAGCATCCTCAGGATCGTAGAGACGCGCAATCGACGGGCGATAACCATCAACCATCACTTCCCGCAGGATGGCGAAGCCGGTTTTCATCGAATCAAGCAGATAGCCATAAAAACGGTTATTTTCTGGCTGATATTTAAACATTTTCACCGTGACTTCGGTGATGTAACAGAGCGCACCTTCGTTACCGATAATCACATGGCGAATATCCGGACCGGCCGCACGACGCGGAACGTTTTTGATGCGGGTGATGTCACCGTTCGGGAACACCGCTTCCAGTCCCACCACCATATCTTCGATGGCACCATACAGCGTGGAGAACTGGCCGATACTGCGCGTGGCGACCAAGCCGCCCATCTGCGCTAACGGCTTCGACTGCGGTGAATGGCCGGTGGTGTAACCCTGGGCGCGCAGCTGATTTTCCAGCACTTCCAGCGTTACGCCACACTGTGCGGTGACCTGCATGTTTTCGATATCGATCTTAATGACCTTATTCATGCCGGAACCATCCAGCACCACCGAATTCGGTGCAGCGGTTTCCAGCCCGCCTTCGGTGGCCGATGCGCCGGTACGCGGCACGCCGTTAATCTGGTGGCGATTCATAAAGGCCAGCACTTCGGAAACCTGTTGGGTGTTTTGTAACTTCACCACCGCTGCCGGAATAGGCATGGTATACACGCCGTGAATATCGGCATATTTACGGAACCGATCGTGGCTGCTGCGCTTTAATTCTGCTTCATCGGTAATCACCTGCTGCGGACCGGCGATCTCTTTTAATTGTTCAACAATAGCTTCGCGTGAGAGCGTCATAATTCATTCCTCAATTTTTAGCGAACGCGGTAGCCGCCATCGACGACTAATAAATGACCGTTAACATAATCTGATGCGCGGCTGGCTAAATAGACCATCGCGCCCATTAAATCCTGCGTATTTCCCCAGCGATTAGCGGGAATATGATCCAGCACGCGTTGATTGGTTTCAGGATTGCTGCGGGTATTTAACGTAATCGGCGTCGCGTAATAACCCGGCGCAATGCCATTGACCTGAATATTGTGTTGACCTAACTCGTCACAATAGGCTTTGGTTAAACCGGCAATCGCATGTTTGGTAGCGGCATAGGCCGGCGATCCTTGTCCTCCTAGCCAGGAGAAGAGCGAGCAAATATTAATTATCTTGCCCGACTTCTGCGGCACCATTATTTTTGCTGCCTGATGACTCATTTCAAATGCTGCGGTGAGATTCACCTGAATCATTGGATCCCAATCCTGACGATCAAATTCCAGCACCGAATTTAACTTACAGATCCCAGCGTTATTCACCAGAATATCCAGCCGACCAAAGCGTTCCAGACATTCGGCAATAATGCGTGCCGGTTCGCCCGCCTGCGTGATATCGGCTTGCATGAACTCCACCCGAACGCCACAACTTTCAATCAGTTGGCGCGTTTCGGCATTGGCAGGTGCCAGATCCGGAATAAACACGTTGGCACCCGCTTTGGCTAACGCCACGGCAAAGGCCTGGCCGAGACCGCTGTTGCCGCCGGTGACAATGGCGCTTTTGCCATGCAACCCAAAGAAGTCGAGAGAAAAACTCTCCAGCGCTTCCGTCGTCATCATTTCACCTCCTGGCTAAATAACGGGCAATAAAAAAGGAGAAAAGCAAGCTCCTTCGCGGTGAAGCGAAGAAGTTACTTTTCTCCTAATCTCGAGTAACTGCCAATTACGCTAGCATGGCGAATTAAAAATAAAAAGCGATCGTAATCACAAAAGTTATTGCAACAAAAGTATGCGCTAATCACGCCATATAATTTACTGCGCACAAATTAAATAGGATAAAACCGAGAGCACAGTGAAACTGGCTTTTGTGATTCTCTTCACAACGCAAACTCCTGGCTGCGTGTTAAAAATGGCGTCCGTTACTGTCTGAGACGAAGAGAAAAGTAACTTTCCGCAATTGCGGAGAGGATGCTTTTCTCTTTTTTTTGTTTCTAATTTTGGGGATTTGAGATGCACGCTAAAAATACCACGCGCTGGCTAACCCTGGCGGTAATAAGCATCAGCGGGGGCATTAGTTTCGATCTCGCCTATTTACGCTATATCTATCAAATTCCCATGGCGAAATTTATGGGTTTTTCCAATACCGAAATTGGTGTCATTATGAGCACCTTCGGTATTACAGCGATTTTACTTTACGCGCCGGGCGGCATCATTTCTGACAAATTCTCGCACCGCAAAGTGATGTCCGGCGCGATGATCGCCACCGGCTTATTGGGCATGATTATGGCAACTTATCCGCCGCTGTGGGCGATGTTGCTGATTCAGGTTGCCTTCGCCATCACCACCATTTTGCTGCTGTGGGCCGTATCGATCAAAGCGGCATCGCTGCTCGGCACACGTGAGGAGCAAGGCAAAATCATGGGCTGGATGGAAGGCCTGCGCGGTGTCGGCGTGATGGGCCTGGCGCTGTTTACCGTGTGGGTGTTTTCACGCTTTCATCCGGACGATCCCAACAGTCTTAAAGCGGTGATCCTGATTTACAGCGGCACCTATATTGCGCTGGGGATCGCCTGCTGGTTTCTGGTCAGCGATGGCTTTGCCCAGAGCGGCGACGAGGCACAATCTGCCTTTAGTCTGCAGCATGCGCTACGCGTGCTGAAAATGCCCACCACCTGGTATTGCAGCATGATCATCTTCGGCGTCTATACGCTTTACGCCATTCTCAGCTACTCCACCAACTATCTCTCCGAGATTTACGGCATGTCGCTGGTCGCCGCCAGCTATATGGGCATCATCATCAACAAAGTGTTTCGCGCCATTTGTGGTCCAATGGGCGGCATGCTCACCAGCTACAGCCGCTGGCGTTCGCCAACGCGCGTGATTCAGGTATTTGCATTGGTGAGTTTCACCACGCTGATTCTGCTGTGGCTGGTCACACGGCAGCCGGTGAGTTTAGTGCTGGCGATTGGCCTGATTCTGTTGATGGCCTTTACCTGCTACGCCTCGCGCGGGCTCTACTTTGCCTGCATCGGCGAAGTGAATACGCCAAAACAAATTCTGGGCACCACCATCGGCATCTGCTCGGTGATCGGTTTTCTGCCGGATGTATTCGTCTACCCGATCATTGGCCACTGGCAGGATACGCTGCCGCCCGCCCTCGCCTATCGCAATATGTGGATGATGGGCGCCACGGCCAGCGTCTTGGTGCTGGTGTTTACCGCATTATTAATGGGACAAATCAAGCGCGTCGCGGCTGCGACTGCGCTGGCAAAAGGAGTCTGATATGTCTGGCTATTTGATGGGCATCGATGTGGGCACGCAAAGTGCCAAAGTGGTGATCTTCCAAACGGATGGCAAGGTGCTGTGCAGTGCTCAGCAACCGCTGCGCGCGCTGGCTATCCCGCAGCCAAACCGTGCTGAACATCCTGACGACGATCTCTGGACATCGGTGCAACAAGCCTGCCGCGCGGCAATGCTGCGTTTTCACCAGTTGGGCGGGCAACCGCATCAGCTGCTGGCCGCCGGGTTGTGCGTGATCCGCTGCTGCCGTGTGCTGATGCGCGCTGACGGTGAACTGGCATGGCCAGTGATCAACTGGATGGATGTGCGTCTTAATCAGCCTTATCAGCACGAAACGGCTTATGGCGACGTGCGCTGGATCACCACCACATCCGGCTATATCACCCATCGTCTTACCGGGGAAACGCGTGATACCAGCGCCAACTATATTGGCTGCTGGCCGATGGACGATGTGCATCAGGATTGGGATAACGCGCAGATGACAGCCTGCAATCTGCGCCGCGAACAGCTGTTTGATGTGGTGCGGCCGGGCGACGTACTCGGTCAGGTAACGTCTGCCGCCGCCAAAGCCAACGGACTGCCGCAAGGCTTGCCGATTGTGGCCACCGCGCATGATAAAGCGGTGGAAGCCTTGGGCGCGGGTGCGTTAGCCGATGATGAAGCGCTGATCTCACTCGGCACGTATATCGGTGCGATGGTGCACGGTGATGAAACTCCGCGCAGTAGCGATCACTTCTGGCCGTTTCAGGCCGCGCTGCCACAACGTTTTCTCTATGAATGCATGGGCGTGCGTCGCGGCATGTGGACCATCAGCTGGTTCCGCGATCAGTTTGGCGCAGCCGCTGTCCAGGATGCGCAGGATCGCGGCATCGACATTGAGAGCTTGCTGAGTGCCGAAGCCAGTCGCGTGCCCGCAGGCAGCGACGGGCTGATCACACTGCACGATTGGGCGGCACCGGCGCACGCATCGTGGCGCAAAGGGGCAATCATCGGATTCGATGGCCGCCATACGCGCGCGCATCTGTTCCGCTCGCTGCTGGAGGGCATCGTGTTCACGATGAAGAATCATCTGGATCCGATGATGCAGGCGCTGGAGCGCCCGCTGGCGCAGCTGGTGATTTCGGGTGGCGGTGCCAATAGCGATCTGTTTATGCAACTGTTTGCCGATATCTTTGGCGTGCCAGCACGACGTAATGCCATGCGCAGTTCAGCGGCGATCGGCTGTGCCATCAGCGCGGGCATAGCGGTTGGCGTGTGGCAACAGTACGCCGATGCGGTGGCAGCGCTGGTGCAGCCGGGCGAGACCTTCATGCCCAACGCCGCACATCACGCGCACTATCAACAGCTCAATCAGCAGGTTTATCAGCAGTTGCATGCGGCGCTGGATCCGCTGTTACAGCGATTGAGTCCGCTGGCCTGATATCCAGGTGCGCATAAATGCGCACCCTACGGAATAGCGGCAGCCAATGGCCACACGCTCGCATTGGTCGTGGACACCGCCAGCGCGCCGGCTGCCAGCGCCAGACGCGCATCCTCTTCATCGCACACCAGCCCGCCGGCAATGATCGGCTGGCTGATGCGTTCGGTGATCCAGCCCAGCACTTTCGGCATACAACCCGGAAGGATTTCAACAATATCCGGCGCTGACTGCGCTACTTGCTTCTCAATGTTGTTGAAGGAGATGGAGTCGAGCACGAAGAGCCGGTGAATCGCCCAGAAACCGTGCTGGCGCGCGGCTTTCAGCATCGCCGGTTTGGTGCTGATGATGCCATCCGCCTGGGTGACGATTTTCAGAAACTGAATTACCACTTCCTGACGCGAGCTGCCTTCCAGCAGATCGACATGGACGAAGGCCATTTTCCCGGCCTGTTTGATCTGCCCAACGATACGCCCGATGTTGCAAATGTTGCCGTAGAGCACCGACACCACCTGACAAGGTGAATCCAGCGCCTGTTGCAGACTTTGCGCATCTTTCACCGCCGCTACCACCGGCGCGTTCTTTAACAACTCAACTAAATCCACTGCACACCACCTTTTCCATTAAAGCGTCATCGTGGCAATCGGCGCGGCAGCGTTAAAACGCTGCATCTCCGTCAACAGCCAATCGCGAAATACGGTCACGCGCGGCAGCGTCTGTTTGCCGCCCGGTACTTCCAGCCAATACCCGTTCGCGCTGGCGAGCATCTGTGATGACACCTGCACCAGCACGCCATTGTTCAGTTCATTACGCACCATCGCACGATCCAGCACCGCATAACCCGCACCGGTCACGCAGGCGTTGATCACCTGATCCTGGGTACTGAAGGCCAGCCCGTTATCTTCCAGCGCCGGGGCTTCACCGCAAGCCTGACACCAGCGCGCCCAGTTATCCAGCCGGCTGTCGCCATTGAGGATGTGCAACTGAGGCATCAAATTGATATCTGGCCAGGCCCCATCCAGCATCAGCAGCGGACTGGCCACCAGCACCAGGGTTTCATGGCACAGCCATTCCCCTTCGCCGCCCGCCGCCTGCGCCTCTTCCTGCGATCCAAAGCGGATAGCGCAGTCAAAGTCGCTGTATTTCTGGCGCGCTTCACTGATCAGCATGATTTGCAGATGGCGATGCTGTTGACGCAGCGTGACCAGCCGTGGCGCTAACCAGCGCGTGGCAAAAGTAGGCGCAACCTGCAAACGCAGGTGCTGGCGCGGATTGTGTTGTTGCACGCCGCGCACGCCCTCTTCCAGCAAATCCAGCGACTGCCGCACCACCGGCAGCAGCTGGATCGCTTCAGGGGTAAGCAGTAAACCGCTATGGCTACGCACGAACAGATCTTTGCCGAGGAAGGTTTCCAGCTGACGCATCTGACGACTGGCGGCGCTCTGCGTCATGAATAACGCATCGGCGGCTTTGCTAAAGCTCAGGGTGCGACAGGTCTCTTCGAACAGCCGCAACATATTGAGAGAAGGTAACTTTCTCATCTCTGCCTCCGGCAGACATGGGTGAAATGTTGCGCCAATGTAACCACAGCCCTTTCAGCCAGGGAGAATCAAACGCCAATTTTATGAGAGCAATCACAGGAAATTGCGGAATAGGGGTATGAGTTTTTCGCACTCGCCTGCGCCCGGCTCAAATGTCACAGTAATTTCGCATCCAGATAACAATAAAATAACAATCATCTCTCCAACCAGAAGGAAGGAATATGAAGCAAACCACTCTGATGGATGACGTACCCTTAAATCGCTTTCACCTCAAAATCACCGGTTTGACCTTCGGCGCGCACCTTACGGATGGCTACATTCTCGGCTCTGTTGGCTTCGCGCTGACGCAAATGACGCCGCAGATGAACCTGTCGCCGTTCTGGCAGGGGATGATCGGCAGCTCCGCCTTAATCGGCCTGTTCCTTGGCAGCTTGATTCTTGGCTGGATCGCCGACTCCGTTGGCCGTCAGAAGATCTTCTGCTTCAGCTTTATTCTCATCACCCTCGCCTCCGGCATGCAGTTTTTTGCGCAGTCGGCTGAGCAGCTGTTCCTGCTGCGCGTGCTAATTGGCTTCGGCCTCGGCGGCGACTTCGCGGTCGGTCACACCATTCTGGCGGAGTTTGCGCCGCGTAAGCATCGCGGTGTGCTACTTGGCGCCTTCAGCGTGTTGTGGACGGTTGGCTACGTGGCGGCGAGTTTTGCCGGACATCTGGCGCTCAACGCGCATGCAGACGGCTGGCGCTGGCTGCTCGCCTCTTCGGCGCTACCGGCGCTGGCGATTCTGCTGTTGCGCATCGGCACGCCGGAATCCCCGCGCTGGCTGCTGCGTCGTGGGCGAAGGGAAGAAGCGCTGGCGATTGTGGCGCGTCTGTTTGGCCCGAATGTGACCTTGCCGGAAGAGCGCCAGCAAGCACCCGATGGCGGCCTGAGCGCGCTGTTCAGCCCACACTATCGTCGTCGCACCGCCTTTAACTGCTTGTTCTTTGTCTGTCTGGTGATCCCCTACTTCGCCATTTACACCTTCCTGCCGGCGATTCTGCGTCAGATGGGTTTGGATCAGGGCTTCGCCACCGATTTGCTGTTGAGCGGCCTGTTATTGGTCGGCGCGGTGTTGGGCATTGTGCTTACCGCCATGTGTTCACGCCGCGGCTTCCTGATTGGCTCGTTCATCTTCCTCGCCGCCTGCTTATTGCTGCTGAGTCTGCTGCACAACAGCGCGGGCATCTGGCTGATTGTGCTGTTCGCGGCTTTCACCTTAGTGATGTCGGCAGTGAGCAACCTGGTGGGCGTGTTCCCTGCCGAAAGTTTCCCAACGGATGTGCGCTCACGCGGCGTGGGTTTCGCCACCTCAATGAGCCGCCTTGGATCGGCGGTCGGCACGTTATTGCTGCCGCTGGCGATCGTGAATTACGGCATCGGCGGCACCATGGCGTTACTGGCCGCGATTCTGGTGCTGGGCGCGTTGGTTTCCATCGCCTGGGCGCCAGAAACCAAAGGATTGACGCTAACCGACGCGTCACAAGACACACCGCCGGCTGACAAGTCGCTCAGCCCGCACGCTTCAACTTCAACGCAACAGCTGTAACGGGAGGCAATAATGGAAATGTATATCGGTGAAGGTTTTGCAGGCGACGGCGTGAATGCCTCGCACATCAATATCATGATTGGACCGCGTGACGGCGTGGTGGGACAGGCGTTCTCCACCAGCCTGGCCACGCCATCGCAAGGGCACTGTCCCTTTATGGTGGTGATTAAACCCAATGTGCCGGCCAAACCTATGACCTTGTATGTGAATAAAGCCGCAATTGATGGCGAACTGCACGGCAACGCCACCTGGGGCGCTTCGCAAGCGGCGATTGCCAAAGCGGTCACCGAGGCGCTGCTGAAAGGTACGCTGCCCGCCGAAGCCGAAGATGAGTGGTGCATCGTCACGGCCAACTGGGTGAATCCGGGCTGTACCGATGTGGATGAGGTGTTCGCCAATAACTATCGCGCCTGCACGGTGGCCATTGAGGCAGCAATGGAAAAATTACCGGGCCGCCAACAGTTGCAGCAGGCGCTGTCGCAGTTGGGCAATCCGTTCTATACCCCGAAGTAACAGGAGTTGCAGCATGGAATACATCAATCTCGGCCACAGCGGTTTACGCGTATCCCGTCTTTGTCTCGGCACCATGAACATGGGCAGCAAGAGCTGGAAACCGTGGATTTTTGATGAGGCGCAGAGCGAGCCAATCATTCGTCACGCGCTGGAGAACGGCATTAACTTTATCGATCTGGCTGATTTCTACTCCAGCGGAGCCGGTGAAGAGGTGGTAGGCCGCGTGCTGAAACGCGTGGCACAGCGTGACGAACTGGTGCTGACCACCAAAGTCGGGTATCCGCTTGGCGGCGGGCACAACAATCAGGGCCATTCGCGTAAGCACATCCTCGACAGCATTGACGGCAGCTTGCGCCGCCTCGGCACCGATTATGTCGATATGTATATGCTGCACTATTTCGATGTGAATACGCCGATCGAAGAGACGTGGGAAACGATGAACAGCATCGTGCGCAGCGGCAAAGCGCGCTATGTCGGCGTGTCCACCATGTATTGCTGGCAGCTGGCGAAGATTTTGTGGTGCTGCGAACGCAACGGCTTCGTGAAGCCCATCAACATGCAGTTGCAGCTTAACTGCGCCTATCGCGAAGAGGAGCGTGAAATGCTGCCGTTCTGCCGCGATCAGGGTTTGGGCGTCTCGGTGTTCAGTCCGTTAGCGCGCGGTTTGCTGAGTGGCGATGTGCAGTCGGTGCGCAATCAAACCGACTTCTTTACCCGCGAAATGTATGGCGATGAAGCCTCATTGCAGATCGCCGAATCGGTGGGCCGCGTGGCAGCGGCGCGAGGACTTTCCAGCGCACAAATCGCGCAAGCCTGGGTGCTGTCCCATCCAGGCGTGGATGCGATGCTGGTCGGGGCCGACAGCGTAGCGCAGCTGGATAGCGCGATCGCCGCATTGGATACGCCGCTGGATAGCGAAGAGCGTTTCGAGCTGGAACGCAATTACACGCCATGCGATGTGATTAACGATTACACCGCCGGTAAACGCATTACCCGCCACAGCCGCGCGCCACGCACGGTGTTTGCCGATCAGATTCAACCTGCGAGGAATATTGCATGACAACTTCACTGCTACGCACCGGCTGGTACTGCGATGGACAATGGCTGGAGAGTGAACACACCTATGAGGTGAATAATCCGGCCGATGATAGCGTGGTGGCGCACGTTGCTCACGTGGGTGAAGCCGAAACCACGCGGGCGATTGCGGCGGCCACTGCTGCCCTGCCCGCCTGGCGCGCCCTAACCCCCAAAGCGCGCGCGGTGGTTTTGCAGCGCTGGTATCAATTGATCCTGGAAAATCAGGAAGCGCTGGCGCAATTGGTGGTGCAGGAACAGGGCAAAGTGCTGGCCGAAGCGCGTGGCGAAGTGCTGTACGCCGCCAGCTTTATTGAATGGTTCGCCGAAGAAGGCAAGCGCGCCAACGGCAAAACCATTCCGTCCACCAAAGCGGGCAATCTGATCCTGACGCTGAAACAGCCGGTTGGTGTGGTCGCCGTCATCACGCCGTGGAATTTTCCGCTGGCGATGTTGACGCGTAAACTGGGCCCCGCTCTGGCGGCAGGTTGTACCGCCATCGTCAAACCCGCCAATGAAACGCCGCTGTCGGCTTTTGCCTTGCTGGTGCTGGCGGAGCAAGCGGGCGTGCCTGCGGGCGTGCTGAATGCCGTCAGCGGCGCCACGGTGGAGATTGGTCATACGCTGACGCACGACGATCGCGTGCGCAAAATCTCCTTCACCGGCTCAACGGCGGTGGGAAAATTGTTGATGCGCGATGCCGCCAGCTCGGTGAAAAAGTTGTCGCTGGAATTAGGCGGCAACGCGCCCTTTATCGTGTTCGACGATGCGGATATTGATGCCGCGGTAGAGAGCGCAATGGCGGCAAAATTCCGTAACAGCGGGCAAACCTGTATTTGCGTGAATCGCTTTTACGTGCAGGACGGCGTTTACGATCGTTTCGTCAATAAACTGGCCGATGCAGCGCGGGCACTGAAAGTGGCGCCGGGTTTGACGCCTGGCGCACAGCAAGGTCCGCTGATCCATCGGCGCGCCATGGAAAAAGTCGAAACCCATGTTAAAGATGCGGTGCAGCGTGGTGCACGTTTGCTGTGCGGCGGTGAGCGTCATGCTCTGGGCGGCAGTTTCTATCAGCCTACAGTGCTCGCCGATGCCAATGAGCAGATGTTGCTGGCGCATGAAGAAACCTTCGGCCCGGTAGCCGCCTGCTTCCGCTTCACCACTGAAGATGAGGTGATCGCCCGCGCTAACGCCACGCCATATGGATTGGCGGCTTATCTGTGGACGCGTGACTTAGCGCGCGCGCTGCGCGTCACGCCACAGCTGGAGAGCGGCATGGTGGGTGTGAACGAAGGGATCATTTCCACCGAAGTGGCACCGTTTGGCGGCGTGAAAGCATCAGGTTTGGGACGTGAAGGCGCTGATGTTGGGTTGGACGAATATCTGGAAACGCAGTATGTGAATATTGGGCAGATTGGGAGTTGAGGGGATTTGCTGCTTTCCCGAGCAAGGTTGAGAGAATGACGCCCGATCGCAAAGGATAACCGCATCCATGCTGATCGGCCTCGCCATCCATGGCTCGGATGCTTTGCTCTTAGGGCGTCACTCCCTCACCCATCAAGCAGAGGTGCGGCTGTTTAAACCAGGTGCGCATTAATGCGCACCCTACAACGCTGGATTGCTATTCAAACTTCATTGCGGCTGTTTAAACCAGGTGCGCATTAATGCGCACCCTACACGTAGGGTCGCCATTTATGGCGACCTGGTTAAATAATACCTTGGCTGCTATGGCGACCTGGTTAAACAATCCCCTGGCTGCGCAGGTAATCTTCATAGTTACCGGTGAAGTCGATAATACGATCGGCTTTCATCTCCATCACGCGGGTGGCCAGCGAGCTGACAAACTCACGGTCGTGCGAGACGAAAATCAGGGTACCTTCATACATCTCCAGCGCCATGTTGAGCGACTCGATCGATTCCATATCAAGGTGGTTAGTCGGCTCATCCATGATCAGGATGTTCGGCTTCTGCATCATTAGCTTGCCAAACAGCATACGGCCCTTTTCACCACCCGACAGCACTTTGGCTGGCTTATTGATCTCGTCGTGACCAAACAGCAGGCGGCCAAGAATACTGCGCACCGCTTGCTCATCATCGCCTTCCTGCTTCCACTGGCTCATCCAGTCGAATACCGTCAGATCTTCAGCAAAGTCTTCCGCGTGATCCTGGCCGTAATAACCAATACGCGCATTCTCGGACCATTTCACCGTGCCGCTATCCGGCGTATGTTCACCGACCAGCGTTTTCAGCAGCGTGGTTTTACCGATACCGTTGGCACCGAGGATCGCCAATTTCTCGCCGACTTCTAACATCAGGTTGAGTTTATTAAACAGCGGACCGTTATCAAAACCTTTGGTCAGCGCTTCAACTTCCAGCGCATTACGGAACAGTTTCTTATCCTGGTCAAAACGGATAAACGGGTTTTGACGGCTGGACGCTTTAACTTCTTCCAGCTTAATTTTATCAATCTGCTTGGCACGCGAAGTCGCCTGACGTGATTTAGAGGCGTTGGCGCTAAAACGGCTGACGAACGATTGCAGATCGGCAATTTGCGCTTTCTTCTTGGCGTTATCCGATAATAAACGTTCGCGTGATTGAGTAGCCGCGGTCATATATTCGTCATAATTACCTGGATAAACGCGCAGTTCGCCGTAATCCAGATCCGCCATATGCGTACACACCATATTCAGGAAGTGACGGTCATGCGAAATGATGATCATGGTGCTGTTACGTTCGTTGAGCACTTGCTCCAACCAACGAATGGTATCGATATCCAGGTTGTTGGTCGGTTCATCGAGCAACAAAATATCAGGATTGGCAAATAATGCCTGCGCTAAAAGCACACGCAATTTCCAGCCCGGCGCAATTTCGCTCATCGGACCGTAGTGCTGCTCCACCGGAATGCCAACGCCCAGTAATAATTCACCGGCACGTGATTCCGAACTGTAACCGTCCATCTCGCCGTATTCGACTTCGAGATCGGCGACTTTATAGCCTTCCTCTTCGCTCATTTCCGGCAAAGCATATATACGGTCACGCTCTTGCTTCACTGCCCACAATTCATTGTGGCCCATAATCACGGTGTCCAGCACACTATATTGCTCAAAGGCAAATTGGTCCTGACGTAACTTACCGATACGCTCATTAGGGTCGAGGGAAACATTTCCACCCGTCGGCACCAGGTCGCCGCCCAGTATTTTCATAAAGGTAGATTTACCGCTGCCGTTCGCACCGATTAAACCGTAACGATTACCGCCGCCAAATTTAACGGAGATATTTTCGAACAGCGGCTTACTGCCGAACTGCATGGTGATATTGCTGGAAACTAACACGGCATTGACCTTTGTTACGCAGTGGAGGAAAAAACAGCGGGCATTATGCCAGAAGCGGGCACCCGTACGCCACCTCTGCGCCAGAGGCAGAGAGGGTAATCGGCTGAACGTCTTGAGCTAATACAAAAAAATAAATAAAAAAGCCGAAGGCGTTGGCCTTCGGCTCCCACTTACAAGGATTGTGCGGATTATTTGATCAGGAAAGTATCGAGGCTTTTACCTGAATCCAGCGCTTTTTTAATCGCAGCTGGGGTACGGCCTTGGCCGGTCCATGATTTTACTTCACCGTTTTCGTCGGTGTAAGAATATTTTGCTGGACGTGGTGCACGCTTAGCGCGTTTTTTACCAACTTCCAGAGCACCCAGTAATTCGTTCGGGTCAATACCGTCAGCCAGCAGCATTTCGCGATATTTAGACAGCTTCTCTTCTTTTTCGCGGTTCTGCGCTTCTTCTGCGTTTACTTCGTCACGACGTTCAGTCACAACAACAGTTAATTTTTCCAGAATTTCTTCCAGATCGGTCAATGGCAGTTCACGAGCCTGCGCACGTAATGTGCGAATGTTGTTCAGAACTTTAAATGCGTCACTCATCACAATGTCCTTGCTTAAGGGGGTTAAATAAACTGTAGTGGCAAGATTACCTAATTCAAATAAAAAAATAAATTAATTTTATTGTCCGGATTTATCTGAAGTTGCTTACCTAATTCTTACATTGAGCTTTAAAACGGGTAAGGTTGCTTTAATTAACCCTGAATTAACAACTCAAGGTTGTTCCTTATGGAGGAACTGGAATCGATTTCAGTCCGATATTCTCAGGTAATAAACAACCATTTAGGTGCTATTGCGTGCTGCAGCATTAGTGAGCATAAAGGTAAGCAAGGATTAATGGTGTAACGAAAAACCTATTTTCATTAAGGAGTAATATATTGCTGAGGATGAGAGAAGAATCTCATTTTTTCTTATCGTGCCGATAAAAAAGCCGGTGTTTAACCGGCTACTAAGGGAAATTAATGCACTTCCGTCGCGGGACCAAACACTGAATAGTCTGGCAGATTGACATTTTGATAAGGTTCCCAGCCACCGCCCAGCGCTTTATATAACGCCACTAAATCGAGCGCACTTTGCATGCGCGCCTGCGTCGATTGCGCTTTAGCTTGCGCCAGTTGTCGCTGTGCATCTAATACATCGAGGAAAGTAGAAATACCCTGACGATAACTGTCGCTGGCTAAATCAAATGCACGTTGCAGTGCGCCGGTGGTTTCATCCAGTGCAATAACCTGCTGTTGATCGGCGCGATAACTAACCAGCGCGTTCTCCACATCCTGTAGCGCGGTTAATACCGTTTGCCGATAATCAAGCGCCGCGCTGGCTTGCTGCGCGCGCGCCAGTTTTACGCTGGAGACTAAACGGCCGCCCTGAAAAATAGGAATCGACAGCGACGGCCCAACGCTGAAGAAGTGGCTGCTCCAGTCATCCAGATAGCTGGCATCGGTATTTCGCACACCCAGTTGCCCGGTGAGCGACAAGCTGGGGAACAGATCGGCAACCGAAACGCCAATATTCGCGGTTTCCGCATGCAAGGTCGCTTCGGCCTGACGAATATCCGGACGTCGCCGCGCCAGCGTGGACGGAATGCCCACCGGCACCAATTTAGGCAAATCGGGCAGTGGTTTGATGTTCATCAGTTCATTATCCAGCGCGCCCGGCGTTTTACCCAGCAGCACCGCCAAACCGTTCATCGCCTGCTGCTGCTGCGCCTGATATTGCGGCAGCTGCGCATTCAGTGAGGCCAGCTGCGCGCGGGCATTTTCCACATCCGTGGTGGGTGCTAAACCGTTTTGCTGCTGACTTTTGGTTAGTTCCCAGGTTTGCTGAGCCACCTCGATCTGCTGTTGCAAGGTCGCCAGCACCGCCTGCGAACCGCGCAGTTGCAGGTAGGCGCGCGCGACTTCAGCTTCCAGCGAGACCAACGCATCGTTGCGCTGCTCGATAGCCGCCTGCTGCTGCGCATCCGCGGCTTCCATCTGGCGGCGCACTTTGCCCCACAGATCCAGCTCCCAGCTGGCGTCAAAGCTGCCCTGATAAAGAGTAACGGAATGATCTAAACCGTTGAGCTGGCTGGCGACATCGCTATCAACCTGATCATAAACGCCGTTGGATTTCAGCAAGCCTTTCAAACCCAGCTGCTGACGCGTGACCTTTGCCGAGCCGTTAAGCGACGGGAATAAGCCACCGCGCGCCTGCGCCAGCTGCTCACGCGCACCGGCAATACGCAGTACCGATTGTTGCAGCGTTAAGTTGCCAGCAATGGCGCGCTCAATCAGGCTATCAAGCTGCGGATCGTTAAAGCTTTTCCACCACAGCGGATTGGTCGCCGCCGCCAGCGGCTTAGACGCTTGCTGTGAAGGTAAATCATGGTAGCCGCCCGGCGTGTGCGCCTGCGGTGGCTGATAATCCGGTCCTACCGCGCATCCGGCCAGCAACAGTGACAGCGCCAGCAACGTCAGTGACGGCTGAGATCGCGAAATCATTTTCATTTTAATGTGCTCCTGCACCGCCTTCGCTCTTAATTGGCGAAAGCAACCAACAGAATGGAATCAATAGCAGCGCCACAATACTCAGGCCCATAAATACGTCGATGTACGCCAGAATACGCGCCTGGGCGATCATCTCCTGATAGAGCTGCCCGCTCGCCAGCACCAGCGGATCGCCCACGGCGGTGGTGAAATTGCGGATCGAATCAGCCCAGTGTTGCAGCGTGAGATTGTAAGGCTCGTTGAGCGGCGACATATTGTGCACCATGCTGGCCGAACGCGTCTGCATGCGTTCGGTAATGGCCGCCGTCGACAGCGAAATGCCGATCGAGCCCGCAACGTTACGGAACATGGTGAACAATGCTGAGGCATCGGCGTTTAATCGCTGCGGCACGGTGATGAACGCAATAGTAGTCAGCGGCACAAACAGGAAGCCAAGGCCGATCGACTGCGCGCTGCGCATCATCACCAGCGTGGTGAAATCGACGTTAGGCGTTAACGTGGTGGAATAGAAGAAGGCGCTGGCAAGACAGGTGAAGCCGAACGCTATGATGTAGCGCGTTTGCACGATCGGCATCAGTTTCAGCACGATGGGTATCGTCAGCACAATCAATATCGCGCCGGGCGATAGCACCAGCCCCGACCAGGTTGCAGTGTAGCCAAGATCCTGTTGCGCCAGCTGGGGAAGCACCACCGAACTGCCGTAAAGAATCATCGCCATGCCCGCCATCAACAAGCCCGCCACCCAGAAGTTGCGATCTTTCATTACGGTGAGATCAACCACCGGTTTACGGGCATATAGCAGCCAATAAATGGCGCCGATAATGCCGATCACCGCCAGCATGGCGAACAGGCGGATAAAGTGCGAGGCAAACCAATCTTCATCTTCGCCACGATCGAGGAACACCTGCAAACAGCCCAGCCCCAGCGTGATCAGGCTGATGCCGATGTAATCGATCTTCAGGCGGCCTTTATCCCACTTGCGTTCCCACGGCGGATCTTCCAGCAGCTGATAAATCGCCATCACCGTCAAAATGCCAACCGGAATATTAATGAAGAACACCCAACGCCAACTGTAGTTGTCGGTGATCCAGCCGCCGAGCGTCGGACCAATCACTGGCGCAACAATAATCGCAATCGACGACAGGCCAAAGGCTTTGCCGCGATCTTCCGCTTTGAAGTAATCGAGAAGTACCGATTGCTGCACCGGCTGCAATCCGCCGCCAAAAAAGCCCTGCAGCACGCGGAACAAAATGATCTGCCACAGTTCCGTGGCGATGCCGCACAGGAAGGAGCAGATGGTGAACATCACGATGCAGATCAGGAAGAACTGCTTACGGCCAAACAGGCGGCTGAAGAACGCCGAGATCGGCAATACGATGCCGTTGGCGACCAGATATGACGTTAAAACCCAGGTCGATTCGTCATAACTGGAGGAGAGCGAGCCGGCAATATGCGGCAGCGCAACGTTGACGATGGTGGTGTCGAGGATCTCCATAAACACCGCCAGCGTCACCGTAATAGCGACCAGCCACGGATTGCTGGCCGGACGCCAGCTTTCGCTCGCACTCATTCCACTGTGACCTTCGGCTCAACCGACAAGCCCAGTGGCAGCGGATGGTTGGGATCTAACCCTTTATCGATGACGATTTTCACTGGCACGCGCTGCACGATTTTCACGTAGTTGCCGGTGGCGTTTTCCGCCGGGAAGGTGGAGAAACGGGAACCCGATCCCATCTGCACGCTATCCACATGCCCTTCCAGCTTCATATCCGGCCAGGCATCGACACTGATTTCCACTTTGTCGCCCGGCTTCATGCGCGCCAGCTGCGACTCTTTGAAGTTGGCGTTAATCCAGATTTCAGGCGAAACCAGCGAGAACAGCGCGCTGCCAGCCTGCACCAGCGTGCCGAGGTGCACGTTACGCTTGGTGACGAAGCCATCGTATGGCGCGCGAACCTGAGTATAAGAGAGATTCAATTCGGCGGTGTTGAGCTGCGCCTGCGCCTGCTCAACTTGTTGCTCACGCGCTTCAACATTGGTTTCCTGCTGGCGGATTTGCAGCTTCACCTGAGAAGCCACTTCAACCTGCGCTTTAGCGCTTTGCAGTTGCGCTTCAGCCGAACGCAGCTGCGCGGCGGCAGTATCAATATTTCGCTGTGAAGTGGCTCGCGGATCAACGCCGCGCTGGCGACGATAATCGGCCTGTGCGTTGAGCAAATTGGCCTGCGCTTTAGCCTGATCGGCGAGCGCTTGATCGCGCTGCGCCGGATACTGCACGCGAGACAAGGCTAACTGCGCCTGCGCCTGATGCAGCTGCGCCTGTGCCAGACCAAGCTGAGCTTTGGCCTGATCGCGCTGCGCTTCGCTGTCGCGCGCATCGATCTCCACCAGCAAATCACCCTGCTTCACGCGCTGGTTATCGCGCACCAGCAGCTTGACCACGTAACCGGCCGCTTTCGGCGCGATAGTCACCGCATTGCCTTCGGTAAAGGCATCATCAGTGCTTTCAATATTGCGCGTGGTGAGCCAGAACCATAATCCCACCACGATCATGATCACCACCACAATGGCGAGAAAAATCAGTGGCTTCTTTCCGGGGCGTTTACGTTCTGGTTCGTTGTTATCTTGATGGGTATTCGAGGTTTTTTGCGGATCCTGCTGATCGCGTTCAGACGGTTGATTCTGGTTTTCCATAATTTTTCATCGTAGGCGGTTGTCCCGATTCCCGGGCAAAAACGGTCAACATAACCTTAGATGGGAAATTGACAAATGCCAATGCAACTTTACACAAGCCGACATTGGCATGGCGCTAACGTATGAGGTGTAACAGCAGCCATCCGCCCAACATCGACCAGCCCAGCATCGGAATGGAAAACAAGTGGAAACGCCACCAAACACGCGCATCTTGCGCCATGCGCAAGGCAATCAGGTTGGCGAGCGATCCCGGTAATAAGCCAAATCCACCGATATTCACCGCCCACGCCAGCACGTCGGACGGTGGCACTTTCTGCAAAAGCAGAATGGTGGCGGGAACGTTACTGATGAATTGCGACAGGCCAATGGCCAGTAGATAGAGTCCGCCCTCGCCTAGCTGACCAATAGCGGCAAAATGCGGCTGCAGCCAGGACAAATGCATCAACAGGAAGACATCGATAAACATCGCCACAAACACCAGCAGCAAACTCCAGTCGATGCTGATCAACACGCTGCGCGCCATGATCAGGAAACAAACCGCTACCAGCAGCAACGCCCAGCCGGTCATTTTCAGCTCGAGCGCCACGATAAACACGATGTACAGCAGCACGCTGATCATGAAGAGCGGCTTCTGCCATGTTTGGCTTTCGGTTTGGTCATGTTTCTGGATTACGCGCGCCGGGAAACTCCACCACGTCAGCGCCATTAGCGTGAGCATTAAAAATGCCGCCAGCGGCGCCATTTGCGCAATGAAGCCTGGCACGCTGAGCGTACCGTGACTCCACAACAGAATGTTTTGCGGGTTGCCAACCGGCGTCAGTAAGGAACCTGCGTTCACCGCCAGCGCTTCGAAAATGATCAGGCGGGAAATCGGCAAGCGCGAAAATTTGCGCAGCGTTAGCGTTAGTGGCACCAGAATAAACAGCGCAACATCGTTGGTGAGAAAAGTAGACAGCAACGCGGCGGCGCATACCATGAACAGCGCCAGTGCGCGTTCATGCTGAAAGCGCTGAATCAGGCGCGCGCCGAGCACATCAAAATAGCCGCTGTTCTCTAGCCCTTTGGTCAACATCAATAAGCCGGTGAGCGTCATGATGGTGTGCCAGTCCACCGCGGCAGGCAGTTGCGACCAGCGGAAATTCGCCAGCGGCAACATGATCACACCTAAAAGCAACAGCAAATGCAAAATACGATCGCGCATTAAGGAACGAAGCAGATTGGGCATGATGGCGGAAGGCCTTGTAGTTAGCGACTCTCGTAGAATTTCTGGAACACGGCCAGGGTTTCATCACTGACGTGATGCTCCAGGCCTTCTGAATCACGGCGCGCGGTTTCCGGGCTAACGCCCAGCGCCAACAGGAAGGTTTCAACAATATGATGACGAACGCGGCTCGCTTCCGCCAGCTTCTCACCTTCGGCAGTGAGGAACACTCCGCGATACGGCACTTGCTCGACTAAACCGGTGGTGCCAAGACGCTTCAACATTTTCGCTACCGTCGGCTGGGATACGCCCAAACGTGCGGCCATATCGACCTGACGCGCTTCGCCAAATTCACGAATCAAATCAGAGATTAATTCAACGTAGTCATCGATCAGCTCACGACGATGCGCCTCGCGCACCTGACGAAATCCTTCGACATGCTCCTCTATCTCTTTTAGCGGGCCCTGGGGCATGTTGGTGGCGATTTTTGCACGACGACTCATCTAACTTCCTCTTTATTATCTGCCGCACTTTACCTGCGGTGCGGGCTGGCTGCGCCCATTGTAAACCAGGCACAAATAAGCACAAATTTTTCCTAAATAGTGTTGGCTAAAGAGTATAGCCAGTGCTATCTTTGTTGATAATGTAAGCGAATAGCTTATAAAGGCTACAAAGAAATTGTCGTCATTCACTCGGGAGGTGAACATGACTACCATGAAAAACTGCCTCGACTGTGGCAAATGTTTCCAGGCTGAACAGAGCAAACCGGCTTTTGAGCTGAAATCACTGCTGTGCCTGTTTACCCGCTCGCCGTTTGCGCTGCGTTTGATGCTGATTGAAAAGCTCACCGGCAAACAGCTGGTTGAACGTCCGTGCCCAAACCTGATCTGGCGCGGCTAAGGTTCCCGACTTCCAATAAAACCCGCTCACGTAGCGGGTTTTGTGTTTCTGGTAGCCGGTAAACCCTATTTTGCGCCCATAAAAAAACGGCCCCGAAGGACCGTTTATTGTGCAACTGGTCTAAGCAAGAACTTAGAAGCTGTAACCTACGCCAGCAATCCAGGTGCCAACATCGACGTTGCGGATACGGCTCTGCTCGTAACCTACGTCAACTGCGATGTTCTCGATTGGGTTGAACTGCATACCCGCACCGTAAGAGAAACCGTAGTCGCTTGAATCAGACTTAGAACGTACTGCGGTATCGTTCTGCTGGAATTTGCCGTAGCCCACACCAACAACACCGTAGATGCTTGCCCAGTCGTTCAGACGGTAAGCTGGACCACCGGTGATGCCGTAGTACTGGCCTTTGTTATAAACGCCAGCATCAGTACGATCTTTCTCGGTGTAGGTGAAAGAACCGATCCAACCCAGTGGGTTAGAACCGTCTTCGTAACGATATTTCAGGTTGAAGCCGTTTGCTTTGTTAGCAACGCCTTGATAATCGCTCTGAGCGTAACCACCGGTAACGGTGCTTTGTGCCATGGCAGAACCTGCAGAAACTGCAAGTACACAAGCCAATGCTGAAAGACATGCAATTTTTTTCATAACCACCTCAAATGTGAATATACTTCTCTCCTGACAACGCTGTAAATATAACAAAAAACAGCAAGAAACTCTGCCCGCATTTTGTTGTCTAACAGATTGTTTGGTGTAACAGAAAGTTAATGAAGTTTCCTATGTCATTCATTTTACTTATAAAAACCATCATATTCCTGCAACATAAATTCCGATCACAAAAAATGCCTTTAAGTAAATTCCTAAACTAACCTGACGTTTCTTTACGGAAATGGCCCTAAAAATGGCCAAATTATGACCTGTTAGCGCTTTTTAATTCCCCGATTCGCGTCTCCTTATTTGCTGAAGATTCCTTTACACTGAGCACTTGTTACCCTGCTGTTAATAAATAAAGGACTGGATTACAGGATGTCTGCGCCTCAAACGACCAAAAATATGGCCCCGGTGTTGTTCCCTATTACCGTACTGCTGATTGCCATGCTCTCGCTGCAAGGCGGCGCTTCTCTGGCGAAATCACTGTTTTCCACCGTTGGCGCGCCCGGCATTACCGCGCTGCGTCTTGGTCTTGGCACGCTGATTCTCTGCATCATCTTCAAACCCTGGCGTTTGCGCTTTACGCGCGAGCAACGCAAGCCGCTACTAATGTACGGCTTGGCGCTTGGCTGCATGAACTATCTCTTCTATTTAGCGATTCGCACCGTGCCGCTGGGCGTTGCGGTTGGATTGGAGTTTCTGGGTCCACTGACGCTGGCCTTGATCGGCGCGCGTCGTCCGCTTGATTTTATTTGGGTGCTGCTGGCGGTGGTGGGTTTGTGGTTCCTGTTACCAATCGGTGAAGGGATGAGTCATATCGATCCGCTCGGTGCGCTGTTAGCGGTGGGTGCGGGTGCCTGCTGGGCAGTCTATATTCTTGCGGGTCAGCGGGCGGGCGCGGAACATGGCCCGGCAACGGTGGCGATGGGTTCGCTGATTGCCTCGGTGATTTTTGTGCCGCTCGGCCTGACATTCGCCGCGCCGGGCATCTGGCATTGGGAAGTGCTGCCGTTAGCGCTGCTGATCGCCCTGCTCTCGAGCGCCATTCCCTATTCTTTAGAGATGATGGCGCTGACGCGACTGCCGGCGCGTATTTTCGGCACATTAATGAGTCTGGAACCGGCGATGGCTGCGCTTTCAGGCATGCTGTTCCTCGGCGAACTGTTAACGTTGCAGCAGTGGATGGCGCTGCTGGCGATCATCATCGCCTCGGCAGGTTCAACGCTGACTATGAAACAAAAGAGCGCAAAAATAAGCGAAGTGGATATCAATCATCCGCAATAAATATTCAACACGTTAGCCTGCTTCGCGGCAGGCTAAATATAGAAGCATTCTCATTTTCATTTTTAATGTGGCGTTAGGATTTCTCCGTTATTATTTTGCAACACGATTAATAAATAATTAACAAAAACCGCAACCTTCTGTTTTACCTAAACTAATACTTAAACCGCACAATCCCTGAGCAACATTAAGGTTTATCTATTCCTGTCATTGATTTAATCAATCCTGCAGATTAAAAAACTGCTGCTATACTTATTTCCGTGCTTGATTAGGACAACCATCAATAAGAGGACATTAATGATGAGTACCGCAAAACTGGTTAAAACTAAATCGTCTGATCTGATTTACACCCGTAATGACGTCGCTGACAGCGATAAAAAAGCGACCATCGAGGTGCTCAACCGTCTGGTAGTGGAGTTTATTGACCTGTCGCTGATCACCAAGCAGGCGCACTGGAATATGCGTGGCGCTAACTTTATTGGCGTACATGAGATGCTGGATGGTTTCCGTGCGGCCATTACCGATCACCAGGACACTATCGCTGAACGTGTGGTTCAGCTAGGCGGCGTAGCGCTGGGTACCACTCAGATCGTTAACGACAAAACACCACTGAAAAGCTATCCGTTGAACATTCATAGCGTGCAGGATCACCTGAAAGCGCTGGCCGATCGCTACGCGATTGTGGCGAATGACACGCGTAAAGCCATTACTGAAGTGAGCGATGAAGACACCGCTGATATTTTCACAGCAGCATCGCGTGATCTGGATAAATTCCTGTGGTTTATCGAATCGAATATTGAATAAATTTCAGTGTTATAACGAAGGCGGGTTATCCCGCCTTTTTTTACGTCTGTAACATTGTGGTGCTTTTTTTGACGTCGTTAACAATTCCTTAATCCCTTCTTTCGCTCTCCCCGCCCTTGGTGCACACTGTGCCTGCACCACAACAGCACCATGCACCAAAATAAAGCACCAATAAGGTGCAAAACTTTTCTTCTGCGCAAAATCGTGTCAGCAAGTGCTTAAAACTACTGATTTCCTGCAAAATGAAAAGTTGGCATAATTTTTTCATATGATACGCCGTACAGCAGGCCACAAGGCCTGAAGGGTAATAAGGAAAAAAATGATGAAGTCATTGATTAAAGTCTCCGTGGCCGCGTTAGCGCTGGCCTTCTCGCTTTCTTCCACCGCAGCAGACAAAAAACTGATCGTCGCGACCGACACCGCATTCGTTCCCTTCGAGTTCAAACAAGGCGATAAATACGTCGGTTTTGATATCGATCTGTGGGATGCCATCGCGAAAGAACTGAAACTCGATTACGCCTTTAAGCCAATGGATTTCAGCGGCATCATTCCTGCGCTGCAAACCAAAAACATTGACCTGGCGCTGGCGGGTATCACCATCACCGAAGAACGTAAAAAAGCCATTGAGTTCTCTGACGGCTACTACAAAAGCGGCCTGCTGGTGATGGTGCGCGAGAATGAAAAAGACGTGAAGAGCATTGACGATCTGAACGGCAAAGTGGTCGCAGTGAAGAGCGGCACCGGTTCGGTTGATTACGCGAAAGCGCACATCAAATCGAAAGACTTGCGTCAGTTCCCGAACATCGACAACGCTTACATGGAGTTAGGCACTAACCGTGCTGACGCTGTGCTGCACGATACCCCGAACATCCTGTACTTCATCAACACCGCTGGTAAAGGCCGCTTCAAAGCGGTTGGCGAGTCGATTGAAGCGCAGCAGTATGGCATCGCGTTCCCGAAAGGCAGCGACGATCTGCGTGAAAAAGTGAACGGCGCACTGAAAACCCTGCGCGACAACGGCACTTACAACACCATCTATAAAAAATGGTTCGGTACTGAACCAAAATAATTGCGGCTTAAGCCGATTTTTCCAGCAGGGAGCCTAACACTCCCTGCTTTTTACATTTCCACGCAACAGATTTTGGAGTCACACCATGGAGTTTGACTGGAGCGTCATTTGGCCTGCCCTGCCGATTTTAATCGAAGGTGCCAAAATGACCCTGCTGATCTCGGTCCTCGGCCTGGTCGGCGGTTTAATTATCGGTTTAGTCGCCGGTTTTGCCCGCGCCTACGGCGGCTGGATCACCAACAACATCGCCTTAGTGTTTATCGAACTGATTCGCGGTACGCCAATCGTGGTTCAGGTGATGTTTATCTACTTCGCCTTGCCGATGGCTTTCCCGGATCTGCGTATCGATCCGTTCAGCGCGGCGGTGGTCACCATCATGATCAACTCCGGCGCCTACATCGCAGAAATCACGCGCGGTGCGGTGCTGTCGATCAACAAAGGCTTCCGTGAAGCGGGTCTGGCGCTGGGTCTGTCGCGCCGCGAAACCCTGCGTTACGTGATCATGCCGCTGGCACTGCGCCGTATGCTGCCACCGCTGGGTAACCAGTGGATTGTCAGCATCAAAGATACGTCGCTGTTTATCGTGATTGGCGTGGCCGAACTGACGCGTCAGGGTCAGGAGATCATTGCCGGTAACTTCCGCGCGCTGGAGATCTGGAGCGCCGTTGCCATTATCTATTTGGTTATTACGTTGGTGTTGAGCTTTGTGCTGCGCCGTATTGAGAAAAGGATGAAAATTCTGTGATTGAATTTAAAAACGTCTCGAAGAATTTCGGCCAGACTCAGGTTCTGCACGGCATCAACCTGAAGATTAATCAAGGCGAAGTGGTGGTGATTATCGGGCCGTCCGGTTCCGGTAAATCCACGCTGCTGCGCTGCATCAACAAGCTGGAAGAGATCACCACCGGTGACCTGATTGTCGATGGCATGAAGGTTAATGATCCGAAAGTGGATGAGCGCCTGATTCGTCAGGAAGCGGGCATGGTGTTCCAGCAGTTCCATCTGTTCCCACAGATGAGCACGCTGGACAACGTTGCCTTTGGCCCGATTCGCGTGCGCGGTGCGAAGAAAGAAGAAGCGCATAAGCTGGCGCGTGAGCTGCTGGGTAAAGTTGGCCTCGCCGAGCGTGCACACCACTTCCCGTCTGAACTTTCTGGCGGTCAGCAACAGCGCGTGGCGATTGCCCGCGCGCTGGCGGTGAAGCCGAAGATGATGCTGTTTGATGAGCCAACCTCAGCGCTGGATCCCGAGCTACGTCACGAAGTGTTGAAAGTGATGCAGGATCTGGCGGAAGAAGGCATGACGATGGTCATCGTGACGCACGAAGTCGGATTCGCTCAGAAAGTGGCTTCGCGTCTGATCTTTATCGATAAAGGTACCATTGCAGAAGATGGCAACCCGGACGATCTGATCACCAACCCGCCAAGCGATCGTCTGCGCGAATTCCTGCAGCACGTCTCCTAATCCGTAGGGTCGCCATTCATGGCGACCTTCTTCTTACCCGCACCCAACAATTTTCCTTTCAGAATCCTAACCTTCCATCACTGACTATACTTCTCTCTTGTGCCGCTGCGCGAAGCTAAAGGAGAAAAGCGATGTCGTCTGCCAGCCCACCATGGCGTTTAGCCATGTGGTTACTCTTCAGTTTGTACACTCTGTTTCTCATTGCCCCGGCGCAGGCGGTTACCCTGCCGCAGGCGGCCGTTGCAGCTCAGCAGTCACAAACCCCGGCAACGAATAGCACAGCCGAAAGCGAACCCAGCTTAGACGAGAAAAAAGCCGCTTATGCCGCGCTGGCGAATATTCTGGATAACAACGCTTCGCGTCAGGAGCTGATCGATCAGTTACGTCAGGCGGCGAACAGCCAATCCACCAGTGAACCGCCGGTGCTGGCACCGCCGCAGGCCAGTGAAGAAGATCCCACGGTGCTGGAGAGCGTCACTAGCGTGACGCGTGAATATGGTGGCGCGGTGGCCGCGCAGTTTGTCCAGCTGCATGACAACATCACCAACGCGCCGCACAAAGCCTTTAACCAACAAACCTTCCTCAACGCGCTGAAATACTTTGCCGCCCTCGCCGCTGCGGTGTTTGCGTTTTACTGGCTGACACGCCGTATGATGTGGCCGATCTGGCGACGCATGGGCCGCTGGGGACGCAATCAAAACCTTGAGCGCACCAAGTGGCTGCACCTGCCCGCCACCATCTTAATGGCCTTTGTGCTCGATATTGTGCTGCTGGCGCTGACGCTGTTTGTCGGGCAGATCATCAGCGACAACTATCACAACAACAACCGCACTATCGCCTATCAGCAAGGTTTGTTCCTTAACGCCTTTGCGTTGATTGAATTCTTTAAAGCGGTGCTGCGTCTGATTTTCTGCCCGCGCTTCCCCACGCTGCGCTTCTTCCACTTAACTGATGCGCGCGCCAGCTACTGGAACACACGTTTGAGCTGGCTGAGCGGCATCATCGGTTATGGTTTACTGGTGGTGGTGCCGATTGTCTCCAATCAGGTCAACATTCAGGTGGCCGCGATGGTCAATATGCTGATTATGGGGATCATGACCGGCTGGGCGCTGTGGCTGATTTTCCGCAACAAAAACAACATCCATCAGGAGTTGTCGCGTCTCGCCGATCGCAGCATGAGCTTCTTTGCGCTGTTCATCCGCGCCTTCGGCATGGTGTGGCACTGGCTGGCCAGCGCCTACTTTATCGCGCTGTTCCTGTTCTCGATCTTCAATCCCGGCGACAGCCTGAAGTTTATGATGTCCGCTACGGTGCGCAGCCTGGCGATTGTGGTCATCGCCGCACTGATTTCCGGCATGCTGACGCGCTGGATTGGCAAAACCGTCACGCTGTCGCCCGATATGCGCCGCAACTATCCCGAGCTGCAAAAGCGCGTCAACGATTGGGTGAAAGCACTGCTGAAACTGGCGCGCGTGGTCACGGTGTTTGCCACGCTATTGCTGCTGCTCAACGCATGGAATCTGTTTGATCTCTGGCACTGGCTCACTCTTGGTACCGGCCAAAAAATGGTGGATGTCCTGATTCGTATCGTGATGATTGTGCTGCTGTCGGCGGTGGGCTGGACGCTGCTGGCAAGTCTGATTGAAAGTCGCCTCGCCTCGGATTCGCACGGCCGCCCGATGCCGAGCGCGCGCACCCGCACGCTGCTGACGCTGTTCCGCAACGCGCTGGCGGTGGTGATCAGCACCATCACCATTATGATTTTGCTGTCGGAAGTGGGTGTAAATATTGCACCGCTGCTGGCCGGTGCCGGCGCGCTCGGTCTGGCTGTGTCGTTCGGTTCACAAACGCTGGTAAAGGACATCATCACCGGCATCTTTATCCAGTTTGAGAACGGCATGAACACCGGTGATTTAGTCACCATTGGCCCAATCACCGGCACGGTAGAACGCATGTCGATTCGCTCAGTGGGCGTGCGTCAGGATACCGGCGCGTATCACATTATTCCGTGGTCATCGATCACCACCTTCGCCAACTTTGTGCGCGGCATCGGATCGTTTGTGGCGAACTACGATGTGGATCGCAGTGAAGATACCGAACGCGTTAACCAAACGCTGCAGGGCGCAGTGAAAGAGCTGCTGGAGAACCCGGAGATTCGCGGCATGGTGATTGGCGAGCCGAGCTTTGCCGGATTAGTGGGATTAACCAACCAATCTTTTACCGTGCGCGTGTCATTCACCACCCAGCCGCTGAAGCAGTGGACGGTACGTTTTGCGCTGGATGATAAGGTGAAGAAGCATTTTGATGCGGCCGGCATTAAAGCGCCGCACCAAACGGTAGAAGTGATGCAAACCGGCAGCGATATTACCTCCGCTGCCAGCTTACCGGCGTTGCCGCCGGCACAATAAGCTTAGCGTTTCAGCCGTTTGGCGCGTGTTGCCGGCGGCTGGAACGTCCAGGCGATAAAGCGGCTCTGCTTCTGCCCTTGCGCCATTTCGATGATGCGCACTTCATAAGCATCAAGATCGCGCAGCTGGTCGCGCAGCGCCGGTAAATTCTCTTTGCGCGAGACCAGCGAGGTGAACCAGATAATATGGTCGGAGTACGCCACGCTTTCAGCGATCATCTGGCCGACGAACTTGCGTTCGCCACCGTCACACCACAATTCATTATGATGACCACCAAAATTGAGCGGCGCGTTTTTGCCCAGGCCGAGGTTACGCGTTTTACGCTGACCTACGGTGGCCGCCTCTTCCGCAGATGCGTGGAACGGTGGATTGCACAGCACCGCGTGATAGTGCTCATTCTTATGCACCACGCCAGCGAAAATCGCCGAGGCATCTTTTTGCCGACGCAGACGCACGGCGCGCTGCAAGCCCGGATTGCTCGCCACAATCTGTCCCGCAACGGTAATCGCTTCGGAGGTGATATCGGTGCCTGTGAAGCGCCAGCCATATTCGGCGTTGCCAATCAGCGGATAGATGCAGTTCGCGCCGCAGCCGATATCCATCACATCCAGATCGCGTGGCACCACGCCGCCGTTATCGCCTGCCAGCAGATCGGCCAGCGCGTGCACATAATCAGCACGGCCCGGCACCGGCGGCGTCAGATAACCTGCAGGCAATTGCCAGTTGAGGTTATAGAACAACTTCAGCAGCGCCTGATTCAGCAGCATCACCGCTTCAGGATCGGCGAAATCCACCGACAACTCGCCGTAGCCGTTGGGACGCACTTTCACCGCCAGCGGCGGATGGGCTGCGGTCAGAGCAGCAAAATCATAACGGCCTTGATGGCGGTTACGCGGATGGAAAGGTGACGTGGCGGCTGGCTTGTTCATAGTTTCTCCGGAAAATAGCGCGGGCGTAAGATACTCTGGCTAGCGGCATCGCACAATGCGCTTAATCGAATTCACCGTATTAGATGAGATTAGTGCACCACACTCAGGTTCCCTTATAAGGATGGTTATGACTCGTCAGCGTTACTCTTATCAGCCCCGCGCTGGGCACGGTTTGCCACACGATCCTTTGAATGCGATCGTCGGCCCTCGCCCAATTGGTTGGGTCAGCTCACAAAGCACCAGCGGTCTGCGTAATCTCGCGCCCTACAGCTTCTTTAACTGCTTCAACTATCATCCGCCCATTATCGGTTTCGCCAGCAGTGGCTGGAAAGACAGCGTGCAGAATATCTCCGAGACCAAAGAGTTTGTCTGGAATCTGGCGACGCGTCCGCTGGCCGAGGCGATGAACGAGAGCTCCGCGTCGGTACCGTCTGATCAAGATGAGTTTGCGCTGGCGGGATTAACGCCGCTCGCCGCATCACACGTCAATGTCAGCATGGTGGCGGAAAGCCCGGTGAATTTTGAGTGTAAGTTGACGCAGCTGATTCAACTGCAGGATGCACAAGGCAACCCGATTGATAGCTGGCTGGTGATGGGCGAAGCGGTCGCCATTCATATTGATGAATCACTGCTGGAAGAAGGGATCTATCAAACCGCCAAAGCGCAGCCAATCCTGCGTGCCGGTGGCCCGTCGGCCTATTACGGCATTAGCGAAGAACTGCGCTTTGATTTGGTGCGCCCGGATGCGCGCCGCTGATCAGCTAATCGTCGGCCAGGTCGCCATAAATGGCGCCCCTACGACCGGGTTTTGTAGGGTCGCCATTTATGGCGACCGCATTACAAACCGCTTTTCAACACCTGCACCGCACGCGCAATCTCTGGCGCCAGCCAGCGATCTTCCTGCCAGTTAGCCACCACCGCGCGCAGGCGACCTAATGCCTGTGCCGTCCCTTGCGCCAGCTGCTCTTCGCCGTGGAAATCCAGCGCCTGCGCCGCCAGCAGATACTCAATCGCCAAAATCTGCCACACGTTGCCCACCAGCTTCATCAGCTTGAGTGCCGCGCCGGTACCCAAGCTGAGATGATCCTCCTGCAAACCCGAGGTCACATAATTATCTAGCACCGCCGGTTGCGCCAGCTGCCGATTCTCCGCACAAAGTGATGCCGCCACATACTGCGCAATCATCATGCCGGAGTTGACGCCCGGCTGCGCCACCAGAAACGCCGGTAAGCCGCTCACCAGCGGATTGACTAACCGATCCAGCCGCCGCTCGGCGATGCTGCCGACTTCCGCCATGGCAATCGCCAGCAGATCCGCCGCCATCGCCACCGATTCGCCGTGCGGATTAGCCTGCGACACCACGCGCCAGTTATCCGGCGTGCCGAGCACCAGCGGATTATCGGTGCAGGCATTAAGTTCGGTTTCAATCTGGCGCGCCGCGTGATCGAACTGATCGCGGCTGGCACCGTGCACCTGCGGCATTGAGCGTAAACTCAGCGCATCCTGGGTGCGAATGCCGACGCTGGTCGCCAGCAGCGGGCTATCACTCAGCAGATCGCGTAAACGCTGACCGCTCAATTGCATGCCCGGACTGGCTTTCAACGCGATCACCTCGGCATCAAAAGCCACCAGCTGTCCACGCAGCGCCTCGAAACTCATCGCGCCGGTGACATCCGCCCAATCCAGTAAACGCGCCGCATCATCCAGCGCCAGGCAGGATAAGCCGGTCATGCATGGCGTGCCGTTGACCAGGCTTAACCCCTCTTTGGCACCCGGACGATAGGGCTGTAATCCCGCCAGCGTTAACGCCTGCGCGGCAGGCATGATCTGGTTTTGATACTCGACGTCGCCAACACCAATCAGCGCCAGCCCGATATGCGCCATATGGCTGAGGTAGCCCACCGAACCCTGCGACGGCACCTGCGGCGTAATCTGCTGATTGAGCAGCGCCAGCAGATGCTGCACCAGCGCCACCGACACGCCCGATTTGCCGTGGCTGTAATTGGCAATTGCCGCACACAGAATGGCGCGCGCCTGCTCACGCGTCAGCAGCGGACCGACGCCACAGGCGTGGCTCAGCAATGTGTTGCGCGACAGCTGGCTGAGCTGATCTTCCGGCAGCGTGATATTGCACAGCGCGCCCAAACCGGTATTGATGCCGTAAGCAATCTGTCCGCTGGCGACAATCTCATCGACAATGGTGCGCCCTTGCGCAATGCGCTGCCAGGCGCTGGCACTCAAACTGAGTTCCGCGTCGTGCCGCGCCACCTGCACCAGCTCTTGCCAGGTTAATGGGCCATCGCCCCACACCACGGTCATGCTGGCTGCTCCGCGCCGTGATGGCTGGAGATAAACTGCTTAAAGCGTTGCGATCCCTGGTCGCCAAACATCTCTTCCGGCGCGCCCTGACAATCAATAGTGCCCTGATGCATAAACACCACGCGGTTGGAGACGTTGCGCGCAAAGCCCATTTCGTGCGTCACCACCAGCATGGTGCGCCCCTCTTCGGCCAGGCTGCGCATCACTTTTAGCACTTCGCCTACCAGCTCCGGATCGAGCGCTGAGGTCGGTTCATCGAACAGCATCACTTCCGGATCCATCGCCAGCGCGCGGGCAATCGCCACGCGCTGCTGCTGGCCGCCCGACAGCTGCGCCGGGTAAAAATCTTTGCGATTGAGTAAGCCGACGCGATCCAGCAGTTGCTCCGCCTGAGCGATGCAGCTTTTCTTGTCGCGCTTCAGCACATAGTGCGGCCCTTCAATGACGTTTTGCAGCACCGTCATGTGTGACCACAGATTAAAGCTCTGGAACACCATGCCGAGGCGTGAACGCAAACGCTCAATCTGCTTCGGATTGGCCGCCAGCTGATGACCGCGCGCATGGCGTTTCATCTCAATGGTTTCACCGCCGACGCTAACGACGCCAGCGTCCGGCGTTTCCAGCAGGTTGATGCAGCGCAGCAAAGTACTTTTGCCCGAGCCGCTGGCACCAAGAATCGAGATGACATCGCCTTTATGCGCCTGCAGCGAAATGCCTTTCAGAACTTCCATCGCGCCAAAGGATTTATGGATATCGGTGGCGGATAAGGTAACGGGTGATGTGGAATGCATATTACTCTCCGGCAAGCGGTTTAACGGCGGGCAACGGCTTTTTTGCGACACGATGCGCCGGGGTCAGACGACGCTCTAACAGCGCGTACAGCTGGACGATAATAAAGTTGAGAATCAGGTAGATCGCCGCCGCACAGACAAACACTTCCATGGTGCGATAGGTACGCTGAATGATCTGCTGCGCCACGCCGGTCACGTCCCAAACGGTGACGAGGCTGGCGAGCGCGGTGGATTTCACCAGCAAAATCGCTTCGGTGGAGTACGCCGGCAGCGCATAGCGCAGCATGATTGGTGCGATAATGCGGCGCAGCAGCAGCCAGCGCGACATACCGCAGGCGAGGCCCGCTTCCACTTGTCCAGCTGGCACGGCGAGCAGCGCCCCGCGCAAGATCTCGGCGGTATAAGCTGCTGTACAGAGTGACAGCGCCAGTACCGCGCAGATAAAGGGTTCGCGCAGGAACGGCCAGACGAAGCTGTGACGGATCACGCCAAACTGCCCAAGACCGTAATAGATGAGAAACAGCTGGATCATCAGCGGCGAGCCGCGAAACACCAGAATGTAGCCGCGCGCGAAACCGCTCAGCACCCGCCAGCGGCTCATGCGCAGGGACAAAATACCAATCGCCAGTAGGCCGCCGCAGATAAAGGCGCTGATAAACAGGCCAAGCGTCACCGGCAGCGCGGCGCTCAGCTTGAGAAAGGTATCAAAGAGAAAAGCGAAGTCGATCATGCTGCTGCTCCTTAATGCTGTGCCGCAGTGCGACTTTGCCACGCACGACCAAGGCGCGATTCCGCCCGACGAAACGCATGATTAGACACCAGCGTCAGCACCAGATAACAGGCGCCGCCGATCAGATAGAAAGTGAAGTAATCGCGTGTGGATCCGGCCGCAACCTGGCTGGCGCGCATCAGCTCGACGATGCCGGTGACCGACACCAGCGCCGAATCTTTCAGGCTCATCTGCCACACGTTCGACATGCCCGGCAGCGCATAACGCACCACCTGCGGCAGCAGAATGCGTTGCGCGATACGCCAGCGCGGCATACCAATCGCCACCGCAGCTTCCACCTCGCCTTTCGACAGCGCCAGGCGCGCCGCGCGATACACTTCACCCTGATACGAACCAGAGATGAGCCCGATAGCCAGCGCACCAATCAGGAACGGCGGCGCTTCGATAAAGCCATCCGCGCCGAACATCTGCCCAACCAACGTAATCAGGCCGGATCCCCCGAAATAGAACAGGTAGATCACCAGCAGTTCCGGGATGCCGCGAAACACCACCGAATAGCTTTCACCCAACCAGCGCAGCCAGCGCTGAGGCGATAATTTGGCGGCCGCCACACCGGAACCGACCACCGCACCAATCATCAGCGCTACCAGCGACAGCAGCAGCGTAGTGCAGGCGGCACTCAGGATCAGGCGGCCCCAACCATCAGCACCAAAACTCAGCAGGCTCATCATCTTTCACCTCACTTACGGGGTTACGTCAGTTTTAAACCACTTCTCACTGAGCTTTTTCACCGTGCCGTCAGCCAGCGCAGCATGAATCGCCTCATCCAGCTTGGCTTTCAAATCGTTATCCGCCATGCGCACGCCCATCGCTTCGCCCTCGCCCCAGATTGGGCCGCCGAGCTGTGGACCGCTGAAGATCAAATTGCTGTTCTCTTTGCGCGCCAGCATCGATTGCGCAAAGGTCACGTCATCGAACACCGCATCGATACGGCCCGATTGCAGATCGAGCATCGCATCTGCCGACGAGGTGTATTCGCGTACGTCAGCATCGCCTTTGAAGTACTTATCGATAAATGGCGTGTAAACCGTGCCCGAGGCGATACCGATGGTTTTACCCTTCAGCGCCGCCTTCAGCGGAGCAATTGCCGCGTTGATCTCTTTCTCATCGTCATGCAGCTTGATGATATTGTGATCGGCTGGCAGCAGCGGGCTATCTTTGGTGGTAATGAAAGTGGCGGGCGTTGAGGCATATGGCGTGGTGAAGTTGACCACTTTTTTGCGATCTGGCGTGATGACAATCGCATCCATGATCACGTCATATTTACCGGCGTTTAGGCCAGCGATCATGCCGTCCCAGTTCTGCACCACCAGCTTGCACTGAATGCCCATGCGCTTGCACAGGTCTTCCATCAGTTCAGGTTCAAAGCCGCCTAACTTGCCGCCCGGCAGCGTCAGGTTCCAGGGTTCATAGCTGCCTTCGGTAGCGATGGTGATCGATTTCCACTCTTTCGCCTGTACGGCAATGCCGCTCATCATCAGGCTGGCAAACAGGGTCGTGAGGCAAAAACGGCGAATCTGAACACGGTGCGTCATGCGGCTTCTCCTGGCTATTAATCGAGTTTGTCAGTCTCTGCTTGTGCAATATTTGCAGATGACCTTTCATGTATATACAAGTTAGCGTGCGGCAGATCATTGTCGGCATAAGCTTTTTGTGAGCCAGCCAGTATAAAAATTAATAATCGCTGCGTGGTCTTTACTTGTACATACAACCTAGCAAGCGCTATGCCAAATCGGCAAAGCCGCAAAATCAGGGGGATTGTCACGCGATGGACGTAATGTTGCACTGTGGTGTAGCAGAGAATGCATTGCGATGGTGCAGTAGGGTCGCCATTCATGGCGACCAATTAACGCTGTGCGTACATTTTAGACGGTCGCCATGAATGGCGACCCTACTAATGTGGTTTTTATTGAGGTTTACCCGCTGCAAGAAACGCCTGCATCAGCGGTTTCAGCACCTTCTGCAACTGCGCAGCGCGATCCTGCTGCCAGGCAAACGGCGGAGTTTCATCCATATAATTAAGCTGCGCCAGCTCCAGCTGCACCGCCTGCACGCCCTGCTCCGGCTGGCCGTAGGCGCGGGTAATGTAGCCACCTTTAAAGCGCCCATTCGCGATCCAGCTGTAATCTTGCTGCTCGCTGCAAACTTGCTTAATCGCCTCGATCACCGCCGTTGAACAACTGGCACCATCGTTGGTCCCGATGTTGAGATCCGGCAATCGTCCCTCAAACAGGCGCGGGATCACCGAGGCGATTGAGTGCGCATCAAACAGCAGCGCGTAACCGTGCTGCGCTTTCAACCGCGCCAGCTCCTGCTGTAGCTGCTGGTGATACGGTTGCCAGATGGTGTCGAGATAACCCTGACGCACCTCGGCGCTCGGCGTTTTACCTGCAGCAAAGGTTGGGCTGCCGTCAAACAAGGTTTCCGGATACAAGCCGGTGGTCGCCGTGGTATAGAGCGGCTGATTATCCGCCGGGCGATTGAGATCGATAACAAAACGCGAATAGTGACCAATCAACACGCTGGCACCAAGATCGCGCACAAAGTCATACAGCAGCGGCAAGTGCCAGTCGGTATCCGGCAGGCCGCGCGCGGCATCGCTCAGGCCGGCGTCTACTTCTGGCGTTAACTGCGTGCCGGCGTGCGGAATGCTAACCAGCAGCGGAATCTTGCCGGCGGTGAAATGAAAAGGTGTCATTGCGCTTCTCCACGATAAATAACCTGGCACGGCAATTCGCCGCCCAGCCAGTAAACCAGCTCTGCCGGACGCGCCAGCGGCCAGTGTACAAAATTCGCGACTTTGCCCGCTTCCAACGAACCGTGCGAGTGCTGTAATCCCAGCGCTTTCGCGCCCCACAAGGTCACGCCCGCCAACGCCTCTTCCGGCGTCAAACCAAATAGCGTGCAGCCCATGTTCAGCATCAGACGCAGCGAAAGCGCCGGTGACGTGCCCGGATTGGCATCGCTGGCCAGCGCCATCGGCACGCCGTGTTCACGGAATAGCGCCACCGGCGGACGCTGAGTTTCGCGCAGCAGATAAAATGCGCCCGGCAGCAACACCGCAACGGTACCGTGCTGCGCCATCGCTTGCGCGTCGGCTTCGGTAGCGTATTCCAGATGATCGGCGGAGAGCGCACCGTAACCCGCCGCCAGCGCCGCGCCGCCGAGCGCCGAAAGCTGCTCGGCATGCAGTTTCACCGGCATGCCCAATGCTTTGGCTGCATCAAATACCGTGCGAACTTGCTCAGGAGAAAAGGCCAAATGCTCGCAAAACGCATCGACTGCATCCGCCAAACCTTCGGCTTTCACCTGCGGCAGCAGGCGCTGGCAGATGATATCGATCCAGCCTTGCGGATTGTCTTTAAACTCCGGCGGGAAACCGTGAGCGGCCAGGCAAGTAGCTTGCACATCGGCGGGCACCGTTTCCGCCAGCTCACGAATAGCGCGCAGCATAGTCAGCTCGCTTGCTTCATCAAGACCGTAACCGGATTTGATCTCCACCGTGGTGACGCCTTCCGCCAGCAGGCGATCCAGCCGCCAGCGCGCACTCGCCACCAGCTCTTGCTGGGAAGCGGCGCGGGTGGCGCGCACCGTAGAGAGAATGCCGCCGCCCTGCGCAGCAATTTCCGCATAACTCACGCCATTAAGACGCTGCTCAAACTCCTGGCTGCGATCGCCGCCAAACACCAGATGCGTATGGCAATCCACCAAACCAGGCGTGATGATGCCGCCGGAAAATTGGTGCTGTTCACGCGCGGCAAAAGACGGGCATTCGCTGCGCGGCCCCACCCAAATCAGTTTTCCCTGATCGACCGCCAGCGCGCCGTCGGCAATCAGATTGTAGTGTCCGTCACGCATCGTAACGATGTCGGCCCCCAGCCACAGGCTGTCGATCTGCTCTGTTTCTGCCATCCCACTCCCCTTCGCGTTCGGCGATTTACACCAGGCTTCAAAGTATGTATATGTATATACAACCTTTCGCCATGCAGGATCAACCATGACAACCTATTTTGCCCCACGCGCGCTGCTGGCCGACGGCTGGCATGAGCGCGTGCTGATTACCACCAACGCAGCTGGACAGATCACACAACTCGCGCCCAACAGCGAGCCCGGCGATGCAACGCGTCTTGCCGGACCGGTGATTCCAGCGATAGCGAATCTGCATTCACACGCTTTCCAGCGCGCGATGGCGGGCCTGGCCGAAGTGGCGGGCGATCCGCAGGACAGCTTCTGGACATGGCGCGATCTGATGTATCGCATGGTGCAGCGCCTGTCGCCCGAACAGGTTGGCGCCATCGCCACGCATCTCTACATCGATATGCTGAAAGGCGGCTACAGCCAGGTGGCGGAATTCCACTATTTGCATCACGATCCACAGGGTAAACCTTACGCCGATGATGCCATGCAGTTAGCACTGATGGCGGCGGCGGATAACGCAGGCATCGGCCAAACCTTGCTGCCGGTGCTCTACAGCTACAGCGGTTTTGGTTCGCAGCCGGCCAGCGACGGCCAGCGCCGTTTCATCCAGCAAACTGACGCCTATCTGCAACAACAGCAGCGCGTGGCAAGCTGGAGCGCGGATAAGCCGCTGCTTAATCATGGCATCTGCTTCCATTCGCTGCGCGCGGTGAATGAAGCGCAGATGCATGAGGTCTTAGCCGCCTGCCCGCAGGATGTGCCGGTGCACATTCACGTCGCCGAGCAGGAGAAAGAGGTTAACGACAGCCTGGCGTGGAGCGGTGAACGTCCGGTGGCGTGGCTGCTCAACCGTTTCAAGGTCGATCAGCGCTGGTGTTTGATTCACGCCACCCATCTTGATGACGATGAAATTCAGCGCATGGCGGCGAGCGGCGCGGTGGCGGGCTTGTGTCCGACCACGGAAGCCAATCTCGGCGACGGCATTTTCCCGGCGGTGGACTACATCGCGCGCGGCGGCCGCTGGGGCATTGGCTCCGACAGCCACGTGTCGCTTAGCGCATTAGAAGAGCTGCGCTGGCTGGAGTACGGTCAGCGACTGCGCGATCGTCGTCGCAACCGCATCACCTTGCCCAATCAACCTTCCGTCGGCGATCTGCTGTGGCAGCAAGCCGCACAGGGTGGTGCGCAGGCGTGTGGCTTATCGGCGGGTGAATTGGCGATCGGCAAACGTGCTGACTGGCTGGTGTTGGCAGAAGACGCGTTCCTCAGCAGCGTCAGCAGCACATCACTGCTAAACCGCTGGCTGTTTGGCGGACAGCGCGAACAGATCCGCGACGTGTTTGTGGCGGGCAAACAGGTAATTAGCGAAGGCCATCATGCGGCAGAAGAGCGCGCGGCAGCGAACTTTGCCGAGGCGATGAGGGCGTTGCAATGAGAACCCGTTTTGCTTATGACCAGCTTCCGGTCAGCCGCTGGCGCAACGGCGGCGGTGAAACGCGGGAAATCGTCAGCTATCCGCAGGGCGACGCACAGTTTGCCTGGCGCGCCAGCATCGCGACTATCTCCGCCGACGGGCCGTTTTCGCCCTTCCCCGGCATCGATCGGGTGATTACCTTGCTGCATGGCGACAGCGTTTTACTTGAGAGTGAACAGGCTCAGCAGCGCTTAACTCAGCTGCAGCCGTGGGCGTTTCCCGGTGAATGGGCAATTGAAGCTAAAATTTCGGGCAGCTGTCAGGATTTCAATATCATGACGCGGCGCGACAGTTGGCGTTCTGCGTTGAGCATCGCGCAAGAAACGGTCAGCAGTGAAAACGGTGTGGGGTGGGTGGTGGCGGGCACATGGCAAACATCGGCCGGAGAAACGCTGGCGGTGGATCAGGGGATGTGGTGGCTGGATGAAAAGCTACAGCTGGCACCACAAACGTCGGATGCCAGACTGTTATTTGTCACGCTTAACCGTGTCCTCTAAAGCGACCCAGCAACTTATAGCGCGATCCTGGATAAAGCAGGCGCGCGTAGGTCACAATCTTGTTGTCGCTCCACGTCTGACGACGAATCAACAGGCACGGCTCATGTTCATCCAGCGCCAGATGCTTACGCTGGCGCAGATCCGGCAGCACCGCTTCAACAATATGCTCACCGGCGGTCAGCGGGGCAACGCGCATCAAATAGGTGTACGGCGTCAGCTGATGATAATCCTGACTGAGATAATCCGGCGCCACCAGCGGATTGACCAAACGATCTTCCAGCTGCACCGGCAGATCGTTTTCGTAATGCACAATCAGCGAATGGAACAGCGTTTGCCCGGTAGATAATCCAAGCACCGCCGCCTGTTCTGGATCGGCCTTCATCTGCCCAATCGACAAAATCTTGCAGCTGTGACGATGACCGCGCTGCGCAATTTCATCGGCGATGTTGTGCACTTCCAGCATCGCAGTGTAGCCCTTCATCTCAGCGACAAAGGTGCCTACGCCCTGCATGCGCACCAGAAAACCTTCGCTGGTGAGTTCACGCAGCGCGCGGTTAATGGTCATGCGACTGACACCCAGCTCGTTTACCAGTTCACTTTCAGACGGCACACGCTGATTGGCTTTCCAGTGGCCTTCACGGATCTGGCTAACGATTGCCTGCTTCACCCGCTGGTAAATCGGCGCAGGCTCATCGCCCATCGCCGCAGCCAGCTGTGCTACTGCTGTTTGCTCCGCCATTTCCTGTTCCTTTAAAGAATAATGCCCAAAGTTTACTGTCTCAGCCGGTAAATGTATATACATCTAATTGTGCAATCCGCCCAGCAGTGGTGCAGCTTTCGTGCCATTACGGTGCAATCACGCTGCGGTTTCGCTTCTTTAACCGCTTTGCGCCGCATTTCACAGAACAAGAACAATCTGGCATAGCGCTTGCTACTTGTATAGACAAGATTAGACACTTATGCTTCACTCATCGCAATCCACGGCAAATCGGACAGCCACATCGCAAAATATTGGCGTCCGATTCATGCCAGAACACTTGTATAGACAGGAGTAGACTATGTCAGGTTCGGTTCAGGAAATTCGCCTCGTTCCCGGTGAAGTGGACCTCGCGACCTTGCGCTGCATTTATCAAAGCAAGGTAACGCTCACGTTGGCCGATGAAGCGCGCGCAGCGATTGCCCGTGCCCATGAAACCGTCGATGCCATCGTCGCATCCGGCAAAGTGGTGTACGGCATCAACACCGGTTTCGGCAAGCTGGCGCAGACGCAGATCCCTTCGGCGCGGCTGGCAGAGCTGCAGCGCAATCTGGTGCTGTCGCACAGCGTTGGCCTGGGCGATTTGCTGCCGGACAACGTGGTGCGGCTGGTGGTTGCCACCAAAATTATCAGCCTGGCGCGCGGTCACTCTGGCGTGCGCATTGAACTGATTGAAGCGCTGCTGGCGCTGTTCAACGCGGGCGTGATGCCGTGCATTCCGGAGAAAGGATCGGTTGGCGCGTCAGGCGATCTGGCGCCGCTGGCGCATATGTCGCTGATGCTGCTGGGCGAAGGTCAGGTACGCGTCGATGGCGAATTAATTCCTGCAACTGAAGGCTTAGCGCGCGTTGGCCTGCAGCCGATAGTGTTGGGCCCTAAAGAAGGTCTGGCGCTGCTCAACGGCACGCAGGTCTCTAACGCGCTAGCGCTGCGCGGTCTGTTCGAAGCGGAAAATCTGTTCGCTGCCGGCCTGATGGCCGGCGCGCTGTCGCTGGAAGCCATTAAAGGTTCGGTGAAACCTTACGATGCGCGTATTCACGAAGCGCGTGGTCAGGTTGGACAGATTAACGTTGCCGCTGCCGTCTCCTCTTTATTATCCGGCAGTGAAATCCTCGGCTCGCACACCAACTGTGGTCGCGTGCAGGATCCCTACTCGATTCGCTGCGTGCCACAGGTGATGGGCGCCTGCCTGGATAACCTGACGCACGCCGCGCGCGTATTACAGATTGAAGCCAACGCCGCCTCCGATAATCCGCTGGTGTTCAGCGACAGCGGCGATGTGATTTCTGGCGGCAACTTCCACGCTGAGCCGGTGGCTTTCGCCGCCGATATTCTGGCGCTGGCGATTGCCGAAATCGGCGCAATCTCCGAGCGTCGTCTGGCGCTACTGCTGGATACCGGTCTTTCCGGTTTGCCGCCGTTCCTCGTCAATGATGGCGGCGTTAACTCCGGCTTTATGATCGCCCAGGTCACTGCGGCGGCGCTGGCGTCTGAGAACAAATCGCTGGCGCATCCGGGCAGCGTGGATAGCTTGCCGACCTCCGCTAACCAGGAAGATCACGTTTCGATGGCGACCTACGCAGCCCGCCGCCTCGGCAGCATGTGCTTCAACACCGCTGCTGTAGTGGGTATTGAAGCGATGACCGCTGCACAAGGCATCGATTTCCATCGTCCGCTGCAGAGCTCGCCGACGCTGGAACAGGAGATGAGCCGCATCCGCGAGAACGTGGCCTTCCTCGATCACGACCGTTTACTGGCGCCGGATATCGAATCCATGCGTCTGTGGGCCAGCGCATCCGCTTGGCCTGAATCCCTTACCGCGCTGCTGCCAAGCCAGCGTAAGACTGTTAATTAAGGAATCGATGATGAGCGAAACTTTGACTCAGGCTGTAGCCCGTGAAATCCGTGCGCCGCGCGGTAATGAATTACACTGCGCCAACTGGTTGATTGAAGCGGCTTACCGCATGATCCAGAACAACCTCGATCCTGACGTGGCGGAACGCCCGGAGGATTTGGTGGTATACGGCGGCATCGGTAAAGCCGCACGTAACTGGGAGTGCTTCGAGCAAATTCTGCGTTCATTGCGCGCGTTGCAGCCGGAAGAGACGCTGTTGATCCAGTCCGGCAAGCCGGTGGGTGTGTTCCGCACTCATGCCGATGCACCGCGCGTGCTGCTGGCTAACTCGAATCTGGTGCCACATTGGGCCAACTGGGATCACTTCCACGAGCTGGATCAAAAGGGCCTGATGATGTACGGCCAGATGACCGCCGGTTCATGGATCTACATCGGTGCGCAGGGCATCGTGCAAGGTACTTTTGAAACCTTCGCCGAAGCCGGTCGCCAGCATTACGACAGCAACCTCAGCGGCCGCTGGATCCTCACCGCCGGTTTAGGTGGTATGGGCGGCGCACAACCGCTGGCTGGCGTGTTGGCCGGTGCCAGCGTGCTGGCCATTGAGTGCCAGGAATCACGCATCGATTTTCGTATCCGTACTCGCTACGTTGATCACAAAGCCTACACGCTGGACGAAGCGCTGGCGCTGATTGATCAGGCGAATAAAGAGAAGCGCGCCATTTCTGTTGGCTTGCTGGGTAACGCCGCTGAAATCGTGCCGGAGCTGGTGAAACGTGCCAAAGCGGGCGGCATGAAGCCGGATATCGTCACCGATCAAACTTCGGCGCACGATCCGATTAACGGTTATCTGCCGGTCGGTTGGGATGTGGCGCGCTGGGAAGCCGAGCGTATCAGCAACCCGAAAGCGGTGGAGAAAGCCGCGCGCGCCTCAATGGCGGTGCATGTGCAGGCGATGCTGGACTTCCATCACATGGGCGTCCCGACCGTGGATTACGGCAACAACATCCGTCAGGTGGCGCTGGATGAAGGCGTGAAAAATGCTTTCGATTTCCCGGGCTTTGTGCCGGCCTATATTCGCCCGCTGTTCTGCGAAGGCAAAGGTCCGTTCCGCTGGGTGGCGCTGTCAGGCGATCCAGAAGATATCTACAAAACAGATGCCAAACTGAAAGAGCTGTTCCCGGATCACCAGAATCTGCACCGCTGGCTCGACATGGCGCAGGAGCGCATCGCCTTCCAGGGCTTACCGGCGCGTATCTGCTGGCTGGGTCTTGGCGAGCGTCACAAAGCGGCGCTGGCGTTCAACGAAATGGTGCGTAACGGCGAGCTGAAAGCGCCGATCGTCATTGGTCGCGATCATCTGGATTGCGGTTCCGTGGCGTCACCGAACCGTGAAACCGAAGCTATGAAGGACGGCTCGGATGCCGTATCGGATTGGCCGCTGCTGAATGCCCTGCTGAACACCGCAGGCGGCGCGACCTGGGTGAGTCTGCACCATGGCGGCGGCGTCGGCATGGGCTTCTCGCAGCACTCAGGTGTAGTGATCGTGTGTGACGGCACTAAAGAAGCCGATGCGCGCTTAGGCCGCGTGTTGTGGAACGATCCGGCCACTGGCGTAATGCGTCACGCGGATGCCGGTTATGAACTAGCGCAAAGCTGCGCACAGGAACACGGCTTAAACCTGCCGATGCAGAAATAACGTTCACCTCGCGCATTATCATTGTAGGGTCGCCATTCATGGCGACCTCTTTTATTAAAACCCGCATATTCCATTCCGCTATACCCTATAGCCAAATTATTCCGTTCCGCGATAGACGCCGCCATGCGCTTGCCACTACAGTAAATACATTATTTTGCAGCTCACGCTGCTAATGGAGAGCCTTACCTTATGAGCCTGCCTGCTGCACTGCTGGAAAACGCCCTCGACTGGCGTCGTCAGTTACACCAACATCCTGAACTGGGTTACCAGGAGCAGCAGACCAGCGAGCTCGTCGCGAAGGTACTTACTGATGCCGGATTACAGGTATTTCGTGGCTTAGCCGGCACCGGCGTCATCGGCACCTTAGAGAACGGTCCCGGACCGGTTATTGGCCTGCGCGCCGATATGGATGCGTTACCGATCACCGAAAAAGGCGCGCCGCAGTGGAAGTCGCAAAAAGCCGGCGTTATGCACGCTTGTGGCCATGATGGTCACACTTCTATTCTGCTGGCTGCGGCCTGTCAGCTGGCGGCCACGCGCAACTTCAGCGGTACCATTCACTTCATCTTCCAGCCCGCCGAGGAGAATCTCGGTGGCGCGCGCAAGATGGTGGAAGAAGGTTTGTTCCAGCGCTTCCCGATGGATGCGGTTTACGCCATGCACAACTGGCCGGGTATGCCGGTGGGCACGCTGGCGGTGAACCCGGATGCGATGATGGCATCACTCGACTCGTTCGAAATTACGCTGCACGGTAAAAGCTGCCACGCGGCGATGCCGGAGAGCGGTGCCGATCCAATGGTGGTAGCCGCCGAACTGATTCTGGCGCTGCAAACCATTCCGTCGCGTCGTCTGTCACCGCTGGCTTCGGCGGTGGTGAGCGTGACGCAGATTCACGGTGGTGAAGCGATTAACGTCATTCCTGAGCAGATTGTGTTGCGCGGTACGGTGCGATGTTTGCAGACCGACGTGCGCAATCGCGTGCGCGGTCTGATTGAGGATTTTGTCACTACGTTGCCGCGCCCGTTTGGCGTCAGCGGCGAGATTCACTGGTATCCCGGTTATCCGGTCACCGCCAACCATGCAGAGCAAGCCGAACAGGTGCGTGCGGTGGCGGTTGATGTGCTCGGCGAGTCGCAGGTGCATTGGCAGGTGAACCCTTCAATGGCTTCGGAAGATTTTGCCTGCATGATGGAAGCCTGTCCCGGCGCCTATTTCTGGCTCGGTGCCGATGGCGCAACGCCGTCCGCCCCGCTGCATAACGCCCATTACGACTTTAATGATGAGCTGCTGCCGATCGGTATTACCTTCTGGCAGCGGTTGGTGGAGAGCGTGTTAGCGAAAGCGTGATTACGTGTTTGCGGTCGCCATAAATGGCGACCCTACGAAAACCGCGCGATGCACCTGGCAGAACTCAGATTCCCGCCTGTTTTAACCGCCCTTCCGCGTCCGCCATGCTGACCGATTCCCCGGTTGCCACCAAACAACACGCCAGCTGCAAACGCAGCGCCTGTGGGACCGCGCGTTCCCCGACTAACACCTGATTGATCCACTCGGCGGTATCCTGCGCGCTTTTGCTTTCCGGCAGTTCAACGCTGACTTCCGGCTGGCGTTCAACCCATACTTCCGCTTCTGCACCCGCACCGCGAATGAAGTTAATCGCCGGGCAGCGCTGCGGATTGGCATACACCTCGCCTTCGGTGCCGTTGAGCAGAATTGCCGGTGCATCGATATCCTGGAAGAATTTCCCTACGCGCGGCACATATTCCGGATGCGAGACGCTGGCCAGACGCAGCGCGGCGCGTTCGGCAAACGGCGTCGCCAGTTTCGCCAGCGTATGCGCACTGTTACGCACGCCCATGCGCCAGCGCAGCGACAGCTGTTGCGCCATCGGCGCACACAGATGATCAATGGTGATAAATGCCAGCTCGCCGTTATCCAGCTTCGCCTGCGCCTGTGCGGCGGAGGTCATGGGCGCGATGTCCAGCGCCGCCAGCACCGCTTCGGTGGTGATGCGCGTGGGATCATCGCTAACGCCGTGCAGCAGCACCGGGAAGCCGAGTTTCACCAGCAGCAGCGCCAGCAGCGGCGTCAGATTGCCCTGACGACGCGCACCGTTGTAGCTGGGAATAACAATCGGCATCGGACGATGAGCCGGTGCCTGCAACCGCATCATCTGCTGCTGCATCGCGTGGTAAAAACCGCGCATCTCCTCTTCGCCTTCGCCCTTGATGCGCAGCGCAATCAGCACGCCACCCAATTCCAGCTCCGGCACTTCACCGGCCAGCATCGCGTTGTAGAGCGCCTGCGCGGTGTCGAAATCGATATCGCGCGCGTGATTTTTACCGCGCCCAATCTCTTTAATGATTTTATTCAGTTCCATCAGGCATTCCCGCTTCCAGGGCGCGCCGCCATGCGGCTGCCAAAGTTAGATTTTCTTACTGCGACTTTTTTTCGGCTTGTCACTGCTGGCTTCCGGCATCGGCGGTTGCTCAATCGGGAACACCGGTAACGCGGCCAGCAGTCGGCTGCCATAAGCTTTGTTGAGCAGGCGGCGATCGTAAATCACGATTTCGCCAAAGCAGCTGTGGCTGCGAATCAAACGTCCTACCTGTTGAATCAAGGTAAAGGAGGCGCTCGGCAAGCTCTGCACCTCGAACGGATAACGTTTCAGGCTCTTCAGCCATTCGCCCTCGGTCAAAATTACCGGACTGTCCACCGGTGGAAAAGCGATTTTATGGATATGCACCTGCGACAGCAGATCGCCTTTCAAATCCAGCCCTTCGGCGAACGATTGCAGCCCGACCAGGATACTGGTTTTACCAGCTTCAACGCGTTCCCGGTGCAGCGCCACGAGGCGCGAACGTGGCTGGTCACCTTGCACCAGCATTGATAAACGCAGCTCCGGAATGTGCGCGACAAACTGCTGCATCGCGCGGCCGCTGGCGAACAGCACCAGCACGCCTTTGTGCTTCTCTTCGGCTATCTGCTGACGGAAGAAGCGCGCCATCTCCGCGATGTGTTCCGCTTCCTGCGCCATCTGCGGCTCAAACTGCATCTGCGGAATCACCAGCTTGCCCTGATCGATATGGTTAAACGGTGAATCCAGCGCCACAAAGCGGTCGCCGGCTTTCTCGCTCAATCCCGACATCTCCTGCAAACGGTTGAAGCTGTTGAGCGATCGCAAAGTGGCGGAAGTCACCACCACATGCGGGATTTTGCGCCACAGGATTTTTTCCAGCTGATCGCTCACGCGGATACCCGCACAGTGGAACAGCAGATGTGCCTGGCCTTCACGGATCTCACGCGTAATCCACTTCGACACCGGCGCATTCGAAGCTTTCTCCATCGCCGCCAGCCGCCACAATTTACTGATTGATTCGAACCAGCCAAAGTGGCGATTGAGCTGAATAATCGCTTTATGCAGCCGCATGATGTCGGCTTTACCGGTTTGATCGCCCAACTCATTGAGCAGGCCTTCGCTCAGGCCACGCAGCGCATCGCTCAGTTTGAACAGCCGCGCGCACAGGCTCAGCAGCTCTTCAGGCAATTCGCCCAGCACAAAGCGGAACTCGCCCGGCTGATTATGGCCCGGCAACAGCGGATTGAGGGCATCGCAGAGAATCTGCAGCAGCTCACGCATTTCATCGCAGTGGCCTTTCAGGCGTTCCGGATTGGTGAGCGGCGGCGGCGATTTCGGGCGGAACTGCACCATGATGGTTTCCACCAGCCGCACAAACAGATCGAGCTGCAAACTGCTCCAGCCTGGCGTGATCTCTGCGCTCATCTCCAGCGCATCGCGCGCCACTTCCGGCAGATGATGGCCTTCGTCCAGCACCAGCATCAGGTTTTTCGCCGGTGGCAGCACCGATTCATTCTCCATCGCCGCCATCACCAGCGCATGGTTGGCGACCACCACATCCGCCTGCTCAATTTCGCGACGCGCGACAAAGAACGGGCATTCACGATACCAGCGGCAGTGATGGCCGAGGCAGTTGGCTTTGTCGGTGGAGAGGCGTTGCCACAAGCTGTCGTCAATGTTGACATCGGTGTGATCGCGCAAGCCATCCCAGCGGTAGCTGCTGAGCTGCTTCTCCAGCTTGGCGCAGAATTTCTGCTCCTCTTTCGAGCCGGTGACCGCCTCTTCATCAAGATAGAGCAGCAAATCGCCCTGCTGATCTTCGGTCGCCGCCAGCGCCGCAAGGTTGCGTGGACAAACATAGCGTCCACGGCCAAAGGCAGCGGTAAAGGTGAGATCGGGGATGATTTTCTTCAGCAGCGGCAGATCCTTGGTGAAGATCTGATCCTGTAATGCCACGTTGGCGGTGCTGATCACCAGCCGTTTTTCCTCGGCGCGGCTTACCGCAATACCGGGAATTAAATAAGAGAGGGTTTTGCCGACGCCGGTTGGCGCTTCAATCGCCAGATGACGCCCTTCGTCACCGGCCAGACTTTTCGCCACTTCGGCAATCATCTGGCGCTGCGGCGCGCGCGGGATAAAGTCAGGAACCTGCTGCTGCAGCGCCTTATACCATTGCGCAATCTGGCTTTTTATCGCTGCTGTCAGGGCCATTTTCGTTACTGTTTGCTGAATTGGCCTGTATTTTTACACAGTATTGGCGCAGCGTCAGCTTTCGCTGCTATTTTTTCGCGCTGGATTCAGAATTTCACGCATCGCGCGGATCAAGGTTTCCCGCGCGCGCCCACGGCGAAAAGCAAAAGAGAAAGGCGCGCGGAAGTGGAAATGGTGCGGCAGCAAGCGACGCAGCGCGCCCTGCTGTTCCCAGCTGCGTGCATAGTGTTCGGGTAAATAGCCGATGAAGCGGCCGGAGAGAATCAGCGTCAGCTGCGCTTCAATGCTCTCCACCGATGCGTTGCTCTGGCGAAAGCCGCGCTTGTTCAGCTCCTGCTGATTCCAGTAACGCCGCGTCACCATGCCGGTTTGCTGCACGGTGCGCACATCCGGATGACCTTCAGCCAGCGGATGTTCCGGGCTGCAATAGAGCCAATGCTGCTCTTCATACAGCGGAATGGTCACCAGATTGCTGGCGCGCAGCGGGAAGTGACCAATCGCCAAATCCAGCCGATCCTCCAGCAACTGCTGCTGCAACTCATTGGGATCGCGCACGCTCAGATTGAAAAACACCGCCGGAAAGCGCTGATTAAAGCGCGCAATCGCAGCGGGCAGATCCAGCGTACTGTCGGTGACGGTGGCATCCACCACGCCAAGCGAAAAAGTGCCGCCCTGCGCGCTTTTCAGCGTTTCCACCTGCTCCTGCCAACCCGCCAACGTCGCCAGCATCTCCTGACTGTAGCGATAAAACTGCTCGCCTTTGCTGGTCAGGGTAAAGCCGCCGCGTCCGCGCTGACAGAGGATAAAACCGAGCTGAGTTTCCAGCTCGCTCATGTAGGCGCTGATGGCGGGCGTGGTCATGTTCAGCGCCTGCTGCGCGCGCGAATAGCCCTGATTTTCCACCACGCTGGCGAACACCTGCAGCAGTTTAAGGTTGGGAAGCGTCTGCACCGATTTTCCTTCAGTGATTGCTAACTAAAGTTAAGTAATCTCTGAAGTGATTATCTGCTGTCAAGGATTTTTCCGGCGCGCAGGCTGGGTAATGATGGGTTTCACCTGACTGAAGGAGTGCGTGATGACCGATTTCCCCCAGCCGCAAGGCGGCAACGAGATGCCCCGTTTTGCCGGACGCGGCACCATGATGCGTTTGCCCGCCGCTGACACACCGGCCAATCTGGATGTGGCATTCGTCGGCATTCCGCTGGATATCGGCACCTCGCAGCGCAGCGGCACGCGCTATGGCCCGCGCGCCATTCGCGCCGATTCAGTGATGATCCGCCCATACAACATGGCCACCGGCGCCGCGCCCTTTGATTCACTGCGCGTCGGCGATCTCGGCGATGTACCGATCAATACCTACAACCTGCTGAAATCGGTTGATATCATCGAAAACTATTATACCGAGCTGAATAACTGGCCGATTATCCCGTTAACGTTGGGCGGCGATCACACGTTGACGCTGCCGATTTTGCGCGCGCTGGCGAAGAAGCATGGACCGATGGGTCTGATTCACATTGATGCGCACACCGATACCAACGACGAGATGTTTGGCGAGAAGATCGCGCATGGCACCACGTTCCGCCGCGCGGTGGAAGAAGGCCTGCTCGACTGTCAGCGCGTGGTGCAGATTGGGCAACGTGCGCAAGGTTACGCCGCCGATGATTTTCAGTGGGGCGTCGATCAGGGCTTCCATCTGGTTCCCGCCGAGCAGTGCTGGTATCGATCGATGACGCCGCTGATGGCCGAGGTGCGCGCACGTATCGGCAACGGTCCGGTGTATCTCTCTTACGATATCGACAGCTTCGATCCCGCATGGGCGCCCGGCACCGGTACGCCGGAAGTGGGCGGTTTAACCTCAATGCAAGGGCTGGAGATCGTGCGCGGCTGCCGTGGACTCAATCTGGTGGGCGGCGATCTGGTGGAAGTGTCGCCGCCGTATGACATCAGCGGCATGACCTCGCAGCTGGCGGCCAATATCCTTTATGAGATGCTGTGCGTGTTGCCCGGCGTCCGTTACACAGAGAACAAGTGATGACACAACAGAATCTGGTGTTCCCGGCGCGCGTGCTGCGCGGTGCGGGCGTGATCAATCAATTAGGCTCGATCTGCGCCGGACTGGGCCAGCGTGCGCTGCTGATTGGCGGCCATCAGGCGTTGCAGGCGGTTGAAGCGCAGGTTCGCGCGCAGCTGCTGGCAGCCAATGTCACGCTGCTGGCGCAAGAGTGGTTTGGCGGCGAAACCTCGATCAATAACATCAACCGTTTAGCGGCGATGGCAACCGAACTGCAGGCCGAGGTGCTGATTGGCGTTGGCGGCGGTAAATCGCTGGATACGGTGAAAGCGGTTGGCGCAAAGCTCGGCTTGCCGGTGGTGACGCTGCCGACCATTGCCGCCACCTGTTCAGCGGTAACGCCGCTGAGTATTCGCTATGACGATAACGGCAATTTCTTCGATATCTTCCCGCTGCCGCAGGCACCAGCAGCAGTAATTATCGACAGCGAGCTGCTGGCAAAAGCGCCCGCACGCTGGCTGGCCGCCGGGCTGGGCGATACGCTGGCGAAGTGGTACGAGTTCCGCGCGGTCAGCGCACGCCATCCGGCGCGCGATGGCAATGCGCTCTCGTCACTGGCGCACAGCCAGATTTGTTATGACGTGATTGCCGAACACGGCCCGGCGGCCTACGCCGCAGTGCTGCGCGGTGAGAGCAGCGCGTCGCTTGATCAGGTGCTGGATGCGATTTTCACCTGGGCAGGATTAACCTCGCTGATGAGCAATGGCGCACACGCGGCAGCTTCGCACGCGATTTATGAAGGTTTTACCTTCTGCGATAAAACCCGCGAGTTTGGTCATGGCTTGCTGGTCGGCTTCGGCAACCTCTGTTTGCTGGCGCTGGAGAACCGCGCCGATGAAGAAGTGCTGGATGAGATGCGCCTGGCGCGCGACTGCGGCGTGCCGCTGACGCTGAGCGAGATTGCCGAGCTGGATGAGCATGAGCTGGCGCTGATTGTGCGCGAATCGGTGCATGCGCCGGATATGGAGAACATGGCCGAAGCGGTGACCGAAGCGCGCTTGCTGGCGGCGATGGTGCGGGTTGAGGGGTTGGCGGGCAGGGTTTAATCGCGGTCGCCATTAATGGCGACCCTACGCTGAAATGTGCGGATTTTGTAGTGTCGGCATTCATGCCGACCTGACTGAGCGTGAGCTTGCGGCGATGGCGCGGATCAAGAGGTTGGCGGGCAGGATTTAAAGCGGTCGCCATTAATGGCGACCCTCCGCCGAAATGCGTGGATTTTGTAGGGTCGGCATTCATGCCGACCTGGTTTTACCTCAGCGCCAACAACCCCACCACTTCCCTTACATCCGCCACTTCATCCAGCTCCAGACACACCGCCTCGAGCCGTTCGACTTGCTCCAGCGGCAACACGCGCGCGGCCAAACTGCGGTACTTCGCCAACAGCGCATCCAGCGTGAGCGGATTGGTCGGCGCGCCTGACGGCACCGGCACATGCTGCTGCCACTGCGCGCCCTGCTCGGTTTCCAGCCGCACCCACGGTTCATCGTCGCGGCTCTGCTGCTCATCGATCACCAGCTCAATACGCGCCAGCAACGCTTCCACATCAGGATGCAGCCGTTTGGCGTCGTCATAACTCGCCAACTCCGCCGAGCCGTAAAGCGCACGCGCAGCCAGCGCATACGGCAAGCTCATCTGCGCCGCCGCCAGACTGTGCAACTCACGTCCGCCGCACATCTCCAGCAGGAATGGATTCACGCCCACCACGATGCGCGCGATCTGCTCTGCGCGCACATCATGCTGTTGCAGCATTATCCCCAGCGCATCAATCGCCGCGTGGGTGCCACGGCATGAAGCGTACGGTTTGATCGAGCAGCGCGCCAGTTTCCACACGTCGCCGAGATCCGCCGTTAAGACCTGCGGCTGCTGAGTATCTGCCGCTAAAGTTTGCAGGAAGCCGCCCCAGCGCGGTTCAAACACCGCCGAAGGGCCGCTGATACCGCGTTGTGCCAGCAGCGCGGCTTGCACGCCACCTTCTGCGGCGCGCGCGGCATGCAGTTTTTTGGTGTGCGAGCCGTCATGAATAAAGCCCCACAAACCGCCGCTAAAGCTGGCGGCTATGCCCAGCGCAGACGCACACTGCACGCGATCCAGCTGCAGCAGCGAACACACCGCCGCCGCCGCACCAAATACGCCGCAGCTGGCGGTAGAGTGCCAGCCTGCGCCGTTGTGCGCAGAGTATCCGCCGCAGGCTTCTAACACGCGGCGGCCGACGTCATAGCCGATCACCATCGCCACCAGCAGCGCTGGTCCGTCCACCGGCTGCGTCGCCAGTGGCAAGGCCGCCAGCAGCGCCGAGATCACCACTGCGCCGGAGTGATCGCAGCCGCCGGTGTCATCGAGTTCATACATATGCGCCGCCACGCCGTTCAGCCACGCCGCCTGACGCGGATTGGCCTGCTGCGCGCTGCCCCAAATCTGCGCCTGCTCGCGTCCACCTTCGGCCTGCACCAGAGCCAGACATTCGCGCCAAATCGGGCTGTCGCAGCCCGCCAGCGAAGCACCGAGCGTATCAAGCAAATGACGTTTCGCCTGCTCCACCAGCGGCGCAGGCAGTTGTGCAAAACGCGTCTCGGCGATAAAGGCCGCCAGTTGATCAAGCGTGCTCGCCATGCGCACCTCCGATGATGCGAGTAAACACTTCCGCCGGATGGGAGACATCGTTATCCGGCTGCGTCTGCCAGTGCGCCGCCGCCTGCTCGGCAGTTGCAATCCACACGTTGTGCTGTTGCAGCGTGTCGAGCAGCGCCCGCAGCAGGCCAATACGTCCGGCGGTGCCGATAATTTCCGGATGCAGGCGCAGCAAGTAGCACAGACCAAAGCGGTGGAAGCCGTGGAAATCCTGCGTCATATTCGCCAGCGTTTCCGCATAAGGCGCGATGCGCGATTGTCCCGGTGGAATCGCCGGGCTGAGGTTGAAGGCGAAATAGGGCTCATCTTCCAGCGTGTAGTGCATCGGCAGTTCCACCAGGCGCGTGCCGGGATGGAAGTACGGCAAATCGTCGCCGCGCCAGCTCGATGACCAGCAAATACCGCGTTCTATCAGCGCCTCGGCCAATCCCGGTTTCCACTGCCCGGCGGGCGTGCGGAAGCCGATAATTTTGCGCCCAGTAATTTGCGCCAGTTTGTCGCAGCCGCGCGTCACGCTGGCAATTTGTTGCTCCAGCGTGAGTAACGAGAAATCTTCATGCATATCGCCGCTGCAGGCAATTTCATGGCCGTCGGCCACCATACGCTGCACCAGCTCCGGCTGCTCTTCGGCGACAATCGCCGGCATACACCATGTGGCTTTGAGCTGCTTTTCCGCCAGCAGCGCCAGCAAGCGATCAACGCCGCGCAGCGTGCCGTAGCGCCACACCGATAGCGTTTTATCGCGCCCCGCTACCGCCGGTGCCTGAGTGAGAATGCCGTGAATATCGTTGAAGTCGATGGTGAGGATCGCCGCCGACTGGAAGCCCAGCGGCCAGCGTGAAGGTTCAGTCATGCTGTTGCTCCTGCAAATACCACTGCGCCACCGCATCGCAGCGCGCAAACCACACGTCGTCGCGCGCCGTCATATGTTCAAACAGCTGTTCGAGCAGCAAAATGCGTCCCGGCTGGCCGGAGATTTTCGGGTGGAACAGCGTGGTGAGGCACAAGCCTTCATCCATCGCGCCATCGAACTCGCGCTGCCAGTTATCGCGCGTGTGCGCATAGCTGGCGATGCGGTCGCCGCCTTTGGGGAAATCGGGCTGGCGCGTGTAGGCCAGCGAGGCGTAATCATCCATCTCCCACTTGCCGGGGATCTCCACCAGCGGCGTATGACCCGCCACCGGAATGCTGTAAGGACGATCGTCGCCGCGCATGCTGCTGGAGTAGATCACGCCCGCATCGCGCAGGATTTGTGGCGTTTCGGCATGCCAGTCGCCCGACGGCGTGCGAAAACCGCAGGCGGTGATGCCGAGAATGTTGTGGAAAATTTCTGCCGATTTCGCCATCACCGCACGCTGTTCATCCGGTGAAATCGCCCAGAAGGATTCGTGGCGATAGCCGTGATAGGCCACTTCGTGGCCATGTTCGATAATCGCCTGACACTGCTGCGGCCACTGCTCCACCACCCACGCCGGCACAAAGAAAGTGGCGGGGAGTTGGAAGGCACGCAGCAGGTCAAGCAGACGCCCGAGCGCGCGGTACGGCCCGTAAGCCCCAAAGGTAAAATACTCTGGCGTTGACCACAGGCTGCCATTCAGCATGGCATCGCCGGTGGGACCGTCAAGGTCAAACGCCAGCGCCATACAGCCGCGTTTACCCTGCGGCCAGCGCACTGCGCCCGGTTGTTGCATCTGCGCGCTCCTTAGCCCTGGTTAACCGTAGCCTTCGCCACGCCGTTGTCTGCCAGGCCCCATTTGCCGAGGATTTTCTGGTAAGAGCCATCGGCAATCATCGCGTCGATCGCCGCCTGAATCGCCGTGGTCAGCTCGCCCGCATCTTTACCAATCGCCATGCCGGTGTACTGGAAGGAGAAGGCTTTATCCAGCGCCTTATATTTGCCCTTTTCCAGATCCATGATGTACGGCAGGGTTTCGCTGCCCTGCACCACGCCATCCAGACGGTTCTGACGCAGCTGAGTACGCGCATCGGCGGTGCCTTCGGCGCCAACCACAATGATCGCGGGCTTACCGGCCGCTTCACAGTGCGCTTTTGACCAGTTAGCAATTTCCAGTGGGAAGGTGGTGCGACGGCTGGTGCCAACTTTCTTGCCGCACAGATCCATCGCGCTGTTGATATCGCTGCGCGCGGATTGGGTGTAGAACTGCGGACCGGTTTTGAAGTAGTCGATAAAGTTAACCACCTGCTGGCGCTCTTTGGTGTCCGTCATGCCGGACATCACCAGATCAACGCGCTTGGTCACCACGGCGTTCACCATCTGCTCGAAGGCGATCTCCTGCCAGTTGATCTTCACGCCGAGCTTTTCACCAATCGCCTGGCCGAGATCGTAATCCACGCCGGTCAGCTGGTTAGTGGCCGGATCTTTAAAATCCATTGGCGGGTAGTTCGGCATAATCGCCACGGTCAGTCCTTTTTCTTTGATCGCAGCCGGTACGGCGATATCTGCCCAGGCAGAGGATTGCAGCAAAACGGCGGCACTGATGGCACTCAATAACAGCTTTTTCATATTCACCCCGGTAATGTTAAAGAAGAATCGCGTTAATAAAGTTTTTCATCCGTGGATTTTGCGGGTTCAGCAGAATGTCTTCCGGTGCGCCCTGCTCGATAATGCGTCCCTCGTCCATAAACACCACCTGATTGGCCACCTCACGGGCAAAGCCCATTTCATGGGTGACCACCAGCATGGTGGTGCCCTCTTTTGCCAGCTGACGCATCACCGCCAGCACTTCGCCCACCATCTCCGGATCCAGCGCCGAAGTGGGTTCGTCAAACAGCATCAGTTTGGGTTTCATCGCCAGCGCGCGGGCAATCGCCACGCGCTGCTGCTGGCCGCCAGAGAGCGACTGCGGATAGTCGTGCGCTTTGTGCGCCAGACCCACGCGATCGAGCAGCGCCATCGCCTCTTCGCTGGCTTCGCGCCTTGGGCGCAGCAGCACGCGACACGGTCCTTCGATGATGTTCTCCAGCGCGGTTTTGTGTGGGAACAGATTAAAGCGCTGGAACACCATGCCGGTTTGCAGGCGCTGACGCGCAATCTGCTTGTCGCTTAGCGCATGCAGTTTGTTCCCGGCGATGCGATAGCCCGCCAGCTCGTTGTCGACCCAAATCCCGCCTTTATCGACCTTCTCCAGCTGATTAATGCAGCGCAAAAAGGTGCTTTTGCCGGAACCGGACGGACCGAGGATGCACATCACCTCGCCGTAGTTCACTTCGAGGCTGACATCCTTCAGGGCGTGGAACTGGTCGAAATATTTGTTCACCTTGACGGCGCGCACGATGTTTCTCATGTTGGGCTCCTGATTACTGACGCTGACGATGGCCGCGTGAGAAGTAACGTTCCAGTCGGCTCTGTCCAAACGACAACACCGTGACCACAATCAGGTACCAAATGCCCGCCACGAACAGCAGTTCCATTACCCGCGCGTTGGCGAAGTAGATGGTTTGCGTGTTGTAGAGCAGTTCGGAGTACTGAATCATGCTGGCGAGACTGGTGGTTTTGATCATGCTGATAAATTCGTTGCCGACCGGCGGCAGAATCACGCGCATCGCCTGCGGCAGAATGATGCGATGCAACGCCTGCAGACGCGGCATGCCGATGGCTTTCGCCGCTTCGTACTGTCCGGTATCCACCGACAGCAAGCCCGCACGCACCACTTCCGAGGTGTACGCGCCTTGATTGATGCTCAAACCGAGCAGCGCGGCGAGAAACGGCGTCATGATGGTGACGGTTTGCACGCTGAACACGCCGGGAATGCTGATGGTGGGAAACACCAGCGCGAGGTTGAACCACAGCAGCAGCTGCAGAATCAGCGGCGTGCCGCGAAAAATCCACGCGTAGCCCACGGCGATGTAGTGCAGTACCGGATTCGGCGACATATACATGATGGCGGTGATGACGCCAAACAGCACACCAAGCCCCATCGCCAGCACCGACATGATCAGCGTGTTGACCACGCCGTTGAGAATCGCCTGAGCGGTAAAGAATTGGCCGACAAACGACCATTCGATATTGCCGTGGGCAAAGGCGTTCACCAGCAGCGCCAGCAGCACCAGAATCACCGCCGACGCGGTAATGCGGCCATAATAACGGCGCGGCACCACCTGATAACGATCGAGATCGTAATGCGTCTGCTCGCGGCTGTTGTTCAAACCCGGCTCAATCGGCGTTGATTGCGACATAGAGCTCTCCTCAGGCGCGTGGGCCAGCGTAATCTTCGGTCCAGCGCTGCTGGTCCTGCATCAGGGTTTGCAGACGTGCCAGTTGCTCACGCACGCGTGCCGGTGCGGTACCGCCGTAGCCGCTGCGGGCCGCCAGCGCGGCTTCCAGCGTCAGGGCGCTGCGCACGTCCGGTGTTAAGCGGGCATCCACCGCGTGCAGCTGCGCATCGCTGAGATCCGACAGACCGCAATTTTCGCGCTCGCACAGCTGCACCAGTTGGCCGGTGATCTCATGCGCCTCGCGGAACGGCACGCCGCGCATCGCCAGCCAGTCGGCCACTTCGGTCGCCAGCGTGAAGCCGTCCGGCGCCTGCTCACGCATCACGTCGGTGTTGAATTTCAGCGTCGCCATCATGCCCGCCATCGCTGGCAGCACCAGCAGCAGCGTATCTACCGCATCGATCACGTTGCGTTTGTCGTCGCTGAGATCGCGGTTGTAGGAGAGCGGCATCGCTTTCATGGTGGTGAGCAGCGCCATCAGATTGCCGACCAGGCGGCCAGAGCGACCGCGCGTCAGTTCGGCGATGTCCGGGTTTTTCTTCTGCGGCATGATGGAACTGCCGGTGGCGTAGCTGTCGTGCAGCTCAACCCAGCGGAACTGGCGAGATGCCCACATGCACACCTCTTCGCACAGGCGTGACAGGTTGATGCCGATCATGCTGGTGACGAACAGGAATTCAGCGGCGTAGTCGCGGCTGGCAACGGCATCGATGGAGTTTTCACACGGCGCGAGGTAGGCAAGATCGGCGGCGGCTTGCTCCGGCTGACGCGCAATGGCAGAACCGGCCATCGCAGCGGCACCGAGCGGACAGCGCGCGCTGCGGCGATCCCAATCCTGCATGCGTTCAATATCGCGGGCAAAAGATTGCGCATGGGCCAGCAACTGATGGCCGAACACAATCGGCTGCGCCTGCTGCAGATGCGTAAAACCAGGCGCGACGCTTTCGGTGTGCTGTGCCGCCTGCTCGACCAGCGCCTGCTGCAGGGCCAGCAAGGCGCTGACCACTTTGCGGCCGTTGTCGCGCAGATAGAGACGCAGGTCGTTAACGGTTTGATCGTTGCGCGAACGCCCGGCGCGCAGCTTGCCGCCCAGCGGGCCTAAACGCTCGGTCAGCGCGCGTTCGATAAACGTGTGCACATCTTCGTCGGCGGCAATCGGATGCAGCTGACCGGCGCGATAATCGGCGTCTAAGGCGTCAATGGCGTCCAGCATGGTACGGAGCTCTTCCGCACTCAGCAGATCGCCTCGCGCCAGTTCACGGGCATGCGCCCGGCAGCCCGCCAGATCGTAAGGTGCCAATGCAAAGTAATAATCCGGGCTACGAGACAGCGCGGTTAAACTCGCCGCCGGTGCCGCTTTAAAACGCGCGCCCCATAACAGTTCGGCATTATCAGACATGCTATTTCCCCTTACAGATAATCATCAGCGATATGAAAAAGATATGGATGAGCCAGTTGAGATAATAAAAACTTATTTTATGGCTACACTGGTAAATAGGGCCTATTTCAGGTTCACTGTACTTTCACCGCAATTATTCCGGAGTTGAATAGCAAAAATGGAAAGTAAAGTTTCCCAGTCCGGAAACAATGCAAATAATCGCAGCGATAATGCGGTTCTGGCACTGAGTAATATCGATTTAAAATTACTGCGGGTATTTAAATGCGTGGTGGAAGCCGGCGGATTAACCGCTGCCAGTCACGAATTGAATATTGGTCTGGCGGCGATCAGTAAACAGGTTTCCGATCTGGAAATTCGTCTCGGCATGACATTGTGCAGCCGTGGACGCGAAGGTTTTGAGCTGACGCAATACGGCATCAACGTCTATCAGGCCACGCTGGAGCTGTTCGTCTCGCTGAATCTGTTTCGCGAGCGGCTGCATAACAGCCGCAACGAACTGCTGGGCGACATTGCCATTTGCGTGGTGGATAACACTATTTCGGATCCGCAATCACCGGTCACCGCGGCGGTGCAACAGCTGCACCAGAAAGCGCCAAAGGTACAAATTCGACTGCAAACCGCGCAATTAGATGATATTGAACGCGGCATCAGCGAAGGCCGTTTTCATTGTGGCATTGCACCGGTTTATGAAATGAAAAGTGATTTTGATTACTTCCCGCTTTATAAGGAATATTCAAAATTATATTGCTCTATGTCACATCCTTTATATTCCGGCTCGTGTGATAAAAATATCTCACTGGAAATATTACGTGAGCAGAAAATCATTAATCATTTATATGTGACGCCACGCGACGATCGTCGCATCATTCCGTTGCAGGACAGCGGTGCGCAGGCGGTTCAGGTTGAATCTGTCGCCATGCTAATTTTGACCGGCCATTTTATTGGTTATTTACCGGATCATTATGCCGCCGCGTTTATTGCGCGTGGTCAGCTGTGTGAGTTGGGCGATGATTCGATTCGCCGTGAAAACCCGTTTTGTTTGATGATGAAGAAGGGCCGCAAAATAAACCCGATTATCCGGCTGTTTATGCAGGCGCTGGGCGTGGCAGAGGCGGAGGCGGCGCACTGATTTGGTGCAGAGTTTTGCACAGGTCGCCATGAATGGCGACCCTACCGTAAGGGCGGCATTTATGCCGACTTGGTCAACGCAGCAGCTTAAACATCACCGTGGTCGCATCCAGCACACCTTCAGTTGACTCGGCATACATTGGAATCGACCCAGCAATCTGCCAATCCATCGACAAATACAAATCCGTCGCCACGTCGCCGCTGCGCGTGTCCAGCACCAGCAAGTTTTTGCCCTGCTCTGCCGCCAGCTGTTCGGCCTGCTGCATCAGGCGGCGCGCAATGCCCTGACGTCTGGCGCGCGGATGCACCAGCAGTTTGCTGATCTCCGCACGATGGCGACCGTTCGGCATCGCGCTGAAACCTACCATCACCGTCGCCACAATCACGCCCTGCTGATACGCCACCAGCAGCTGATTGTCGCCGCTCGCCAGGCTGTAAATTTTGTCCTGCCAGAAGCGCTCAATGGCCGCGCGATCGTCGCCATCAATAAAGCCCACGCTGGCGCCGTCAGCAACGCAGCCCTGCAGCACATCACATAATGCCGCCAGCAGCGGTTGCGCCTGGGTGGCGCTGAGACGTTCGATGTCAATCATGGTTTGCATACCACCAAAATGTAGCGCGCGCCGCCTTCGGCATGGGCGGCAAACGCGGATTTGCCAGTGAGGTGGAAGCGCAGACAGTCGCCTGCCTGCAGCGTCCAGTGTTGATCGTCCATGCTGATAGTCAGCTCGCCCGATTGCAGCCAGATGTGCTGCTCCAGTCCCTGAATCGGCGGCGCGTCGTAATCAATGCGCGCGCCGGGACGCAGCACGCCTTCCACCACTTCCGCTTTAAAGTGGCTGGCGGGCGGTGATACGTTGCGGCGCTGGAAACCGCTGGCGTCATCGCGCCACACCGGCTGTTGCTCCGTTTTCAGCAGCAGCGCGGCCTCCTCTTCCACCTCGCTGAGCAGGCGCGACATGGTCAATCCATAAGCCACGCAAAGGCGGTTAAGCAAAGCGGCTGTGGGGCTCGTTTCAGCGCGTTCAATGCGCGACAATGACGCCCGACTGATGCCGGTCGCCATCGCCAAATCATCTAATGACCAACCGCGCTGTAGGCGTAATTCGGCCAGTCGTGCCGCCAGTCGATCGTCAGTATCAGAAGCAGACATCTTCACCTCTCATTTATGGGAAATAAATCTCACATATGAGATAACACTACGAATCCTAAACAAGGTCAAGTTGTACAACTAAAAAATCGTTGTACAACCCAAGCGTGGGGGTTAAGGTGTTGTTATGCAGGTCAGTATTTTCGAGGAGTCTATGGCCTTATACAGTATCGGGGATGTGGCCGAACGCTGTGGAATCAACCCGGTAACGCTTCGCGCCTGGCAGCGACGTTACGGTCTGTTAAAACCCCAGCGCACCGAAGGTGGTCATCGGCAGTTTGATGATGAAGATGTTCAGCGTATCGAAGAGATAAAACGCTGGATAGAGAGTGGCGTGCCCGTCGGCAAAGTAAAAGCGTTGCTGGAAGGTGCTACCGTCAATGTGCATGACGGTTGGTCGGCGCTGCAGGAAGAGTTGATGAGCGTGCTGCGTCACGTTCGCCCGGCAAAACTGCGCGTCAAAATTGCCACCATTGGCCGGGAACATCCGGTGGATGCGCTGATCGATCACGTGTTCGTGCCGGTTCGTCAGCGTCTCGGTTTAGATCAAAATACTGCGCGTACCATGTGCAGCCTGCTTGATGGCGCGCTGATTGATTATGTGGCGTTTTGTTTGGCCGGTGGGCGTAAAAAAGCCGGTAAAGATGCGCTGATGATTGGCTGGGCGGTGGAAGATCGTACCCGCATCTGGCTGGAAGCCTGGCGTTTGTCGCAGCAAGGCTGGCGCATGGATGTGTTGGCGGAACCGCTGGACATGCCGCGCCCTGAGTTATTCCCCGGACAAAATCTGTTTATCTGGACCGGCAAAAAGCCGACGCGTCGTCAGGTCGAGCAGTTTGAGCACTGGCAGGCACAAGGTTTTGCCATTCACCTGCACGATCCCGCGTAACTAAAAATCGCACACACGGCCTTTGCCTGGCGTGGTGTGCGCGTTATCATGCCGCCCTAAATTTCTTTTCTCAGGTCTCCACATGAACTGGAATAAACTCCTCATCGGTTCCCTGTTTGCCATCATGGCGCTTGGCGGCATGGGCGGCATGATGCTGGTCGGCTACAGCCTCATTGTGCATACCAACTAAGTTTGCGCTGCACGCGCTCTAGCAGGCGATCGCAAATCAACGCCAGCAGCGCCACCAGCAGCGCGCCCTGAATCACATAGGCGGTGTTAAAGCCGCTCAAACCGATAATCACCGGCGATCCAAGACTCTCCGCGCCCACCGTGGAGGCGATGGTTGCCGTGCCGATGTTGATCATCACTGAGGTTCGCACGCCCGCCATAATCACCGGTGCTGCCAGCGCCAGCTCAATCTGCCACAAGCGTCGCCACGGCCCCATGCCAAGGCCGACCGCGATTTCACGATTGCTGGCCGGTACGCTATCTAAGCCCGCCAGCGTGCCCTGTAAAATCGGCAGCAAGCCGTAGAGAAACAGCGCCATCACCGCGGGCGTCGCACCAAATCCCATCACCGGCACCGCAATCGCCAGCACCGCTACCGGCGGAAAAGTCTGCCCGGCCGCCGCCACCGTTTCCAGCAGCGGACGAAAGACGCGACCGGCGTGACGCGTAGCAAACACCGCACAGCCAACGCCAACCAGCAACGCCAACAGGCTGCCGCTGACCACTAACGCCAGATGCGCCAGCGTCAGCCGCCAGAAACTCTCCTGCTGATAGAGCGGACGCTCCAGCTGCGGAAACCAGTGGGCAAACAGCGGACCGCTGTGCGGCAAGCCCCACAGCAACAGCAGAAAAGCCGCCAACAGCCAGTAAAGCGGATCGCGTAACAGCCGCATCAGCTCGCCTCCCGCTGACGTAGCAGATCGCTGAAGTGCAGCACGCCGAGCGGCTGCTGATGCTGATCGATCACCGGCAATTTGTCGGTGCGGCGCGCAATAAACTGCGATAGCGCTTCACGCAGCGTCAGCGATGCGGCAATCGGTTCGGCATCCAGCCATTCACCGCGTCGCGCTGCGCTGCCCGCACGCCCCAGCGCCAGCAAACGCACGCCCAGCTCGCTGCGACCAAAGAACTCGCGGGCAAAGTCATTCACCGGCTGCGTCAGCAGATCGATCGGCCTGCCCTGCTGCACGATTTCGCCGCCGTCCATCAGCACCAGTTGATCGGCCAGCGTCAGCGCTTCGTCGATGTCGTGCGTCACCAGCACCACGGTGCGGCCGGACATTTTCTGAATGCGCAGCATCTCGTGTTGCAGCGCCAGACGGTTAACCGGATCGAGCGCGCCGAAGGGTTCATCCATCAGCAGCAATTCGGGATCGGCCGCCAGCGCACGCGCCACGCCGACGCGCTGCTGCTGTCCGCCCGACAGCTGATGCGGCATGCGCGTCGCCAGATGGCTATCGAGATTGAGCAGCGCCAGCAGCTCCTCGACGCGTTGGTTGATCTTCGCCTGCGGCCAGCCGAGCAGTGACGGCACCGTGCCGATGTTCTTCGCCACGTTCCAGTGCGGAAACAGGCCAATCGACTGAATGGCGTAACCGATGCGGCGGCGCAGCGCGCGCGCATCCATGGTTTCGATGGCTTCTCCGGCAAAGCGGATTTCGCCGCTGTCGTGCTCCACAAGCCGATTGATCATCTTCAGCATGGTCGATTTGCCGGAACCGGAGGTGCCGATCAGCACGGTAAAACTGCCCTTTTCAATCTTCAGCGACAGGTTACGTATCGCCTCTTTGCCGGCGAACACTTTGCTCACCTGGTGAAATTCAATCATGACGTCTCTCCAGCAGTGCCGACAGTAAACGCAGTAGTGCATCAAAAATCACCGCCAGCGCCACCACCGGAATCACGCCCAGCAGCACCAGATCCAGCGCGCTGCTCAGCAATCCCTGAAAAACAATGGCGCCGAATCCGCCCGCTCCAATCAGCGCCGCGACCACCGCCAGGCCAACGGTTTGTACCACCACCACGCGCAGCCCGGAGAGCCACACCGGCAGTGCCAGCGGCAGCTCGGCGTGCCAGAACTGTTGCCACGCGCTCATGCCCATGCCGCGCGCGGTTTCACGCACTTCCTGCGGCACCTGCTGCAAACCGGCCACCACGCTGCGCACCAGCGGCAGCAGCGCATAGAGCACCAGCGCAATCAAGGCCGGAGCGATGCCGATGCCGCTGATGCCCCAACGGGCCAGAACCGGGAAATGCGCCACCAATCCTGCCAGCGGCGCAATCAGCAAGCCGAACAGCGCCACCGACGGCACGGTTTGGATCAGATTGAGCACGCTAAATGCGGCGTTTTGCCAGCGTGGACGGCGCGCAATCGCCAGGCCGAGCGGCAAACCAATGATTACCGTCGGCAGCAGCGTGCCGCCCAGCAGCCACAAATGCTGCGTGAAGGCCGCGTCAAACACTGCCGTGCGATTGGCGTACTCTTTCATAAGCGAGAGACGATCGAGATGACCGCTGAGTAACAGCGCCAGCGGCAACAGCCAGATTTGCAGGTTGAGCACAATGCGCCACGGCGTACTGCGCGTGATTTGCCGTATCGCTTCCGCCGCCAATAGCAGCGCCAGCGCCGCCGCGCACCACAAGCCGCTACCAAACGCGGTGCGTGCCAGCGGGCTGCCGCTGTTCGCCAGTTCCGTGGCCTGCTGTCCAGCTAGCCAGATGAGCAAGGCCAGCAGCAACTCCGCCGCCAGCAGCACCGTTATCGCGTGAATGCGGCGCGGCGGCCACCACAAGCTCTGCCAAAGCCACAGCAGCGGAATCAACAGCAGTGCGCTGTTCGTCACCTGCCAGAAAGTCAGCGGCTGGCCAGAAACCAGCCGATTGGCAGCAAAGCTCAGCAGCGGGAAGGCAAACAGCGCCAGCGTGATAAGCGTGATTAACACCAGCAGCACCGGCTGCTGGCGCGGTCTGAGTAACAACGACGACACTGCTTACAGCAACTTATTGGTCTGTAACCACTGTTTCGCGACCTGGCTGGCATCCTGACCATCCACCGCGATCTGCGCATTTAGCTGCTGCAGGGTTTTCTCATCCAGCTTGCTGAAGACCGGCTGCAGCCAGTTGCCGATGTCAGGATATTGCTTGAGCACGCTTTCGCGGATTACCGGCGCAGGCGCATAAATCGGCTGCACGCCTTTCGGATCGCTCAGCGTTTGCAGGCCCAGCGCCGCCACCGGACCGTCGGTGCCATACGCCATCGCCGCGTTCACGCCAGAGGTTTGCTGCGCCGCCGCTTTGATGGTCACGGCGGTGTCGCCACCGGCCAGCGACAGCAGCTGCGCCTGCTCCAGCTTGAAGTTGTAGGCTTTTTCAAACGCCGGTAAGGCATCGCTACGTTCGATAAATTCCGCCGAGGCGGCCAGCTTGAAGGTGCCACCTTTTTTCAGGTAGGCGCTGAGATCGTCCAGCGAGTTGAGGTTGTTCTTCTGCGCTACGTCGCCGCGCACCGCAATCGTCCAGGTATTGTTGGCCGGCGCGGGCGTCAGCCACACCAGATGATTTTTCTCAGCGTCGAGTTTTTTCACTTTCTCGTAGCCCTGCTGGGCGTTTTTCCACGCGGTATCTTTCTCATCGTTGAAGAAGAACGCGCCGTTGCCGGTGTATTCCGGGTAGATATCCAGCTCGCCGGCGGTGATCGCACCGCGTACCACTTGCGTAGTACCGAGCTGGATTTTGTTGACAGTTTTTACCCCGTGTTTGTCCAGCACCTGCAGGATGATGTTGCCGAGTAGCGAGCCTTCGGTATCAATCTTGGAACCCACTTTAACCGGATCCGCCGCCTGCGCTGCACCCACGCTCATTGCCAATGCAATCATTCCCAATAAACCCTGCTTTATCATCTCGCTTCCCTCATTTGTTTTCATTGTGTGACTATCAAGCGTAGCCTGGCGAATCAGGATGGGCGCGGTCAAGCGGCTTACTTCGTGCTTTTTTTGCTATCAATATCGCAACGGTTATAACCAAAACGCAGCACATATAATTAAATGGAATTTTCGATGCTTCGGTGGCGGCTTATGCTCACAGTCCCACTCATTACAATAAATTACAAAACATCATGACCGACTTAGCTTCTCCGGCGCACGTCGCGCAGGCAGGGAATACACCAACCGGCGAGACCAAATGGATCCGCAGCGCGGCCGATGTCTCCGGGCTAGTGAATAACAGCGACGAATCGCGCAGCAACGCGCGGATCGTCATCGCCATTGCGCTGGGCGGCGTGTTCCTCGACGCCTACGATCTCGGCGCATTAGCCTTTGGCATCAAAGACGTGACGCGTGAGTTCCAGCTTACGCCAGCGGGCACCGGCATGGTGGCATCGGCGATTACCTTTGGTGCGATTGTTGGGGCGCTGATTGGCGGCTACCTCACTGACAAAATCGGCCGCTATCGTGTGTTTATGGCCGATATGTTCTTCTTCGTGGTGGCGGCGTTAGCCTGTGCGTTTGCGCCAAACGAGTATGTGCTGGCCGGCGCGCGCTTTGTGATGGGCCTCGGTGTGGGGATTGATTTGCCGGTGGCAATGGCGTTTCTCGCCGAATTTTCGAAGCTGCGCGGGCAAGGTAACAAGGCCGCCAGCGTGGCGATGTGGTGTCCGACGTGGTACGCGGCGATCAGTATTTCCTATCTGCTGGTCCTGCTGCTGTATGCGGTGTTGCCCGAAACCCACACCGATTGGCTGTGGCGTTTGATTCTGGGTTTTGGTGCGGTGCCTGCGCTGCTGATCATCGCCATTCGCAGCCGCTACATGAGTGAATCGCCGATTTGGGCAGCCAATCAGGGCAACCTGAAGGGCGCGGCGGAGATTCTGCGCAACTCCTACAACATCAACGCGCAGGTGGCGGATGACGCCGATCTGACGCCGCAGAAACCGGTGCGCAAAGCCAGCTGGCGCAACTACGGCGCGCTGCTGCAGGGCGTTTATCGCCGTCGTACGATTCTGGCTACCGTCACTTCGATTGCCTCGTCGTTTGCCTATAACGCGGTGGCGTTTGGTTTGCCGGTGATTATCTCCAGCTTCTTTGCACAATCGATGCTGACCACCATTCTGGTGTCGCTGGCGCTGAATCTGCTGTTTGCCTTTGTCGGCGGCTTGCTGGCGGTGCGGCTGGTGCCGCGTCTTGGCGCGTGGAAGATGTCAGTGGCCGGTTACGCCTGTCAGTGCGTGGCGCTGCTGGGATTGGCGTTGATTGGTCGTCCGGAAGGCGGCGAACAGGCGGCGGTGGCGATTGCCATGCTGGCGCTGTTCCTGTTTGGTCAGGGTTTTGGTCCCGGCTCACACACCATGACGTTTGCCTCGCTGAGCTATCCGGCTTCTCTGCGCGGCGTGGGCGTCGGCTTCAACCAGACGCTGATGCGCGGTAGCTCCACCGTGTCGCTATTTGCTTTCCCGCTGCTGGTGGCGGCCTTCGGCACTGGCGTGTTCTGGGTGATTTTCCTTGCGCCGCTGATTGGCTTGCTGGCGCTGCTGGCGATTCGCTGGGAGCCGTCGGGTTACGACGTGGATGCGGAAGATTTTCAGTGATGGATTAACAGAGGTCGCCATAAATGGCGACATCACCTCGTAGGGTCGCCATTCATGGCGACCTCCGCCATTACGCCGTCAGGCGAAACTCCCCAAGCGTATTGGGGATTCGCGGGAAGGTGTGCAAAAACCACGGCGTGAACTGCGCCGGATTCTCGTGCATCTCCTGCTGAATCTGCGCAATCGAACGATAACACCACGCATCGGCTTCTTCGGGATTCAATACCGGCTTCTCGTCGCTGATGGCGAAGAACACGTGGCCATATTCATGCTCGGTTAACCCGTTGCTCAGCGGCAGGTTGTAGCTCAGCTCAAACACCGGCGTTAACGCCACATTCATGCCCATCTCTTCACGCAAACGGCGCTCGGCGGCGTCGCGCGTTGATTCCTGCGGATAGGGATGACTGCAGCAGGTGTTACTCCACAAGCCACCACAGTGATATTTACTGCTGGCACGGCGCTGCAGCAACACTTCATGGCGCGAATTGAACACGTAAACCGTCACCGCGCGATGCAGCAATCCTTTTTCATGCACTTCCAGCTTTTCCATTTTGCCGATAGGACGATCGAGGTGGTCAACGAGAATAACTTCAATGGCGGGCATGACAACTCCTTCGGAAAATTCGCAGCTATTGTACACAACCTCCACAGGGTTGATGGAGGAAATAGCGCACATTCCGTGCGTTAACGTGGGCACATTAAAGCGTAGCAGCCGGCGGGCAATTCAGCATAAAAAGGCGGGGAACGGCGTTAATGGAGGAGATGTGTGCGGAGGGTGAGAAGCTCGCCATAAATGGCGACCCTACGGGAGAGTTGTGCCGGCCGCAATTTTTCGACGGCCGGGAGATTTTGTAGGGTCGCCATTTATGGCGACCGCTTCCACAAAACTTACAATTTAAAGCTCTGCACCACCTGCTCCAGCTGCACGCTCTGCTGCTGCATCGACTGCGCGGCGGCGGAAACCTGCTCGACCAGCGCGGCGTTCTGCTGGGTACTGCCATCCAGCTGAGTAATCGCCACGTTCACCTGATCGATGCCCATGCTCTGCTCACGGCTGGCCGACATGATTTCGCTCATCAGCGTGGTCACGCTGATGACGCCCTGCATCAGCTCATCCATGGTTTGCCCGGCCTGCTCCACCAGCTGGCTGCCGGTATCAATATTCGCCACCGACTCCTCAATCAGCTTCTTAATTTCACGCGCCGAGTTAGCTGAACGCTGTGCCAGGTTGCGCACTTCCGATGCCACCACGGCAAAACCGCGCCCCTGTTCACCGGCGCGCGCCGCTTCTACCGCAGCGTTCAGCGCCAGGATGTTGGTCTGGAAGGCGATGCTGTCGATGACGCTGATGATATCGACCACTTTGCGCGAAGAGTGATTGATCGCGCCCATGGTGGTGACCACCTGACGCACTACTTCGGTGCCGCGCGCGGCAACCTGCGACGCGCCATCCGCCAGCTGGTTTGCGTGCGTGGCGTTGTCGGCGTTCTGCCGCACCGTGCCGGTCAGCTCTTCCATCGACGCCGCCGTTTCAACAATCGAACTGGCTTGCGATTCGGTACGCGCCGAGAGATCGGCGTTGCCGCTGGCGATTTCACGCGAAGCCGCCGTAATCGCCAGCGCGCTGTCGCCCACCTGACGCATCAGGCCTTGCAGATAGGCGATGAACTGGTTGAAGCTCTGCGCCACGGCATTGAATTCCGGGCTGTTACTGGCAGGCAGACGCTGCGTCAAATCGGCGCCGCCGGTTGATAAGGCTTCAATGTTGCTGTTCAGCACGGCGAGACGTTTCATCATGGCTCGCACGAAGCCAAGCAGCACCAGTAGCAGGATCACCGCCAGAGGAATCTGCACCAGACCAAGACGCGTCAACATGCTGTGGGTTTGTGCATCCAGCAAGCTGGACGGCACATCACTGGCGAGATACCACGGGCTGCCGGCAATCGCCTGCACGAACAGCGTGTGTTCGCCATCTTCACCTTCAAAGGTGGTTTGCGCGGGCTGACTGCCCGCCTGCGCCAACAAACCTTTTAAAGCAGACGCCATCGGCAGCTGGGTATCCGCGAGGTTTTCCAGCTTCGGCGCGCCATCTACCAGCGCGGCGTTACCCACCACTTTGCCATCAGCTTCAACGATCAGTACGCGGCCCTGAATCGCCTCACCCATCTGTTTTGCCAGCTGGTTGAAGAAGCCGAGCGTCACGTCAATCGTCGCCACACCCCACGCGGTGCCATCGCGATAGATCGCCATTGCGCAGTTGGTACGCGGCTGCGGGCTGGCAGCATCCTGATAGGCTTTCGCCCAGGCGCACTGGCCTTTAGGCGCGGCTAAACCATCTTTATACCAGGATTGCTCCCAGTATTTGTCGGCGGCATCCGAGTTCCAGTAGGTGTTGACCTGCAGCTGGTTGCTGGCGTTGCGCGCAAAGAACGAGCTGTTCTTCTCTTTGGCCGGATCGCGACGGTTTGGTAACGGCCAGATGCCGCCGCCGAACACATTGCTGTCCTGATATTGGTTAACTAAGGCGGGCAGCAAGGTATCGATGGCTGCGCTGTCCATCACGCCTGCGGCTTCGGTAATGGCGCGCTGCTGCGCCTGTACGCGGTTCATCTGCTCGACAATGCGACCGGCCAGACCGTCCACTTCGTAACGCACCAGACGACTTTCGTTGTGTGAGAGTTGCGGCGCGATGAACTGATTGATTACCAGTACGGTAACCAGCATCAGACCGGCAAAAAAGGCGACAAGTGTCGCGGTGAAACGGGATTGTGTTGTTTTGAACATTATGTGTGCCCTTACCCTGGTTGGCGAGTTGCCTGATCGAGGTTAACGGCGTGTTAATGGGGAACTTGAGGTGAGCGGGATCACAAAGCAGTGAAATAGTTGATTTGGGTGATAATTTAAAATCGTAGGGTCGGCATTGATGCCGACCTGATTTACGGTGCGGGGGTTTCCACCACTTCCTGCCGTGGCCGGAAGACATGATTATTGCCGTCCGCCAGCAAACGTTGCAGCAGCTGTTGTCCACCTCGATCGTCAGCCTGAGCAAACTGGCGTTCGGCTTCGGTAATCGGCGTGGACCACAGCAGATTCACGCGATCGCCATCGCGTTTTGGCAAGCGGAACTGCGCCGCTTCGGGCGCTAAATCATTCGCCAGCAGGAAACTTTCAAAGCCCACCGGTGCCACTTCCGACGCCAGCGTATGTCCTTCGCCAATCCAGGTCAGGCGCGCCCAAGGCAGATGGGCAAACTCAGCCAGCGCGCTCGCCATCTGCACCGCGTTGGCTTCGGTCATCACTTCACCGTCTACCGCCATCGCCAGCTCAACGCGGCGATACTGCGGGGCCAGCTCGTCAAACAGATGATCCACCTGCGGCATCGGGCGAATTCCCATGCCCAAGGTGAGGAAGTACCAAACGCCATTGTGCAAGTGCTGCGAAATCGCCATCGGCGGCCAGTTGCCCTGATCGATGGAGTAATATTTTACCGACTCGCCAAACTGCGCCTGATAACACTGCATCAGCTCGCGCTGCACCACATCCCACAAATGGCCGTCGTGCCAGTCGCGCCAGAAGTGGCGCTGCTGTTCAGCGCGCGCGTAGTAATCGTTGGTGGAGGCCGATCCAAGCGGCGCGGTCAGGCGATTCTCTTTGATGCAGGCAGCAGAAAAACTCACCTGTTTATCCTGATACAGGCTCCAGCCGGGGATCACCGCCAGCAGCTGGCCGTAATACCACAGCGCTGCTCCATCGTCGCTGGGCTCCCACAGCACCTGTAATCCCGCAGGATCGAGCATCGGCTCGGCTTCCAGCGTGCGGCAATACTCGGCACTCAGCAGCGGCGCGATGCCCTGCTCCATCGCTTCACGATCTTCCTGCGCGGGTGCCGGCAGCAGGTTACGCAGCCAGCAGCCGCGCACCGCATATTGGCTGCGAAACAGGTCATTCGGCCAGATGTAAAAATAGGCCGTACGCGCATCCTGCTCGACGATCGCGGTTAGTGTGTGTTGCTGATTCGGCACCTCAGCAATCAGAGGTTGGTGGGTCATAACGCCTCGATATTACCTGGAGGAATCCATTTTCCCCGAGAATAGAGCAGGATCGGCACTCGTGCCATGTGACACAAGGGTAAAACTCTCAAAGTGCGGTGGGAAATAGATGAGAGCGGCTTATGAATCGCCGCTTAACTGGCTGACAAGCTTCAGATTAATTTGCGATTCTTTTACAATTTCGCGTGATATTGTTTGCACATTCGCCTCTTTGGAGCTGCCATCATGGTGCTGCAAAACCTCGATCTGAACCTGCGGGATGTGGTTATTTTCGTGATGTTGGTGTGGCTGTTTATCCGCTATACGTGGGTGATGTCGTCGCTGACCTTGTTGCTAAGCGGCGTGGCATTGCTGGTGTTATTACCGATTGATATCTATTACAGCTTGTTGCCGCTGGCGCTGATTGGCCTCGGGCTCGGCATGTTGCTGCATCATTATCAGCAACGTCAGCTGGCGTTAAAACGTCAAGCGCGCACGCCGCGCACCTACACGAACAAGCAGGATGAGCTGCATCTGTAACCTTCAGCGGCCCATGCGCTGCATGGCGCGGGTATAAGCACCGCGCTGAATCGACCAGCGCAGCAGTGCGGCGATCACCGCCATTTCCCGATCCACCCGCCACTGCGTCAGCGGCGCAACCGGCTGCTGGATCTGCTGTTGCGCCCAGTCCGGTAACAATCCCATTCCCGCTTTCAGCATCACGCGCATTGCCGGTTTTGCCTGCCAGCTGGGCGCGGGCGCGTTAATCAATAACTGCATCACCTCCAGCGTGCGCGCATCGCAGATCAACTCAGGCCGCATCATCTGTAGATACGCTTCAACCGCCTGCACGCTTTTCGGCACCCGCTGCGCACCTAGCGCTTCGGCAACTAATGCCGCTTCCTGATAATAGCGATCCTGATCGGCGAGGCTGAGCTGCGGATTCTTATAGCGCAAATGCGCCGCCAGAAAACGGCTGGTTTCCGCGACGTGCACCCAGGTGAGCAGATGCGGATCGCTGGCGGCATACGGCTTGCCCGCGTTATCAACACCGGTGACGCGCAGGTGGATACGTTTGACGCGGTCGATCAAGATATTGGCATCGGCGGTATTACCGAAAGTGGTGACGGCAATAAACTGGCTGGTGCGGCGCAGGCGCCCCATCATGTCCTGACGGAAATTGGAGTGATCCCACACGCCCGCCAGCGCCGCCGGATGCAGCATTTGCAGCATCAAGGCGCTGATGCCGCCGCACAGCATGGAGGTGAAGTCGCCGTGGACGCGCCAGATAACGTGGTCCGGGCCAAATAAGCCGGGATCGCCAGGCGGTTGCGAGATGTCGAATTCGTTGAGTGACAGGCCGTTGAGGCGGAAGACTTGCTGTTGGATGCGTTCGCGGATGTTCATGGGTTTGTGCTTGTGCGGTTAATGCCCTCACCCCGGCCCTCTCGCGCAAGCGGGAGAGGGAGAGGATCGCGCCGGGATTGAATACCGCACCCATCGGTTCCCTCTCCCGCGTGCGGGAGAGGGTTAGGGTGAGGGGCATCAGCGATTACAGATAATCAAACTGCGCATCCTGAGTGCGCACCGAATCCAGTCCAATCATTACGTTGATTTTGCCCGGCTCGGCGATGTGCTGCATCTTCTGGTTCCAGAATTTCAGCGCATCAACGTCGATTTTAAACTTCACGGTCTGGGATTCACCGGCTTTCAGCATGATGCGCTGGAAGCCACGCAGCTCCTGCACCGGACGGCTGATGCTGGCCACCGGATCGTTAAGATAGAGCTGCACCACGGTTGCGCCATCGCGTTTACCGCTGTTGGTGACGGTCACTGACGCTTCCACCGAGCCGTTACGCGGCATGGTGCGTGACGACATCTTCACCGGCGATACGCTGAAGGTGGTGTAGCTCAGACCGTAACCAAACGGATAAAGCGGACCGTTCACCGCATCGTAGTAATGCGAAGTGTACTTGTTCGGCTTAGCAAAGTTGTACGGACGACCGGTTGGCAAATGGTTGTAGTAAATCGGAATCTGGCCCACGGAACGCGGGAAGGAGACCGGCAATTTGCCTGACGGGTTGTAATCGCCGAACAGCACATCAGCGATCGCGTTGCCGCCTTCGGTGCCGCTGAACCAGGTTTCCAGCATCGCATCGGCTTGTTTATCTTCATTGACCACCGTCAGCGGACGGCCGTTCATCAGCACGATTACCAGCGGTTTACCGGTGGCTTTCAGCGCCGCCAGCAGCTTCTGTTGGCTAGGTGGAATGACGAGATCGCTGCGGCTGGAGGCTTCGTGCGCCATGCCTTGCGCTTCACCGACGGCGGCCACCACCACATCAGCTTTTTTCGCCTGTGCTACCGCTTCATCAATCAGCTCCTGCGGCGAACGCTTATCCACGCTTACCGCTTGCTCATACAGATTGAGGAAGTCCTGAATGCCTTTGTTGTCGCTGATGTTCGCACCTTTGGCATACAGCACCGTGCCTTTGCCGGCCATCGCATTACGCATGCCTTGCAGCAGCGGGATCGATTGTTTCGCTACGCCAGCGGCCGACCAGCTGCCCATGATGTCGCGCTGGCTATCCGCTAACGGTCCCACCAAGGCAATGGTGGCGTCTTTCTTCAGCGGCAGCGTTTCACGCCAGTTTTTCAGCAACACAATGCTTTTGCGCGCCACATCACGCGCTTCGGCGCGGTGCAAACGACTTTCGGCATTAGTGTCCTGCGGATCGCTCTCCTTCGGTCCTAAATGGCTGTAAGGATCGTTAAACAGGCCCATGTCATATTTGACGTTCAGTACATGGCGCGCGGCATCATCCACTTCCGCCATGCTCACCGCGCCGCTCTTCACCAGGCCCGGCAGGTATTTGCTGTAGTATTCGTCGCTCATGCTCATGTCGATGCCTGATTTCATCGCAATGCGCACCGCATCCTGCGGATCGCTGGCTACACCGTGTTTAATCAGTTCTTTAATCGCACCGTGATCGCTAATGGTGATGCCTTTGAACTTCCAGTCGCCGCGAAGGATATCTTTCAGCAGCCAACTGTCCGCCGTGGCCGGCGTGCCATTCAGCGAGTTGAGCGCCACCATCACGCCACCGCTGCCGGCATCCAGTGATGCTTTGTACGGCGGCAGATAATCCTGGAACAGGCGCTGCGGGCTCATGTCGACGGTGTTGTAATCACGTCCGCCTTCCACTGCGCCGTAGGCCGCGAAGTGCTTCACGCTGGTCATGATCGAGAAGCGATCCGCCGCGCTTTTGCCCTGCATGGCTTTGACCATGCTGCTGCCCATTTGCGCGCTGAGGAAGGTGTCTTCGCCGAAGCCTTCCGAGCCGCGTCCCCAACGAGGTTCGCGTGACACATCAACCATCGGTGCCCACGTCATATTCAGGCCATCATCTGCGGCTTCATAAGCAGAGACGCGTCCCACCTCGGCAATGGCATCCAGATCCCAGCTTGCCGCCAGGCCGAGTGGAATCGGGAAGATGGTGCGCTGACCGTGCACTACGTCATAGGCGAAGAACAGCGGAATTTTCAGGCGACTGAGCTGCATCACCTGATCCTGCATGGCGCGAATATCCTGACGCGTCACGGTGTTGAAAATTGCCCCGACCTGACCATGCTGAATCATGTCGCGAACCGCCGATTTTGGCGTATCCGGTCCTACGCTGATCAAACGCATCTGCCCGATTTTTTCATCAAGGGTCATTTTGCTGAGCAGCTGATTCACAAAGGCGTCGCGCGCCTGTTCAGTCATCGGATGTGGGCCAAACAAGTCGTCCGCGAAAGCGGGTTGCATGGCTAAGGAGACAGCGAGGCTAACAGAGTAAATCCATTTCATCAGGTCGGGTTCTCTTAAGTGACTGCGCAATATCGAAATAACCGGGGCAGTTTGCCACAAGATGAGGATAGCAGGTAGCCGCCATGTCACACCGCGACCCTGTCGCTGACGCGTGCTACAGTAAATGCGCCATGTTAAAGACAAGGATAGGCCAATGAATAACAACACTTCGCACCCTACTCTGCTCGCCGAACTGCGTCGTCTGGTCGGATCGTCGAACCTGTTAACCGATGCGGAGCAAACCGCGCGCTATCGTAAAGGTTTTCGCTCCGGCGAAGGCGAAGCGCTGGCGGTGATTTTTCCCGGTTCACTGCTCGAGCTGTGGCGTGCGTTGCAGGCGCTGGTGAGCGCCGATGCGATCATTTTAATGCAGGCCGCCAACACCGGTCTGACCGAAGGTTCCACGCCGAACGGCAACGATTACGATCGTCCGGTGGTAATCATCAGCACCTTGCGTCTGGATAAGTTGCAGCTGATCGACAGCGGCAAACAGATCCTCGCCTTCCCCGGCAGCACGCTGTATCAGCTGGAAAAAGCGCTGAAGCCGCTTGGACGCGAACCGCATTCGGTGATTGGTTCCTCCTGCATTGGCGCCTCGGTGATGGGCGGCATTTGCAATAACTCGGGCGGATCGCTGATTAAACGCGGTCCGGCCTACAGCGAAATGGCGCTTTTTGCCCAGATCGATGCCAGCGGCAAACTCAAGCTGGTAAACCATCTCGGCATCGATCTGGGTCACTCGCCGGAAGAGATGTTGGGCCGGCTGGATGACGATCGCTGGCAGCAGAGTGATGTGCGCTGGGACGAGCGTCACGCCTCGGATCACGAATACGCCGAGCGCGTGCGCGATATTAATGCGGAGACGCCAGCGCGCTTCAACGCCGATGAGCGCCGTCTGTTTGAAGCCTCCGGCTGCGCCGGGAAGCTGGCTGTGTTTGCCGTGCGCCTGGATACCTTCCCCACCGAACCGCAGCAGCAGGTGTTCTATATCGGCACCAACAATCCGGCGGAGCTGGGCGATATTCGCCGCCATATTCTGGCGGAGTTTACCCATCTGCCGGTGGCGGGCGAATATATGCACCGCGACATTTTCGACATCGCCGAGGTGTACGGCAAAGATACCTTCGTGATGATCGACAAACTCGGCACCGACAAAATGCCGCTTTTTTTCACCCTTAAAGGCCGCGTGGATGCCTGGCTTAGCAAGCTGAGCTGGGTGAAACCGCATCTCACCGATCGGTTATTACAGCGTGTCAGCGGCTGGCTACCGGCGCATCTGCCTAAGCGCCTTAAACTGTATCGCGACAAATACGAGCATCACCTGATGCTGAAGATGTCTGGCGACGGCGTGGCCGAAGCGCAGACTTATCTGACCGAATATTTCCGCGAAGGCGGCGGCGCGTTCTTCGCCTGCGACGCCAAAGAGGGCGCGCACGCGTTCCTGCATCGCTTTGCTGCCGCCGGTGCTGCGGTGCGCTATCACGCGGTGCATGCCGATGAAGTGGAAGACATTCTGGCGCTGGATATCGCGCTGCGTCGTAATGATGAAGAGTGGTTTGAGCGCCTGCCGGCCGAGTTCGATAAGGATTTAAGCCATCGTCTCTATTACGGCCACTTCTTCTGCCACGTGTTCCATCAGGATTACATCGTGAAAAAAGGCGTGGATGCGCATGCGCTGAAAGAGAAGATGCTGGCGATATTAGCCGCGCGCGGTGCCGAATATCCGGCCGAACATAACGTCGGCCATCTGTATCAGGCAAAACCGCAGCTGCAGGCGTTTTATCAGCAGCTCGATCCTACCAACAGTTTTAATCCGGGGATTGGCAAAACCAGTAAACAGAAAGGTTGGGCGGTGAAGGTTTGAGACCGAGCGGTTGTTGTTAAGGTGGCCATGAATGGCCACCCTACGGATTTATGGCAACGGATCGCTTTGCTGATCTTGTGCCGCAGCCATGGCGCGGCGCTCGATAATCATGGTTTGCGGCGTTGACAGCATAATGCCCTCTTTGCGCAGACGCGTCAGAATATCGAACAGCAAATCACTCTTGGCACCGGAAATCTGGCGCTGACCCGCCACGTTGCCGGTAACGCTCAACACTATGCCCGCCGGCGTCAAATCTTTGAACGACACTGACGGCTCCGGCGTCTCCAGAATACGTTCGTTCTCCTGATACACTTCCAGCAGAATTTCCCGCACCCGCACCGGATCGATATCCAGCGGGAAGGTCAGCAAGATGGTGACCACGCCTTGCGCATTGCCCATGGTGGCGTTACGCACGTTCTGCGAGATAAACTGCGAGTTCGGCACAATCACCGTCGATTTGTCGCCCAGCTGAATTTCGGTGGCGCGCACGTTGATGCGACGAATATCCCCTTCAATGCCGCTGATGCTTACCAAGTCGCCCACTTTTACCGGACGTTCGGTCAACAGAATCAGGCCGGAGATAAAGTTCTTCACAATCTCCTGCAAACCAAAACCGATACCGACCGACAAGGCGCTGACGATCCACGCCAGCTTGTTCCACTGCAGGCCCATAATCGACAGCGTCAGCAGGATAATCAGCACGTAACCGATGTTGCTGAACAGCGTCACCAGCGACACGCGCATGCCAACGTCCATGGTGGTTTTTGGCAGGAAATCTTTATCCAGCCAGCGACGCACCGAACGCAGCACGTAAATCCCCACCACCAAACAAAGAATCGCGTTGACCATGTGCGCCGGCACAATGTTCAGCGACTCCAGCCCTTTACCGCCCCAGAATTCAATCACCTTCTGGATCAGCTCAATCGGCGTTGATGAGGCAAAGGTGCCGTTCAGCAGCGCCAGCGCCAGAATCGCAATCAGCAAGGTTTTACCCAGCGCGCTGAGCAGCGTCGCCGCCTGTTGCAGGTAGCGCTCATCGATATTCAGCGTGGTTTGCAGGCGCTTGCCGGTGGCATTGCTGGTGGAGAACAGGCTTTCGCAGCCGTCATTCACCAAATGGCTGAGGAAGTAGAACGAACCAAACAAGATGCCGCACCAAATCACCTCATAACTGAGGAAGCGCGCCAGCGTGACGTAACCGATAATCAGCGAAACCAGAATGCCCAGCGCCGTCAGCATCAACGCCAGCTGCACCAATCCCACCAGCGTTGAGCGTGCTTCAGGCTGATGACCTTCCTGCACCATGCGGCGGCGTACGCGGTTGATGCGCATGCCGATCGCCAGTCCGGTGCTGCCGATCAGCAGCGCGGTCAAGCCGTTAGCAAAAATGGTGGTATTCAGGCTGGTGCCGACGCTGTAGTTGAAGGCTTCCACCGTCTGGAAAACGAACACCAGCGCCGCAGTGAATGGCGGGAACGGTTTTAGCGCCTGCGCCACTTCGTTGGAGATGGCCGGCAGACGCCAGCTTGGGCGACGGGTTGAGAGGAACGCGCGGCCTAAACCGGCAATCAAGCCGCAATAGACGCTGAGCTGCACCAGACGCTCGACAAAATCCTGCACATCGCCAGAGACTTCGTCGCGGCGCGTAAAGGCCAGCGCGATGAAGTTGAAGGTGAGTACCACCGCCGCCAGCGTGGTGAGCGCGGTGGTAGCGGCGAGGAAGCTGCGACGTAAGCGCCCTTCCGGCATTTTATGAATGCTGACCCAGGCAAAGAACTCTTCGCTGTAGCGGCGTCCCAGCGTCATCACCAGCATCGCCGCAAACAGCCAGGCGATGGTGCCAAAACGCCAGCCCGACTCCCACGACAGCGCGGCGGTGTCCTGCAATTCGGCGATAAAATCGCTGATCTTCTCGCCATCGAGATCCTGGCTGCTCATCACCGGCGCCCAGAAACGCGGGCCGAGGATACTGCCGGAGTTCAGCGCCAGCTGGCTTTTCAGCTGGTCACGACGCAGGTTGACGATCTGCGATGACAGCACCAGCGCACCGTTTTTGATGCCATCAGCTTGTTTGATCTGATCGTCCAGCTTGGCTTTCTGGCTCTCCAGCGCCGCACGTTTGCGCGTCACTTCGGGCGTCTCTTTCACGCCGCTGTCGGCTTTGGGTGCCGGGCCGAGCACCGCTAACTGGGCATCCAGCTGCTGACGCTGCGGCACTAAGGCCTGGCCGAGGGTTTCGGCATTACCGGAGAGCTCCAGCGCCATCTCATTGAGCTGGTTGAGCTGGCTTTCATTGGTATCGCCTGAGACCTGGCCTTTAATTTTGTCGAGAATTTTCTGCATTTTAGGCAGCTCGACCGAGGCGTTAACCTTGGGCGCGGCGTCTTCTGCCTGATCGTTGGGCGGTGTGTCGGCGGCCACGCTCAGCGTGGGGGCTAACAGCACAAGCAGCAGTAAAAACGGGGTAAACAGATGACGAAACTTGAACATATGAATGAGATTCCAGCGCAATAACAGCCGATAAACGCAAGTGCGATCGTGAATGGCGGCTAGTTTAAGACGTTGCCGACACTGAAACTATAGGAATGAAGGTGTAAAACTTTGGCGCTAACGATAAGAGATTTTGTCGGTAGCCTGGGTAAATCAGGTCGCCATGAATGGCGACCCTACGACAGATTGCAGCTTACCTGCGAGTGATTATTCCGCCTCGCTGTTGCTGGCGGTCAAGCCGGACTTCTGCTTTTTATACGCCAGCGCAGCGGCCGGAACCGGTGCGGCTTTGCCGGTTTCCAGCCAGTCGCGCAGGCGATTAGCATCGGCGAAATGAGTGTATTTGCCAAAGGCATCCAGCACCACCAGCGCCACCGGACGGTTGTTGATCACCGTGCGCATCACCAGGCAATGCCCGGCTTCATCGGTGTAACCGGTTTTGGTCAGCTGAATACGCCAGTCGTTTTTGTACACCAGATGATTGGTGTTACGGAACGGCAGCGCGTAGCTCGGATGTTTAAATACCGCAGTATCTTCTTTGGTGGTACTCAGCTCGCCAATCAGCGGGTACTGACGCGTGGCTTTCACCAGCTTAACCAAGTCTTCCGCGCTGGAAACGTTCTGAATCGACAGGCCCGTCGGCTCTACATAGCGCGTGTGCGTCATGCCGAGTGAACGCGCTTTGGCGTTCATGGCGCGGATAAACGCATCGTAACCGCCTGGATAGTGATGCGCCAGGCTGGCGGCAGCACGGTTTTCCGAGGACATCAGCGCCAGCAGCAGCATGTTGCGGCGGCTGATTTCGCTGTTCAGTTTGACGCGGGAGAACACGCCGCGCATCTCAGCGGTATGGCTGATATCCACCGACAGCATCTCATCCATCGGCAGTTTGGCATCCAGGACCACCATCGCCGTCATCACTTTGGTGAGTGAAGCGATTGGACGTACGCGGTTAGGATGGCTGGAAAACAGCACTTTGCCATTTTCCAAATCAACAATCATGGCACTGCCGGAGGCGATTTGCGGTTGAGCAATCGGCGCCAGGTTAGATAGTGCCGCCGGCGCAGCCAGCGCGGGCGTTACAGCGGCTGGCGCGGCGACAAACAGCGCCAGCGACAGCAAGGAAATACGCATTTTTGCAGACATCGTGTCAAAAAAATCCGGTAAGGAGTTTTGCGCTGTGTTGAGACACAGGCCGCCCGCAACAATCCAGACAGGATGCGGGCTGGCAGCAGTATCATACGCACTTACCTGAGAAATTTCTTATCGAGATTGTTTCTGGGCGTTAAAAAGGTCGCCATGAATGACGACCTTACGGGTTGGGTGCGTTTTAGGGGAAGGTCGCCATGAATGGCGACCCTACGGGGTGGGTGCGTTTTATTGGAAGGTCGCCATGAATGGCGACCTGGCTAACCTCAGAACAAACGCGGCCCGTAACCCCACAAAATCACCGTAAGCGCTAGCAGCACCTCAAACACCAGCACACCAATCGCCAGCGTTGAACCGGAGAAACGCAGGCTCTCTTCACGGTCAATGCTCAGGAACACCGGGATACCGACGTAAAGCAGATAACCGGTGTAAACCAGCGCCACCGCACCCGCCAGCACGCAAAGCCATACCAACGGATAGAGCGCCACCAGCCCGCTGAGGAACAGCGGCGTTGCCACATAGCCGGCAAATACCGTGCAGCGCTGCAGGCTAGGACGCTGCGGATAGTTTCGCGCCATCCAGTGGATCACCCGCCCCATCACCGCCACGCCGCCGAGAATAATCAGATAGAACAGAATGCCGAGACCGATACCGGTCAGTAGATTGAGTTGTACGAATTGCCCTTCGCCCAGATTCCAGCCCAGTTGCGTGGTCCCGATAAAGGCGCAGATCACCGGGATCGCAGCCATTAGCAGAACATGATGGGTGTAATGGTGCGAAACGCTCTCATTTTCCTGTTTAATATCGCGCATTTCCTGACCTGGATGCGCCAGTAAACCCCAGACATGATTCATACATCTACTCCTTTGCTGCGATGGGCTGCCCTTACAGCTAACGGCCTGATCAACGGAGGCAGCGTTAACTCAAGTATAATCGTCAGCGCCGTTTTTGCGGGCCACCACACAAATTAAGCCGCTGGTATACACTAATAGCGATTTCACACTTTGCAGGGAGGATAATTTGCATCTCGATATCAATGGATTAATCACCCAATACGGTTATCTGGCGCTGCTGATTGGTTGTATCGCCGAAGGGGAAACGTTCACGCTGTTGGGCGGTGTGGCGGCGCATGAAGGCTTATTGCACTTCAGCGGCGTGGTGCTGGCGGCAATGGCGGGCGGCATCATTGGCGATCAGCTGCTGTTCTGGCTGGGACGTCGTTATGGCACGCGTATTTTGCGCCGTTTCAGTAAACATCAGGAAACCATCGGCAAAGCCAATCGGCTGATTCGCAAACATCCCAGCCTGTTCGTGATTGGCGTGCGCTTTATGTATGGCTTCCGTATTGTCGGGCCGATCATCATCGGCACCAGCCATCTCAAGCCGCTGCGCTTCTTTATTCTTAACGTGATTGGCGCAGCGCTGTGGTCACTGATCTTTGTTTCGCTCGGCTACTTCGCCGGACAGATCGTCGCGCCGTGGCTGCACAAAATTGATCAGCACCTCAAGCCGGTATTGTGGCTGGCGGCAGCGGTGATTTTCGGCATCGTACTGCGCTTTATCATTCGCCACTGGAACCGCCGCCGCGCCGGTTGATTACTGGTGGTAACCTTTAAACTGTGGATTGGCCAGCATAAAACCACCGTCGACAATAAACGATTGTCCGGTGGTATAGGTTGCCCACTCCGAGCAGAGCCACGCCACTAAACTCGCCACTTCGCGCGTATCGCCGGGACGCCCAATCGGGATTTCCGGCATGCGTCGCCCTTGCTGATCATCTTTCATATCGTTCATTGCGGTGGCAATTGCGCCCGGCGCGACCGCGTTCACCAGAATGTGGTGCGGCAACAGACTCAACGCCATCGATTTGGTCAGGCCACCAAGCGCATGTTTGGCGGCGGTATAAGCAGTGGCATCCGGCAGCGGCGTGTGTTCATGCACCGAGGTGATGTTGATGATGCGTCCGCCGTCGCCCTGATCCACCATATGGCGCGCGGCAATCTGCCCGCACAGAAACGCGCCATCGACATCCACATTGAACACCTTGCGCCAATCCTCAAAGGTGACGTCGAGAAAGTCGGCTTTGGTCATCACGCCGGCGTTGCTCACCAGCACGTCGATGCGCCCCAGCGAGTTGATCAGCTGTGCCAGTTGCTGCGCGCCAGCTTGCGGATCGGAGAGATCAACCTGCCGCACCTGCGCCTGCTGTCCACGGCTCTCCACCATGCGTGCGGTTTCCTGGGCGCCCTCTTCATCCGAACTCCAGGTGATGCCAAGCGTATAGCCCGCTTCGGCCAGCATCACCGCACAGCTGCGACCAATGCCAGAACTGGATCCGGTGACCACAGCGACTTTCTGTTTTCCTGAGCTCATAACATTCTCCTGATTGAGGGTGTCTTTACAGTATAGAAGTTATCCTTCTGTGCCTCGGCGCCGCCGAATCTGCCGTTTCGTCTATAGTTAACAATTACATACGCATTAGGGGGCACGATGAGCGAGATAAAACGAAGAATAGACGACCACGGTGTGATTGGTGATTTACGCACCTGCGCCCTGATCGCGAATGACGGCACCATCGATTATTTGTGCTGGCCGGAGCTCGATAGCCCGTCGGTTTTCGCCGCCCTGCTCGACAGCGATGAGGCAGGCTTTTTCTCCCTCGCGCCGGACTGGAAACATGCCCGCCAGCAGCAGCTTTACCTGCCGGATACCAATATTCTGCAAACCCGCTGGCTGGATGACGCGGGCGTGGCAGAGATCACCGATTACATGCCGATTTGCGATGAACACAGCAAAGTGCCGCGTATCGTGCGTCGTGTGAAGATGGTACGCGGCACGGCAAAATTTCATCTGCTGTGCGCCCCGCGACACGACTATGCACGCGCCGAAACCACCACCGAGCTGCGACCCGGCGGCATTGCGTTTCTTGCACCCGGACAACCCACGTTGCGCCTGAGCGCCACGGTGGTGATGACGCGCGAAAATCACAGCGCGGTGGCGGAATTTACCCTGAAAGCCGGTGAAACCGCTGAATTTGTCTTTGGTAACGATGACGATGCCAACGTGGCCGAGATCGCCACCGAGCAGTGTTTCCATGACACGCTGCAGTACTGGCGCCGCTGGAGCAGCCACAGTTCCTATCGTGGCCGCTGGCAGGAGATGGTGACGCGTTCGGCGCTGGCGCTAAAGCTGCTAACCTCGCATCAGCACGGTTCAATCGCCGCAGCCGCCACCTTTGGCTTACCGGAAGAGTTGGGCGGCGAGCGTAACTGGGATTATCGCGCCTCATGGATCCGCGATGCCTCATTCAGCATGTACGCGCTGATGCGCCTCGGCTACACCGAAGAAGCGCGTGACTTCACCAAATGGGTCGGCCGCTGCGTCGAGCACAGCCACGACGACACGCCGCATCTGCAGGTGATGTATCGCCTCGACAGCGGCACCGAGCTGCACGAAACCGAGTTGCTCAATCTTTCCGGCTACGCCAATTCACGCCCGGTGCGCATCGGCAATGATGCCTGGCGTCAGACGCAGCTCGATATTTACGGCGAGCTGATGGATGCCATTTATCTCGCCAACAAATATGGCGAGGCGATTTCACATCGCGGCTGGAAGTACGTCTCCGATATGATCGATTACGTCTGCGTTAACTGGAATCAGCCCGATGCCGGCATCTGGGAGATGCGCGGTGAGCCGGAGCATTTTCTGCATTCACGCCTGATGTGTTGGGTGGCGCTCGATCGTGCGCTGCGATTGGGCATGAAACGTTCATTGCCGATGCCGTACGAACGCTGGGATAAGGTGCGCAGCGAGATCCGCGATGATATCTGGCAGAACTTCTGGAACCCGGAACTGGGCCATTTCACCGCCACGCGCGGCGGAACCTTCCTTGATGCGTCGATGCTGCTGATGCCGCTGGTGCGCTTTGTCAGCTCCACCGATCCCGACTGGATTTCGACGCTGGACGCGATTAAAACGCATCTGGTGAGCGACGGTTTAGTTCGACGCTATAACATTCACGAGACGCCTGCCGATGCTTTAACCGGTGGCGAAGGATCCTTTGCCGCCTGTTCATTCTGGTATGTGGAGTGTCTGGCGCGTGCGGGTCGCGTACATGAGGCGCATTTTGAGTTTGAAAAGCTGCTGAGTTACGCCAATCCGCTCGGTCTGTATGCCGAAGAGTTCACTTCGCACGGCGAAGCATTGGGTAACATGCCGCAGGCGTTGACGCATCTTGCATTAATCAGTGCCGCTTTTTTCCTCAATCGTAAACTGAGTAATGAAGTGACGCTGTGGCAGCCGTGAAAATTCACATTTTGGGCTGCGAATCCAAGAGAATTGTCTGGTAAAGACAAGGAATTGCGTAAAGTATCTGCAGCCAGTAAAAATCCTGATTTCCATCAATGCGTCAATGCACATATAATGCGCAGCGGGTCATACTGACCACGATGGATTCGACACACTGACAAGCCTGAAACATGGCCATAACGACTTGAAAAACATGAAAATGAGCATTCGCGCGTTCGCTTCACTCGCCCTCGCACTGGCGGCGTTCAGCCAGTCGGCATTTGCAGTAGTCTATCCGCTGCCGCCGGCTAACAGCCGTCTGATCGGCGAAAACATTGAAATCACCGTACCTGATGACAGCAAACTTCCGCTGGAAGCCTTTGCTGCTCAGTATCAGATGGGCCTCAGCAACATGCTGGAAGCCAATCCGGGCGTTGACGTTTATCTGCCGAAAGCTGGCACTAAAATGATCATCCCACAGCAGCTGATTCTGCCTGACGCGCCGCGTGAAGGCATCGTGATCAACAGCGCTGAGATGCGTCTTTATTACTATCCGAAAGGCACCAAGACTGTAGTCGTGCTGCCAATCGGTATCGGCGAGCTGGGTAAAGATACGCCGATCAACTGGACTACTGCGGTTGAGCGTAAGAAAGATGGCCCAACCTGGACGCCAACCAAAGCGATGCACGCAGAGTATGCGGCACGCGGCGAGAGCATTCCTGCGGTGTTCCCGGCTGGCCCGGATAACCCGATGGGCCTGCACGCGCTCTATATCGGCCGCCTGTATGCGATTCACGGCACTAACGCCAACTTCGGTATCGGCCTGCGCGTGAGCCACGGCTGTGTGCGTCTGCGCGCTGACGACATCAAATGGCTGTTCGACAACGTGCCGGTTGGTACGCGCGTTCAGTTCATCGATCAGCCGGTGAAAGCCACCGTTGAGCCAGATGGTTCGCGCTATGTGGAAGTGCACAATCCGCTGTCGACCACCGAAGAGCAGTTCAACTCACGTGAAGTGGTGCCGATCAACCTGACTTCCGCTGTGACCAAAGTGATTGCCGATGCCAGCACCAACCAGGATGCGGTCAACAACGCTATCCAGGCGCGTAACGGTATGCCGATCAAGATTAACGGTCCAGCAGGCGAAGTTCAGCCAGCACCGGTTCCGGTTCAGGAGTCTTCTGACGCATTGCCGAAAGAAGAGCCAATGACACCGCAAGGTATCAACGGTGCAGCGCCAGCGGCGCAGCCGACCACCAGCCTGTAATCGCGGTTATGATGTGAAGATCCAGCCTGCGGGCTGGTTTTTTTGTGCCTGCTTTAAGAAGGTCGCCATAAATGGCGACCCTACGCAAACGGCAAGATCGCCATTCATGGCGACAGCGTCCGTTCCGGGTTTTGTAGGGTCGCCATTTATGGCGACCTGGCCAAATCAATCACGCGGTCGTCGAAACGCCAGCCACCCCGCCACCAGCGTAAACGCCAGCACCACCAACACCAGCAGCAAAAAACCGTGCGGATTATTCGCCAGCGGAATCCCGCCCACGTTCATCCCAAAAAATCCCGCCACGATATTGATCGGCAGCGCCAGCACGGTAATCACCGTCAGCAAAAACAGCGTGCGGTTACTCTGCTCCATTAATCGCGCGGCGATCTCTTCCTGCAACAAACGAATCCGCTCCATCAAACTCGCCAGGTCATTCAGCGCCACGCTGAACTCTTCGGTGAAAATCCGCAGCTCGCCTAACGGTTCGCGCTTCAGCCATTTGGGCGGACGATTCAACAGGCGAAACAGCGCCGCCGGTTCCGGTGCCAGTAAACGCTGCACGCGCAGCAGCATGCGACGCAGTTGCCCCAGCTCGCGGCGATTGGTTTTGATCGCCGCACTCAGCAACCGCTCTTCAATCGCATCCACCGCCTGACTGGATCGCCGCACCACTTGCTCCAGCTGCGCTTCCTGCTCGCCAAGCAGCCACAGCAGCATCGCATCCGGCTCGGCGAACTTCAGCCGATCCATCTGCTGATGCATGCGTTCAATCATGCCAACCGGGCGAAAACGCGCGGTGACCACCACACGCGGGCAGCACCACATCCACAGCGTGGCGTTCTGCGTGCTGCGCTCCTCTTTACTGAAAGTCACGTCATTGAGCACCGCCAGCAGCGCATCATTTTGATGGGCTAAACGGGTGCGCGGCGAAGCCGAATGTATCTCGTCAAAAAAATCGTGGTCTACGCCAAAGTGGTCCTGAACCCAACGCTCCGCACGTGCGTGATTAAGGTTGATGTGCAGCCAGATAAAGTACGACTCCGGCAGCTGCTGCTGCGCCAGCTGGGCCGCTTCACGCGCATTGAGGCGCTGGGGCGGGGACGCGGGGGTAAACAGATAACCGTGAATCAATCCGGCGACTTCATTGTTGAAGTCCGGCAGCGAGGCGAGTGGTAGTACGGGCTGGAGCATTAGCAGGTCATTCCGCAGCGGTCAGATCCACAGCGTGCGACAGCTTTGTTGCAGCACGATGACACAGCGTGATCGCCATCATCATTCTGTCATACAAAGCACGTATCACACTGCCATTAACGGATGCCGTTCGAGCATCGTGATTTAACACTGAGGTGTTTTATGGCTGAAAACAGTTTACCTGCATCGACCTCCTCGTCCCACAGCGGACGCCCGAACCTTAACCGCGGCAACGGTCCAGCCTCACGCCTGATCTTTGTACTGTTGCTGATCGCTGGCCTGATGTATGCCGGCATTAACCTGTTTAATGACGTGGAAGAGACCGGCGCGCCGGTCACCAGTTATACGCCGTTCGTGCTGCTTGGCGTGGCGCTAATCATCGCGCTCGGCTTTGAATTTGTGAACGGTTTCCACGATACCGCCAACGCCGTCGCCACGGTGATCTACACCCATTCGCTGTCGCCGGGCGTGGCGGTGATGTGGTCCGGTTTCTGTAACTTTTTGGGCGTGCTGCTCTCCAGCGGCGTGGTGGCGTTCGGCATCATCTCGCTGTTGCCGGTGGAATTGATTCTGCAAGCGGGCAGCGGCCACGGCTTTGCCATGGTGTATGCGCTGCTGTTCTCGGCGATTATCTGGAACCTCGGCACCTGGTATTTTGGTTTGCCGGCCTCCTCTTCGCATACGCTGATCGGTTCGATCATCGGCGTCGGCGTGGCGAACGCCTTGCTGCATGGTCGCAGCGGCACCAGCGGCGTGGACTGGGATCAGGCGATTAAAGTCGGTTACGCATTGCTGCTATCGCCGATTGTTGGCTTCGTCTGTGCCGCCCTGCTTCTGCTGGCGATGAAAGCCTTTATCCGCAATCGCCAGCTGTATGAAGCGCCTAAGGGCAATCAGCCGCCGCCGGTATGGATTCGCGGCTTGCTGATCCTCACCTGCACCGGCGTCTCTTTCGCGCATGGCTCGAATGACGGCCAAAAAGGCATGGGATTAATCATGTTGATTCTGGTCGGCACCATGCCGATTGCCTATGCGCTGAACCGCTCGCTGCCGCCGGAGCAGATTCCGCGCGTCGCCGCCTTAACTCAGGTGACGGAACAGCAGCTGCTAACGCTGCAACCCGCGCCCGCTGCCATGCCCGCGCCGCGTGAAGTGCTGACCGAATTTGTGCGCACCAACCAAAATCGCCCGCAAGTGTTACCGGCGCTCGGCATGATGCTCGGCGATATTGGCGATCAGATTCGTCGCTACGGCGCGGTGGAGAATATCCCGGCGCAGGCGGTGACCAACACGCGAAACGACATGTATCTGGCATCGGAAACCATCAAGCATCTGCAAAATGCCAAGGTGACGCTACCGGAAGAGACCGCGCGCAACCTGGCGGCGGTGAAGAAAGAGCTGGATGCCGCCACGCGCTTTATCCCGATGTGGGTGAAAGTGGTGGTGGCGATAGCGCTGGGCCTCGGCACCATGGTCGGCTGGCGTCGCATTGTGGTAACGGTGGGTGAACGCATCGGTAAAACCCATCTCACCTACGCGCAAGGGGCCAGCGCCGAGCTGGTGGCAATGGCGACCATCGGCGCGGCTGATGTGTTTGGCCTGCCGGTTTCCACCACGCATGTGCTCTCTTCAGGCGTCGCCGGTTCGATGGCCGCCAACCGTTCAGGTTTGCAACTTTCCACCATCCGCAATCTGGCGATGGCGTGGGTGCTGACGCTGCCGGTTTCTGTTTTACTTTCGGGGCTCCTTTACGCCCTGTTTATCCACCTGTAACGGGAGAAAATAATGGCGACACACGACAATAGCTTCCACAGCGAGACCTTTAATCAGCGTCTGCTGCAGGAGTTTTACGACAGCTACGACGAAGAGCTGGAGATGGAGCTGGATGACCTGCGTTTTAACGACAGCGGCGAGCCGCAGGCTGATGACGATAAAGCCTTTCGTCGTCGTTATTTCCGCGAGCTGCTGCATCTGCAAGGCGAGCTGGTCAAGCTGCAGGATTGGGTGATGCGCACCGGACATCGCGTGGTAATTCTGTTTGAAGGGCGCGATGCGGCGGGAAAAGGCGGCGTAATCAAACGTATCACTCAGCGTCTCAATCCGCGCACCTGTCGTGTAGCCGCCCTGCCCGCGCCCAACGATCGCGAGAAAACGCAGTGGTATTTTCAGCGCTATATCGCCCATCTGCCGGCCGCCGGTGAGATCGTGATGTTTGACCGCAGCTGGTACAACCGTGCGGGCGTTGAGCGCGTTATGGGTTTCTGCAACGAAGATGAAGTGGAAGAGTTTTACCGCAGCGTGCCGGAGTTTGAAAAAATGCTGACGCGCAGCGGCATCCAGATCATCAAATACTGGTTCTCAATCACCGATGAAGAGCAGGAATTGCGCTTCCTCAGCCGCATTCACGATCCGCTCAAACAGTGGAAACTGAGCCCGATGGATCTCGAAAGCCGTCGTCGCTGGGAAGATTACACCGAGGCGAAAGAGGAGATGCTGGAGCGCACCAACATCCCCGAAGCGCCGTGGTGGGTGGTGCAAGGCGTGGATAAGAAGCGTGCGCGACTCAACTGCATCAGCCATTTGCTGCAGCAGATGCCGTACGAAGAGAGCGAAGCCAAACCGATTATGTTACCGCCGCGCGAACGTTCTGAAGACTATCGCCGCGCGCCGGTACCCGAGCATATGGTGGTGCCGGAGAAATACTAAAGCGCTTGCGCGGCCGTCTGGCGGCCGTGCTGTTGGTGCAGGCGCAGCGTGATGGCAAACGCGCCAAGCACCATCAGCGCCGCCGCCAGATAAACCGACTGCATGCCCCAATGACCAATCAGCAAGCCCGCTACCGGCCCGGTTAATCCCAGCCCTAAATCGAGAAACGCCGAATAGGTGCCAAGCGCCGACCCCTGATCCTGCTGCTGGACGCGCTTCACCGCTTCCACGCCGAGCGCCGGGAACACCAGCGAGAAACCGCCGCCGGTAAGGAACGCGCCCAAATCCACCAGCCAGATGCTGTCGGCCTGCCAAATCAGCAGCAAGCCGGCACACTCCAGCACGAACGACACCAGCGCCACCTTCAGGCCACCAAAACGCGTGATGTAGCGACCAAAACCGAGGCGCACAATCACAAAGCCGAGGCTGAACAGCGTCAGCGCGAACGCGGCACCGCTCCAGTCGCGGCTGGCGAAATAGAGGGTGATAAAGGTGGAGATTACGCCGAAGCCGATGGTGCCAAAACCGAGCGCCAGGCCAAACATCCACACGCGGCTGACCACGCGATGAAACGGAATGCGCACTCCGGCGGTGACGCTGACGCCCGCTTTGCGGCTCGCCATCCAGAATCCGGCAACGCCCATGATCGCCACCAAACCGGCAAAGCCGCTGATGCCAAACCATTGATTGAGCAGCACGCCGAGCGGAGCACCAATCGCCATGGCGAAATAGGTCGCCACGCCGTTCCATGAGATCACGCGCGCGGTTTGCAGCGGGCCGACAATGTTCATGCCCCACAGCGTCGATCCGGTGCTGCTAAAACTTTCACCGACGCCGAGGAACAGGCGCCCCGCCGCCAGCAGCGCCAGGCTCAGCAGCGGCATATCGCTGCACAGCGCGGCGATAATCGATAACACGCCGCTCATGCCGCAGAACACCAATCCCATCATCACCACGCGTTTTGGACCGTAGCGATCCGCCAGACGACCGGAGTGCGGGCGACTTAAAAGCGTGGCGAAGTATTGCAGACTGATGATTAATCCGGCGATAAACGAGCTGAATCCAAGCTGGTTATGCACAAAGCCCGGCAGCACCGCGAGCGGCAAACCCACCGAAAGGTAGCAAAAGAAGGTGAAGACAATGACGGAGAGAATACGTTTATTTAACTGAGCGTTACTCAGTACAGCGGCGTCAGACATGGAAGGTGGCGTCGGGCATGATGATGAAATTGAACGACAACTATAACCTTAGCCTGCTAATAGATCGCGGATTTTTTAGTTATAAAGTTTATATGCACTTGTATGATAAGGTCGCCATGAATGGCGACCCTACAAATGATTGGCGCGATTTTCGTAGGGTGCGCAGCATTTCGCCATGAATGGCGATCCGATAATGGTTTTGCGGTATTAAACGATTATCGCTGATGCATGCCGCTCAATCGCGGTGGCGATTTCGGCGGAGACTTTGAGGGTGCGAACTTCGCTGAACAAGCCGTCAGCTTGGTGATACGCCTTGCGCAGGTAGCCAAGCCACTGCTTAATGCGCGCCACGTGATACATGCCGGTATCGCCCTGCTTTTCCAGCAGAGTGTACTTCAGCAACAATGCGACCACGTCAGACCACGGCATCGGCGCTTCGTTGTACTTCACCACGCGCGCCAGATTCGGCACGTTAAGCGCACCGCGCCCAATCATCACCGCATCGCAGCCGGTAATGCGCATGCAATCCTGCGCGTCCTGCCAGTTCCAGATTTCACCGTTGGCGATCACCGGAATGCGCAGACGCTGGCGGATTTCGCCAATCGCCTGCCAGTTAATGCTTTCGGCGCGATAGCCATCTTCTTTGGTACGACCGTGCACCACTAATTCGCTGGCACCGGCTTGCTGCACCGCATCGGCGATTTCAAAGCGACGATCGCCGGAATCCCAGCCAAGGCGCACTTTCACCGTCACCGGCAGATGATCCGGCACCGCTTCACGCATCGCTTTCGCGCCGCGATAGATCAGTTCGGGATCTTTCAGCAAGGTGGCTCCGCCGCCGCTGCCGTTTACCAGCTTCGACGGACAACCGCAGTTGAGATCAACGCCCCAGGAACCGAGTTCCACCGCGCGCGCGGCGTTCTCTGCCAGCCACTCAGGATATTGCCCGAGCAGCTGCATGCGAACGCGCGTGCCTGACGGCGTGCGGCTGTGGTTATGCAGCTCAGGACACAAACGATAGAAGGATTTTACCGGCAGCAGCTGATCGACCACGCGCAAAAACTCGGTCACGCATAAGTCATAATCATTAACCCCGGAGAGCAGCTCACGCACCAGCGAATCGAGCACGCCCTCCATCGGCGCCAGCAAAACCCTCATGACGTTAGGCGTTCCCGGTTTTCTTCGGTGCCGGACGACGACGACCGCTGTTGGCGGCTGGCGCGGCCTGGCTTGCGCCCTGCGCTGGACGACGCGCTGAACGCGCTTCACCCTGCGGACGAGGTGCATTGCCGCTGTGTGGACGAGAAACGTTGCCGCCCTGTCCGCGACCCTGACCTTGACCACGTCCACCCTGACCGCGACCGCCGCCCTGCTGCTGACGACCGTTTTGGATTGGCTCGGCTTTGATGCTTGGATCGACTTCGAAACCAGGTAGCTCGATGCGTGGGATTTCACGCTTCAGCAGACGCTCAATGTCACGCAGCAGTTTGTGTTCATCAACACACACCAGCGACAGTGCCGCGCCGGTAGCAGCCGCACGGCCGGTACGACCGATACGGTGCACGTAATCTTCCGCCACGTTTGGCAGCTCGTAGTTCACCACGTGTGGCAGCTCTTCGATATCCAGACCACGCGCCGCGATGTCGGTGGCAACCAACACGCGAATGCCGCCAGATTTGAAGTCAGCCAATGCACGAGTACGTGCGCCCTGGCTCTTGTTGCCGTGGATCGCGGCAGCAGTGATGCCGTCTTTGTTCAGCTGTTCAGCCAGGTGATTGGCGCCGTGTTTGGTACGGGTGAAGACCAGCACTTGCTGCCAGTTATCACGGCCAATCATCAGCGACAGCAGTTCCCGCTTGCGCTTCTTATCCACGAAATGCACTTGCTGGGAAACCTGCTCAGATGCGGTGTTACGACGCGCAACTTCAACCTGTTCTGGGTTGGTGAGCAGTTTTTCCGCCAGTGTTTTGATCTCGTCAGAGAAGGTGGCAGAGAACAGCAGGTTCTGACGCTTAGCAGGCAGACGCGCCAGAACGCGACGGATGTCGTGGATGAAGCCCATGTCGAGCATACGATCCGCTTCATCCAGCACAAGGATTTCAACCTGTGACAGATCAACCGCGTTCTGGTGTGCCAGATCGAGCAGACGGCCCGGTGTTGCTACCAGCACGTCAACGCCGCCGCGCAGTTTCATCATCTGCGGGTTGATGCTCACGCCGCCGAAGACCACCAGCGAACGGATATCCAGATATTGGCTGTACTCACGCACGTTCTCGCCAACCTGAGCCGCCAGTTCGCGGGTCGGGGTCAGGATCAGCGCACGCACCGGACGGCGGCCACGCGCCGTAGACGGTTTTGCAGTCAGACGCTGCAGCAACGGCAGCGTAAAGCCGGCGGTTTTACCGGTGCCGGTTTGGGCGCTCGCCAGCAGGTCACGACCAGCCAGCACCACAGGAATTGCCTGACGCTGAATCGGCGTCGGCTCTTGGTAGCCTTGTTCTGCTACCGCACGCAAAATATCGGCACTTAAGCCGAGAGAGTCAAATGACATGCAGGTGTATTACTCCGAACCGTCCTGATCGCCGTAAGCGATGTAGTTTTCAGGAGGGATATGACGCAAGCGCGGGGCTCACGTGTGAAAAGGGCACAAACTACCATGCGTAAGGGCGCGAGTTTAGCAGCTTTCCGCGCGTACAGCATCCATAAAAAAAGGAGCCGCATTTGGCTCCTTTTGTCAGGTCCGCGGGGTTGCGGTCCCTAATCGATCAACTGCGCTTCTTCTCGATGCGCTGGACCGGCTCTTTCGCCAGCAGTGATACCAGCGCCGGTCCCACCAACATCACCACGCCGAGGATACCAATCAGCAGGTTGTTGTGGATAAAGCGGGAGATCAGGAACAGCGTTAACATCGCTGCGCCAAAGTAGTACGTGGTGGTCACCTCTTCGAGGGAATCACCCATTCTACGTAAACGGGCACTACGCTGCATGACCAGCATGGTAATAAATACCACCGCATAAGCTGCCACCAGGGTACTGCTCACTTCAACCAGCGCCCTATGTTTCCAGCCCCAAACCAGCGCGGCAATCACCAGCAGGTGCATTGCAATGTGCAAACAGGTTTGTCCGGTAACAATCTGAACACGATTAGACCATTTCATTCTCTTCTCCTGGCAGACCCAACAGGTCGCCCAAGTGTATCTGGCTGGAGGCCAGACGAACGTCCTCAATGTAAAGCAAATTTCGGATTACGCCCTAATTTTCTGCCCTTAACACCACCCATTTGTGACAAAGACTACACTTTGTGCTGTTGATGATGAAAAGGAGCGCGTCGAAGTATGCCACAAAATACGCAAGGATTTTCATTTAAAGTCCTGACGATCAATACCCACAAGGGGTTCACCAGCTTTAATCGCCGCTTTATCCTGCCGGAATTGCGCGACGCTGTCCGCGCGACATCAGCGGATATTGTCTTCCTGCAAGAGGTGATGGGCACCCACGCTATCCATTCACTGCACATCGAAAACTGGCCGGAAACCTCACATTACGAGTTTCTGGCCGATACCATGTGGGACGATTTCGCCTATGGCCGCAACGCCGTTTATCCCGAAGGACATCACGGGAACGCGATATTGTCACGATTTCCCATCGTTGAATATGAAAACCGCGATATTTCCGTCGCCGGAAGTGAAAAGCGCGGCATGTTGCACTGCCAAATTCGCCTGCCGGATCGGGCGGAGCCGCTGCATGTGTTCTGCGTGCATCTCGGTCTGAAAGAGAAGCATCGCCAGGCGCAGATGAAGATGATGTGCGACTTCATCGATACGCTGCCGCCCGATGCGCCATTGGTGGTGGCCGGTGATTTTAATGACTGGCAGGTCAGCGCCAATCGCTTTCTCAAGCGCGCGGTGGGCTTAGAGGAAGTGTTCAGTATCAAAACCGGCCGCCCTGCCCGCACCTTCCCGGCGCGTTTCCCGCTTTTACGGCTTGATCGTATCTACATCCGCAACGCAACGGTGAGTCGTCCGTGGGCGCTGCCGGTTAAACCCTGGTCACACCTGTCCGATCATGCGCCATTAGCGGTGGAGATTTTCCTATGAGTTTCAATTGGCGCGACGGTAATCAACTCCGTTTGCTTGAGAACGGTGACGCATTTTTCCCGCGCGTGTTGGGCGCGATTCAGCGCGCTGAGCGCACGCTGCTGCTGGAAACCTTTATTCTGTTTGAAGATGAAGTGGGTAACGACCTGCACGAAGCGTTGCTTAACGCAGCGCAGCGTGGAGTGAAAGTTGAAGTGATGGTCGATGGTTACGGCTCGCCGGATCTCTCCGATCGATTTGTTAATAGCCTGACCGCCGCTGGCGTGCGCTTTATCTATTACGATCCGCGTCCGTTGGTGCTCGGCATGCGCACCAACGTGTTTCGTCGTTTGCACCGCAAAATCGTGGTGATCGATGAAGCGATCGCCTTTGTCGGCGGCATCAACTTCTCCGCCGAGCACAACATCGATTTTGGCGCGCAAGCCAAACAAGATTATGCGGTGGAGGTGAAAGGTCCGGTGGTTTTGGATATTGCCCAATACGTGCAGCAACAGATGGGCAGCGAACAGCACACGCGGCGCTGGTGGGGCGCGCGTTCACATCGTCCGGCGGTTAACGCCATGCCCGGTGAAGCGCAGGTGCTGTTTGTCTATCGCGATAACGACGAACACCGCGACGACATTGAGCAGCACTATCTCGCCATGCTGCGCAAAGCCCAGAAGGATGTGATCATCGCCAACGCCTACTTCTTCCCCGGCTATCGTTTGCTGCGTGAGATGCGCAGCGCAGCACAGCGCGGCGTGCGCGTCAGGCTGATTGTGCAGGGCGAACCCGATATGCCGATCGTTAAAGTTGGTGCCGAGCTGCTGTACAACTATTTGGTCGATGGCGGCGTAGAAGTGTATGAATACTGCCGCCGCCCGCTGCACGGCAAAATTGCGGTGCAGGATCAGCAGTGGTCCACCGTCGGCTCGAGCAACCTCGATCCGCTGAGTTTATCCCTCAATCTTGAAGCCAATTTGATGGTGCACGATCGCGCCTTCAACCAGACGCTGCGCGACAATCTGGAATTGCTGATTCAGCAGGACTGCGTGCGCGTGGAGGATGACAAGTTGCCGCCGCGCAACTGGTGGCAACTGACCAAAGGCGTGATTGTGTTCCACTTTTTACGCCACTTCCCGGCTATCGCCGGTTGGTTGCCTGCGCATACGCCGCGCTTGTCGCAGGTTGCGCCACCGGTGCAACCTGAAATGGAAACCCAGGATCGGGTTGAAGCTGATAATCCAGGAGCGAAACCTTAATGTCGAAAAAGAATCCGCGCTGGCAACTGGCGAAAAAAATCCTCACCTGGCTGTTTTTTATCGCGGTGATTGTGCTGCTGGTGGTGTATGCGCGCAAGGTGAACTGGGAAGATGTCTATACCGTCATCGTCGGCTACAACCGCTATGTGGTGCTGAGCGCTGCCGCGCTGGTGGTGGTGAGTTATCTGACTTATGGCCTTTACGACCTGATTGGACGCGCGTACTGCGGCCATAAGCTGGCGAAGCGTCAGGTGATGCTGGTGTCGTTTATCTGTTATGCCTTCAACCTGACGCTCAGCACCTGGGTTGGCGGCGTGGCGATGCGTTATCGGCTCTACTCGCGACTCGGTTTGCCGGGCAACACCATTACGCGCATTTTCTCGCTGAGCATCGCCACCAACTGGCTAGGCTATATTCTGCTGGCCGGCGTGGTGTTTGCGGCGGGCATGGTGCCGATTCCTTCCGGCTGGTTCATTGGCGAAACCACGCTGCGCATTATTGGCGCAGTGCTGCTGGTGATGGTGGCGGTCTATTTGTGGGCGTGCGCCTTTGCGAAGAAGCGTCGCTGGACGGTAAAAGGCCAGCATCTGCAGCTGCCTTCGCTGCGCATGGCGCTGTTCCAGTTTGCCGTCTCCTGCGCCAACTGGATGGTGATGGGCATGATTATCTGGCTGCTGCTGGCGCGTCAGGTGGATTATCCGATTGTGCTGGGCGTGCTGTTGATAAGCAGTATCGCGGGCGTGATTATTCATATTCCGGCCGGGATTGGCGTACTGGAGGCGGTATTTTTGGCGCTGCTGAGTGGGCAACATGCTTCGCACGGCAGCATTATCGCGGCGCTGCTGGCTTATCGCGTGCTCTATTTTATTCTGCCGCTGTTGGTGGCGCTGGTGCTCTATTTGTGGCTGGAGAGCCGCGCGAAGCATTTGCGGCAGAAGAATGAGCAGAAGATGGAGAAATCGGTTTCGCGGTAAATATCCTCGTAGGGTCGGCATTTATGCCGACCCGGTCGCCATGAATGGCGACCCTACGAAGATACACGAGACTTAGCGGCGGTTGCCGAAGATGCGCAGCAGCATCAGGAACAGGTTGATAAAGTCGAGATACAGCGTCAGCGCGCCCATGATGGAAGTGCGACGCAGGTTCTCTTTATCATTGACGTTGATGTTCTCGCCAATCGCCTTCAGCTTCTGCGTGTCATAGGCGGTTAAGCCGACAAACACCACCACGCCGATATAGGTGATCGCCCACATCAGTGCCGGGCTTTTCAACCAGAAGTTCACCAGCGACGCCAGCAAAATACCGATCAGCGCCATAAACAGCAGGCTGCCAAAACGGCTCAGGTCGCGCTTGGTGGTGTAACCGTAGAAGCTCATGGCACCAAACATCCCGGCCGTCACAAAGAAGGTGCTGGCAATCGATGAGTAGGTGTAGACGAGGAAAATACTTGCCATCGTCAGGCCAGTCAGCGCCGAATAGAGCATAAACAGCGCGGTGGCGACCGCGCCGCTCATCCGTTGCACCATGCCAGACAGCACAAACACCAACGCCAGCTGCGCGATGATCAGACCAAAGAAAGTGATTCGGTTAGCAAACACCAGTTCCATTACTGCAGGTGTGCGGGCAGCAAACCACGAAACAAACGCGGTGAGCAGCAAGCCGCAGGTCATCCAGCCATATACCTGCGCCATGTAGGTCTGCAGCGAGGTGGATGCCTGCTGCACGATTGAATCATTACGTGGATATCGATCCATGAAGCGCCTCATTAGCTGTTACGTTAACAAACTCTGTAAGTGTGGAGTGTACACCCGTTTGCGTCAACGGCGCGTCAAGCACTGTTGATAGCGGCCATTAACGCGCTGGGCAAACCACGCGGTGGTGAGATTGCGGGTGATTTTCGGGCTCTCCAGCTTGATGCCCGGCAGCATTTCGCGCGGCAGACGTTTTCCGGCCATCTTATCGGCAAGGATAAAGGTCTGCTTCCACAGCGTGCTTTTGGCAAAATCTTCAGTGTCGCCCTTCTCCAGATCGCGGCGGATTTCACGATTGCTCATATCCAGCTGCTTGCTCAGGCTGCGTACCGCCAGTTCGGTGGAGCCGGCCTGCTCGCTGCCATACATAATCAAATCGCCATCCAGTTCCAGCTTGATGCCGCTGGCGCGCGCAATCGCTGCCTGAAATGCCGCGTTGCGGCTGGCGTACCAACCGGCGTTGAAGTCGGCGAAGCGATAAAGCGGCTGGCTGTAATCGGCCGGATAGCCAAGCAGATGCAGCGTGCCGAAGTAGATACCACCGCGACGGGTGAAGACTTCTCGACGAATCGAACCGTCAACCGCATACGGATAGCCTTTGGCGTGCGCTTCCGCAAACTCAATGCTGACCTGCATCGGCCCGCCGGTATGAATCGGGTTAAGGTTGCCAAACAGTTTCTGCCCCATCGGCACCATATCGATGAAATCATCAAAGATGGCGCTCAGTTCTTTCTCGCTGCGCACTTTATCCAGACGCGCGGCATAGCTTTCACCGTTCGGCGATTTGATCAGCAGCGCGGTGCGCACCAGAAATGCCGGAACGTGTACTTTGGCGGCGCGGCGATCGATTTCGCCCCAGGCGATTTTCGGTAAGCCTGGTACTTCCGCATCAGCACTGAAGTTGGACTCCTGATCGGTGACGGCAATTACCGCGCAGATGTTGCTGACGCTGGCATCGATTTGCTGCACGCGGAACGCGGTATAGATGTCGTCGGCCCAGGCGGACTTTTGCTTCACGTCGCTGGGCAACAACTGCTGGATTTGGCTTTTAACATCGGCGGGCTGACGCGCAGGCGCCTGCGGCTCTTTTTTGCTGCTACAACCAACCAGCACCAGCGCAGTCAGCAATGCTGCGCCTTTCATCATCTTGCTCGTGTTCATCCTGCTCCCTGACGCCAACAAAAACCGTACCTTAACGTTTTCAGTGGCCTGCCGCTATCGGAGCCGGAGGATTTTGCGCGCTAGCTCCAGCGCTCAGCGGCCTGATGATCGCTGTCGCGGGCATCGACCCAGCGATCGCCTGCAGCGGTAGCTTCGCGCTTCCAGAACGGTGCGCGGGTTTTCAGGTAATCCATGATGAACTCAGTGGCAGCGAAGGCGCTGCTACGATGCGCGCTGCTGACGCCCACAAACACAATTTCATCGCCGGGGAACAGTTCGCCAACGCGATGAATTACCGTGACCTGCTGCAGCGCCCAGCGCTGACGCGCATCTTCAACGATATCGGCCAGCGCTTTTTCCGTCATGCCGGGATAGTGCTCCAGCGTCAAAGCCGCCACGCTAGCGCCGAGATTGTGATTGCGCACTTTGCCGGTAAAAGTTACGACCGCGCCGTCGCTGTCATGGGCGGCGAGTTTTTCATACTCTTCGCCGACGTTAAAAGGCTCTGAACCCACACGAATCCGCGTTTCCATCATCAGCCTCCAGTGACCGGCGGGAAAAAGGCCACTTCATCACCGGCACGCAGCGGATGAGTCATCGGCACCAGCGTTTGGTTTACCGCCGCCAGCAGCTTGCCAGATTCCAGCGCCAGCGCCCAGCGATCGCCCTTCTCCGCTAACGCCGCGCGCAATGTCGCGACGTCATCATATTCTGGAGCCAAATCAAGTGAGCTGGTGCCGGTCAATTCACGCACCTGAGCAAAAAACAGCACCTTAATCATGGCTCACCGCCTTGAAGTCGCCGGACTTGCCGCCGCTTTTAGTCAGCAAACGCAATTGGTCGATGACGATGTCTTTTTGCACCGCTTTGCACATGTCATAGATGGTCAGCGCCGCGACGGAAGCCGCCGTCAACGCTTCCATCTCGACGCCGGTTTTGCCGGTCAGACGACACAGCGAGGTGACGCGCACGCGATTGTGCTCAGGTTCAGCAATCAAACTGATTTCTACTTTGCTCAGCATCAGCGGATGACAGAGCGGAATCAGTTCCCAGGTACGTTTTGCCGCCTGAATACCGGCGATGCGCGCGGTGGCGAAGACGTCACCTTTGTGATGGCTGCCGTCAATAATCATCTGCAGCGTTTCGGCGCTCATCAGCACCAGCGCTTCGGCCTGCGCTTCGCGTGCCGTTTCGGTTTTGCCAGAGACATCCACCATGTGGGCTTCGCCAGCGGCATTGATATGAGTTAACGATGACATGCTTACAACTTCTTCAAATGTGAGACGAAATTACACGGACGCGTACGCGCATCCAGCTGATCTTCAATAATGCGTTCCCAGGCGCTGCGGCAGGCGTTGGTCGATCCCGGCACGGCAAAAATCAGCGTCTGATTGGCTAATCCAGCCACCGCGCGCGACTGCAGCGTCGAGCTGCCGATCTCTTCATAGGAGATCATGCGGAACAGCTCGCCAAAGCCTTCGATTTCGCGGTCCAGCAGCGGCAGCAACGCTTCTGGCGTGCTGTTTTTGCTGTTGAAGCCGGTGCCGCCGTTCACGATCACCACTTGCACATCGTCGCTGGCGATCCAGCGCGACACCGTGGCGCGAATGCGATAGCGGTTATCCGGCACAATCGTGCGATCCACCACCTGATGCCCGGCTTCCGCCAGCGCTTCACGCAGATAATCGCCCGATGTGTCATTGCTGGCATCGCGGCTATCCGAGACGGTCATCACCGCCACATTTATGGCGACAAATTCGCCAGAAGGTTTACCCATGGCCGTAACTCCTGTGTTTAGCCACCAATAAAGGAGAGATTTTGTGTGATGCCGGTGTTGCCCTGATGCAGGAAATGCGTCTGCTTTTTCTGTCCAAGGCTGTGTGCAATCCGTGCCTGCAACGCATCTTGCTGATCGTCAGAGGCCAGCAGATCGCGCAGCGACACGCCGCCATCGCCAAACAGGCACAGATGCAAATTGCCCAGCGCCGAGACGCGCAGGCGGTTGCAGCTGGCACAGAAATCTTTCTCGTACGGCATGATCAGGCCCACTTCGCCCTGATAATCGGGATGGCGGAACACCTGCGCCGGGCCGTCGCTGCGACCGCGCGGCTGGCGTTGCCAACCTTGCATGATCAGCTGATCGCGGATCACTTCACCGGAGATGTGATGACGGCGGAACAGATCGCTGCCTTCGCCGGTTTCCATCAGTTCGATAAAGCGCAGTTGAATTGGTCGCAGGCGCAGCCACTCAAGGAAGGTGCTGAGACTGTGGCTGTTCACATCGCGCATCAGCACGCTGTTCACTTTCACCTTCTCAAAACCGGCATCAAAGGCGGCGTCGATTCCCGCCATCACCTCGGCAAATTTGTCCTGGCCGGTAATGGCGTGAAACTGGCGTGCGTCGAGGCTGTCGACGCTGACGTTGATATGGGTGAGACCGGCGGCGCGCCACGCACGTACGTCACGCGCCATGCGGTAACCGTTGGTGGTCATCGCGATCTGGCGAATGGCAGCGTTTTCACGCACGGCGGCGATGATGTCGGTAAAATCACGACGCATAGAAGGTTCGCCGCCCGTCAGGCGCACTTTTTCCGTGCCCGCAGCCGCAAAGGCACGCGTCACGCGACGAATCTCATCCAGCGAGAGAAAGCTTTTATTGTTCGAACCGTTCGGCTTGTAGCCATTCGGCAAGCAGTAGGTACAACGGAAGTTACACACATCCGTGACCGACAGGCGCAGATAGTAAAAGCTGCGCGCGTAGGCATCTGTAAATTGTGGCACCTGAACACCTTTCCAAAGTCGGGAGATGCAGTCATTTCTTTCTGCACCCTGGCAGCTCAAGGCTGCGGCCTGCATTCCATATCTTTAACGACTTAGGAAACCAGGCTTGGGAGTTTGTTGTCATTATGGACAACACGGTTAAAACGAATGGTAGCGCGATTAGCGATTCGCATCCATCAGTGAATTTCGCTATATATCTTGATGTATAACGTGTTTTTCACCGCATTTTCGCGACAGGATACGGTAAAATGCATCACAGATATTGATGCACATCAGATCAACTACGCCTCAACGCGAGGACGTCAGTGACAAAGGAGATACATGAATCGAACCCTGGCAGATTTGGACCGCGTAGTGGCATTAGGTGGCGGACACGGTTTGGGCCGCGTGATGTCGGCGCTGGCACCGTTAGGCTCGCGCTTAACCGGTATTGTCACCACCACCGATAACGGCGGATCCACCGGCCGCATTCGCCGCTCGGAAGGCGGCATTGCGTGGGGCGATATGCGCAACTGCATCAACCAGTTGATTACCGAACCCAGCGTCGCCACTGCGATGTTTGAGTATCGCTTCACCGGCAATGGTGAGTTGGCCGGCCACAACCTGGGCAACCTGATGCTGAAAGCGCTCGATCACCTAAGCGTACGCCCGCTGGAAGCGATCAATATCATTCGTAATCTGCTTAAGGTTGATGCGTTTCTGATCCCGATGTCGGAACAGCCGGTCGACCTGGTGGCGCAGGATGGTGAAGGCAATATGGTGTACGGCGAAACCGCGATTGATGAGATGAAGCAGCCGCCCGAAGAGTTGATGTTGCATCCCAACGTACTGCCAACCCGTGAAGCGATTGAGGCGATAGGCGAAGCGGATTTGATTCTGATTGGTCCCGGCAGTTTTTACACCAGCCTGATGCCGATTCTGCTGATGGAAGATATGGCGCGCGCGCTGCGTCGCACGCCAGCCACCATGGTGTTTATTGGCAATCTGGGCCGCGAACTGAGCCCGGCGGCAGCCAGCCTGAATGTGGCCGATAAGTTGGCGATTATGGAGAAAGCGATTGGCAAGCGGGTGATTGATGCGGTGGTGGTGAGTCCGGCCGCCGATATTCGCGGCGTGGAAGAGCGTTTAATCATTCGCGAACCACTGGAAGCCGCCGACATCAAATATCGCCACGACCGCCAGCTGCTGCGTATCGCGCTGGAGCACGCCATTCAGGCCGTGTAGGGTCGCCATTTATGGCGACCTGGTTACAACCATCATGATTATGGCGACCTCGCTACAACCATCACGAAGCCGCAATAAACAGCTCGCGCAGTTGATGTAACTGATCGCGCACGCTGGCGGCTTCTTCGAACTCCAGGTTCTGCGCGTGTTGCTGCATCTGCCCTTCCAGCTCGTGAATTTTCTTCTGCATCGCCTGCGGCGTAAGCGCCATATAGTTAGCTTCGGCTTCTGCCGCAGTGCGTGACGCGGTTTTGCCTTTGCCGCGCGTTTTCACCACGTTTTTACCGAGCTCAAGAATATCGGTGATCTTCTTGTTGAGCCCTTGCGGTGTAATGCCATTCTCTTCGTTGTATTTCTGCTGCTTCTCACGACGGCGCTCGGTTTCGCCCATCGCGCGCTCCATCGACGGCGTGATTTTGTCGGCGTAGAGAATCGCCCGGCCGTTGATGTTACGCGCGGCGCGGCCAATGGTCTGAATCAGCGAACGCTCGGAACGCAGGAAGCCCTCTTTATCGGCATCGAGAATCGCCACCAGCGACACCTCCGGCATATCCAGACCTTCTCGCAGCAAGTTGATGCCAACCAGCACATCAAATTCGCCGAGGCGTAAATCGCGGATAATCTCCATACGTTCCACGGTATCGATATCCGAGTGCAGATAGCGCACCTTCTCGCCGTGCTCCACAAGGTATTCGGTGAGATCTTCCGCCATACGCTTGGTCAGTACGGTCACCAGCACACGCTCGTTGATCTCAACACGCTTGCGGATTTCCGACAGCAAATCGTCGACCTGCGTCGCCACCGGACGCACTTCCAGAACCGGATCCAGCAGGCCGGTTGGACGCACCAGCTGATCGATCACTTCGCTGCCCGATTTTTCCAGCTCGTAATTACCCGGCGTGGCCGACACATAAATGGTTTGCGGCGCTGCTGCTTCAAACTCTTCAAAGCGCATTGGACGGTTATCCAGCGCTGACGGCAGGCGGAAACCGTATTCCACCAGCGTCTCTTTACGCGCGCGGTCACCGCGATACATACCGCCGATCTGCGGAATAGTGACGTGCGATTCGTCGACCACCAGCAAGCCATCCGCCGGTAAATAGTCGAACAAGGTCGGCGGCGGCTCGCCCGGTCCACGACCGGAGAGATAGCGCGAGTAGTTTTCGATACCGGAGCAGTAACCCAACTCGTTCATCATTTCGAGATCGAACTGCGTACGCTGAGAAATACGCTGCTCTTCAAGCAGCTTATTGTTCTCCAGCAGCACTTTGCGGCGGATCACCAGCTCATCTTTGATCTCTTCCATCGCTTGCAGAATGCGTTCACGCGGCGTCACGTAGTGCGTTTTGGGATAGACGGTAAAGCGTGGGATGACGGAATCAATCTGGCCGGTGAGCGGATCAAACAGCGACAGCCTTTCAACTTCTTCATCGAACAACTCAATACGCAGCGCGATGTCATCCGATTCGGCCGGGAACACATCAATCACTTCGCCGCGCACGCGGAAGGTACCGCGCTGGAAGGCCTGATCGTTGCGGGTATATTGCAGTTCCGCCAGGCGACGCAGAATACTGCGCTGATCGATAATCATGCCGCGCGTCAGGTGCAGCATCATTTTCAGGTAGAGATCGGGATCGCCCAGACCGTAGATCGCCGAAACCGACGCCACCACAATCACATCACGACGCTCCAGCAGCGCTTTGGTCGCCGATAGACGCATCTGCTCAATGTGCTCATTCACCGAGGCATCTTTCTCGATAAAGGTGTCAGAACTCGGCACATAGGCTTCAGGCTGATAGTAATCGTAATAAGAGACGAAAAACTCCACCGCGTTATCCGGGAAAAACTCCTTCATCTCGCCGTAGAGCTGCGCTGCCAGGGTTTTATTCGGCGCCAGCACCATCGTCGGACGGTTGAGGTCGGCAATCACGTTCGCCACGGTAAACGTTTTACCAGAGCCCGTCACGCCCAACAGCGTTTGATGCGCGAGTCCATCTTCCAGCCCCTCTTCGAGACGGCGAATCGCCTCAGGTTGATCGCCTGAAGGCTTGAAAGCGGAGTTGAGTTTAAAGGCTTTGCTCATGTTTTAGCGGTTCCAGCAGATGAAGTCGGCGGGCAGGCTGCTAATTCTACTCTGCTATGGCGAATTTGCCAGAAAAAAACACTGGACATAATCACAGTAACCTTGCACGATAATGGAACCTGAAGCCGATTTTCTTCAGTGCAATTTAAGCGGCAGCCAGCAAGCTCTTGTTGCGCAATGTTATCCCCAAGCGGAGGACGCTTTTAACATTTGTCAATAGAGTGTCATTAAATTGCAGTCCGATGACAAGCCAGATAATTCGCATGCTTGATTTTAACTAACCTGCTGTTTTTACTGACATTGACTCAAAAGCCCAGTTTCTCATCATAATGTATGAAGGCCGCGAATTTACTCGCTTGCACACGGTTTTCAGTCGCTAATGCACAAGGTTATCCACAGTAATGGTGGATAAGTGAATCCAGCCCCGAGCCCATCGGCTGTGTATAATTTTCTCTCGCCCATTCTTAAGCGCGAAAAAAAATTTTTTCGCATTTATTTTTCTCCGCCTGCGTGTCGCATTAACCCTTCTTTTTCCCTGTTTACCTCTCCTTGCCGGGAGAAAAGCCAGGCTTTAAGACCATTTATTTCCCCGGTTATTGCCTTACGAACGATCAAATGCACCAGAAACGTTAAGCAGTCAGCACCGTCAAAGTGCAGCTCATTTATCACCGCCGGCAATTGTTAAGCGTTTCTCAACTTTTAGCGGTTGATTTGTCAGGTTTCCGACCTGGAAAGAGTTAAATTCCTAACCTGGCCTGGGAATTGCAGTGTTAGCTGTATGGAGTGACGAGTCCATATCGGCGCTTGCCGACGACAGCGGTGTCCATCAATCGTGCACGACTGTATGCCAGACGACACAGAGCGGGAGCATTCAGGCTAATAATCTGGAAGGAGTATGTCAGATGCTGAGTTTACGTTCGGTGAATCAGTTTTACGGTCAAAATCACATTCTGTGGGATGTGGATCTCGATCTGCCGCCGGGCACCTGCACCGGCGTGCTGGGCAGCCCCGGCATGGGCAAAACCACGTTGGTGAACTGCATTATGGGCCGCCTGCCGATTAACAGCGGCTCGATGACCTGGCAGGAAGATGGCGCGCCACCGGAAGATTTGCTGCTGCAACCGGCCGAGCTGCGCGCGCGCACCGGCATTGGTTACGTGCCGCAAGGACGGCATATTTTCTCGCAGATGAGCGTGGAGGATAACCTACTGATCGCCCTGATGGCGGCGCAGGACGATCGAAGCCGCGCCATTCCGGAAATGGTGTTTGACCTGTTTCCGGCGCTCTATTCATTGCGCCATCAGCGCAGCGGCGAGCTACCGATGGAACAGCAGCAACATTTGGCACTGGCGCGCGCGCTGGTGCTGCAGCCCAAGCTGGTGATTCTGGATGAGCCAACGGAAGGGATGTCGCCGTGGCTGGAAGAGGAGATGGGCAATCTGATTCGTCGGCTAAACCGTGAGTATGGTTTAACCATTTTGCTGCTGGAGCAGCACGTGTCGTTTGTCCGGCGCGTCGCCGACTATTTCCTGCTGCTGCATCGTGGGCGTAACGTGGCGCATGGCAAAGTGGCGCAGCTGGATGATTTGACGGTGAATAAGTGGCTGACCGCGACGTGACGATGTAGCCAGGTCGCCATGAATGGCGACCCTACGGAGCATGATGTGGTTTTGTAGGGTCGCCATTTATGGCGACCTGGGTTATTTATCGCGGCAACGTCAAATAACGCCCACATTCCGCCTGTTCGGCCGTATCGCTCAAATGTGGAATCTCACCAAGGAACGGCGCATCAATGCGCTGACGCAGCGTGGCCATATACTCCTGATGGCGTTTGCCGGGCGGTTGAATATCATTGGCAATCCAGCCCGCAAGACGCAATCCGCGCGCTTTAACCGCTTCGGCGGTGAGCATCGCATGGTTGATGCAACCAAGTTTCACGCCCACCACCAGAATCACCGGCAATTGCTCGGCTTCCACCCAATCGGCGTACGTTTGCGTTTCCGACAGCGGCGTAAACCATCCGCCTGCGCCTTCGACTAACACCCATTCCGCCTGCTGCTCCAGCGCGCGCAAGCCCGCTGACAGCGTGGCAAAAGTAATCGGTCTGCCCTCTTCCGCGCTAATGATATGCGGCGAGGTCGGCTCAACAAACGCCAGCGGGTTCACCTGCTCATAGCTTAACGCCAGGCTGCTGTAGCGTTGCAATGCCAGCGCGTCGCTGTTGCGGATGCCTTGCGGCGTGATCTCGCAGCCGGATGCCACCGGCTTGTAGCCTGCGGTGCGTAAACCGGTGGCGCTCGCCGCCTGCAGCAGCGCGCCGCTGGCCACGGTTTTACCCACTTCAGTATCGGTTCCGGTAATAAACCAGCGTGTCATTTGCTTAAAACTCCATATATCAGGTGATAACTCAGGCGATAACCGGCTTCATCCTGCGGCCAGTGCTGCTCAAGTTGTGCCAACTGAGCGCGCGTCAGTACGCTGGCGCCGCGTCCGTCGTGCAGATGCGTGGCACCAATGCCTTTCAGCGAGCGCATGGCGCTGAGCGCACTGGGAAAATGCAGCGTGATAACCTGCTGCTGCTTAGCGATCGGCAGCGTCGCGGTGGCCGCGTCAAACTGCGCGGCGCTGAGGAAACGGTTGGCGTGCTGACGACCATCCAGTTGCGCCCACGCGTGATGCACTTCGTGCAGCGACCCGTCGAGCAGCGTGGAAAACAGTACCGTGCCGCCTGGGCGCGTGACGCGTAATAACTGCAGCAGCGCGGTGTGCAAGTCGCTGCTCCACTGAACCGCCAGATTGCTCCACACGCCGTCAACGCTGGCGTCTGGTAGCGGCACCTCATCAATATCGCCCAGCAGATAGTGCTGCGCCGATTGCTGATCGCGCGCGGTTTGCAGCATGTTGGGCGACAGATCAAGCGCCGTCAGCGTGCGCCCGCGATCGCGCCAGTAACGGCTATACCAGCCGGTGCCGCAGCCAGCATCCAGCAGATGCGGGCCAAAACCGGCGGGCGCCAGCGCCAGCAGCGCATCACCGCTCAGCCGCTGTAACTGCGCGTGCTGCTCGTAATGCGCAGCCGCACGACCAAAAGCGTTTGCCACGGCCTGCTTGTTAACCTGCAGCGTCATACAGCGCCTCCAGCAGACGATCAATATCATCGGTGTGATGCGCAGCGGTAAGCGTGATGCGCAGCCGTGCGGTGCCCGGCGGCACGGTCGGTGGACGAATGGCGCTCACCCAGCAGCCGGCCTGTGCCAGCCGCTGGGATAACGCCAGCGCCGCGCTGTTTTCACCGACGATCAGCGGTTGGATGGCACTTGCAGAGGCACCTAATTGCCATGGCAAATCGGCGGCTCCCGCACGGAAACGCGCGATGTGACTGTGCAGTTTTTCGCGCAGCACATCGCCTTGTTGAATCTGCCGCAGTGCCGCCAGCAGCGCGAAGCACTGCGCCGGTGGCATCGCGGTGGAGTAGATGAGATGGCGTGAAAACTGCTCGACATAATCAGCAGTGATGTCATCACACAGCAGCGCCGCGCCGCTGACGCCAAACCCTTTGCCGAAGGTGACGATAAGCAGTTCCGGCTTGACCTGCTGCTGCCAGCAGCTGCCGCGCCCTTGCGCACCGGTGACGCCGATGCCGTGCGCATCATCCACCAGCAGCCAGCCGTTACCGAGCCGCGTCTCTTCTGCGATAGCTGCCAGCGGTGCACTGTCGCCATCCATGCTGAACACGCCTTCGGTCACCACCAGCGTGCCGCCATCCGACGGCGTTGCCAGCAGCTTCGCCAGACTTTCCGGCTGATTGTGCGCAAAGCGACGCAGACTCGCCGGGCTGTGGCTGGCGGCATCCAGCAGTGACGCGTGCGCCAGCTTATCGGTGAAGATGCGATCCTGTTTTTCCGCCAGCAGATGGATCACCGCCTGATTGGCGGCGAATCCCGAAATAAATAGCAGCGCGCGCGAATAGCCCAGCCAGTCCGCCAGCTCCGTTTCGAGCTGCGCATGATGGCGGCTGTAGCCGGTGACATGACCGGATGCACCCGCACCCGCGCCTGATTCGGCCGCGCCCTGCTGCCAGGCAGCGATCACCGCCGGATGCTGACTCAAGCCGAGATAGTCGTTGCTGGAGAAGTGGCGATAGCGCTGCCCTTCGAGCGTAATTTCCCGCACGCTGTTGTGCTCAATGGGACGCCGCAGCCGCCAGCCATCAGCGGCACGCCGCGCCGCCAGCGCCTGATCGATACGTTGTGACCAGCCCATTTACACAGCCGCGTTGTAGAACTGCTCGGTATCCGCGTGCAACAGCTGCTCGCTGAGCTGATATTGCTGCTCGTTGTCACCGGCGGTTGTCGCGGTATGCTCAGGATTCAGGCCCAGTTTGCGGAACAGAATCAGGTCTTTATCCTCTTCCGGGTTTGGCGTGGTGAGCAGTTTGCAGCCGTAGAAGATTGAGTTAGCACCGGCCATAAAGCACATCGCCTGAGTTTGTTCGCTCATCTGCTCGCGACCGGCTGAAAGGCGCACGTGCGAGGATGGCATCATGATGCGCGCCACCGCGATGGTGCGGATGAAGTCGAAGGGTTCAACGTCGTCGTTATCGGCCAGCGGCGTGCCTTTGACCTTCACCAGCATGTTGATCGGTACGCTCTCAGGCGGCGTCGGCAGATTCGCCAGCTGCACCAGCAAGCCCGCGCGATCCTTCACCGTTTCACCCAGCCCCACGATGCCACCTGAGCACACTTTGATGCCCGCGCCGCGCACTTTATCCAGCGTATCCAGACGTTCCTGATAGCTGCGCGTGGTGATGATGTTGCCGTAGAACTCTGGCGAGGTGTCGAGGTTATGGTTATAGAAATCGAGCCCGGCTTCGGCAAGACGCTGTGCCTGGCTGCCATCCAGCGTGCCGAGCGTCATGCAGGTTTCCATGCCCATCGCTTTCACGCCCTGTACCATCTGCTGCAGGTAAGGCATGTCGCGCTCGTGCGGGTTTTTCCACGCCGCGCCCATGCAGAAACGGCTCGATCCCGCCGCTTTGGCTTTGCGCGCCGATTCCAGCACCGCATCCACTTCCATCAGCCGTTCTGATTCCAGACCGGTTTTGTAGCGCGCGCTCTGCGGACAATATTTACAGTCCTCCGGGCAGGCGCCGGTTTTGATCGATAGCAGCGTGCTGACCTGCACCTGACGTGGATCGAAATGTTGACGATGCACTTGCTGCGCTTCAAACATCAACTCAAGGAAAGGTTTATCGAAAAGTGCCTGAGCTTGTGTCAGTGTCCAGCGGTTTGCCATTGCTTACTCCAGAAAAAGGGGGTTCATCCCGACGATTAACGTGGTTATACTTGTAAACTAAATCTTTTTAAAATGGTTTACAACTCACATGTTCACTCAGGACGACCTCAACTTTGACCGCCAGCATATCTGGCATCCCTACACGTCGATGCGCGATCCCCTGCCCTGTTATCCGGTTGTGGCGGCGCACGGCTGTCAGCTGCAGCTGGCCGATGGACGTGAACTGGTGGACGGCATGTCGTCGTGGTGGGCGGCGATTCACGGCTACAACCATCCGCGCCTCAATCAGGCGTTGCAGCAGCAAATGATGCAGATGTCGCATGTGATGTTTGGCGGCATTACCCATCCGGCGGCGGTGGAACTGAGCCGCCAGCTGGTTGCCATGACGCCTGAGGCGCTGGAGTGCGTGTTCCTCGCCGATTCAGGTTCGATCGCCGTCGAAGTGTCGATGAAAATGGCGCTGCAATACTGGTTGGGACGAAACCAAACGCGGCAGAAATTCCTCACGCTGAAGCGCGGCTATCATGGCGATACCTTTGCCGCGATGTCGGTGTGCGATCCGGAAAATTCGATGCACAGCCTGTGGCGCGGCTATCTGCCGGAACATCTGTTCGCCAACGCGCCGCAGTGTGCTTTCGATGATGCGTGGAACGAGGCGGATTTCGCCGATTTCGCGCAGCTGGCCGAAATCCACCATCGCGAGATTGCGGCGGTGATTCTGGAGCCGATTGTGCAAGGTGCTGGCGGCATGCGTTTCTACCATCCGCGCTATCTGCAGCAGGTGCGCGCGCTGTGCGATCGCTACGGTTTGCTGCTGATTGCCGATGAGATCGCCACCGGATTTGGCCGCAGCGGCAAGTTGTTTGCCTGCGACCATGCGGGCATCACGCCGGACATTCTCTGCCTCGGCAAAGCGCTGACCGGCGGCACCATGACGCTCTCAGCCACGCTGACCACGCGTGAAGTCGCGGACACCATCAGCCGCAGTGCAGCAGGCTGCTTTATGCACGGCCCCACCTTTATGGGCAATCCGCTGGCCTGCGCGGTGGCGGTGGAAAGTCTGAAAATGGTGAATGAAGGGCATTGGCAATCGCAAGTGGCACAGATTGAACAGCAGCTGCGTGCTGAACTGCTGCCGCTGCGCAGTCATCACGCGGTGGCCGACGCACGCGTGCTGGGCGCGATTGGCGTGATCGAAACCCATCAGCCGGTGAACATGGCGGCGTTGCAGCACTTCTTCGTGGAGCGCGGCGTGTGGATTCGTCCGTTTGGACGATTGATCTATCTGATGCCACCTTATCTGATTTCTGCCGCCGAACTGACGAAACTGACGCAAGCGGTCGGCGCGGCACTGGATGTTGCGGCGCATTTCCACCATGATTGAGGGCACTGCACAACCAATAAGGAGCGATCATGCGCGTAGTTAGCCAGGATTTTAACGACGGCGATAAGATGCCAGAGCGACACGTTTTCAACGGCATGGGTTACCAGGGCGACAATGTGTCACCGCATCTGGCGTGGGATGATGTGCCGGAGGGCACTAAAAGCTTTGTCGTCACCTGCTACGATCCCGACGCGCCAACCGGTTCCGGCTGGTGGCATTGGGTGGTAGCGAACATTCCGGCAGAAGTCACCGAGTTGCCGCAGGGCGCCGGTTCCGGCGTGGCGGAACTACCGGAGAGCGCGATTCAGACGCGCACCGATTTCGGCCAAACCGGCTACGGCGGCGCAGCGCCACCGCAGGGCGAATCCCATCGCTACATCTTTACGGTGCATGCGCTGGATACGGATAAGATTGACGTAGATGAAGGCGCGAGCGGCGCGATGGTGGGTTTTAACGTGCATTTCCATGCGCTGGCCAGTGCGTCGATTACAGTGAAGTACGCGTAATAAAAAAAGGTCGCCATGAATGGCGTAATGCCGCTCAGTTAAGCGCAGAGCGGCTTTCGTTCGCCAGGTGCTGAGGCAGTTCCAGCACCATGCTGCGGCGACCGAGCAGAGGACGCCTGGCTGCACTGAACCCCAAAACCTGGACACATTTTACATCTCTTTTGATGCCCGGTATTCCACCGGGCTCATGCCCGTTCTGAGACAAATTCGTTCGTG
>NZ_FPBU01000011.1:0-153173 GCF_900116775.1 Pantoea sp. YR525
CACGAACGAATTTGTCTCAGAACGGGCATGAGCCCGGTGGAATACCGGGCATCAAAAGAGATGTAAAATGTGTCCAGGTTTTGGGGTTCAGTGCAGCCAGGCGTCCTCTGCTCGGTCGCCGCACGAACGTGCTGCAACTGCCTTAGCACATAGCGAACGAAAGTCGCTCTGGGCTAAACCGTTCGGCATTACGCCATAAATGGCGACCCTACTTGCGCTATGTTTACAAAGCCTTAAGGGCATCCATCGCGCAGGCTTCATCCAGATTGCCGCCTGGCGCGCCGCCGATGCCGATTGCGCCAATCACCTGATCGCCGCTTTTCACCGGCACACCACCCGCCAACAGCAGGAAGCCAGGAATATCACGCATATTCTGCGCACCAGCATTATTCTGCGCCGCTTCCATCACTTTACCGCTTGGGTTTTTGGTGCTGAGCGCGGTGTACGCTTTCATCTGGCTGGCTTCCACGGTGTGCGGACCGGCGTTATCCATGCGCTGCACCGCTTTTACCACACCGGCACGATCAACCACGGTTACCGCCACGTTGTAGTTTTTCGCCGCGCACGACTGAATCGCGGCGCTTGCCAGCTTCTGTGCGTCAGCCAGTGAAAGGTTGGATTCAGTTAATGCAGCGTGGCTGCCGAAGGAAACAAAGGCCGCCGCAGCGGCAATCAGAGAAAGGCGGATGTTCATGTGTCACTCCTGTTTAATAGTGAGTGACACTTTAAAGCGCGGCTGGAAAAAGAAATATTCGGGCGATTACCCGTTCATCCTGGTAGTTATACCTGGTTCAGCTGCTGCCAGGCGTGAATCAATTGCGCGAGATTATTGAGTTCCAGTTTGGCAAACACTGCCGCACGATGCGCTTCCACGGTGCGCGGCGACAGCGATAAATCACGCGCGATCTCTTTGCTGGTTTGCCCGGCAATCATCAGCTGCATCACTTCATTTTCTCGCGCCGATAACAGCGCAAACCGCGCCTGCAATCCCTGCTGTGAATGCCAGCGCTCGGCACGTTGTTCACTCTCGTTGAATGCCAAATGAATGGTTTCCAGCAGCGGTTCTATATCCAGCGGCTTGGTGTAAAACTCAAACGCGCCCTGACGAAATGCACGACGACAGGCATCAATGGTGCCGTGACCAGTCATGATGATCACCGGCAGCAGCGGATGGCGATCGCCCTGTTCCGCCAGCCAGCTCAGGCCGCTAATACCCGGCATGCGCACATCCAGTAGCAAGCAGCCGCGCAGCGGTTCCTGCGCTTGCGTGGCCGCTTCAAATGCGGCCAAATCGGCAAAATCGGCCACGTCATATTCCAGCGTTTTAAGCAGAAAACCGAGCGATTCACGCACGGACAAATCATCATCCACTAACCAAACCTTTGCGACCATTCCGTTACTCCGCCAGTTGGAAAATTAAGGTAATCTCCGCGCCGCCTTCAGCGCGATTTGCCAGCCGCAGCTGGCCGTTCATGCGTAACATCAAGCTCTCGACCAGCGTCATGCCTAATCCCATGCTGTTGGCGCGCGAGCTGTAAAACGGCATGCAAGCCTGCGCTAATCCTTCCGCAGAGAAGCCGGGACCGTTATCGCTGATGATGATTTTGATGCCGTGTGGAATGTGCTCCGATGCAATCTTCACCCATGCATCGGGACGTCCGTGCTGCATGTGAATGGCGTTTTGCAACAGGTTGTGGAACACCTGTTCCAGCCACTGTGGATCGCTCAGCACTTTTGCCTGACCGTGCTGAAACTGCTGACGCAGCGCGACATCGCCATCATCCAGTTCCTGTTGCAGCAGCAGCGTCACGCGCCGCCAGACGACTTCCGGATTCACGGCGGTCATCGCCACCGGACGTTCACTCACAATGTCGCGAAAACGTTGCAGCAACGCCGCGAGGCGTTCCGTTTGCAAGCTCATCGCATTAAGCGCCTGTGGCAGATTTTCGTGTTTACCCTGCTTCAACAGTAACTGACTGCTATGCAACCAAGTGTTAATGGCGGTCAGCGGCTGATTGATTTCATGAATGATGCCGGCGGTGAACTCGCCCAGCGCTTCACGCCGCGTACGTTGGAAATAGTCCGCGCGCAGGCGCATCTCCACATGCTGACGCCAGTGACGCAGCAGCCACCAGCCCAAGCCGCCAATCACCAGCCACAACAGCAGCGCCAGCGTAAATGGCAGCATATGCAGCGCTCGCCAGTCGGGATTGGCGCTGCCTTTCAGCAAGAACGGCTGATAGTGATTGATGAACGGCCGCTGCCATTGCCAGCGCGCCGAGTCCGAATAGTTCACCGTTTGCATGGCGGCCGGCGCGTGGATATGAAAAGCCAGCGCCAGTGCCACATCCGAGGTTTGCAGGGCAAAGTGCAAATCGATCAGCATGCGAATCTGGCGGTAAGGGTTGTAGAGCCAATAGCGTCCACCGCTCACTTCTTCAAAACGTGGCGCGGTTAACGGACGATTTACGGTGTGTTCCAGCAGGACAAGCTGCGGAAATTTGCTCTGCAAAGCAGCGAGATCCTCATCGCCATTCAGCAGCGGCAACAGCGTTTCATTCTGCGTTTGATAGGCGGCGAGGCGATTAAATTGCTGATTAAATTGCGCTTCGCCCACACGCTGCTGTTGCAAAATTTGATCGGCAAATAACGCTATCAAGGTGATCAGCGTTAACAGTAGCCAGACCAGCCAATACCTTTTCATCCATGGTCGGTAAGTGTGCGGCATAGAATTCCGTGGTTATGCAGTAAAGAAGTACTCCGGCAAAGGAGGCCTGACTAAAGTCAAACGTTGTAACCCGCGCCGTATTGGGATTCAACGACTTTTCCCGGTCGGCTCGTGTTTTCAGAAGTCTGCCTGGCGCGCGGTCGCTGCTATTCGGACCACCCGCTGCAACAGCAATGGCTTTGATGACGAGGAAATAAAGGGAAAACATAAGGCGCATGAGAAATGCACCAGCTCATTCACGTAGCTGGTGCACAGGGAAAGGGAATTGTTGTTAACTATTGCGCTGTAAGTGACTACTCACAAATGCGCGACAGCGCGCGGAGATGGGATCGCTGAACACTTGCTGTGGCGAACCGGCTTCTTCGATTTTACCCTGATGCAGAAACACCGCTTTGTTCGAGACATCACGTGCAAAGCCCATTTCATGCGTGACGATGATCATGGTGCGCCCCTCTTCTGCCAGGCTGCGAATCACGCGCAGCACTTCGCCCACCAGCTCGGGATCAAGCGCTGAAGTCGGCTCATCAAACAGAATCGCCTTCGGCTGCTGCGCCAGCGCACGGGCAATCGCCACGCGCTGTTGCTGACCACCCGAAAGCTGCGATGGCCACGCGTTACGCTTCTCGTACAGTCCCACTTTTTGCAGCAGCGCTTCAGCCTCTTTAATCGCCTCTTTACTGCTGCGCTTCTGCACATGAATCGGCGCTTCGATGATGTTCTGCAATACAGTTTTATGCGGCCACAGATTGAAGCTCTGGAAGACAAAACCGAGTTGCATGCGCATCAGCTTGATGCGGCGCTGCTGCTCGCGGCTGAGCTTCTCGTCGGGATTATCGATAGTGACCACTTCGTCACCCACCGCAATTTCCCCGCCCTGCGGCACTTCTAAGAACGGAATGCAGCGCAACAAGGTACTTTTGCCTGAGCCGCTGGCACCGATTAGCGAAATCACGTCGCCATCCTGCGCCGTCAGGCTGATATCGTGCAGCACTTCGTGCCCGCTATAACTTTTTCTGAGATGACTCAGGGCGATAGTGGGTTTACTCATGGACGTGCTCCAACGTGATAAGGGGACAAACGGCGCTCCAGCAGCGCCACCGCTTTACTCACCAGCACGGTCAGTAGCAGATAAATAATCGCCGCGCTGATAAACACCTCCAGCGCCCGGAAAGTCTCAGAGACAATGGAATCAGCGATGCCGGTCATCTCCATCAAGCTGATGGTGCTGACCAGCGAGGTCGATTTGATCATCGAGATAATTTCATTGCTGTAAGCCGGCAATGCCTGGCGCACCGCCAGCGGCAGCGTGATGCGACGTAGCGTGGTGAAGCGCGACATGCCGCTCACTTTGGCCGCTTCCAGCGACTGCACGCTCACGGCGTTAAGCCCGCCGCGCAGAATCTCCGAGGTGTACGCCGCATCATTAAGCACCAGCGCAATCAAACCGCACCAGTAAGGATCGCGCAGCAGCGGCCACAACACGCTTTCGCGCACCGCCGGTAAGCTGCCGAGGCCGTAATAGATCATGAAGATCTGAATCAGCAGCGGCGTGCCGCGAAACACCCAGACGTAGAAACGGGTAACGTAGCTTCCGAAGCGATTCTGCCGCAGCAGATTGAGCAACAGTGCCAGCACGCCGCCACCCAACAACGACAACAGCGCCAGATTGAGCGTGAGCGGCAGGCCGCGCAGCAACGCAGCTAAGGTGTGCTGCAGGAAAGTGACATCCATCGTGGCTCCTTACAACCGCGCGCGTTGTTGCCCGCGCATGGCCACTTTTTCCACATAGCGGAAAACAAAATCGGAACAGGTGGTGATGATCAGGTAGATCACCGCGCCAACGCTGTAGAAGAAGAACGGCATTTGCGTCGAGTTCGAGGCGGTGGAGATCTGGTTCATGGTTTCCACTAAGCCGGTGACTGAAACCAGCGCCGACTCTTTGATTACCGATTGCCACTGATTTCCCATGCCCGGCAGCGCGGTTTTCAGCGCCTGCGGCACAATCATGCGGCGGAACAGCATCAAACGGCCCATGCCGGTTACCGTTGCGGCTTCCAGCGTCCCTTTCGGGATCGCGTAGAACGCGCCGCGGAACACGCTACTTTGATAAGCACCGGAGATCAGGCCGATGGCGATCGCACCCGCTACAAAGCCGTTCACATCAAACGGTCCTTGCAGGCCAAGACTTTCCCCGACAAACGACACCACCTGACGTCCACCAAAATAGAACAGGTAGATCACCAGCAGCTCAGGCACACCACGAAACAGCGTGATGTAACCGTTGGCAAGACGCTGTTGCCAGCGCCCGCCACCAATCTGCATCCAACACAACAAGCTGCCGAGAATTGCGCCCAGCAGCCATGCGCATAATGAAACGGTGACGGTCACCGTGGCGGCGTTAAGCAACACGCCGCCCCAACCTTCGTCACCAAAACCTAAGATTTGCCAATCAATAGCCATAAGCGCCTGGAATTACTCTTTAGGTGCGACGTTTTCGCCGAACCATTTTTCAGACAGCTGCTTTAGCGTGCCATCTTTGATCATTGAATTTAACGCGTTATCCAGCGCCGCCTTCAGCTCAGGATTGTTTTTCTGAATCGCGATGGCTGAACCCTGGCCCAACACGCCGCCCGAGAAACCGTAACCGGTGCTGTTAACGGTATCCGCATGCTTTTTCACATAGGCATTCAGGTTGGTGCGTGACGCCATTACTGCATCAACGCGGCCGTTCAGCAGATCGGCGAAGGTTTCCGGTCCGGCCTGATAAGTACGAATCGTTGCCACATCCGCCAGATATTTGTTGAGGAAATCCGCCTGAATGGTGGCAACCTGCACAGCGATGGTTTTGCCTTTGAATTTGGCTTTCAAAGCATCGATAGATTTGGTCATGCCAGCTTCGTCATCCGCCAGCACCACTTCGCCATTGCCAGGCAAGGTATCAACCGCGCTGCCCTTCAGAGTGACAAAACCTGAAACACTCACGGTGTACTGGCGTGAGAAATCCACCACTTCTTCACGCTTCGGCGTGACGGTCACAGCATCGATCACCGCGTCATATTTGCCATCGACCAGTCCCGGAATCATACCGGACCATTTCTGCGCCACGATTTCGTATTTGAAACCGGCACGTTTAGCGATTTCAGCCACCATATCCGGCTCATAACCAACGATTTTGCCGTTCGGCGTGGATTGGTTAAACGGCGGATAAGCGGCTTCAGTGGCGAATTTCAGCGTGCCAAAATCTTTTGCCTGCACCAGAGCGGAAGAGGCAAGCAGCAGCATGCCTACAGAAGCGGTAAACAGTCCTTTACGCATCATCAGAAAACCTCGAAGTTCGTTATTTTAAGAGAGTAAATCAATGGCTAAACGGGCTAATGCCTGCGTGCCGGCATGGATACTGCGCTCGTCGGGTTGGTAATCCGAATTGTGCAGATGGTCGTCGCGTCCCGGCGCGCCGGATCCAATGTGGATCTGGCAGCCTGGCGCGCGCTCGGTAAACAGCGAGAAATCTTCAGCACCAAAGCTGGCGCTCGGCTTGGCGACAATAGCCTTACCAAACTGGTGCGACAAAATCGGTTCCAGCGCATCAATCAGCACATCGTCGTTCATTAACGGAGGTACGCCGCGCTGATAATTGACCTCAACGCGCACATTCAGCGACAGCGCGACGCCCGCGCAAATACGTTTGAACGCCTCTTCGATATGCGCACGCGCCGCCGGTGATTTGGCGCGCACCGTGCCCTGAATCAGGCAGCTATCGGAAATGATGTTGTGCGTGCTGCCGCCATGAATGTGGCCGATGGTCAGCACAGCCGAGTTGGCAGGATCGAGCTCGCGCGAAATAATGGTTTGCAGCTGGCTCACCAGATTCACGGCGGCAATGATCGGATCGGTTCCCATGTGCGGACGGGCGGCGTGTGTTGATTTACCGTGCACTACCACATCAAACTCGTCGCTGGAGGCGGTACTAGCACCGCGCGTTAAGCCAATTTCGCCGGCGGCCAGTTCCGGTTTGTTGTGCAGCGTGATGGCAAGATCGACACCATCTGCCGCGCCATCGGCGATCATCGCTTCGGCACCGCTATCGGGCGTCTCTTCTGCTGGCTGGAAAATCAATCGCAAAGTGCCATGCAACTGCGCGCGATAGTGCGGCACAATCGCCGCCACGCCGAGCATCGTCGCGGTGTGAATATCGTGGCCGCAGGCGTGCATTTTGCCGGGATATTGGCTGCTGAAAGGTAAACCGGTTTGTTCATGGATTGGCAATGCATCCATATCCGCGCGTAACAGCACGGTTTTACCAGGATGCGCGCCGACAATATCCACCATCACGCCGGTTCTGCCGACGCCGGTTTTCGGCGTCAGACCCAGGCGCAGCAGTTCCTGCTCAACGATGTGCGCAGTGCGGACGGTGTCGAAACCCAGCTCCGGATGCGCGTGAATGTCACGGCGAATGGCGATGAGATGCGCCTGCATGCTTTCGCTTTTGGCGCTGATGTCCCTGGCTAAAACATCTTTATGATCGGTCATATGCAAAAATCTTTTTTCAGGCGCGAGCCTGGCCTTTATGGCATTTTTATTAAAATTGACTCCGTATTTATTCACAGCATCCGACAGAATGCAACGCACAATCCGTTGCTTTACTTGCTGAATTTTCGCGATATTTTGCTAATTCCCTGCCTTGACAGGATAAAACCCCACATCTGCATCATTAAGCAGTTATAACATTCATGATCCCATGCGGATCATCAGTTTTACTGATTTCGTTATTGAACAATAATCAGCCGCTAACCTGCGCTAAAAGCCAATCGCGCACCGCTATCACCGGCGCCTGCTCGCGCGGACGGCGCGGCCACACCAGATACCAACCGGCATCCATAATCATTTGCTGCGAAAACGCCGGCACCAAACGTCTGCTGGCCAGATCGTTCTGCACGAAATGCGGGCTGGTGAGCGCAATGCCCTGCCCGCTGATCGCCGCTTCCAGCGCCAGCGCGGTTTGATTGAAACGCAGGTGATGCTGATGATGTAGCGATACATGCGGGAAGGTAAACGCCAGAAATGCGGGCCAAAGATGATGACCATCATGCAGCAAGGCGTAGCGCAGACAGTTATCGCTCTCGGCCGGATCGCCCAGCTCTTCAAGCAGCGCCGGACTCACCACCGCTAATACCGTTTGGCTAAACAGTAAAGTGGCATCAAGACCCGCGCCAAATGGCGGCCTGCCGTAGCGCACCGCTATATCGACGCCTTCATGATGAAACTGCACCAGCCGCTCAGAAGCTAAAACGCGCAGATCGATATCCGGCCAAGCGGCGGTAAAACCCGGTAAGCGCGGCAGCATCCAGCGGCTGGCAAAGGTGGGCGTTACGCTCAACGTTAAGCGATTCGGTTCCGGACGCAGCGTGCGCGTGGCTTCATCGATCAGTTCAAACGCCTGACGGATGCTGACTGCATAACCTGCACCCGCGCCGGTCAGCGCCAGCGTGCGCGGCAATCGATCAAACAATTTCAGCCCAAGGCTGGCTTCCAGACCGCGAATTTGCTGCGCCACCGCGCCCTGCGTCACGCCTAGCTCTTCCGCCGCCAGACGAAAGTTAAGATGTCGCGTCACCGCTTCAAACACTTTCAATGCATTAAGCGGCGGCAGCTCGCTAAATCCCAGGCTCATCCTGTAGTTTTCCTATCGTCAATTGGCAAACAGACTGACTCTCTGCTGCCGAAATTACCTTTTATACTGGATTTAATCGATTTTTAATTAACAGGAAGATCAATGATGACAGTAGAAAAAGTGGCAGTAATCGTTGCTGGTGGCAGCGGCATGGGTGCAGCAGCAGCGGAGAAACTGGCGAGCGACGGCTTTAAAGTGGCGATCCTCTCTTCATCCGGCAAAGGTGAAGCGCTGGCGGAGCGGCTGGGTGGCTTGGGCGTGACGGGTTCCAATCAATCCGTTGAAAATCTGCAGAAGCTGGTGGATCAAACGCTGGCGCGCTGGGGACGCATTGATGTGCTGGTGAACAGCGCCGGTCATGGTCCGCGCGCGCCGATTCTGGAATTAACCGACGAGCAGTGGCAGCTCGGCATGGAAACCTACTTTTTGAATGTGGTGCGCGCCACGCGTCTGGTCACGCCAATCATGCAGAAACAGGGCGGCGGCAGCATTATCAATATCTCCTCGGCATGGACGTTTGAGCCAACCGATATGTTCCCGACCTCAGCGGTGTTCCGCGCCGGGCTGGCATCCTTCACCAAAATTTTCGCCGATACTTACGCGGCCGATAACATTCGCATCAACAATGTGCTGCCTGGCTGGATCGATAGCTTGCCGAAAACCGATGAACGTCGCGACAGCGTGCCATTACAGCGCTACGGCACTTCTGCAGAAGTGGCAGCAACCATCGCCTTCCTGGCGTCGCCTGGCGCAGCCTATATTACCGCTCAGAATATTCGTGTTGATGGCGGCGTGACGCGTAACGTTTAGCCAGCAAATGTCTGGAATTCAGCCGCACAGGGATCCGCGCCCTGTGCGGCTTTTCTTTATATGTCGTTTAGATTCCAGGCAAAAAACGAGACTGGTCTTGTCGAATTCTTACCCCTCCAGAGTCAGAATAGTCTTATCCGCTGACAGAAACTTCCTGTTCCAGCCAACAAACTTTCTTCTAAAATTCTGATTTGAGGTCGCTATGCAATCGATTTTACGTTCACGCTTTTCTTCTTTTCTGACAGTAGAACGCCGTTTAGTTTGGCAAATGATGTTTACCGGATGTGCAGTATTCTGGATTTTATTTGTCGTTGCCATCATGAGCATTCGCTAAGTTAATGCACCTGTAATCGGCCGGACAGCTGCTCCGGCGGTAACAACTCAAACGCTCGCTTCATCTCCCGCGCCTCTTCTGCCGGACTGCGACCAAACATCCGTTTGAACTCACGATTAAACTGCGAATCACTTTCATAGCCGACGCGCGCTGCGGCACCAGCGGCGGTGAGATTGTCGCGGATCATCATTAAACGCGCCTGATGCAAACGCAGCGATTTTAGATATTGAATCGGCGAGGTTTGCGTCACCGTTTTAAAATGCAGATGGAAACGCGGCACGCTCATCCCGGCTTCATTCGCCAGATGTGGTACATCCAGCGGCTGACGCCAGTCGGCATGGATGCGCTGCAAAGCACGCGCGATACGACCAAAATGGCCTTGATAGGTTAACGCCGCACGCACCGCACCGCCCTGCTCGCCTATCAATACGCGAAAACAGATCTCTTCGACGCGCGCCGGTCCCAACACTTTGGCTTCAAGCGGATCGCTCAACGCTTCCAACAAACGCAGCGTGCTCTCCGCCAGTGTTTCGTTGATCGGTGTTGAGATGATGCCCGCCGGTGCAGCAGTTATCGCCGTTTCACTGCTGGCCAGTTGTGCCACCAGCCGAGCCACCATGGCAACATCCAGACGAATTGCGATGCCCAACAACGGCTCTTCTGATGTGGCTTCCGTCTCAGCAGAAAACGGCAGTGGCACCGACAAGACCAGATAATGTTGTGCGTCGTAGCGATACATTTTGTCGGCGAGGAAAGCGCGTTTCGATCCCTGACAAATAATGATGATGCTCGGCTCATACAATACTGGCGTGCGCGCCCACTGCCGATCGGCGCGCATAAAGCGCACACTATCGAGCAGCGATTCGGTATAGCCTTCCTGACGCGCCAGCTGGCTGAGTAAAGCGCAGGTGCGCTGTTGCACGGAGTGTGGCATGAACAATTTCCTCAGAGAGATTCAGGCAAAGCATAGCTGTATGAATCGTGGTTACACAATGCACACGAGAGAATCAGGCAAACATGCGCCACAATCCGGTCTGTTGCGCACTGCATGATTTATCAACAATATCCTCGTCAACTCAACGAGGAGTGCATCATGAATACAGCGAAGAAAGTGATTATTTTAACCGGCGCCAGCAGTGGCATTGGCGAAGGCATTGCACGTCATCTGGCGCAACAAGGTCATCAGCTGGTGCTCGGCGCGCGCCGTACCGATCGTCTGCAGGCGTTATGTGATGAATTGCGTTTTGGCGGCGCAAGCGTGGATTATCTCGCCACCGACGTCACCCAGCGCGCCGATACACAGCAGCTGGCCAATTTTGCGCTGGAGAAATATGGCCGTATTGATGTGATGATCAACAATGCGGGCGTGATGCCACTGTCACCGATGAGCTCAATGAAAGTCGATGAATGGGACTTGATGCTCGACGTCAACATTCGCGGCGTGCTGTATGGCATTGCTGCGGTGCTGCCGACTATGCAAGCGCAGCAGTTTGGTCACATTATTAATATCGCCTCCATTGGCGCACTGACCGTTTCGCCGACTGCCGCCGTGTATTGCGCCACTAAGTTTGCCGTTCGCGCGATTTCCGATGGCCTGCGCCAGGAATCGCAGCATCTGCGGGTTACGGTGATCAATCCCGGTGTGGTGGAATCTGAACTTGCGGATATCATCAGCGATAGCACCGCGCGTGAGGCGATGAAGAGCTATCGCCAGATTGCCCTCAAGCCGGAAGCGATTGCCAAAGCTGTCAGTTGGGCCATCGATCAGCCTGGCGAGGTGGATACCAGTGAAATCACCGTGCGCCCTACTGCCAGCGCACATTAAGCGGTAAAACTTGTGGCGATTTCAGGCTGAAATCGCCAATTTTTATCAGTCACGCTTGAGCCGTGCTGCGGCACTTTCGGTCGCTGCACGTCGGCGGGCAATAAAATCCTGCATCTGGATTTTTGCCTCCACCAACCGTTCCGGCGACGCACTGCGTGGCGAACCGGAATGGAATGGCGGCGCCGGATCGTACTCCATCTGCAGCTGGATATTTTCCGCTGTTTCACGTCCAAGCAGCTCTTCCGCCACGGTTAAAGCGAAATCAATGCCTGAGGTGACGCCCGCGCCAGTGATGCGGTTGCGATCGCGCACCACACGTTCCGCTACCGGCGTGGCACCGAGCAAGCTGAGTTGATCAAGCGAACCCCAATGTGACGTAGCGCGATATCCCTGCAATAAACCCGCTGCACCTAATACCAGCGAACCGGTACATACCGAAGTCACCCACTTGGCGTTTTCCGCCATGCGGCGCACGAAATCCAGCGTTTCGTCATCCTCCATCAACGCAATTTGTCCGGGACCGCCGGGAACGCAGATCAGATCGAGTTGAGGGCAATCGTTAAAGGTCACGGTTGGTACGATCGCCAGACCGCGATCTGACATCACCGGCTGGCGATCTTTCCAAATCAGATAGTTGTTAACGTTGGGCATGCGGGCAAACACTTCCCACGGACCGGTGAGATCGAGTTGCGTGAGGTTGGGGAACAGCAGAAGACCAATATTAAAGGACATCTTTCACTCCGGGTTGCAGGAAGTTGTGCAAAAAATGCAGGCATTTAACGTTTATAGCCAACCGGCCTTTTTCAGCCGCCACCACATTACGCAGCAGATAACGATGGTTACGCCCACCACTGCAGGATAACCAAAGTGCGTGTGCAGTTCTGGCATATCCGGGAAGTTCATGCCGTACATGCTGAAAATGATGGTCGGCACGATCAGGATCGCACCCCAACCGGCGAGCTTTTTATTCACTTCGCTTTGCTGCACCGACACCAGCGCCAGATTGACCTGCATCGCGCTGGTAAGCATTTCGCGCATATCTTCCGCATCAATCATCACGTGATGTGCGTGATCCTGTACGTCACGCAGATAGGCACGCAGATTTTTTGGGATGATATCTTCGTGGAAGCGCACCAGCTGCTGGCAGATTTCGGTCACCGGTAGCGCCGCGTTACGCAGCGCCAGCAGTTCACGACGCAGATGATAAACGTTCTGCAGCGCATCGCTGTCGAAACGCGTGGTGAACATGCCCTGTTCCAACCCGCTAATGCGATCGTTGAGGGATTCGGTGATTTTGCTGTAGTTATCAACGATGAAATCGAGGATGCAGTAGAGCGCATAACCCGGCCCTTCACACAGTAGCGCGTGATTCTTTTCGGCTTTGGTGCGGATGTCTGCATAGCCTTCCGAAGAACCGTGACGCACGGTGATCAGGAAGTTTTTGCCGAGAAAGAAGTGGGTTTCGCCGAAAGTGATGCGCTGCTGCTCGTCCATGTGGGCGGTTTTCACCACGATAAACACCGAATCGCCGTACTGCTCGATCTTCGGTCGCTGATGTGCCACCAGCGCATCTTCAATCGCCAGTTCATGTAGGCTGAATTCCTGCTGCAGCGTCTGCATAAAAGCCGGTTCAGGTTGGTACAAACCCATCCAGACGAAGGATTTCTCTTCTTTTAATACTTCACTGATATCGGCGATATCGACATGCTCTTCGCGCTTGCCGTGGCGATACGCTACGCAGTTAATTACCATATTCGCGCGGTCCATGTTGTTTGCACTGTTTGTCATTTTAGCCTTAAAGCTCGCGGATCATTTCGACGCAGGGAAGGTCGGCTTGCGCCAGCGCCGAGGGATAAAGCGCTTCACGCACCACACGAAAACCGTGGCGCTGATAGAAGCCACTGGCGTTAGGCGTGGCGGCAAGCGTCAGTTGAGTAAAACCACGCTGACGCGCTTCATCGATAATTGCCTGCATTATCGCGCTGGCATAACCTTTGCCATTGCAAACGGGCAGCGTAAAAATTGCTTCTACACTGCCGCTGTGCAGATCGAGAAACCCGGTCGCGGCGACGCCATATTCAGCATCGTCGACCACATAAAACGGGTTGCTTTTGACCGCCTCAAAATAGCCGTGCGGCAACGCATCGGGCGTCCATGCGCTAATAACATCTGCTGGATAAACGGCCTGGCAACCGTGGCGAATCGCAAGGTTGCGAATACGCCACAACGTGGCCGTTTCATCACAGCGGGCTAAACGCGGTTTCATACGTTTTCCTCTATGCTAGTAATCCGTGGAGTATCACAGTAACAAAACTCATCAGGAAGATAACGCCGATTCCGGCTACAAAAGGTTACGACAATGCAACTCACTTCATCACGTTTGTTTCTTCGTCCGGTTGCACCTACCGATGTTCAGCGCCTGTTTGCCATCTATGGCGATCCGGATACCAATATGTTCAATCCGGCCGGTCCGTTTCCCGATGTAGCCTTTGCAGAAGAGGTATTAACTCGCTGGCTGGCGCACTGGCAATCCTTCCCCTTCGGTAACTGGGCAATTTGCCTACGCGAGCAACCGGATCAGGTTTTGGGATTTGGTGGCTTAACGGTACGCGAGTTTGCTGGCAAGCCAGTCAATAATCTTGGCTATCGTCTGGCGGAAGAGGCATGGGGAAAAGGTTACGCCACCGAGTTCGCCCGCACGGTGATCGCTTATGGCTTCGATGAGTGCCAGCTTCCGGTAATTGATGCTGCGGTGCGCCCGGATCATTTCGCGTCACAGCGGGTGTTAGAGAAAGCGGGACTGCGCTGTTACGACCAGTTTCACGATGTTCCAGGCGCACCCGCCAGTTTATTATATGAATTACGCGCGCAAACCTGGCGCGATCAGGGCACGCCGAAGTAGCGTAGCAACGCGGTCATCAGCGCGGCACCGATAATTACCAGAATCAACGGTGTGCGACGCCAGGCCAAAAACACCGCAAACAACACGCCGGCGATGCGCGCCACACCGGCAAAATGCGTGCCTTCAAACAACGCGGTGGTTACGGCTACCGCCAGCAGCAAAACGGTGGCGGCATCAGACAGCATGTTGCGGGCGCGATCCGACATCTGCATACGGCTGCCCAAGCGATAACCGGCGAAGCGGATCGCATAAGTGCCTACCGCCAGCAGCGCGATACCGCCAATGATCAGATTATTTTGCATTTTTACGCTCTCGCCAGCTCAGTAATCCCAGCAATGAAAACAGCACCGGCATACCCGCTGGTACAAATGGCGTTGCAAGCACTGACAGCGCAGTGCCAAGCGTCGCGGGGATCAGCGTGCGACGCTGACGCAGCGCCGGGAAAATCAGGGCAATCAGGATCGCTGGGAACACCGCATCTAAACCAATGGCCGAAACATCGGGAATAAAGCGACCGATTACCGCACCGCCAATCACCGACAGCGGCCAGATGGTGAAAATGCCCAAACCGCAAATCCAGTAAGCGGCGCGACGCTGCGCCAGTTTTGGCTGGGAAATGCCAAACACCACGCTTTCATCATTCATGATGTGGCATCCCAGCAGGCTGCGGCTGCCTTTACCCACCAGATCTTTTACCGCGATACCAAACGGCAGATGACGCGCGTTAACCAGCAAACCCGCCGCCGCCGCCGTCAGCGGACTGCCACCGCCCGCCACAATGCCGATAAACAGGAATTCCGACGCGCCCGCCAGCACCAGCGTTGAGAGTGCAATCGGCACCCACAGCGGAAACCCTTCGGCCGCCGCTAGCGAACCGTAAGAAAGCCCGACAATACCGTCGGCAAGACAAACCAGGAATATGGCTTTTATGACTCCGCGATCAAGCGGCACTGCACCCAGACGCATCACAATTTGATCTCATATCGAACAGGAAAGCCGTTATAATGAACGCAGCAGAATTGTTTTACAAGACGAACAAATCGTTCGATATAAAGAACAGGAGAGGGTTTGACCACGCCAATTGATATTATCGCTGTCGGATTACTGCGCGAACGCCAGCGCGCGGGGCTTTCACTGACAGAAGTGGCGCGTCGCGCCGGGATCGCCAAATCCACGCTGTCGCAGCTCGAAGCGGGTAACGGTAATCCCAGTCTTGAAACGTTGTGGGCGCTGTGTGTGGCGTTGAATATTCCTTTCGCGCGTTTGATGGAGCCGGAAGTGAAGCGTTTGCAGGTAATTCGTCGTGGCGAAGGCATGATCGTCTCAGCGGAGATGGCGGATTATCAGGCGGCCTTGCTAGCAAGTTGCCCGCCCGGCGGACGCCGCGATCTCTATCTGGTCACCAGCCAACCTGGCGCACCGCGCGACTCAAAACCGCATCCGCCGGGCTCGGTCGAACATGTAATCATCGCGCGTGGCCGTGCGCTGGTGGGACCGCGCGATGCGCCGGTCGAGCTGAATCCAGGCGACTACATTTGCTATCCCGCCGACGAACCGCATGTGTTCGAGGCTTTGGAGGCGGATACCATGGCGGTGCAATTATCGGAGCAGAATTGAGCGTGAGTTAGGCCAGGTCGCCATGAATGGCGACCCTACGGCACAGAAGGTTAGCCATCAGAATTTCCTATTGTTAAATTCGATGATTCGCGTGCGGCGCAGTGGCATGCTGTGGTTTTCTCCGCTAAGAATCAGGAACATATGGACATTATTCCCGCCCGACCTCATCACGCTGCTGCCATTCAGAAAATCTACGCATGGCATGTGCTGCACGGCACCGCGACTTTTGAAACCGAACCGCCTTCGACCAGCGAAATGCAGAATCGCGTGCAGGATGTGCAGCAGCGCGGCGGTTTTTGGCTGGTGGCGCAGGAGGATGATCAGGTGCTGGGCTACTGCTATCTGGCGCCGTATCGCCCGCGTTATGCCTATCGCTTTACGCTGGAGGATTCGATTTACCTCGATCAGCAGCAAACCGGCAGAGGCATTGGTCGTGCGCTGTTGCACAAAGCCATTGCGCTGGCGGAAGCGGCAGGATTTCGCCAAATCATCGCGATTATTGGCGATAGCGAGAATGCAGGATCGCTGGGATTACACCGGGCGCTCGGTTTTGAGCACACCGGTGTCATGAAGTCGGTGGGATTCAAACATGGCCGCTGGCTGGACACCGTGGTGATGCAGCGTTCACTTGGTCACGGCGATAGCCAGCCGCCAGAGCGTTAAGCGACGTCTTCCATTGCGATCACCCGATGCGTGCCCTTTTCCAGCAGATCGCGATCGTGGCTCACCAGCAACACCGCGCACTTTTGCTCGCGCGCCAGCGAGGTGATGAGCTGGATGGTTTGCTGCTGCACCAGCGGATCAAGACGCGATGTGGGTTCATCGGCAAACAGAAATACCGGATCCAGCAGCATCACGCGTAACAGCGAGAAGCGCTGCAGCTCGCCGCCCGACAGCGAATCGGGCCGACGCGTCAGCAGTTCCGGCGCCAGCGCCAATTGCTCCATCAGCGCATCCCGCCGCGTGGAGGCAATGCGATGTCGGCGCAACACATCGTCGAGGCTTTGCGCCAGTGTGCGGGTCGGCGGAAACAGCGCTGACGGATCCTGATAAATCTTCTGGTATTTCAGCGCATCGACCGCCGCATGGCGCGTAACCTTGCCTTGCTGCGGCGTTAACAGACCGAGCAACACATCTCCAAAGCTACTTTTGCCGCTGCCGCTGGCACCGTGTAATCCAACGATTTCGCCGGCGTGCAGCGTGAAGTTTTGCGGAACGCCGAGCGGTTTACCGCCGCGCTGCAAGCGGATGCCCTCAGCACTCACCACCGCTTTGCTGCCAACAATGGTTTGTTGCCGTGCAGCCCATGCGGCGGGGTCGGCGGCAAGTAATTCACGCGTGTAACGCTGCTGCGGCGCATGTAGCACCTGTTCCGCCCTGCCCTGCTCGATCACCTTGCCTTTATGCATCACGATAACCTCACCGCCCAACTGACGGGCCAGCGCGATGTCGTGGGTGATGGTGAGCAGTGTGCCGCCGTCGGCCACTTCGCGGCGCAGCAAAGCCGCAACCTCATCGCGACGTGCCACATCCAGCCCTTTGGTTGGCTCATCGGCAATCAGTATCTCCGCGCCGCCTGCACGTGCGGCGGCAAAGGCTGCACGCTGTGCCATCCCGCCGGAGAGTTGCCACGGAAAACGCGGCGCTGCGTCCTGTAAACCAAGCTGCTGTAAATCGCGACTCGCGGCGATTGCGCTGGCGGCTTTCGCCTGTCCTCGTACGTAACGGTAGCCTTCGGCAACCTGCTGCTGTACTGACATGGTTGGATCCAGCGACAGCCACGGTTCCTGCGGCAGCGACGCTAACGTATGGCCCCATAATTCGCGCAACAATCCGGCATCCTGCGGCAGGGTAAAACGTTGTTCGTTGATGATCAGCGTACCGCTGGCCTGCAAATCGTCGGGCAAAATGCCCATGATCGCTTGCGCCAGCAGGCTTTTACCTGAACCGGTTTCACCCAGCAAGGTCAGTGGTTGGCCGGGCTGCAAGGTGAAATCAACCGGTTCCACCAGCGTGGCGCTGGCCGTTGTGACGCTAATGCCGGTAACCTGTAATCCTTTCATTTACTCTCCTTTTTCATCAACAGATTCAGGCTGATCAACAGCAGAAACAGTGCGATTACCGGCTGCATTAACAACCATGGCGCTTCCCAGGCGAACGGCAACAGTTCGGTCATCATCAACCCCAGTTCTGGTGTGGGCGGACGAACGCCGACGCTGATAAACCCGAGAGCCGATACCGCCATGATGGCGCTGCTGAACGAGAACAGTGTCAACGGGGTTAATACCGGCGCTAACGCGGGCCACAAATGACGGCGAAAACGATAGAACGCCGGGAAACCGAGCAGCTTTGAGGCCTGCATGCCAGGCGCATGCACAATCGGGCGCAAGGTTGCACGCGTGACGCGGAAAAACTCCACCCACAGCACCAGCGAAATCCCCAGCCACAACATGCCGGGAGAATCCGGCGCAATCGCCGCTAGCAGCAGCACCAGCAGCAATCCCGGCAGCGCCAGACACATGTCGCCAAACATGCTAAGCAGGCGATCCAGCCAGCCTCCATACAACGCGCTGCATACGCCAGCCAGCACGCCCGCAAGCAGCGCGCTCATCACACATAATGCAGCGAGGCCAAGCGAAAGGCGTAACGCTGCACTGAGGCGCGGCAGCATGTCGCGGCCCAGATGATCAAAACCGAGAAGATTGCCGCCGCTCGGCGCGTGCAGCATCTGCAGCAGATCCTGTTCCAGCGGATCGCCGTGATGAATCAGGGGCAGCAGAAAGGCGAAGACAAGCAGCAAGCACAACAACAGCAGGCCAATAAGACGCGAGAATGAAATTGTCATGCACGTGCTCCTCGGGGATCAAGTAGATGACAACCCGCATCCACCAGCATATTCAGCAGCACGAACAGCAGTCCGAGCGTCATGGCGCTGGCCTGGATCACCGGCACATCGCGGGCAAAGATGGCATGCACCAGCGCGTGACCAATGCCGGGCCAGGCAAACAGCGTTTCCACCACCACCACACCTTCCACCAGCCAGACAAACTGCATGCCAAACCAGGTCAACACCGGCGATGCCAGATTTCGCAAGCCGTGACGGCGCATTAGCGTTGCGGATGCTAACCCCTTCTGCGCGCCCCAGCGGTAATAGCCTGACGTGACAACCTGATACGTGGCTTCACGCACTACGCGCACGCCCACTGCGGTTAAAGACAATGCCAGCGTTAACGATGGCAACAGAAAATGACGCAGCTCGCCGTGCCCGGCGCTGGGCAGCCAATCGAGCTGCAGCGCCAGTAAGACAATTAGCAGCATGCCAAGCGCAAAATGCGGCACCGATTTCAGCAGCGCGCTCAGCCAGAACAACGCGCGGTCAAGTTTGCCATTGGCGTGACATCCCGCCCAAATGCCAAGCGGCAAGGTGAATAACATCGTCAGGAGAAGCGATGAACCTGCCAGCGCCAACGTTTGACTCAGCTGCCAGCGCAGTTCATCCATCACCGGTTCACCGGAAACCAGCGAGCGACCAAAGTTGAACTGCAGTAGATCAAATAGCCAATGCAGCAACGCGCTGCCCTGCTGCAACGAGCCGCTCAGTTCCTGCTGTACCAGCGCCACCGCGTTGGCATCCACACGATCGTAACCATAACGACCGCTGGCAATGCGCCACGCCATATCGCCGGGCAAGGCCTGTACCAAAAACCAGGTGAGTAAACCGACCGCCAGCACCACGAATGCCGCCTGCGCTAAGCGCCAGCCTAAAAGCTTGATCATCATTGCTCCCACTGCATCTGGCGCAGACCAAAGTGGCGTTCAAACGGATCGAGCGTGACGTTTTTCAACTTGCTGTTGATCGCGGCCGATAGCTGATACCAGGCAATGGGGATCACCGGTAAATCCTGCTGTAAGGAGGCGGTGATCAGGTTACGCGCCTGCGCACGTTCGGCCGCATCGTTGGATTGCGTTAAGGTGTGCAACGCGGCGCTGAAACCGGCTGGATGCCAGTTCATCGCGCCCCAGTCGCCGCCCTTTTCCGCATAATCCTGCAGTAACGTGCCGGTTGGGTCAGGCGTGAGAGCAAAATTACGGGAAAACAGCGCCAGTTGCAGTCGATTGCTGTGATGCTGCGCTGGAATTTCGCTGGCGTTGGTGGAGTTGATCTTCACTTCAATACCGACTTTACGCAGCTGCTGCTGGATAACCATCGCCATCAGCGGCAGTTCGGGACGATCGGGGAACGTCAGCAGCATCACACTGAATCGCTGGCCGTTGCGCGTTAACACGCCGTCCGCGCCTAATTTCCAGCCCGCCGCTTGCAGGTGTTGTGCCGCCAGTTGCGGATTGAACTGTAGCGGTTGCAGTGCGCTGTTGTGCCATTCGCCCAAATTCGGCGGGAATAACTGACTGGCCGCGCCCGGATAACGTAGCACCGCCATCGCCAGCGCGTTACGATCAATCGCCATGCTGATGGCAGCACGCACCGGCTGTTCAGCTAACAGCGGATCGCCCGCATTGAGTTTTAACATTAGTGTACGCGGCACCGGAATTGCGGGCAGTTGCAGCGACGGCTTGCGCGCTAAACGCTGACGGCTGGCGGCATCCAGATTGAATACGTAATCCGCGTCGCCGCTTTCCGCCAGCAAGGCGCGGGTTTCGGCGCGTCCGGAAGAGAGATAGCTGGCGGCCGCAATTGCCGGCTTTTCGCCCCAGTAATCGTCAAACCGTTTTACCGCCAGCGATTGCGGTGGCTGGAACGACGTCAGCATAAACGGGCCGCTGCCGATGATGCGGGTGATGTTGCCCTGCGCATCCCAACTGGCCAATGCCAGAATCTGGGAACGGCTCTCTGCTAACACCGAAAGCAGTGGCGTAAAAGGTTCGCGCAAGGTGATAGTGACGCGCTGCCCTTCCCCACTGATAGCGGCAATCGGCGTTTTATCCAGCAGACCCGCTTTGCTGCGCGCGGTGTTAAGTGATTTCACCACTGCGGCCGCATCCAGTGGCGATCCATCATGGAAACGCACGTTGGGACGTAGCTGCAACTGCCATTGCAAACCATCATTAGAAACCTGCCAGCTCTGCGCCAGCGCCGGAATGGGCTCGGCGCGTTCATTCACTTCTACCAGCGTTTCCACTACATCCATACGCAACAGAATGTCGCCGGAGAGCGCCGGATCGGTGCCTTTGATTTCAAACGGTGCCGCAATGCGCACTGGTTTATCCTGATGTTCAGCCGCCATTGAGGCGTAAGAAGCCAGGCCTAACGCCGAAGCGATAAGCAAATTTTTCATTGATTTCATTATGATTTCCGACTGAAACCGCTACATATTAAAAGAGTTAATTACGTTATAACATAACAATACACATTTCAACACAGATTGCCGGTGAAGATGGGTGATTGACGCTGCACGCAGAGCTTTGGCTGCGGTATGCTGAAAACGAACGTTTACTTTAAGGAGCAGCAGAGATGCCAGAAATTGTTGTGTATGCGGCGGAAGGTCGCACGATTGAGCAGAAGAAGAAGTTGTTGAGAGCCGTGACCGCAGCGGTGGCCGATTCGTTTGAGATCGATGCTAATTCAGTGACGGTTTCCATCATCGAAACGCCAAAACATCACAAGTCAAAAGGCGGCGTGCCGTTTGATGAGCGTTAGAATAACGCTAAGTTAGGCGTTACGTTGAAAAGGAATAACAGGCATAGAGCGGAAAACATTACTGAAAAAATTTGCGAATTTATAATGTTCACTCTATGCCTGATCCCTCTAATTTAGATTGAACTTATCAATAGCGTTTAATACGTTATCGACCAGTGATGCATCTTCCCCAACAACAAAAGTCGACGTGAAAATTTGATGACCATTTTTGTAACCTGGCGACCATAATTTATTGTTATCAGGGATATCACGATAAATACCAATTAGCGGTTTGTCATACAAAGCTGCAACATGGACGACAGCCGTATCAGGTGATATAACCAGGTCGGATAAGTTTATCGCTGCCATAGCATGATATAGCGATGGTACATGATATACCTTTGCTCCAATGAAGAAGTCTTTCACGAAAGATTTTTTATAATCCAGAACGACAATGTCTACATTATTATTCTTTAATAGAATACCACTAATTATTTCTTTAGTTTGTTGTGGTGTTAAATTTCTATCATCGTGACTTGCATACATATTGATGATGACTTTTTTATTATCTCCTGTAAAAAAATCGATTGCTTTAACTTCGTCTGAAATGGATTGCTTATAATATACCTCATACCTTTGATTCGAAGCATCAGGGAAGCCAAGGTAATTCATAATCGCAGCATAAATCTCTTTAACATGAGATTGATAGTGATTAAATGCAATGTTGACGTCGTAATGCGATAGCCACTTTTGTTTATTGAAACCTAATGAAATTTTAGGTGAGATAGCTTGTATCATCTTCGGCATGTATAAGCCTGTATCCCAGATACCCGTATCAATCATCAAATCATAATTATTGTTTTTCAATGTGATTATTAGATCATCGGGAATCGCATGGTTATACATATCCCGAGGATCCATTTCATCAGTTAGATAAAGGTTTCTGATAAAAGGATTACCTGAGAAGATCATTTCATTTGCTTTTATCGCTAAAACATCAATGTTTATGCCTGCTTCATGCATCGCGCGTAATATGCATGTTGATACTATAGCATCACCAATCTTACCTTCGTTCCTGATCATCAGCGCTGTGCGAACTTTAGATGGTGCGATCTTTTCTGTTGGCATTCGACGCCATTTTTTTGTCGCTTTATATAAAGCGATTTTATACTTCAGCTTTTTCTTTAAATAATTTCTTTTTCTATTTAATTCTCTAATTTTTTTTATAAATTTCATGTCAATAATTGGTCCGGGAATTTCAAGTATTGTACTATTTGTTAACTTTAAGATAAAGAGCCCAAAAATGGTTCGCTACCGCTAAAAAGTCAGTATCATAACGCTTTCATCCGCTTACCGGATTAGGTGAACCCGACCACTATGACCGACCAAACTGCACTTTTTTCGCGGCTGACTTCTACCCTTGCCGATGACAGCCGCACGCCGCTGTACAAACGCTTTGCCACTGCAATTAAAGATGCGGTGCGCGATGGCGTGTTAGTGCATGAAGAGATCCTGCCGAGTGAGCGTGATTTCAGCCAGTCGCTGAGCATTTCGCGCATCACCGTGCGTAAAGCCATGGATGCGCTGGAAAAAGAGGGTGTGGTGTTGCGTTCTCGAGGCTACGGTACGCAGATCTGCAGCCAGTTCGAGTATTCGCTTAAAGAGCCGAAAGGCTTGTCACAACAAGCGGTATTACGCGGTAAAAAGCCTGACACCGTGTGGATTAACAAAAGCAAAATCCATTGCGACGCAGAAATCGCCGAAAAGCTGGGATTGAGTAAAGGCAGCGATGTGTATTTGCTGAAGCGTATTCGTTATGTCGATCAGCAAGCGGTGTCGGTGGAAGAATCCTGGGTGCCGGCGCGCTATATCGCCGATGCGGATGAGATTGGGATTTCACTGTACGACTATTTCCACCAGCAGCAAATTCTGCCGGTGACGTCACAAAGCAGAGTGAGTGCTCGCATGCCTGATGAGGCGCTCCAGCAGCAGATCGCCCTACCCGACAACGTGCCTGTTTTGGTGATCAAGCAGCTGGCGTTAGATGCGCAGGGCAATCCGCTGGAGTACAGCATTAGCTACTGTCGTAGCGATATGTATGTGTTTATTGCGGAGTAAGGCGCTGCTGCCAATAAGCCGTTAATGTGGCGCGATCCGGCGCGCAATCGCCGCCCCGTTGTGACACCACATAAGACGCCACCGCATTGCCCAGCGCAACGCTTTCAGCCAGCGACCAACCCGACGCCAATCCCGCCAATAATCCTCCCGCGTGGCTGTCGCCTGCTCCGATGGTATCGACCACCGTTGTTGGCAGCGCCGGTATCCAACCTTGCGTATTCGCGTCAACGAAGCCGGCACCCTCACTATCGAGTCGCACTACCATCGCGCCACCAAAACGCTGTTGCCAGCGCGTCATTAACAGTTGCGCATTAAAGAGTTCTTTTTGATTCAAACGCTCATGCCACAACAGTTCGGCTTCCTGTCTGTTCACTGTAATCAGTGGATGGCACGCCATTATGCGTTCGAACTGCGCATCACCGATATCCGCCAGACGCGGACCGAAATCCACCAGCAACTGATACGGCTGGCTTTGCTGTTCCAGCCAGTCGATCAGCACATCACCGCTTTTACTGGTGAGCTGATAGCCAGAAAGGTAAATCCAGCGATTAGCCAGTTGCGGCAGCGTGTCGAGCAGCGCCACATCCCACTGATTTTCCACGCCGCTTACTGATAGAAAGGTGCGCTCGCCATCGGGTTCCACTAAGGCTAAACACCAGCCGTTATCGCCTTTCGCGGTTTCCAGTACGCTATGAATGCCATATTCCGTCAGCTTCTGCCGCACAATGCTCGCCCATGTGCCGTTGCCGAGCGGCAACGCATTGATGGACGGGATGCCAAGCCGGTGCAGCGCAATCGCCACGTTCAGCGCGCAGCCGCCCACGTTGACACCCTGCTGCTGGAGCTCAATATCGCTGCCACGATGTGGCAACGAGTAAGCATCGGCAATCACATCCACCACCGCCGCGCCAATCACGCATACCGGCAGACGGCCCTCAAGCCTCTTAAGATCATTAGGCGTCAGCATAAGCGGCCTCGCGCTGCTGGCGGAAGCGCAGGAATGCGGCGCTGTAGCGGGTGAAATCAAGCGCATTTACCGCATCAAGCTCGGCTTTCAAGGCAATTTCGATGCTGTCGATGCCGTTCAGCGCGCCGCAAATCGCCACCGCCATCGCGCCGATGGTATCGGTATCGCCGCCGAGATTAGCGCAAAGGATCGCGCAGCGATTAGGATCGGTCTCGGCTAATTCAACCATCGCAATCGCCGCCGGTACCGATTCAATGGTGCTGGTGCCGGTGCCAACCAGATCGTAAATTTGCTGCATAGTCGATTCCACGCCCTTGCCCTGCGCGACAACGTTCAACGCCAGTTCGAGGCGTGCTGCCATTGATGCGCTAAAGGTGGTAACACGCTTTTCCTGCGCCGCGCGTGCAATCGCTGGAAGTTCATCGCGGATCGTTGCCCAACTGGCTCCATCAATAGCGCGCGAAACCGCCCACGCAATCACCGTTGCGCCGGAAATCGCGACATCCGATTTATGCGTTGGGCTTGACGCCAGTGCGACGGCATCAATGAAAGCGGATAAATCGCGTGCTGGCAGCAGACAGCCGAGCGGCGACACACGCATCGCTGCGCCGTTGGTCATGCCGTTATTTTCCAGCTGCGACACTGGTGTGCCGGCTTTCATGGCGTTGAGCGCGATTTTTGATGTCGGTCCAAGCACGTTCTTGTTGAAGGCATCAAACGACTCAGCCCAGCGCAAGATATTCGCGCCAATGGTTTCCGCGTTGATCTCACCATCATGAGAGACGATCGCATCAGCCAATGCCAGCGCCATAGACGTGTCATCGGTAAAGGCCGCCCGGCCAAAGTAACATGCGGCGTTGTTTTCGGCCGGACCGGGCAGGAAGCGATCAATCCAGCCGAAGTGCTGCTTCACGCGTGAGCGTGGCCACAATTCCGATGGCATGCCCATCGCATCGCCCAGCGCCTGGCCGTAAAACGCGCCTAAAATCCGTTTTTCTTGCGTTGTCATCGTCATGGTGAAATCCCTTATTTATGGCTGTCAGCGGTTGCTGAATTATCGAAAGCGGTAAGTTCATCGCTGCGTTTTTTGCCGTCACGGAACAGGACGATAAAGGCGATGGTGATCATTACGATCATCACGCTGCCAAACATCCACATGCCGGCCCAGTTGAAAGTCTGCCCGTTGCGGGGTTGGTCGTAGGCGAACATTTCCTGCATCAGGTAGCCACCAAGGCGGTAACCGAGCAGGCTGCCGATGCCCTGACAGGCCAGCGTGATCAGCCCTTGCGCGGCATTACGCATCGCCACTGGTGCTTTCTTATCAACGTAGATGTAAGCGGTGATGAAGTAGAAATCGTAGCTGACGCCGTGCAGCAGAATCCCCATGAACAGCAAGCCGTAGGTCAGCATGTTTTGATCGCCGCCGAACACGAAGAACACGTAGCGCAACGCGGCGGTGGTTAATCCCAGTAGCAGCACTTTGCCGATGCCAAAGCGTTTAATGAAGAACGGCAGCGCCAGCAGGAAGAAGATTTCCGAAACCTGACCGAGCGTCATCCAGCCGGTAGCATGCGGCAAGCCGACTTCCGTCAGATAGCCTTCGGCAAAGATGTAGTAAAACGCCAACGGCATGCTGAACAAGAATGAGCAGACGAAGAATACGAGGAAGCTGCGATCCTTTAGCAGATGCAGCGCATCCAGGCCAAGTGCGACGCGCAGGCTGAATTTGCCGGTGCTTTTAGGTTCAGTCGCGGGCAGCGTCAGGGCAAAAATGCCGAGCAACAGCGAGCTGGCTGCGGTGATCAATAACGGAACGTTGCTGGCTGAAATATCGCCATAGCCCAGCAGCGGCGGCAGGAAACCACAAACGATGCCGGAGGCGATCCAGCCAAGGGTGCCCATGACGCGAATGCGCGGGTAATCACGCTCCACATCCGCGACGTGTGAAAACGCGATGCTATTGGTTAAGGCGATGGTTGGCATGTAAGTGAGCGCATACAGCAACAACAGCGGGAAGAAGCCGCCGAAGTGCGTCTGCTGGGCTGCAAAGAACATCAGGATTGATCCGACGATAGTTAGCAGCGACAACACTTTTTGCGCCTGGAAGAAGCGATCGGCCAGCGATCCGACAAGGATCGGCGACAGGATGGCGGCTATTGAAGTACAGGCGTAGCACCAGGCGATCTCAACCGGCGAGAAGCCGTTTTTGCTGAGAAATGCCCAGAGCGGTACAAACCATGCGCCCCAGATAAACCACTCAAGAAACATCATGAACGACAGTTTTGGGATTGTTGTTTTCATTTAAAAGGACTCCCCGGTGTAGGTGGGGCCAATCTAACACCAGTAATAATACCTTTATAATACCAGTAGTGGATTTTTTGAACTCGCCCACAACATTTTAACTGATGTGCAACGGTCTGAGGCGGGAGGTAACTAGATGCGGTGGATATGAATGAGGGCGCGAATAACGCGCCCGGTAATAGTTAGCGGCGGTTTTTCCATACCGTCTGAATGTTGCAGAATTCGTGGACACCAAAGCTCGACAGTTCACGACCATAGCCGCTCTTCTTCACGCCACCAATCGCGACACGCGGATCTGACGCGCCATTGCCGTTGATAAACACCGCGCCGGTTTCCAGTTTCTCCGCCAGTTCGTTGGCCAGCGCTTCATTGCCACTCCACACTGTTGCACTCAGACCGAATTCGCTGTCGTTAGCCAGCTCAAGGGCATGTTGTGCATCACGAGCCACGGTAATCGCTGCAACCGGACCAAAGATTTCCTGCTGGAAAGCGGTCATGGCTGGTGTGACATCAGCGAGGATCGTTGGGGCGTAATAGTTGCCTGGGCCGTCGATCTTTTGGCCGCCTAATACCAGACGTGCGCCTTCCTTAATGGTCTGCTGCACCTGATTATCCAGCTCATCACGCAGATCGTAACGTGCCATTGGGCCGATGTAAGTTTCTTCTGCCAAAGGATCGCCGATCTTCAATGCCTGCACCGCTGCGCTGAAACGCGCCTCAAACGCTTCTGCGACGCTTTCTTCAATGATGAAGCGCTTGGCTGCCATGCAGACCTGTCCGGTGTTCTGGTAGCGTCCTGTGACCGCTGAGGCCACTGCAGCATCAAGGTCTGCATCCGCCAGTACAATGAAAGGATCCGCGCCGCCCAGTTCCAGCACGGTTTTTTTCAATACCGCACCGGCTTGCGCTGCAATAGCTCCACCTGCACGCACGCTGCCGGTTACCGCTACAGCCGCAATACGCGGATCTTTGATTGCTGCTGAAACGCCATCGTTATCGACGTTGATCACGGTAAAGCCGCCTTTAGGCAGGTCTGTAGTATCAAACAGTGACGACATCAGGTTGGCGGATCCCATTACGCTTGGTGCATGTTTCAGTACATAGGTATTACCCGCCAGCAACATGCTGACTGCGCCGCGCAAAACCTGCCAGTAAGGGAAGTTCCATGGCATCACTGCAAGGATCACGCCGAGCGGGCGAAACGACTGCCACGCTTGCTGGTTTTCCACCAGCGTGGGTTTGTCGGCAAGGATCGCTGGGCCGTGTTCTGCATACCAGTCGCAGAGATTGGCGCATTTCAGTACTTCAGCACGTGCCTGAGCGATAGGCTTGCCCATTTCCAGCGTCGCCATAGTTGCCAGCTCATCCTGACGTTGGCGAATCTGTTCAGCCAGTTGACGCAGCACTTTGACCCGTTGCGGCATTGCCGTATAGCGCCACTCTGCGAAGGCATCAGAACTTTGCTGCAATGCGGCTTCCAGCTCAGTTGCGCTCTGTAGTGGATAGGTCGCGAGAATTTCGCCAGTAGTAGGGTTACGGGAAATTACGTTGTCAGTCATGAAAGATGTCCTCGTCATAAGTGATGTGATGTTCAATGGTGCTTACCTTACGCCGGGTAGAGGTTTCTTAAAAATGAATAATAATGAGGAAGTTGTTCATTTATGGAGAATTATAAGGATCCTGGTCGCACAGAACTGATGATTTGGTGGGATCGAATAGGATGTTATCGCGATGCGGTTGTTTTAAACGTTTTGCGTGTCCAAAGCCGCTTCAGTCCTAGCGTTATTAAGTTATACAGTGAATAGATCTTAAAGAAAGATCATATAGAGATCTTAAAGAGATCCTAAGAGATCCCCGATCGTCGCAGGCCGCACCCCACAAGGGCTCAGAAGGTGATCGCGTTCACTATAATGAGTAAAGTGTTCACTGGAGTCAGTAGTTTATTCACTATAGAGAGTAGAATGTTCACTATAAACAGTGTTAATGTTCACTGTAATCAGAAAACGACCCTTTTCATCCACAGAATGAAGATCTCAGGCTATGGCAGATAAAGAGAGTGAAAACAAGGCGTTACTCGAGCCTTTTCTGTCGGTGACAAAAAACAGCGGTGAAGTTATTCAACTCCACCCCAATAAAAATAACACCGTACAACCGGTCGCTTTAATGCGCCTGGGTCTGTTTGTTCCTACATTGAAATCCACAGCGCGCGGTAAATCAGGCGCGATGGCATCGACAGATGCAACGAAAGAGCTGAAGAACCTTTCTTTAGTAAAATCGGAAGGTTATGAAAAGATTACCATTACCGGCGCAAGGCTGGATATGGATAATGATTTCAAAACCTGGGCCGGTATTATTCAGTCTTTCTCGCGTTATCCCTCAAAGGGCGACACTGTGACGCTGCCGTTTATCGATTTCGTTAAGATGTGCGGGATCCCTTCGGCAAACTCTTCGGCCGCGTTGCGTAAGCGCTTAGATGCCTCTTTGCGACGCATTGCCACCAATACGTTGTCCTTTGAAGGTAATGGCAAAGCCTATCACACTCACCTTGTGCAATCGGCGTATTACGATCGTGAAAAGGATCTGGTGCGCATTCAGGCCGATCCTAAGTTGTTCGAGCTCTATAACTTCGACCACAAAGTGTTACTGCAGCTGCGGGCCATTTCGCGTTTGAAGCGTAAAGAATCAGCTCAGGCGTTGTATACCTATCTCGAAAGTTTGCCGACCAATCCGGCGCCAATTTCTCTGGCGCGTTTGCGTATGCGTTTAAACCTGGGCTCGAAAACCACCACGCAAAATCACGTGGTTCGACGTGCGATGGAGCAGCTCAAAGAGATCGGCTATCTCGACTATTCGGAAGTGAAACGTGGCCGCTCAGTGTTCTTCATCATCCACAGCAGGACGCCAAAACTCGATGGCATCAGCAACCTCGAAAGTATCGATTCGCTGGAAGATATCGAATTCGAAGAGTGATTTTACCCGTTCACTGTAGTCAGCAAATGCCCTCAAGTAGTGTCACTTTTTGAGCAAAAGTGACACATGCTTTTCTCATAGCATTCACTGTAATCAGACACCCTCAAGCAATTCACTGTAATCAGCAACGTTCACTGTAATCAGAAACCTTCTGCTTTTGTCATGTCTTCTGCGATGTCTTCAACCGCGTTGTGCCCTCTCTAAGCTACTTTTAAAGATAGTGAGTACTTACAAGGGCGGCACCGCTTCACTCAAATTCCCTTTTCATTGCCTTTCTACTGATCACAGTGAACGTTTGTTCAAGCGCTCGCTTTCACTGATTACAGTGAATGCTAATCGCAGGGCTGCGTTCTGAATACAGTGAACGACCAAATGCAACTTCATGATTTATATGTATCAATAAAGCCAGGTCCAACGTGATTCACTGTAATCAGCAGATGAACTGTTAATACAGACAGTAAAAGTGACAGGGTTGGTCACAAAGCTGATTACAGTGAATGTTTGGACTGCCTTCTCACTACAGTGAACGAAAGCAAGGGAAGTTCGTACTGACGCTTATATGCTGTTTGAAGTGCACGTCACGCTGTCACTGATTACAGTGAACGCTGTCACCACTTCCCCTGCCCCACCGGTTTTGCAGCATGACAATCAATAGCGCAACGCGTCGCTTTTACTGAATACAGTGAACGTTGAGTGACCATGGTTTTGCTGATTACAGTGAACATCAGCATCACTCAGCTGTCATCAAGAAAGCCATTTAACGTGATGCATGTACTGATTACAGTGAATGTCGGAGGGGGCGTTCCGTTGATTTCGGTGAATCGTTTATGGCGATTTCAGCTACATCCATTTGACGGCAAAGATCGGTTTACTGATTATAGTGAACGCTCGTATCAAAGTACTAAACAAGCTTTGCTGATTACAGTGAACGTTCTTCACCGGGTCATAACTTTTACTGATTACAGTGAATGTTCTGTTGTACTTGCAGATTTGACTTACTGATTACAGTGAACGTTTAATCGAAGCGCGATAAGCATCTACTGACTACAGTGAATCTTTGTCTATGATGAGCACAAGGTTTTCACTGATTACAGTGAACGTTAGGCGTTGAGAATGAAAAGTAATTAAGTTTTACTGATTACAGTGAACATCCCAACAATGTGAACTTCGTCGTTGCTCGCTTGCCTGCTCCTTTCGTCCACATAGGCTCTACTGATTACAGTGAATCTTCGCCCGCGATTTACTGATCACAGTGAACCTTTTACTGATTGCAGTGAACATTTGCCCTCTTCGGCTTGCTGACTACAGTGAACGTTCCAGCAATTTCAGCCACAACCACCCTTCTCCTTTCTCTATTTAAAAGCCTACCAAGGAGAAACCAGCTACTGATTACAGTGAATCTTTGCCCCAATGCGCAAGAATACGACGTTTCAATATTGTACAAAAAAGCTTAATGGCTAAATAACGATCACTGATTACAGTGAATCTTTGCGTTAAACTGCTCTTAATCAAGGTGTTTCCATTTAACTGATTCTTCCTGTGCAGAAGAGATATATTTGCCTCGTGTGCTGGATTTATGTATAAAGTCATAAATCCTACATGTGTGGAGCAAGTATGGCTAACGATGAGAAGCAAGTTCTGAAGGTTGCACAACGTTCAGAAAGAATGCTGATGAGCCTGACAGAACAGATTCAGGCGCAGAAAGAAGAGTTGCGGGAAAACACGTTCTATCAGGTTTACGCTAAAGCGGCGTTAGCCAAACTGCCTAAATTGACGCGTGCGAGCGTGGATTACGCTGTAAATGAGATGGAAGAGAACGGTTATCCGTTCGATAAGCGTGCAGCTGGCAGCTCAACCAAATATGCGATGTCGATTCAGAACATCATTGATATCTATCATCATCGCGGCGTGCCTAAATATCGCGATCGGCATCATGAAGCCTTCAGCATCTTTGTCGGCAACCTTAAAGGCGGCGTGTCGAAAACGGTCTCTACCGTTTCGCTGGCACACGCATTGCGCGCCCATCCGCATCTGCTGTTTGAAGATTTGCGTATTCTGGTCATCGATCTGGACCCGCAATCCTCTGCCACCATGTTCCTGAACCACCAACGTTCAGTAGGATTAGTGGAAGCTACCGCTGCGCAGGCGATGCTGCAGAACGTCAGCCGTGAAGAGTTGCTCAACGAATTTATCGTTTCATCGATTATTCCGGGCGTTGATGTGCTGCCGGCGTCAATTGATGACGCCTTTATTGCCTCGCGTTGGGAAGAGCTGTGCGCCGCTCACCTGCCCGATCAGAACATCCACGCGGTGCTGTATGACAATGTCGTGGCCAAGCTGAAGAAAGATTACGACTTTATCTTTATCGACAGCGGCCCGCATCTTGATGCCTTCCTGAAGAACGCCATTGCCGCTTCGGACTTGCTGATGACGCCGGTACCTCCCGCACAGGTGGATTTCCACTCTACGCTGAAGTACTTAACGCGTTTACCGGAGTTGATTGGCATCATTGAGGAATCGGGCGCAGCCTGCCGTTTGCAGGGCAATATTGGCTTTATGTCTAAACTGTCGAATAAAGCGGACCACAAGCTGTGTCACAGCCTGGCGAAAGAGATTTTTGGTGGCGATATGCTTGATGCTGCCTTACCGCGTCTGGATGGCTTTGAGCGCTGCGGAGAGTCGTTTGACACGGTTATCTCGGCCAATCCATCAACCTACGTGGGTAGCACCGAAGCCTTAAAGAATGCGCGTTCAGCGGCGGAAGATTTCGCGAAAGCCGTATTTGACCGTATTGAATTCATTCGCCTGAACTGAGGTTACTATGAGCGCAAAAAGAATCACTATTGGCCGAACCTTCAGCCAGACACCATTGCAGACTGAGGAAAGCGCCGATGGCCATTCTCAGACCTTTATCCTGGCGACGGGCAAACGCGCCCTGTTCACGCTGGAACACATCCCTGCGAAAGAAATCGAAGAGAAAACTTTCGTTAAGATGGAAACCAATGGCCGCGATCAGTCTGGCCTGACGCCAGAATCGCTGCGCGACATCATTCGTACTATTAAATTGCAGCAATTTTTCCCGGCGATTGGCGTAAAGCGTGACGACCGCATTGAGATTCTCGATGGTTCACGCCGTCGTGCTGCGGCTCTTCACTGCAAAACCGGGCTGGATGTGCTGGTCACTGAAGTGGCTATCTCTGCGGAAGAAGCGCGTCGTTTAGCGCAGGATATTCAGACCGCGCGCGAGCACAACCTGCGTGAAGTGGGCATGCGTTTGCTGGCACTTAAAGATGGCGGATTATCGCAAAAGGAAATTGCGCAAAGCGAAGGACTTTCTCAGGCCAAAGTAACGCGTGCATTGCAGGCCGCAAGCGTGCCGCTTGAGCTGGTGACGCTGTTCCCAAATCATTCTGAGCTGACTTATCCAGACTATAAATCGCTGCTGCAAGCTTACGAGAAGCTTCAGGAAACCGGACAAACGGTTGATGCACTGATCGATACCATCGGCATGGATGTTGATACCGTATGCGCACGCGATGGTTTAGCGGAAGATGAAGTGAAGAACGGCATTCTGCGTTTAGTGCGTAACGGCAGCCAGACGCTTATTCAGTCACCGGCGAAAGACAAAACCGTTGCGACGCCTTTGTGGAGCTTCGCCGATAAAGATCGTTTTGCGCGTAAGAAAACGCGCGGACGCATGTTCAGCTACGAGTTTAATCGCCAGTCAAAAGAGTTGCAGGAAGAGCTGGATAGAGTGATTAATGAGACGCTCAACAAGTATCTAAATCAGTAAGCGAAATGCCGCCTTCGGGCGGTTTTTTTATGCCCTTCTCAATGCCTCGCCAGCGCAATTTCAGCGCTAACTGTATGAAATATCGATTGTCGCTGCGGAAATTTCAGGGTGAAATCGCCATCATTTCAGCCAGCAGCTAAAAGGCATCCGGTTCTAACTCACCAATACCGATAAACTAACTGCAGCCAATTTAACCAGCTGCGCGCTAAACCGGCAATCGCCAGTGAAGGCATAAAAGCCGAGCAACAACCGAATGAAATTTCATCCATTCGCCCAAGCGATTTCATCTCTATTGCAATGAAAAATATAGCTTTTTAAATAAAATTTCAGGCTGAAATCGCCAAATAAGATTGTAATTTCAGCCATCAACTCAAGACGCAAAGCGAGATTAGCCAGATGATATTCAATGATTTATCCACAGAAAACGTGGATAACTTTCAAGACTAACCTTACTCAATCAACGCTAGCGCTGATGAAAATTGCCAGACTGCATCGCGCACGCGCACCGGTTTAGTGATCAGCCCCAACGCATAAAAACGATCGGCGATTGTCTGTTGCTCTTTAATCACTTCGAAGGCCATCGCACGCGTTTTGTGGCTGCGACGTGTCAGTGCGCGTTCTACTGACGCAACTTCCAATCCCAGCTCCTGAGCCAGTAATATTGAAGCTTCGTGGCGATGGCTATCAATGAATAAGCCAGTTTGCTGCAAACTCTCCACCAGCTGCCTGAGAATGTCATCGTGCTGTTCAACGTAATCACGTCGCGCCAGATAGAACTGATGATTGCGTACGCGCCCTTCACCATTAACCAGAACCCGCAGCTCGGGATTGCTCTCAGCGGCGCTGAGCAACGGATCCCACATCATCCAGGCATCAACCGAGAGATAATCACTGGCGGTCAGCGGATACTTAGGCGGCGTATACACCACTTTTAGTTCATCCAGGCCAATGCCCGCTTCTTCCAGTAACTGCAGCAGTAGCCAGTGAACGTTCGAGCCTTTATTAACCGATATGCGCTTACCGCGCAGATCGCTGATGGTGCGAATATCACTGTCATGCGGCACCACAATGCCAACGCTGCTTGGCGCCGGTGGCTCCCACGCGATATAAGTCACCGCATTGCTGCTTGCCTGGGCAAAGATTGGCGGTACTTCGCCGGTGGTCCCAAAGTCGATTTCGTTGTTTTGCAGTGCATACAACAGCTGTGGCCCAGCAGGAAACTCACTCCACAACACGCTAATACCTTGCTGAGCGAAGCAGTGTTCGAGGCTTTGACGAGCTTTCAACACGCCGAGATTGCCAAACTTCTGATAGCCAATACGCAGCTCGCGTTCCTGCGTTCCACGCGCACTGGACGAGGATGGAGAAACAAGCGCTTTGCGCCGTCCTTTAATCATTCCCTGATTTGCCAGATGTGTGCGTAAGGTGTGGCGGCTTATACCCAATAGCGCGGCGGCCTGGGTTTGATTCTGATCTGTCATCGTTAGCGCATTGCTAATCAGGCTGCTGATAACGCGATCAAATAGCTGTTGCGGCTGGCTGATTAGCTGCTGCTGAAGAAAACTGTCGAGCGTTGAATCGTTTGACTCGTTAAAGCCATGTTCACTGTAACCAGCAAGTCGCAGCTGTGCGGGCGTCAGCGTCTCTTCGCGGCTCAACAATACGGCGTTGTGCAGCGTATTCTCCAGTTCACGGATATTGCCCGGCCAGCTGTATTCGCGCAGCGCCTCGAGCGCATCAGGTGAGAGACGACGTGCCGGACGTCCTAAACGTCTTGCGTAAAGTGCGAGGAAGTGTTGCGCCAATAGCGGAATGTCTTCACGGCGCTGACGCAGCGGCGGCAGCGGAACCACCGCAATATTCAGGCGATAGAACAGATCTTCGCGGAAGCGACGCTCGCGTATTGCCTGCGCCAAATCCACATGCGTTGCCGCGATAACCCGCACATCCACCTTGATCGCTTTGCGCGAGCCCACTCGCGTAATCTCGCGCTCCTGCAACACACGCAACAATTTAACCTGCAGTGAAGGGCTAAGCTCACCAATCTCATCCAGCAGCAAGGTACCGCCTTGCGCGGATTCAAACCAGCCGGGATGAGACTGCGTCGCGCCGGTAAAAGCCCCTTTCTCATGGCCAAACAACTCGGCTTCAGCCAGACTTTCCGTTAACGCACCGCAGTTAACCGCCAGAAAAGGGCCGTGACGCCGCTGGCTGTGATGATGCAGATAACGCGCCACCACTTCTTTCCCTGTGCCGGTTTCGCCGACAATCAGTACGGTTGCATCTGTGGGAGCGAATTTATCCAGCAGCGATTGAAAAGCCAGAGAGGCGGGATCGACTAAGCGTGGTGAATCAGTGTGATTGTTAAAGGTGGTTAGCATGGCATTGAGTCCGGTAAGGAGCATATCGCTACGCTAAATGCTCACGCTAACTATTAACACCATGTAAAAAGCATAAGCAGTTGCATATGCAGCAATAGCTGTTGCGTCAGAGTTGCAATTGCAACTCGATATGCCCTAATCAACAACGTTAACCCTCTGAAATACGGCACTTCACGCTAATCAACAACCTGGCACGCTTTCTGCTAACAGCTATATAACCAAATAAGCAGTTCAAAATGATCATTTTTTAATAAAGTTATATAGGAAAAGCATAATGGCCGATTCCGCGAACGATAAAATTAATGTCTTCTGGTTTTTACCTACGCACGGTGATGGACGCTACCTCGGTACCACCCAAGGCGGACGCCCGGTCGATTTACCCTACTTACAGCAAGTGGCGCTAGCCGCCGACAATCTTGGCTTCTATGGCGTATTAATTCCTACTGGCAAAAGCTGTGAAGATTCCTGGCTGGTTGCCTCGGCGTTAGCGCCTATTACCAAACGTCTGCGTTATTTAGTGGCGGTGCGTCCTGGCTTGCAGCCGCCAACGCTGGCAGCACGCATGGCGACAACGCTTGATCGTCTGTCCGAAGGACGTTTATTGATTAACGTGGTGACCGGTGGCGATCCCGTCGAGAACAAAGGCGACGGCATTTTCCTCAACCACAGTGAACGTTATGAAGTCACCAAAGAGTTCCTCGATGTCTACAGCCGCCTGATGCGCGGTGAGAAAGTGGATTATGAAGGCAAACATATCCACGTCGAAGGTGCGGAAGTGCTGTTCCCGCCGGTGCAGGAGAATGGTCCGCCGCTCTATTTTGGTGGTTCATCAGAGGCGGCGATTGATGTGGCTGCGGAACAGATCGATACCTATCTCACCTGGGGCGAGCCGCCAGCGCAGGTTGCCGAGAAGCTGGAAGTGGTGCGCGCACGTGCGCAACAGCGCGGACGTAAACTGGAATACGGCATTCGTTTGCACGTGATTGTGCGCGAGACCGAAGAAGAAGCCAAAGCGGCGGCAGATAAGTTGATTGACCATCTTGATGAAGAGACTATTGCGCAGGCGCAGAAAATCTTTGCGCGTATGGATTCTGCCGGTCAGGCGCGGATGAGCGCATTGCACCAAGGTTCGCGTGACAATCTTTATATCTCGCCGAATCTGTGGGCTGGCGTTGGTCTGGTGCGTGGTGGCGCGGGCACAGCGCTGGTCGGCAGCCCTGAGCAAGTGGCTGAACGTATCCGTGAATATCAGGCGTTGGGCGTCACCAATTTTATTCTGTCTGGATATCCGCATCTTGAAGAAGCGCATCGCGTGGCCGAATTGTTGTTGCCGCTGCTGCCGCTGGCGAATGCGCAACAGCAGCGTGAACGCACCATTAATACCGGGCCGTTTGGTGAAACCATTGGTGGCGATAAGCGACCTTCAAAACAGACGAGCGCCAGCTAATGCAGGAGAAGGCAATGGCAACGACACAGGTAATCATTGTTGGCGGTGGCTTTAGCGGCACAGCGTTGGCAATTCATCTCGCACGAACCTCATCGAGCAGATTACTGATTACAGTGGTCGAACCGCGCGCCAGTCTCGGCGGCGGCGTTGCCTATTCCACGCAGGAGCCCGCGCACCGCATCAACGTGCCCGCTTCGCGCATGCAGTTAAGTGGAGAAGAGCAGGGCGCGTTTGATCGCTGGTATCGCCAGCAGCCGGAATGTTCACTGGATTCAGTAGCGCACTGCGACGACGGCTCGGTCTATCCGCAGCGCAGCCTGTTCGGTCGCTATCTGGCAGAACAGTTTGCGGGAGCTGCGCAGGCGTATCCGCACATCACGCTGCGACATGTGCAGGCCAGCGCCGTGGCCTGGGAAGGCGAGCAGCTGTTACTCAGTAACGGCGAAACGTTGCAAGGTGATGTACTGGCGTTAGCGATCAGTCATCCGCCGCCTTCGTTGCCGCGGGCGCTGCAACCGTTCTCGGCGCATCCGGCATTGATTGCTAATCCGTGGCAACACGGCGTACTGGACGCCATCGTTCCAGAATCCTCGGTGGCGATTATCGGTACCGGCTTAAGTATGGCGGATGTGGTGGCTTCACTGGGCACCAGACAGCATCGTGGCCCGTTAATCGCATTCTCGCGCCGTGGGCAGCTCTCACGCGATAACCTAAGCGGTGAGTGGCCTGAATGGACGTTAGCCCCGCAGGATGTGTCTAGCGCGCGTCAGTGGCTGCAACATATCCGCGCCGAGGTTGTGCGTGCCGCTGAACACAATTTGCCGTGGCAGCGCGTGCTCGATCAGGTGCGAGTGCAAGGTCAGGCTATCTGGCAATCGCTCCCTTTGCGCGAGCAGCAGCGCTTTGTTCGTCACTTACGCTCGTGGTGGGATGTACATCGCTATCGCATTGCGCCGCAGGTGTCAGCGGTGATCAACGCACGTCGTCAACAGGGCAATCTGAAGGTGCTGGCCGCGCGCCTTAGCGAAATCTCCGATCTCGGCAATCAGCTGCAAATAACGCTACGCACGCGCGATGGTGCCAGCGAAGCCCATCGCCTCGATCATCTTATTGTCACCACCGGTCCCGGCCATGAAGCCTTAACCGCCAGCCAGCCACTGCTGCAATCGCTCAGCCAGCAAGGGTTAATCCGCGCTGACCGGCTCGGTTTTGGTATTGATGTTGACAGCCAATCGCACACGCTCAATCTCAGCGGCCAGCCCAACGCGCGACTGTTTGTCGTCGGTCCCGCTGCGCGTGCGCGCTTCGGTGAACTGATGGGATTGCCGCAGGTTGCCGATCATGCCGCCGACGTGGCGAAGCATATTTTACAAGAACTGCAAATCGCTCATGCCGAGCGATGTCCCCCTTCAGCGCTTTAATCTCTCAACATCCTAAAAATTAACTGACGAACGCCGGGTCGTAACACGATCACGGCCTCGCTATGGAGATTGCTATGCCATCGCAACGTGAAATTCGCTTGAACGCATTTGATATGAACTGTGTCGGACACCAGTCGCCGGGCCTGTGGGCGCATCCGCGTGACCGTTCCTGGCAATACAAAGATCTGGAGTATTGGGTCGATTTGGCGCGCCTGCTGGAACGTGGCAAATTTGATGGCCTGTTTATCGCCGACGTGCTCGGCGTTTACGACGTCCTGAACGGCAACGGCGATGCGGCGATCCGCCAGGCGACGCAGGTGCCGGTCAACGATCCGCTGGCGTTGATTACGCCAATGGCGCTGGTCACCGAACACCTCGGCTTTGGTCTCACCGCGTCGCTGTCGTTTGAACATCCCTATCCGTTTGCGCGCCGCTTATCGACGCTCGATCACCTGACCAAAGGCCGCATCGGCTGGAACATCGTCACCTCGTATCTGGAGAGCGGGGCGCGCAACATTGGGCATAAAACCCAGACCGATCACGACAGCCGCTACGATTACGCCGACGAGTATCTGCAAGTGGTGTACAAGCTGCTGGAAGGCAGCTGGGAGCAGGATGCGGTATTGCGTGACCGTGAACGCCGCATTTTCAGCGACCCGCGCAAAATCCATCCCATCAATCATCAGGGCACATTCTTCAACGTGCCGGGCATTCACCTGTGTGAACCGTCACCACAGCGCACGCCGGTGCTGTATCAAGCGGGTGCATCAAGTCGCGGCAAACAGTTTGCGGCAGAACATGCCGAATGCGTGTTTGTTGCTGCGCCGTCAAAAGTGCTGCTGAAGAAAACCGTCGCCGATATTCGCCGCCGCGCGGCGGAAGCGGGACGCGATCCTTACAGCATCAAAATCTTCAATCTGCAAACCGTGATTGTCGGCGAAACCGATCTGGCGGCGCAGGCGAAGTGGAAAGAGTACACCAGCTGGGTCAGCTACGAAGGCGCGCTGGCGCTGGTGTCGGGCTGGACCGGCATCGACTTCGGTCAGTATCAGCCGGATCAGGTGCTGAAATATATCCACACCAACGCCATTCAATCGGCGGTCGAAACCTTCTCCACCGCCGATCCCGATCGTCAGTGGACGGTAAAAGCGCTGGCGGATTGGGTCGGCATCGGCGGCTTTGGCCCGCTGATTGTCGGCAGCGCGGAAACCGTCGCTGACGAGTTGCAAAGCTGGGTCGAAGAGACCGACGTAGATGGCTTCAACTTCGCCTACGCACTGACGCATGAAACTTTTGAAGATGTGGTGGAGCTGCTGATCCCGGAGCTGCAAAAACGCGGCGTCTACAAAAAAGAGTACGCGCAGGGCACGCTGCGCGAGAAGTTATTCGCCGCCGGTCCGCAGCTGCAGGCACCGCATCCGGGCGCGGGCTATCGCGTTAAATCCTCCACGCTGCAGGAGGTCTCATGATCGAAATAGATAACCTCAGCAAACACTATCGCGCGCCCGACGGCCGCCTCACCGAGGTGCTGAAATCCATCAGCCTGCAGGTGCCGCAAGCCAACATTACCGCAGTGGTTGGGCCGAGCGGCGCGGGTAAATCGACGCTGGCGAAGTGCATCAGCCTGCTGGAGCAACCGAGCGCCGGCAGCATCCGCGTCAACGGCAGCGATCTCTCGCGGCTGGATGGCGAAGCGCTGCGTCAGGCGCGTCGCTCGATTGGCACCGTTTTCCAGTCTTCCGCGCTGCTGCAACGCAAAACCGCGTGGGAGAACATCGCCTTGCCGCTGCACTATCTCGGCGTGGTGGATCGTGATATCGCCGCGCGCGTGGGCGAATTGCTCGACAGCGTCGGCCTCAGCCACAAAGCCAAAGCCTATCCCGGCCAGCTTTCCGGTGGTCAGCGGCAGCGTATTGGCATCGCGCGGGCGCTGGCGTTGCGCCCGTCGGTGTTGCTGGCGGATGAAGCCACCTCAGGGCTCGATCCCGAAGCCACCGTCACCGTGCTCGACCTGCTGAAAAAACTGCGCGATGACTACAAGCTGGCGATTGTGCTGATCACCCATGAAATGGATGCGGTACGTCAGGCGGCCGATGCGGTAGCTGAAATTCGCGACGGCCAAATCGTGCAGTACGGCGTGGTGAAAGCGTTGCTGGCGCAGCCAGATTCTCTGTTGGGACAGCGCCTGTTCCCGCTGGCGGCGCAGGCGGGCGATGCCGAGCTGGTGTTGCAGCTCAGCTATCGTACTGATGTGCCGGTCGCCAGCGACTGGATATCGCGCCTCAGCCAGCAGTTTGGTTTGCGGATCGATCTGCTCGGTGCGCACGTCGAGCAGGTGAACGGTCTGCAAGCGGGCCGCCTCAAGGTGGGCATTCACTATCAGCAGGAACGCATGCCGCTGGCACGTTTGCTGTCGCAGCTGGAACAGCTGGGCTTAGTTGCCAGTGTTTCCGGCAGCGTGTTGCCATTGCGGGAGGCGGTATGAGCGTATCAGTGATGAGTCAGGATACGCCGTGGCCAGAAATCCCGGCGTTGATGCTGCCCGCTCTGGGCGAAACCGCATTGATGGTGGTGATCGTGATGCTGTTCGTGGTCACCTTCGGCGGCATCGTCGGTGTGGTGCTGTTTAACACCTCATCGCGCGGTCTGTTTCCGCATCGCGGTATTAACCGGGTGCTGAGTTGGATTGTGAATATGGGTCGTTCGTTGCCGTTTCTGGTGCTGATGGCGGCCATCATTCCGTTCACCTTCTGGCTTACCGGCACCACCATCGGCATTCCCGCCGCCGTTGTGCCGATGATCGCCGCCGGCATTCCGTTCTTTGGACGTCTGGTGGACAACGCGCTGCGTGAGCTGCCCGGCGAAGTCACGGCGGTTGGCCTGGTGTGCGGCGGTTCGCGCTGGCAGATCATCCGCTCGGCACAACTCAGTGAAGCGCTACCGGCGATTGTTGCGGCAGTGACGCTCAACCTGATCTCAATGATTGAGTACTCCGCCATTGCCGGCACCATCGGCGCGGGCGGAATCGGTTATCTGGCGGTGGTGTACGGCTATCAGCGCTTCGACAACCACATCATGATCGCCACCATCGTGGTGCTAATCGTCCTCATTCAAACCATCCAATTTCTCGGCGACCGTTTGGTCACCGCATTACGCCATCCTCAGGGGACATCATTATGACAACACAAGATTTCGAACTGCGTAAATCCCGCCGCTGGCCGTGGCTGCTACTGATTATAGTGGTCGTTGTACTTGCTGCAGGCGGCTGGTTCTGGCGCGGCCAACAGGCGCAGGCGGTGGTATTTGGTACCACGCTGAAGGTGCATTTTGAACCGGCGATGGCGGGTGAGCAGAAGCTGATCGAATACGTTGGTGAGCACATCGCGCCGGATTACGGCCTGAAGCTGGAAGCGGTTGGCGTGCAGGATCCGGTGCAAGCCGACCGCGCGGTAGCGGAAGGGCAGTATGCTGCGACGATATATCAGCACCAATGGTGGCTGAAGCAAGTGGTGGATGCCAACGGCTTTGCGCTGACCTCAACGCTGCCGCTGTTTCAGTGGGCGTTTGGTATCTACTCCGATCGCTACACGTCGGTGGCCGATTTACCGCAGGGCGCGACCATCGTGGTGCCGGATGACGGCGCCAATCAGGGCCAGGCATTGTGGTTGCTGGCGCGTCAGGGTTTAATCACGCTCGATCCCAACGTTGAGCCGCGCACAGCCAAACTGAAGAACATTGTCGGCAATCCGCACGGCTTCGTGTTTAAAGAGCTCGATCTGCTGACTATGCCGCGTGCGCTTAACTCGGTGGATGCGGCGATTGGTTACGTCTCGCAATTTGACGCCGGTAAAGTGCCGCGCGAAAAAGGCATTCTCTTCCCGCCTGCGCCGCGCACTTTCGCCTCACAGCTGGTGATTGGCACGCCTTATCTGGACCAGGAAAACATCGAGAAGCTGAAAAAAGCTTTCTCCGATCCGCGCGTCCAGCAGTGGTTGAAGACCACCGACGATCCGCTGGTAAAAGGGGTGTTGGTGCCAGTCTCAGCCGACTAATTTTTTGTTGATAGCACACCCGGACGCGCCATGCGTGTCCGGGTTTTTGTGTTGGCGAAAATTCAATTATCTAATTGATTTTAATGTAAATTAATATCAAGAATTGTTGTTTTGGTACAGCTAAAAAAACGCTTATAACAACCTCACCTGCACTACAAAACAACAACGTGAGGCGTTATGAGTTCTCTTCCTTTAGAAAACACCATCCCGGTTTCCGAACCGGTACGTTCGGTCAGTGACGTGGCAAGACTGATCAACACTCGCACCAAAAATGACAACTACGCGCGCATGATTGTGTTCCTCGCGCTCGGCGGCGTGTTTCTCGACGCCTACGATCTCACCACGCTGTCGTACGGCATCGATGATGTGGTGCGTGAATTTCAGCTCTCGCCGCTGCTCACCGGTTTAGTCACCTCCTCAATTATGGTTGGCACCATTGTCGGTAATCTGGTGGGCGGTTGGCTGACGGATAAATATGGCCGCTATTCGGTGTTTATGGCCGATATGTTGTTCTTTGTGGTTTCAGCGATTGCGGCGGGCTTAGCGCCGAATGTTTGGGTGCTGATTGGCGCGCGCTTCCTGATGGGCGTTGGCGTCGGGATCGATCTGCCGGTGGCGATGTCGTATCTGGCGGAGTTCTCCAGATTCGCCGGTAAAGGCAACAAAGCCGCCCGACTCGCTGCCTGGTGCCCAATGTGGTACGCGGCGTCAACGCTGTGCTTCCTGTTGATCTTCGCGCTCTACTTCCTGCTGCCGAAAGAGCATCTGGACTGGCTGTGGCGCGCGTCGCTGCTGTTCGGTGCGGTCCCGGCGCTGCTGATCATCGCGGTGCGCAGCAAATTCATGAACGAATCGCCCCTTTGGGCGGCGAATCAGGGCGATCTGAAATCGGCAGTGCGCATCCTGCGTGATTCCTACGGCATTCACGCGCATGAAGCGGAACATCAGGCGCCACCGGCCGCGGCGGCACCGAAAGTGAGCTTCCGCGTGCTGTTTGAGAAACCGTGGCGCGAACGCACCATCGTCGCGGGTGTGATGAACATCTGTATCTCATTTGAATACACCGCCATTGCTTTCTTCCTGCCATCGATTCTGGCGCAGTTCCTCGGCGCGGGCGTGTTTGAAACCATCTCGGCTTCGCTGGGACTTAACGCGCTGTTCGCCTTCACCGGCGGCCTGCTCGGCATGCGTCTGGCATGGAAATATCCGTCGCGCCACGTCGCCATCGCTGGCTTTGCCCTGCAATTATTTGCGCTGATCGCGCTGGCGTTGATAGGTCATCCGCAAGCCATCGCCGGAATCGTCTTTGCGGTATTGATGCTCGGTTTGTGGCTGTTTGCTGAAGGCTTCGGCCCGGGCGCGCAGCTGATGGTCTATCCGGCGCTTTCCTATCCAACCTCGATTCGCGCGACCGGCGTGGGCTTCAGCCGCGCACTTTCCGGCATCGGCAGTGCGTTAGCACTGTTCATCCTGCCGATTCTGCAGGCCGCGCTCGGCACCAACATGTTCTGGGTGGTTTCGCTGGCGGCGATTATCCCCATCTTCTTCCTGCTGGCGGTGCGCCACGAGCCCACGCTGCATGACATCGACGATCTTTCACATCAGGAGTCAACATGAGTTTACTGGCAACAGGTACCGATTATGAGGCGCTGGCAGCGCACTTCCGACCCATCTTCGCGCGCATCGCTGAAGGAACGGTAGCACGCGAGCGGGAACGCATTTTGCCGCATCAGCCGATTAGCTGGCTGAAAGCGGCGGGATTCGGCACGGTGCGCATTCCAAAAGAGAAGGGCGGTTGGGGCGCATCGCTGCCGCAACTGTTCCAGCTATTAACCGAACTGGCGGAAGCCGACTCGAATCTGCCGCAGGCGCTGCGCGCCCATTTCGCCTTTGTCGAAGACCGGCTGAACCAACCGGACAGCGCGGAACGCGATCGCTGGTTTGGCCGTTTTATCGATGGCGAGCTGGTGGGCAGCGGCTGGACGGAAATTGGCACGGTCAAACTCGGCGATGTCATTACGCGCGTCACGCCAGGCGAAAGCGGCTGGACGCTCAGCGGCGAGAAGTTTTACAGCACCGGCACGCTGTTCGCCGACTGGATTGACGTCTATGCGCGCCGCAACGATAACCAGGGCGATGTCATCGCTCTGGTGAACACTCACCAACCCGGCGTAACGCGTGAAGACGATTGGGACGGATTTGGCCAGCGCTTAACCGGCAGCGGCACCACGCGTTTCGCTAATGCCCACGTCGAGCAGGAACACGTCTACGATTTCGCCATTCGCTTCCGTTATCAAACCGCCTTCTATCAGCATGTGTTGCTGGCAACGCTGGCGGGAATTGGTCGTGCGGTGGCACGCGATGGCGCACAGGCGGTGGCGGCGCGAAATCGGGTTTACAGCCACGGCAACGGCGGCGCTGCGCGTCAGGATGCGCAGATTCTTCAGGTCATCGGGGAGATCACCAGCCTGGCGTTTGCGGTGGAAGCCACGGTGATCCGCGCGACACATTCACTGCAATCAGCATATGTTGCCCATTTGAGCAGCGATGAAGCGCAAGTTGCCGCAGTGAATGTGCAGGCCGAAGCCGAAGCGGGCCAGGCGCAGGTGATCGTCAGCGAACTGGTAACGCGCGCCTCTACGGAACTGTTCAACGCGTTGGGCGCATCTGATACGCGCGTCAGCAAAGCGCTGGATCGTCACTGGCGTAACGCGCGAACCGTATCGTCACATAATCCGGTGGTGTACAAAGCGCGAGATATCGGCGACTGGAAAGTGAATGGCACCCCCCCGACGGGGATTTGGCAGATTGGCAGAGGCGAGGGCTGATAAACCAGGTGCGCATGAATGCGCACCCTACAAAACCTTGAAATGCGCACCCTACGAATCCCTGAATTGTAGGGGCGCCATTTATGGCGACCATAACTCACAAACCTCTCAAATCATCACGTTACATCACAATGTGAATCAGAAACCAATTTAAAACTGTTCAGTTTTAAGCCAAAATTTATATTCTCGATTGCTGATTTATTAATTATGATTGGCCCTGATTTTTTTGAATGGATATCAATAATAGGGAGCAACAGAATGCAATCAGCGCGACGCCTTAGGTTAGGCGCGGACCGTGATTAAAAGGGGGCTGAGACATGACTGAACGCGATATTTTCAGTGAACTAATGACGGGTATGCAGGAGCTGAAAGATCATCAAGACGGAAAAATCACGCTCATGACCTACAAGGTCAGCAAGCGCGCGTCCGTCACCATCGCGGCACAGGAGCTGCGTGATGTAGGCGAAAAACTCAACCTGTCTCAGGCCGTTTTTGTGCGCATTACGAATAAAAGATAAATCCAGGCCATTTATCAGGCCCGGATTAATTAATAATTTACTTCTTATCCAGCGACCAGGTCGCGCTGCGCACATCCACTTTCACTGGCAACAGACCCACGCGCGTAAAGGTATCCGCTAGCGCTTGCTGCTCATCAAACACCTGCGGTGTCATGCGTGACGCGCCATAAGGCAGACGTTTAATGGTGGTTTGCCAGATGGCTTTATCCAGGCCGGTCGATTTCGACAGAATCGCTGCCGCGTCATCCGGGTTCTTGTTCGCCCAATCGCTGAGTTTGCTCAGTTCATCGACCACCTGTTTCGCGGTATCAGGATGTCCTTCAGCAAACGGACGGCTGGCGAGATAGAAGGTGTAATGCGGCACCAATCCTTCCGCGTTACGGATTTCACGCGCACCGGCGTTGGCTTCCACTTCTGCCAGGTACGGATCCCAAATCACCCACGCATCAATTGCGCCTTTCTGGAATGCCGCGCGTGCATCGGCGGGCGGCAGATACACCGGCGTCACGTCTTTGTAGTTAAGCCCCGCATCTTCCAGCGCTTTCACCAGCAGATAGTTAACGTCAGAGCCTTTGTTCAGGCCGACGCGTTTGCCTTTCAAATCGGCCACGCTGTTAATTGTGGAGTCTTTCGGCACCACGATGGCTTCCGTTTTTGGGTTAGCCGGGGAATGACCGAGATAGATCAAATCGGCTTTCGCGGCCTGCGCGAAGGCGGGCGGCGCATCGCCGGTAGCCGCCAAATCAATGCTGCCGACGTTTAAGCCCTCCAACATCTGCGGACCAGCTGGGAATTCCACCCAACGGATAGCAATGCCTTCCTTTTTAAAGGTTTCATCCAGCGTGCCGCGATATTTCAGCAAGGCAAAGATGTTGGCTTTCTGATAGCCGATGGTGACGGTTTCTGGGTTAGCGGCAAAGGCGTATGTGGAGAGCAGGCCAACGCTGAGAGCTAAAGCGCTCAGGACAGGAAATTTTGCTTTCATGATGATTCTCGTGTGGTTTTTTTGCCACCTTAGCAAAGCCCTTATATAACCAATAAATAACTAATTTCGATCGCTTATAACCATTATTTATGTGATCTGGATCATTCACTGTAATCAGCAAACAGGGTTTAGATTTCCATAGATGCCCATATAATTAGCACGGTAATAATTTGTATAACAAATCAAAATGCCATTACCAAAAGCTTCTGTCAGGATAAGCCATTCCGCTGCCTGCATAAGGTTTTACCCGTTCTATGAAGTGGTTTTCACGAAGCGCAGTGCTGTTTTCTGCCAAAACCTGTCTTGCTGCCTTTCTGGCTTTTTACATTGCTCTGGAACTCAATCTCGATAAACCGGCCTGGTCACTGACTACAGTGTACGTTGCCTCGCAGCTCTATTCGGGCTCGACGGTATCGAAATCAGTTTTCCGTTTCTTCGGCACCTTGCTGGGCGGTTTGTTTACGCTGCTGATCTATCCCGCCACGGTGCAGGATCCGCTACTGTTCAGCCTGTGCATCTCACTTTGGGTGGCGGTTTGTCTCTATCTTTCGCTGCACGACCGCACGCCGAAGAGCTACGTGTTTATGCTGGCGGGCTACAGCGCGGCAATCATGGGTTTTCCCGATGTTGTGTCGCCATCGGCCATCACTTACACGGTGATTTCCCGCGTTGAGGAGATTACCGTGGCCATCGTCTGCAGTAGCCTGGTGCATCGACTGCTATGGCCGGTCTCGATGCGCAATCTGTTAGAGCAGAGCGTTAACCAGTGGTATCAGAATGCGCGCAAGCTGTGCAGCGAGCTAGTCACAGCGATGCCCGCTGAGAAGTCGGTGGAGCGCGAAGATATCCTGATTCAGATGGCCAACTATCCGCTCAACGTCGAAACGCTCATCACGCACTGCGTGTATGAAGGCGATGCCGCGCGGCGTCTGGTGCGTTTAGTCAGCGTGCAGTATCAGCATCTCTCCTATTTCATCCCCACGCTGACGGCAATCGAATCGCGCCTCAATCTGCTGGCGCAGCAGCAAATCCGTTTTCCCGACTATATCGCTGAGGTCTTCCAGCAATTTTTGCTGTGGCTAAACGGTGAAGATCAGCTGCCGGTGCGCGACAAGCTAAGCCACGCGCAAGAGCGGCTGAAACAGGCGTGGCAAGAGGGCAGGCTCAACAGCGAAGAGAGCATTCTGCTGATGGGATTGCTCGAGCGCCTGCTCAATTTCGTACGTATCGTCGATGCCTATCAAAGCGTTAGCGAGCGGGTCAGTGAGTGGACACCTGCGGTGAAAGCCGGAAAGATGGCGCGTGCGCATAAACACGTCGATAAAGGTTTATTGCTGCTGTCGTCGTTCACCGCCTTTATCGCCACCTTCGTCACCTGCGTATTTTGGATTGGCAGCGGCTGGGTGGATGGCGCCACCGCGCCGATGATGGCGGCGGTGCTCTGTTCCTTCTTCGCCGGCATGGACAGCCCAATTGCGCCGATGAAGCTGTTCCTGAAAGGTGTGCTGATCTCCGTGGTGATCAGCCTGTTGTATATCACCTTGCTGATTCCGCAGGCGGTAACCTTCGAAGCGCTGGTGATCTGCCTTGCGCCAGGCTTGCTGGCGCTGGGATTGGTTATCGCTAATCCGTCGACCAACCTGATTGGCCTGATTGTCGCCACGCAGATTCCTGGCTTGATTGGCATGAGCCACAACTTTAAGCCCGATTTACAGCTTATAGTGAACGCTATCCTTTCGACGCTGGTGGGCATTACCTTCGCGGTGGTGATCACGGCGCTGATCCGCAACAAGCGTCCGTCGTGGACCGCCAAACGCGCGGTGCGCAAAGGTATTCGCGAGCTGCTGCATTTTATCGCCACGGTGCGGCTCAACAGTGTCACGCTAACCGCGCGTCAGCAGTTTGTCTCGCGCACGCTGGATAAGGTCAACATCATCCTACCGCGCAAGCGTGTCGATCCGGTGCCAGAGCTGGTCTCCGGCGGCAATCTGATCGCTGAAGCCTGGCTGGGCGCAAACTGCTACGACTACTACACGCGTCATCGTGAGCTGCTGCTGGCGCATCACATCGAAAGCGCGGCGATGTTCCACGAGCTAAGCCAGTTCCTTAAGCGCCGCTTGAAGTCGCTGCAAACCACGCCGCAGCCGGAATTGCTGGCGGAACTGAACACGCTGTTGCTGCGACTGGAAGCGGCGGCGCTGCAGGAGAACACGCTGTTTGCGCCCATGTTCCACCTGTTCAATATCCGCTTATCGCTGTTTCCTGCGGCGCGCTGGCCGGAAATCTCGTACAGTGCTGAACAGCATGTTTAAAACGGAGTTAAGCAGATGAAAATGATCGGTTTGATTGGCGGGATGAGCTGGGAATCCACCGCGCTCTATTACCGTATTATCAATGAGCAGGTGAAGCAGCAGCTGGGCGGTTTGCACTCCGCGCGCAGCCTGATGTACAGCGTCGATTTCCACGAAATCGAAAAGCTGCAGGCCGCAGGCGAGTGGCAAAAAGCGGGTGAGATATTGGCAGACGCGGCGATCAGTTTGGAGAAAGGTGGCGCAGATTTTATCGTGCTCTGTACCAACACCATGCACAAAGTCGCGCAGCAGATCACCGATGCGGTCAGCATTCCGCTGCTGCATATCGCCGATGCCACGGCGCAGCGCATTCGTCAGGCGGGCGTGAAAAAAGTCGGTTTGCTAGCTACGGCGTTCACCATGGAGCAGGAATTCTATAAAGGCCGGCTTAATCAGTCGGAGATTGAGGTGCTGGTGCCCGATGCGGCAGGACGCAAAGTGGTGCACGACATCATCTATCAGGAACTCTGTCTTGGCGTGATCCGTGATGAATCACGCGCGCAATATCGCAAGATTATTGCCGAGCTGGTGGAGCAGGGCGCAGAGGCGATCATTCTCGGTTGCACCGAAATCACCTTGTTGGTGAAGACGGAAGATGCCAGCGTTCCGCTGTTCGATACCACCTTAATCCACGCAGAAGACGCCGTTAAACTCGCGCTTTTGTAGGGTCGCCATTTATGGCGACCATCCACATTTCATAACGCACAAATCTATGCGCAATGGGTCGCCATAAATGGCGACCCTGCATAAAAGGTACAAAAACTCATCAAAACGCTGTTTCCAGTGAATCTGTGACGCAATAATCATCATCCACCAGCGGTAGATAGCGCCATTTATCGAATGCGGTACAAGGATGCGAAATACCGCAGCCAACCCAATCGCCTACCTGCAACGGCTCATCCTCCGGCAATAGCAAATAAGCGTGCTGATCGTTTACATCACTGATACGCAGATGCGTTGCGGTGCGCGGGGTGCTGCCATCGGCGTTGCGGACCCACAGCGGATTCGGCAGATCCTGATCGAAGGGTACATCGCGGCGACCGAAATCCACGAACGCCAGGCCCGGTTCCGGACGCGATAACACGCGGCCCCAAATCTCCAGCGCGGCAGCAAAATGATGTGTTGCGCCCGGCTGAGCAAAGGGCGCGATGCGCGCATACAATCCGCTGTCGTGCGCCATATAGGCACCGGAACGGATCAGCGGCGTCATCGGCAGCGGCAGTTTTGCTGCGGTGAAGCACGCCGTCACCACATCAAACCAGGCGCCGCCACCGGCGCTGAGGATGATGTGATCGCTGCCGAACAGCTGCTTTTCCGCCAGCAATTCAGCGGTAGCGATCATCAGCTGGCAGTAATCTTTCACACGCTGAATGCCGCTTTCATCACGGTTTGCGCCCAGCGCGCCCTCATAACCGGCAACGCCCACCAGCTTGAGCGCGGGGCAGGCGGCGATCGCTTCGGCAATCGCCACTGCGTCCTGCTGAGAACGACAGCCAGTGCGGCCGCCGCTTACTGACATCTCCAGCAGCACCGAAATCTGGCTGTCGCCGAGGTTCTGCGCCAAAAGGTTCACGCCTTGCAGCGAATCGACGTAACACAGGAAGCCGTGATCGGGATGCTGCCGTTGCCACTGCGCAATCCAGCGAATGCCCGCCGGATCGACCAGTTCATTGGCGAGAAACACATTGCGGATGCCGAACTGGCGCAGCGCGCGAACCTGCGCAGGCGTAGCGGCACCCAAACCCCACGCGCCGCCTTCGGTAATCGCGCGGCGCAGAATGGCGGGGGACATCGAGGTTTTCCCGTGCGCGGCGAGCATCACGCCATTTTCGCGGCAGAAGTCCGCCAGCTGGCGCAGGTTATTCTCCAGCGCCGACTGCTTCATGATCATCAGCGGCGAAAACACCTGATCGCTGCTGAGCACCGCAGTGCCAATAGCCAGCGGTGCATCACCGGCGCCCGCAACCGATTTAAAACGTGGCGCGGTTTGCTGCGCATCCAGTAATCCATCCGCCTGCAGCGGAAAACGAATCGACATAGATCCTCCTGTTAGTGCTCAAGTACGCGCGATAAGAACTGCTGAGTGCGCGGGTTCTGCGGGTTGACGAATATCTGCTCGGGCGAACCTTGTTCGGCAATCACGCCCTGATCCATAAACACCACGCGGTCAGCGGTTTTACGCGCAAAGCCCATCTCGTGCGTCACCACCACCATGGTCATGCCTTCTCGCGCCAGGCTGCGCATCACTTCCATTACTTCGCCCACCAGTTCTGGATCCAGCGCTGAGGTGGCTTCATCGAAGAACATGATTTTTGGTTCTACCGCCAGCGCACGGGCAATCGCCACGCGCTGCTGCTGACCACCGGAAAGCTGCGCCGGATAGTGATGCGCGCGCTCGGCCAGTCCGACGCGCGTGAGCGCCGCCATGCCGCGTTTATTGGCTTCGGCTTCCGACAGCTTTTGTGCTTTGATCAGCGCCAGCGTCACGTTGCCGAGCGCGGTTTTATGCGGGAACAGGTTGAACTGCTGAAACACCATGCCAACGTGACCGCAAATTTCACTGGCGCGTTTGCGTTGGTGCAGCGGCACGTCGTTGACCCACACTTCACCGCCGTCGGCCACTTCCAGTCCGCTCATGATGCGCAACACGGTACTTTTGCCGGAGCCGGACGCGCCAATCAGCACCAGCACTTCACCCGGTGAAACATCAAGGCTGATCTCTTTCAGCACCTGGGTTGCGCCAAACGATTTGGTTATCCGGCTTAAGGTAATGGCGGATTTGCTCATGAAATTTGGCTCCTGGTTTGATGATGTTGAACCCAACGGGAAAGCGGGAAGCAGACAGCGAAGTAGAGCAGGGCGACCAGGCCGTAAACGATGACCGGCTGACCGATGCGATCGACAATCGCCTGGCCTTGATGCATCAGTTCGGACATGCCGATCATGCTGACGATCGAGGTGTCTTTGATCAGGGAAAGATACTGGCCCGCCAGCGGCGGCAGCACGATGCCGCGCGTTTGTGGCAGGATCACACTCATAAAAGTCTGGCGTTTGGACAGGCCCAAAATCCATGACACTTCCCACTGACCTTTCGGCACCGCTTCAATACCCGCGCGGAACACCTCGGCGATATACGCGCCCTGATAGATGCTCAGACCAAGAATACCGGCGGCAAACAGGTTGATGTCATAGCCAAAATAGGCCACGCCGAAGTAGATGAACATCAGCGTGATCAGCACCGGCGTGCCGCGAAACAGCTCGGTGTAGATCACCGCAATTTGCTTTAAGACCGGCAAACGGCTGGTGCGCAACACCGCCGCCAACAAGCCCAGCAGCGTGCTGCCAATGATCGCAGCCACCGACAGCAGCAGCGTGATACCGAGCCCTTTTAGCAGAATCGGTAACGAACTGATGATTAACTCGTTCATAGCGCGTTCTCCCGTTTCACTGGATTAGTCAGCCATTTTCTTGCCCACCACCAGGCGGACTTTTTTATCGGGGTCACCAGCGGCGGGTGGAACATGCGCCGTCCTGCAATCGTACCCAGCCAGGAGAACAGGTTGCTCAGCACCAGATACACCAATGCCACCACGCTAAAGGTCTGGATATACAGCAGCGTACGCGCGTTGATCACCGTGGCGGTGCCGGTCAGTTCGGGCAGCGCAATCGCCGACAGCAGCGATGTGCCGAGCAGCAATTGAATCAGGTTGTTGATAATAGCGGGCCACACCGCGCGCGCCGCCTGCGGCAGTACCACGGTGAGAAACACCTGACGACGTGGAATGCCCAGCACCCATGCGGCTTCAAGCTGGCCTTTCGGCACCGATTGAATCCCTGCGCGGAAGGTTTCGGACAGATAGGCACCGACGTTAATCCCCAGCGCCAGCACGCCCGCAGTAAAGGCGCTCATGGTGATGCCGAGTGACGGCAGACCAAAGAAGATGATGAAGATCTGCAGCAGCACCGGCGTGTTGCGGATGAACTCAACGTAGCAGTGACTGATCCAGCGCAGCGGGGCCAGCGGCGACGCTTTCGCCAGCGCCGAGAGCAAACCGAGCGCCACCGCCAGCGCAAACGCCAGCAACGTCACCTGCAAAGTGAGCCATGCGGCGTCAAGAAAAGTGTCGGCGTAGCGCCACAGGGTTAGCCATTGATAACTCATGGTTCTGCTCCTTCGGGCGGCGTAGCATCAGCTGCCGCGCCGCGTGGGGATCAATATTGCGGATTCAGCGGATAACGCGGTTTGTTGCCGAACCATTTCTGATACAGCTGGGCGTTTTCGCCGGAGGCGTTAATTTCAAACAGGAATTCGTTGAGGTAGTTGGTCCAGACCTGATCGCCCTGTTTCACACCGAAGGCGTTGTATTCCAGCGGCACCAGCGCTTCGTTGGTTACGGTTAAGGTTGGGTCGAGCTTGGCCTGATAGGCGAGGAAGTTGTTATCCTCGATCATCGCATCGGCCTGGCCCTGTTTCACCGCGAGGATGGCCGCCTGCGATGAGTCGTACTCCTGAATTTTCACGTCAATGCCCAGATTGCGCACTTCATCGCCGTTGGTTGAGCCTTTCACCGTGGCGATGGTTTTGCCGCCCATATCGTGTGCTGACTGGATGCCGCTATTTTTGCGCACCAGCATCGCTTCACTCGCTACCACATACGGGTTGGTGAAGCCGATCTCTTTGGCGCGTTCCAGATTACGGGTGAAGTTACAGAACACCACATCCACTTTATTGGTTTGCAGGTTAGGGATGCGGTTGGCGCTGGTGGTGTTGACCATTTCCAGCTTCACGCCCATCTCTTTAGCCAGCGCTTTAGCGAGATCAACATCGTAGCCATCCGGGTTGCCGTCTTTATCGTAAAACCCAAACGGGGCGAAACTCAGGCAATCACCGACGCGCAGCGTGCCGCGTTGCAATACGGTTTGCAGCGCTGACTGCGGCGCGGCGCCCGCCTCTTTTTTCTCTTCGGTTGGCGTACAGCCCGCCAGCGTCAGTAATACCAGCGCGCCGGCTAGCGCGTTGAGACTCACTTTTAGCGATGTTGTCTTCATTGTTATGCTCTCTTTAAAAATTTTGACGAAACGGTGTAATACCGTTATTTCACAGCAAAATAGAAAGGCATCAATTAATAACAGGCTGTCCTGGTGTGGGCGGAGAAAGTAAACATTCGCCAGCCTGTTTTAACCGTAATATTTATTTACGATCGGCGCGGAAGCATTTCATATCGACTTCGACTTTGCAGTCGACTACTAAATCCTGCACGCTACAAATACGTGCCGGTGGATTTCCGCTAAATATCTCACTGAATACTTTATTAAATGAACTGAAATAACGCGCGTCGGTTAATACCGCCGTGACATGTACCACATCTTCCACGCGATAACCGGCTTCACGCATGATGGTGAGACAGTTTTCGAACGCCAGCTGGGTCTGTTCGATAATGCCACCTTCCACCACTTCGCCGTCGCGCATCGGCGTTTGGCCGGAGATGTAAAGCCAGCCATCGGCTTCCACCGCGCGGGCAAACGGCAGTTTCTGCCCGCCGGTGCCGGTTCCGCCTTCGACGCCATAACGTTTAATCGTCATCCGTTCCTGCTCCTGTTGCAGCGAAAATCTGCTTACTATGTTGTCTGATATACCAGACTGCTATCTGCAATACTGGATAGGGCAAGATTTGCACAGGAAATTTTCTTTTGCAATATGTGCACCGCTATTTAATTTTTTGTGATGTCGTCCGGATCGCAAAATAAATTTAAGTTGAGTGCGTATTTAAATTGGAGTGTGATCCCTATCGTATTTTTATAAAGGCTCAGTGAGCGTGATGCGCCATAATGAGGCACCAAAATTGATCGTGGTAATAAATGGCGGGTGATTAATATTTATTTAATCCGGGATGGGTAAATGTTGGTGCGCGGTGTATCATGCCTCTCTTTCAATGCCTATGCCTTTTATAGCCATGCCACCAAGGAGTGAGTTTATGCCGGATGAAAAAACCTCGCGGGCGCGCGGCGTTGACCGGGTTATTGATATCTTTCGGCAGTTGCACAGCGCACGCCAACCGATGTCGATGCGCGCGTTGATCGACGCAACCGGCGCACCGCGTTCCAGCATCTATGAATTAGTCAGCCTGTTGAGTGAAGCCGGTTTGGTAGAATTGGATGCCGAAGGCGCGGTGTTCTTTGGCCGTGAGATGCACTATTACGGTGCGGATTATATGGCGCACAACGATCTGATCCGTCGGGCGCATCAATTGATGGTGGAAATTGTGGCGCGCCACGGCGAAACCGTGCAGCTCTGTATGCTGGAAGGCAATAAATACACCGTGGTGCTCTCTGAGAGTAATGCGCATCCGTTCAAAATTACCTCGGATATCGGCGTGCGTGTGCCAATTACCTGGACTGCGACCGGCCGCTTGCTGCTGAGTAACTGGTCGGATAGCGCGATTCTGGATCTGATCCCGGAGGAGGATTATCGCCTCGCCAGCGGCCAGATCCTCGACAAGCAGGCGTTTCTTGATGAAATTCATCACGCCGGAAAACTCGGTTATTGCATGACGGAAGGCTTATCTGAAAGCTTTACCTGCTGCATGGCGGCGCCGATCCGTTCGCGTAGCGGCCAGGCCGTGGCGGCAATCTGCTTTATGGTCAGCCGCGATACGCCGCAGGAACGCCGTCAGATGTTGCTGCAGGAACTGATCACCTCAGGACAAAAACTGTCTGATTTCACCTGACAGCGCCCTCGTAAAACTCCGTTACACCTGATTGAAGTGGCGTTTATTCTCGCCACTTAAGGTTGTGTTAAGGTAATTGATAATAATAACTATTCTTTTTACCACGGAGTTATGGGATGAAAACGCGCCTGCTTTTGGCAATGGGATTACTGGCTTCAACGGCGGCTGCCGCCTCCACTTATCCGCTGACCGTCACCGATATGGACGGTAATACACAAACCATCAGTAAAGAGCCACAGCACATCATTCTGCAGGATGGCCGCGACATTTTGACGCTGGCGCTGCTGGACCGCGACGATCCGTTTAAGCGCGTGGTGGCGTGGAACAATCTGCCCAAAAAGCAGGACACGCAAACCTGGGATCTGCTGAAAGGTCGCTGGCCGGAAGCGACGAAAATCGTTGATATGGGCTTTAACGATCAGGGCCAGGTCAACCTTGAAAGCGTGCTGGCGCAAAAACCGGATTTGATGATTGCGCAATTGCGCGCCAAACCGGCGCTTCAGCAATCGGGCGTGCTCGCTACGTTGCAGAATCTGCATATTCCTGTGGTGTTCGTGGATTACGAACTGCACCCGGCGCAGAACACTGCACCGAGCGTGACACTGCTCGGTAAAGTGCTGAACCGCGAAACCCAGGCCAAGGCTTACACCGATTTTTATCAGCAGAAATTCGCGCGCATTACACAGGGCGTGGCAGAAGTGAAAAATAAGCCAACGGTGTTTATCGAACCGATCGCCGGGAATAGCGACAACTGCTGCTTCACGCACAGCCACAATGGTTGGGGCGGATTGGTGGAAGCGGTGGGCGGTAAAAATATCGGCTCTGAACTGTTGCCGGGCAACGCCGGATTTGTCGCGCTGGAGAAAATCATCGCCATGAAACCGGATGTTTACATCATGACCGGTTCGAAGCGTCCGAACGCCAATGTGCTGCCGTTTGGTTATGGCGTGCAACCGCAGGAAGTGAAAGCCACCTTCCAGACGCTGCTGAAGCGCACCGGCCTGGCGCAGATTGAGCCGGTGAAGCAAGGCCGCGTATACGGCGTGTATCATCACTTCTATAACCATCCGTACAACATCATCGGCATGGAAATTCTGGCGAAAGATCTCTATCCGCAACAGTTTGCCGATCTGAAGCCCAACGCGGATTTCCGTAGCATCGTTAAAAACTTCACCACGTTGCCGGATAACGTGATTGATTTAAGTTACCCGAACAATCAGTAATAACGGGTTTTCTGTTACGCCCTAAGGTCGCCATTTATGGCGACCGATTCGCTCCATCAACATTCCTCAATGACAACGTTAATTGTTATGTTATAACATAACCAACACTGCGCGTATGCCTATACGCCTTGAGAACGTTGTCATTCAGAGGAGTTGCTATGTCAGCATTAACCCAAAACCAGCATGGTTTTAAAAAACTTCCCGTCACCGTGCTTTCCGGCTTTCTCGGCGCAGGTAAAACTACGCTGCTCAATCATATTCTTAATAACCGCGAAGGCCGTCGCGTGGCGGTGATCGTCAATGATATGTCGGAAGTGAATATCGATGCCGCGCTGGTGCGCGAGGGCGGGGCAGAGCTGTCGCGCACCGACGAAAAGCTGGTGGAAATGAGCAACGGCTGCATCTGCTGCACGCTGCGTGAAGATTTGCTGCTGGAGGTGAATCGGCTGGCAAAAGATGGGCGTTTCGATAACCTGGTGATCGAATCCACCGGTATTTCTGAACCGCTGCCGGTGGCGGAGACCTTCACCTTCGCCGATGAAGAGGGGCAAAGTCTGTCTGAAGTCGCCGCGCTCGATACCATGGTGACGGTGGTCGATGGCTTCAACTTCCTGCGCGACTATGAATCGAACGAAAGCATTCAGTCGCGCGGAGAATCGTTGGGCGCGGAGGATGAGCGCACGGTGGTGGATCTGCTGGTCGATCAAATTGAGTTCTGCGATGTGCTGATCCTCAACAAAACCGACCTGATTGATGAGACGGAAAAAGCGCGATTAATGGCGATCCTGACGTCGCTCAATCCGCGCGCCAACATCATTACCTCTGAATTCGGCAAAGTCGGGCTGGATCAGGTGCTCAACACCGGTTTGTTTGATTTTGATGCCGCCGCACAGGCGCCGGGTTGGCTGCAGGAGTTGCGTGGCGAACACACGCCAGAAACGGAAGAGTACGGCATTCGTAACTTCGTGTTCCGCGCACGTCGCCCGTTCCATCCGATGCGTTTTTTCCAGTTGATTGAAAACGAGATGCGCGGCGTGGTGCGATCTAAAGGCTACTTCTGGCTCGCCAGCCGTCCGCGTCATGCCGGTTCATGGTCGCAGGCGGGCGGCGTGTCGCGCCAGGGTTTAGCCGGGATGTGGTGGGCCAGCGTGCCTAAAGATCGCTGGCCAGAAGATGCGGAAAACCTTGGCTACATCTTAGAGAACTGGGTTGACGGTACCGGCGACGCGCGTCAGGAACTGGTGTTTATCGGCATCGACATGGATGAAACTGCGCTGCGTAACAAACTGGAACATGCGCTGTTAACCGATGAGGAAATGGCGCTCGGCCCCGATAATTGGGCAGAATTCCCCGATCCCTTCCAGCCATGGTTTAACTGATCGTAGGGTCGCCATTCATGGCGACCTTTTTTAATTACACCTTTCCCAACCACATCGAAACCTCAACCCCATCATTAAACGGCAGCGACATAAACCCTCTACTGCTGTGCACCAGCTCCAGATATTCCGGGCTGAAATCGGCATCGTCGGCAACAATTAGCGCGCCGGGACGCAAAAACGGCTGCACCAGCGTCACAATCTCCGGGTAGATCGCTTTTGCGCCGTCCAGCACCAGCATATCGATGGTGGCCGGGAGATCGCGGCTTAATGTCTGCAACGCATCGCCCACGCGCACCTCAATCAAATCGCTGACGCCGGCATCGGCGAAATGGTTTCGGGCTAATGCTACTTTCCCCGGCTCAAATTCGCAGGTGATGATGTTGCCGCCGCCATTATCGCGTACCGCCGCCGCCAGATGCAGCGTGGAAATACCGAACGAGGTACCAAACTCAACGATGGTTTTGGCATGGCTGCTGCGCGCCAGCATATACAGCAATTTGCCGGTTTCACGTGATACCGCCAGCGGGACTTCCTTCAAATGTCCGTAAAGTTCCAGGTAATCGGTTTTACTGTGCAGCAGGCGATGTTGTTCGGCGTCAGACATGGTTCTGAATGCATCGTTGGTTGGATGCGCCATATTATCGGCCAGCTCAAACAGGTAATTCAGCAGCGGCGCCAGTGGCGCAGAAGTTAAGGTATTCATGTTGTTCTCCGGGCATACCAAGTGGATTTTGCTGTGCCAACAGAATACGATGAATTATTCGCATTTCACTATTCGTGTTCAGGGGATGATGATGGCTGAGCCACGTAACACTAAGATTTCAGAGCGAAAAAGACCCAAGCAGGCACGCTCCAGCGAGCTGGTTTCCGCCATTTTGCAAGCGGCTACTCAGGTTTTGGAACTGGAAGGGGCCGCCCGTTTCACCACGGCGCGGGTGGCGGAACGCGCCGGCGTGAGTATTGGATCGCTGTATCAATATTTTCCCAATAAGGCGGCTATTCTTTTCAGATTGCAAAGCGAGGAATGGCAGCGCACCGGCAATTTGTTAGGCGCGATTCTGCGTAATACCGCCAACACACCGCGTCAGCGACTCCACGATCTCACGCTGGCGTTTTTACATTCCGAATGCGAAGAAGCGGCGATGCGCACCGCGCTGAATGACGCCGCGCCTCTGTATCGTGATGCGCCGGAAGTGCAGGAAGCGCGCGCGGCAGGTGAAAACGTCATCAGTGATTTTCTGCGTGAAGTATTACCGCAGTCAGAGGAGACCGAACGGGCGCGCGCCGCAGATTTATTGAACAGTACGCTGGGCAATGTTGGGAAACACTTTTCCGAATCGCCGCGCACACCAGAGGAGATTCAGGCTTACGCCCAGGAGATGGCGGAGATGTTTTGTGCCTGGATCAGGGAAAAAGGCGCCGATTTACAGTAAAAGATGGACTGGAAATCTCTGAAAGCGGTTAACAAACTCATTATTCACATTCTCAATAATCCACACCGCGAGTAAGCTTAACAAAACCTTTATAGAGCCGAATAAGCAAACGGGAGAGCAAAATGGCAGTGAAGATGATTGCGGTGGATATGGATGGCACTTTTCTCGATGACAACAAACAGTACAACGCGCAGCGCTTTGCGCGTCAGTATGCGTTGTTGAAAGAGAAGGGCATTCGTTTCGTGGTCGCCAGCGGCAATCAGTATTATCAGTTGCTGCGCTACTTTCCTGACATCAAAGATGAGATCGCTTTTGTCGCGGAAAACGGCGCCTGGGTTTCTGATAGCAATGAAGAGATCTTTTGCGGTGAACTGGCGCAGGAACGCGTGCATCAAATCCTCGATATTCTCGCCAAAGAACCGGACATTAGCACCGTGGTTTGTGGCCGCAATGGAGCGTACGTGCACACGTCAATGTCCGACGAAGTGATTGCCATGCTGGCGAATCATTATCATCGTCTGGAAAAGCGCGACAATCTTTACGATATCGACGACACCATCTTTAAGTTCTCGCTGAATCTGGCGCACGAAGGGGTTGATGCCTTGATGGAACGTTTGCACGCTGAGCTGGGCGCAATTGAAAACATTATGCATCCTGTATCCAGCGGTTTTGGTTTTGTTGATTTGATCATTCCCGGCTGCCACAAAGCGCACGGCATCGCGCTGCTACAGGAAAAATGGGGCATCGATGATTGTGAAGTGGTGGCGGTAGGCGACAGCGCCAACGACATCGAAATGCTGCGTCAGGCGTGCTACAGCTTCTCAATGGCGAACGCCGCAGCGCCAGTCAGCGCGGTGTCGCGTTACAGAACCGAAAGCAACAATGACGAAGGCGCACTTAACGTGATCGCCCGCATTCTGGCGCGCGAAGTGCCGTTTGGTTGATGTTATTGATGCGGAGCGTCATTGCAGGCAATGACGCTCACTCTGAATGTCAGCTGCTAACTCATATCTCTTACTAATACCCGTCACATAATAAATTATGGAATTCTTATGACGGCATTTGCGCCTAATTTTAAGAACGTGGGCAGCGTTAGAATCTAATCATTTCTTTTAGTAAGACATATATGTATTTTTTACATTCACACTAAATTTCATTGGTGAAATAAAATCATTGTAATGCAATGGTTTGGACGATGTTTTAAATTCAGCCTATCTTGCGATAATTTCACGTGTCTTATATTGATGTGGGAAATTTCCCTTGCTTTAAATCATTACACTGCCTTTGGAATAAAATGCAGCTGAAAATAACAAGCTATATTTATAAGTCAATTTAATGTTCGCTGCGGGATTGGTAATTCAAGTGTTTTTTCTTTTTATTAGGTAGTGATTGAATTATGGCTAGAGTTTTCATTATGCTCTGATAAGCTGGGCTTAAGGATTCGGTTGCCGCTAATAATTCAAGCATTAAAATAATGAGGTTTTAAATTTAACGCATTAATATATAGCGCAGGGAGCGCTCAAATTATGTCATCCATTTTTAACTTTTTAACGAGAGTTCGCGTTTATTTGTTTTTTATAATGCTTTGTTCGATTGGAGGCACAACGTGGGCATTACAAAAGCTTGGATTAAATAACAGTCTTCCATTGTGGTCAGCCGGAATGCGGTTTTTAATTGCAAGTGTCATTATCATGATTTATTTGTTGTTGAGGAAGAAGCTATTCATTAATTACTCTGTTTCCATTCTAGCTTTGGCGAACGGTCTGTTTTACTTCTCCATACCTTTTGGAACCGTTTACTGGTCATCAACATATATACCTAGTGGATTGGTGGCAGTTTTAGCTTCTGGTATTAGTGTATATGCACTGCTTCTAAACCATTTCTTACGCGGCAAGCCTGCAACTTGTAGGCAATTGATAGGCGTTGTATGCGCCATCATGGGTATCTGTGTGGTTTTTGGTGAAGGGATATCCTTACAAGATAATGAAAAAAGTTTTATTGCTATGTTAGCAGTGTTAGGCGCCATGGGCAGTTCAGCCGCTATAACGCTAAAAATACAAAAGCATATTAAAACGCTTCCTCTTCTTAGTTTTGTTGCACTCTCCATGCTTAGTGGCAGTTTTTTTCTCTTGATTACAAGCTTAATGATCGAAAGTGGCAACCGTTTTTTTAATGGGGAGAGTTTAGGTGCTCTTCTTTATTTAGCAGTAATAGGATCAGTGTTAGGCTTTACGCTTAATATAACTCTGCTTAAACATTGGCATATTTCTAAAGCAACATCGCATTTATTCATTTCTCCAGTTATTGCGTTGTATATGGGCTTCGTCATTCTTGATGAAGAAATTACGATAGCGGTAATTATAGGTACGGCAGTAGTTGTCCTCGGAGTAATGTTAATAATCTTACCACAACGTAAAAAGGAAACCCTCAATGTCAACTCAGAAGAAAAACCTGGCCATAATTTGTCAGAATAGAAAACTGCCATTTGTCTTTGATGAAGCTCAAGCGATGGGCGTTGAGATTACGTTTTTTTATAACGAAAATGAGCCGCCGCCGCCCGTGCTTCCCGCTGTAGTCAGAAGCATTGCTTTGCCATTGTTCGACGATGAAGAAGAGGCAATAAATAAAGTAATGCTAGCAAATAGAGAACATCCAATCGATGGTGTTTTAACACTGTTTGAACCGGCGTTAGACTTCGCAGCTAAAATTGCTCACCAGTTAGGATTACCTTTCTTACCAGAATACGTGGTTGAGCAGTGTAGAAATAAAAACATGACGCGGCGCGTTCTGCATGATAATGGCCTAAATACACCATCCTATATCGAGCTAAAAGAAGGAGAATATCCAAATGTTGAACAAATTAAATTTCCGCTTGTCGTCAAGCCTACTAATGGCTTCTCCAGTCAGGGAGTTACCAGAGCTAATAACCATGATGAATTGAAAAGTGCTATAGATAAAGTATGGGAAATTAATAACACGCAATTGAAAAATTTTATCTATGACAAGGGAGGTGTTCTACTCGAGTCATTTATTGATGGACCAGAGTTTGCTATTGAAACATTTTCTCATTGTGGTGAAGTGACGGTGCTTTCAATCGGTGACAAAGGTAATAGCAAAGGTCCCTACTTTGAAGAGGGAGTTTATATTGCACCTGCTAATATTGATGAAAAACTGCGAGACGAAATTGCAGATGAAGTCAGACGTGCACTTAAGGCCTTGGGAATTAGTGAGGGACCCGCACATGTTGAACTACGTATTGACCATAAGCAAAAGCCTTTTGTTATTGAAGTCGCACCACGCGTGGGTGGGTCCGGAATATCACATTATATTGTGAAAGCGAGCACGGATATAAACTTTCTCCAATTGGTTATTTGCCAGGCGTTTGGCATGGAGATTCCTATAAAATTGGAGTTAATGGCTAAGTCGATATTTACTGCCGGAAATTATATTATTCCTGTGCAAGGAAGTGGAATATTTATCGAGATTGATGGGTTAGCTAATCTCCGTGAAAAACCTGAGGTGCAATACGTTTTTGAATTTATGGATGCTGGGCATAAAGTTCTTCCATACCCTCATTTTTCAGGTTATCCAGGATTTATTTTAACGCGTCATACGGATCATGCAGCTTGTGAAGCTTTTTATTATGATTTGCAAAAAAGTCTAAAAATAAAATATCTATAGATTCTGTGATTATGGAGGGTGGTATGAATCGTAAAATCAAAATTCACACTTTGGGGCCAAAAGGAACCAATTGTGAAAAAGCAGGTTATCTTTGGCTGGAAAGTAAGAAGGTCGATGGTGATGTTGAGCTTTATTCAACACTTGAGGATGCTCTCATTGAAGTCAGGAAGAATACACATGATCTATTATTAGGATGTGCCGTCTATCCAAACTTACATAAAATTGTATTTGAGAACTTGGACTTTTTAGAGATTCAGGATAGTTTTGTAATGCCAACGTGGAATATGGTATTGGCAAAAAATCATAGTAGTTCGTCAAATATGGAAGAACTCACAATAGCTTGTCATCCTGCGCCATCCCATCTTGCGTATACATACAGTCAGGATGTTCGTTTTGTATCAAGTAATGTACAGGCGGCGCTGGAGTGTATTAGTGGAAACGTTACCGCATGTATTACAACGTTAAAGGCTGCACAAGATAATAATTTAAAGATCATGCAAGACTTTGGTGAGATACCAATGTGTTTCACGATCCATGGTCATCGAGACTAAGGAGTATCATTATGGAATGGATTAGGAATAAAGTTATTACTGAATTGTGTCCTCGTATACATGAGTTCAATAAATTTCAAAATGCTACTGGCGCGATAGCACGTAGTTTAGATAAAGCTGAGTATTTGTTAGATGAAATCACTGCTTTGTCTGCTGAGATATTGGATGCTCTAAAACAATCCGATTATGCCGTACAATTGAATAAAGATTTTGGTGAATGGAAAAGAATTGGGCTAAATAATGCACCCTGTTTTAAACGGTCATTAGAGAGTTATGTTCCTCCTATAGATGGCGGTCAAACTTTTTACCTGGCTTCAATCATTACGCCTAATAGTCATAAAGAAAAAGGTTATTGGCTGGAATGCTTTTTTGCGCAACGAAAAGAACCCGATGTCTTGTTACCGATTATGGCTGATTTACCACATCCACAAAATGTCAGCCAAACTATGCAACTCATTGCTTCGTCTTCAGGTTTCAGCGTAGGGCATTGTTTAGTTTTCTTTCCGGAAAATGTTAAAACAAGAAATAAGGTCGATAAACAACACTTTGCGATGTTCTTTTTTAATAAATTCCATGCTATCTACCAAAAAGACACATTGCGTAGAGTAGGATCTTTATTTGATTTTCAAGGGCAAACATCACAATTGTTAAGCGCTGAGAATTGCTACGCAGCGCGCACGGTATGGGGATACTTACACGACTATTATCATCACTGCGGACCTCGTCCGTTTAATAAAAACATTCAAGTCAAAATGAATTTTTGGGTTGGTGTTTTGGAAGAAATTAAAGTTGATTGTCTAACCATTCTCAGAGTGCAAAAGCATCATTATACATGGTGGCGAGAAGTAACTGATTTCATTTTATTCGAAAGATTAGCTCGTTATCCTGCACAACACGATGCGACGAGTAACTTTGATGCTGCAACTGGTGTACTATTATTTTCCTGGCTTAAACGTCGCGGGCATGGAATTAGCATTTCCAATCATACTGGAAAGGTGCTGCTGAATTTGGAGAAGTGTTTGATTGGTTTGAATATTCTTGTACAAGAAATAGAGGAGCTTGAGAGTATTGAGGATAATGCAACGTATAAGCAAGCAGTTGAAAATTATGTGATGCAAGAACTTCAGCCCGGGAATGACAATGAGCGCTACAACATCCCTGATGATTATCTAATCCATAAAAAGAACATGAATGTTAGTGTCCCAGTTCTTTTCTTTTAACTCTATATCCCAATGTGTTATTTGAATCTGTATGCGATGAAAGTAGAAATAAGCGCACCAATCACGGTGCGCTGCAAATAATTATACATTTTATGCAAAATATCCGCTTTCACGCATATCCTGCAGTAATCCCGGCCCACGCGGCTGCCAGTTAAACGTCTCACGCGTCCACGCGCTGGAGGACGGATTATCGGTAGACGCGAAGAACGCCATCCAGCCTAACCACTCTTTGGCTTCTTCCAGCGTCAGGCTTTTTACCGGCAGCGCTAATCCGGCGCCGATAGTTTCGGCAATCTGACGGAACGGTACACCTTCTTCCTGCACCGCATGCAGAATCGCACCCGGCTCAGCCTTTTCGGCCGCCAGGCAAAACAGTTCAGCCGCATCATCGCGATGGACCGCAGGCCAGCGATTCTCGCCGTCGCCGACATATACCGCCGCACCTTTCTCCTTCGCCATGTTGATGATCATCGGAATAAATCCATGATCGCCCGCGCCATGCACGGTTGGCGGTAAGCGCACCAGCGCCACGCGCACGCCGCTGTCGGCCAACGCCAGCGCGGCGACGTTAGAATTGGAACGTGGATGCGCGCCCGCTGTCGGTCTGATTTGTTCGGTGGCGAGACGTCCCGGCGACACTAACGCGGTGCCGGTGGTGACAATCAGCGGACGATCTGAACCTGCCAATACTTCACCCATCGCCAGAATCGCGCGCTGATCGACGTCGGCAGCATGGTCCATGCGGCTGAAATCGTGGATATATCCGGCGTGGATCACGCCGTCGCTCTGTTCAACGGCCTTGCGCAGACCGACGAGATCTTCAAGATCGCCGCGAATAACCTGCACACCTTGCTGCTGCAATTTTTCTGCGGAAGCCTCGCTGCGCGCCAGACCTTGCACCTGATAACCGCGTGCCTGCAGTTTTTTCACAATGGCGGAACCGATAAAGCCGCTCGCCCCGGTCACAAAAATTCGCATATTGGTGCTCCACTTTTTCAAAGTTGAAGCACTATCATAAAAGTCTGCGACGCGGCGAAAAGTCGTGAGCTTATACAGGTATACGCACTAACAGGATAAAGGCATGACTCAGCAAGATGACAACGTGCTCGGCAACTATCTGCGCGAACGCCGCCAGCGGCTTGATGCGGCGAAACTCGGCTACACCTTGCTGCGCCGCCGCACACCGGGCCTGCGCCGGGAAGAAGTGGCGGTGCGCGCGTGCGTTAGCACCACATGGTATACGTGGCTGGAGCAGGGCAGAGGCGGCGCGCCTTCGGAAGAAGTGCTGGAACGTTTAGCTCGCGCATTGGAGCTGAGCGCTGCCGAGCGCGATCACCTGTTTTTGCTGGCGCAAAATCGTCTGCCGGGCGTGACATGGCAAGCGGGTGTGGATGTTTCGCCATCGCTACAGCGCGTACTCGATAGCATGGAGAACACGCCAGCGCTGGTGAAAACCGCAGAGTGGCAAGTGGTGGCGTGGAACCGCGCGGCGACCAAAGTGTTTGTTGATTACGCCGAGCTGCCGCCCGCCCAGCGCAATATCCTGCTGATGATGTTCCGTAACGAGGAGATGAAGGAGCGCCTCCCGGACTGGTATAAAGTGACACGCGGCATGGTGGCCAACTTCCGCGCGGACGTGGCGCGAACCGGCGCCAGCAAGCATGTGCGCGCGTTGGTAGAAGAGCTGTGCGAGATGAGCGACACCTTCCGCCAGCTGTGGCAATCGCAGGAAGTGAGCCAGCATGGCGAAGGCATCAAACAGCTGTGGCTGCCCGACGAAGGTGTGCTCGAGCTGGAATACAGCACCTTCGCGGTTGAAGGCAAACCGGGTTTAAGTCTGGTGGTATTTAATCCGCGTCAGCAGCACGATCGGGATTGTGTAGCGCGGATGATGGCGTGTCCGTAGCGGCGCGATAGTGGGCTTCCATCTCATCCAGCGCCGCCTGATTCTCCAGCCCCCATTGATACATCTGCTCAATCGGTGCCGCGAACGTCATGCCGAGCGGCGTTAAGCGGTAATCGACTTTCGGCGGCACCACATCATAAACGTGACGGGCAATCAGCCCGCGCTGTTCCAGCTCTTTCAGCGTTTGAAACAGCATCTTCTTCGAAATTCCCTGCAGGCTGCGCCGCAACTCGCCGGTGCGTGCGCGATAGTTCGGCCAGTGATACAGCGCGTGCAGAACCATGCTGCTCCATTTCACTGAAAACAGATCCATTAGCCGCCGCGGCGGCGAATCCGCATAAAAAAACAGCTTACCGTCAATAATTGCGGGCATCGTTTGCGCCTCCTGTATGGTTACCAAATGGTAACTACTATCAATTTCGCACCATGTTCACTATAGTCTGCCGCCTTCAGCTAGCTAAAGCCAGTTCATTACGGAGGCACTATGAAAATCAATGCATTAGTCGCGCACGACGCGGCTAAACCGCTCTCTTCCAGCCAGATTGCACTGCGCCCGCTGCAGCTGCAGGATGTCAAAATTGAAATTTTGTACTGCGGCGTGTGCCATTCGGATCTGCATATGGCACGTAACGAATGGGCGGTCAGCCGCTATCCGCTGGTGCCAGGACATGAAATCGTCGGACGCGTGGTGGAAACCGGCGCGGACGTAACCCATTTCAAAGCGGGCGATGTCGTGGGCGTGGGCGTGATGGTCGATTCCTGCCGCGAATGCCATTTCTGCCAGCATAAAGAAGAGCAATATTGTGAATCCGGCTTTGTTGCAACTTACAACGGCATCGATAAATACACTGGCGACAGCACGTGGGGCGGCTACGCACAAAATGTCGTGGTCGATCAGCACTTCGTGGTGTCCGTACCCCAAACCTTACCGTTAGCGGGCGTTGCGCCGCTGTTGTGTGCGGGCGTCACTGTGTGGTCGCCGCTGCGTCACTTTAACGTGAAAGCCGGTGATAAAGTTGGCGTGGTCGGCTTGGGTGGATTGGGTCATATGGCGGTTAAACTGGCGAGTGCAATGGGCGCGGAAGTCACGCTGTTCACCACTTCACCGGCCAAAGGTGAAGATGCGCTGCGTTTGGGTGCTGCGCGCGTAGTGGTTTCACGTGATGCGGAGCAGATGGCGGCGGCACAAACTTCACTCGATTTCATCGTGGATTGCGTCTCAGCGCCGCACGATCTCGATCCTTACCTTGCCACGCTGAAAACCAACGGTCGTTTAGTGCTGGTCGGCATTCCCGAGCAGCCGCACCAGTCTCCAAACGTCACGCCGATGGTGAATCGTCGTTTGAGCATCAGCGGCTCATCGATTGGTAGTATTCAGGAAACCCAGGAAATGCTGGATTTCTGCGGCCAGCACAATATCACTGCTGACATTGAGTTAATTGGCGGCGAAGCTATCGAAACTGCGTTCGCACGCATGTTGAAGGGCGATGTGAAGTATCGCTTCGTTATCGATATGCAAGCGACGCGCTGGTAAACGTTATTCGCCTGCACATTGTTGCAGGCGATTTCACCCTGAAATCGCCTGAGCCTGGCGCGATAAGATGCTGATGACGCTGAACTTTACCCGTCATTATGGATTGAAATTCGCCGCTGCCCCAATGTTACACGACATAGTTACAACATACTTTAATGATTTCCCCCGTAAATTCCGGCCCTGCTGCTGTGGTTTGGTTAATCAGGCAAATAAGTTGGCTATGGCGACCTGTAATCACAGTTAAAATTTTATATATAAACTGGGGCAGATTAGGGGTTAATTCAGTACGGAGAAGCCATAGTGTTAAGCCGGCGGAAACTGGCCCAACTGCTGGAACATTGCGAGCCAATCTTCCATATGCCAGGTTGTGGTAACGCGTTCACCATCCAGTAGATGAAATTCATGAAGACGCACGCTTATGCCGCGTCCGGTTGGCGCAATCCCCATAAACTCGCCGTGATGCGTGCCGGTGATTTCGGCGCGAACCGCGATTTTCCCCGGCTCTTGCACCATATCGTGCACGGTGATGTTGATATCAGGAAACGCTTTAATAAAACCCACCAGCAACGGTTTAAAGCCTTCGGGTCCCGGACCTTGTCCCGGGCCTAAAGGAATGTCATTCCAATCTTTAGTTACGGCTAAATCCAGTAAATCAGGGTTTTTATCACTAAAGGCGCGATACAGCATTTCTACCGCTTCACGCTCTGCTTTAAGGCGTTGGTTTAATTCGGTTGTGACATTCATAGGGGTTCCTTTGCATCAAGTTTAAGGGTGTGTCTAACCGGCTTGAGCAGTATTCCTGAATATGTCACTATCAATCCAACAAATGGTTAATATACAGCATTATATAAAATATGAATTTTGATGGATTCGACCTCAACCTGCTGGTGGCGTTTAATGCGTTGATGCTGGAACGTAATGTCACTAAAGCCGCCGCCATTGCGGGCGTAAGCCAACCGGCGATGAGTGCAGCATTATCTCGCTTACGGCGCGTATTTAACGATCCGCTGTTTATTCGTAGTGCCGAAGGCTTGCTGCCGACAGCCAAAGCACAAGAGATCGCCGTGCCGGTTGCTGAAGCGTTAGGGCAGGTGAGAAACCTGATGAATCCAACTCACATTTTCGATCCAGTTACTCAAGCGCGTAGTTTTACCTTGGGATTGACGGAATATCCACTCCATGTACTTTTGCCTTCTTTAACGCAGAAACTGGCTTTATTAGCGCCGAATTGCAGTATTCACGTGCGCTATTTTACCGATCGTGATGAAACGGTGCCCTTATTAGATGCCGGGAAAATTGATATAGCGATTGGCGTGCCCCCGACCAAGGCTGAAAACCGGATACTTTCTCATCCGTTATTAACCGATGATTTTGTCACTATGATTGGACGCCACCATGACGTCGCAGAAAAAGGAATCGACCTGAAATCTTTTGTCGCGATGCGTCATATTCTGGTGTCGCCGGAAGGCAATCATTATGGATTGGTGGATCAAAAGTTGCGTGAACATAACCTGGTACGCGATATCGGCTTGACGTTACCCACGATGTTTTCTGTACCGGCGTTGTTACCTGGCACCGATTTTATCGCCACCGTGCTAAGTCGTGTGGCAACTCACACAGCAAATCAAACGCTTATCAACGTGTTCACGCCACCCATTGAACTGCCAACCATAACCTTTCATTTATTGTGGCATCGTCGCACTCAGGAAAATCCAGCTCATCAATGGTTGCGACAAGTGATCAACGATGTTGCTGCCGCCTGTCAAACCTGACAATTTATCGTGCACATCACGACAACATTTCCGGTTGCGCGTCACATCCTGCAATCACTTTTTGCACAATCCTGAATAAACATTTCCCGCACCGCTCCGATAACTCCCTTACAAACTTTACAAAAACAACAATCGCAGGAGCAGGGAACATGGGGCTGGTATCCCGATTACGTAATGTGCGCATCACGCGTAAACTGTCGGCAGGATTCGGCATCGTGCTGTTGTTAGTGGCACTGGCAACCGGATTGAGCGTGCAGCGCTTCAACGCTATTCATGACATCTATCAGAAAACTAATCTGATTTATGACATCAACATTGAGGTGTTCCAGGCCAAAATTAACCGCCTCAAATATCTGTATGGCGATGATAAATCCGGCCAGGTGATGGCGAACTACGTAACGCATGCGCAGCAGCTTACCAGCGAAGCGAAACAACTTTCATGGTCGGATGGCGCCAGAGCGCGGGTGGATGAACTGGGAACGCACCTCGCCAGTTTCCAGAACAGCATTGGCGCCATGACGCAAGCCACGCAGCAACTCAATAGCCTGCGCGCGCAGCTTGATGCCTTAAGCCAGCAAGACATGACCTCGCGCTACACCCAACTGATTCGCACTCCGGTTACTAATCCTGAACTCACCAACCAAATCTACGAACAGCTTTTCGCCATTAGCAATGTGCGTGAAGAAGCATGGGCGCTGCGTTTTAACGTTAGCGATGCGCTGCGTAAAACACTGGAGAACCATTTCCAGCAGGCCGATCAGGGCATGAAAGGGCTGCTGGCGCAGTTACCGCCGGAACAGCAGGGCGAATTTACCTCGCTGTGGCAGGACACTGAGAAATTCAAAAGCCTCAGCCTGCAAGCGGCGGATGCCTATGGTCAGCTGCGTGCGGCGGAAGATACCGTCAAAGTGGCGGGCGATAAAAGCAGTGCGGCGATTAAACAGATCATTACCATCGTCAAAGCGCGCAACGATGAACTGGCCAATGGATCGGCGGCAATCTCACTGCTGATTGGTGGTCTGGCGATCCTGTTCGGCGTGCTGGTGGCGTGGTACATCATTCGTCAAATCACGCGTCCGGTATTCCATAACCTGGAACTGGCAGAGCGCATCGCCAACGGCGATCTCAGTTCGCAATTTGCCACCGATCGCCATGATGAACTCGGCAAGCTGACGTCGGCGATGGGACGCATGAACGAACGGCTGCGCAGCATGATCGGCGATGTGCTGAGCAGCGTTAGCAGTGTGTCACAGGCGGCCAGCGCGATTAATCAGGGCAACCTCGATTTGTCATCGCGCACCGAACAACAAGCGGCGGCGGTGGTGGAAACCGCTGCCAGCATGGAACAGCTCACCGCCACGGTGAAAAACAACGCCGCCAATGCACGTCAGGCAAGTCAGATTGCGGCGGAAGCGTCACACAACGCCAACAAAGGCGGCATCGCGGTGCGTGATGTGGTGAACACCATGGGCGAAATTTCTGACAGCTCGAAAAAGATCGCCGATATCACTGCCGTGATTAACAGCATCGCCTTCCAGACTAATATCCTCGCGCTGAACGCGGCGGTGGAAGCGGCGCGTGCCGGTGAGCAGGGACGTGGTTTCGCCGTGGTCGCCAGCGAAGTGCGCAATCTGGCGCAGCGCAGTGCCGGTGCGGCAAAAGACATCGAACGGTTGATCAGTGAATCGGTGGGACGCATCAGCAATGGTCACCAGCAGGTGGCGCGCGCCGGTGAAACCATGGATCAAATCCTCGGCAGCATTGCGCGCGTGAATGAAATCATGGAAGAGATTTCAGCAGCATCGGATGAGCAAAGCCGTGGCATTGAGCAAATTGCTCGTGCGGTGGGCGAGCTGGATACCACCACGCAGCAGAACGCCACGCTGGTTAGCGCCTCTTCGCACTCAGCGAATTCGCTGGAAGAGCAGGCGCTGATGCTGGAACGATTGGTGGCGCAATTCCGCTTGCAGGGTGCTGTACGCTAAAATTACAGTGGAAGTCGGTCAGATTGACTTCCACTGTTTCTCTTTTGAGCTACACGCGACTTTTTTGTGCGGTTGCAGAAGTGCAAGGTAAATATTCTCAAAATATTCCGCTCCACTGATAACTTTTCCCGTTAAACTGCAATTCTTGTCGTCCTGATACTTCCCGTGCATGAACTACTACTCACCTGACGATAGTCACTTGAAGCGGCGTTCCCAACGCTTCGTCCGTCGCATGTTTATCATGCGTCAGCTCGGCACGATTTTATGTTTTTTCCCGATCCTCTCGGTACTGATGGAGATGGATCGTGGCGTGGCGTTTAGCGCCCTGTTATTTGTGAATGCGTTTCTCTGGCCGTGGCTGGCGTATCATCGCGCGTTGCGGGCCGAAGATTCCACCACCACCGAACGGCATAATTTAACCCTCGACGCCGCCTTTGGTGGCATTTGGGTGGCGCTGATGGCGCTGAGTCCGCTGCCTTCGTTTGTCATCATGGCGGTGCTGGCCTCAGATCGTTATGCCGCCGGCGGTGCCGCGCAGCTGATCGCAGCGATGCAGGCATTTCTCTGCGGTTTTGTCATGGTATGGCTAATGGATGGCGCTGGCGTAAACCTGACGTTCAGCACACAAACCGTTTGGCTGACCTTGCCGCTCGCGACTTGCTACATGCTGGTGCTCAGCGTCACGTCCTACAATCTCACCTGGCAATTGCGCAAGCGTAACCGCGAGCTGGAGCGCATTGCGCTGATGGATCCCGGCCTGGAAATCCCCAATCGTCGCCTGTTTGAACGCCGTTTGGAGAGCGAATTTCTCAGCACGCGTCGTGGTGACAGCGCCGGTTATTTGCTGCTGATGGATCTCGATTATTTCAAAACGGTAAACGATACCTGGGGCCATGAAGCGGGGGATTTCCTGCTGGCAGAAATCTCGGCGTTGCTGCGAAATCATGTGGGATTGCAGGATATTCCGGCGCGTTTTGGCGGCGATGAGCTGGGCGTAATTGTGCATCATGCCAGCGATGAATCGGTGGTGGCGCTGGCCCAACGTTTGCAGGAAAAGATCGCCCAGGTGCGCTTACCGGCGTCGGCAGAGTTTCGTTGTTCGGTGAGTATTGGTATTGCATCGGCAGCAAATGCGGAGTCGATTCGTCACTGGTTGCGGCATGCCGATGAAGCGCTGTATGAGGTGAAACGCGCCGGACGCAACGGCGTGCGCTTGTGGCAACCGTCACTGGCCGGCGCGGCCTGAATCACACGAATTCGGGTTCGCAGTTCACCGGGAAGTTAAGCGAGTTAGCGATGAAACAGGCTTCATGTGCCTGATGATGTAACTCACGTGCGCGTTCCGCATCTGCCGGATCGCGCAATTCAATACGCGGTTTTAACGTGATGTTGGTAAACCGGCCACGCGTGCCCTCAATCATTGTTCCTTCCGCCGCATCTTCATAGGCTTCCACCACAATTCCGGCGTCAGAACAGAGGTGCAAATACCACAATTTGTGGCAAGCCGAGGCTGAAGCCAGCAGTAACTCTTCTGGATTCCAGCGCGCCGCATCACCGCGAAAAGCGGGATCGGCGCTCAGCGCTACCGTCTCTTTGCCAGCGGCAATCAGCTCCGCATTGCGGTCATAAGCGGTGTAAGATGCGGTGCCTTTGCCACGGTTGCCGGTCCAGCGCACCGTGACCTGATAATGGTGTTCCTTTGCTGCCATGTTAAAAGCTCCTTTTTAAATCGTAGGGCCGCCATTAATGGCGACCCTCTCAATGTACGCTCGAAACTGGAAAATGCCAGCCACGGTATTTTTCGGTCACCATAAACGGCGACCCTACGAAAATCCCGCCAAACCATTGTAGGGTCGCCATTAATGGCGACCCTCTCAATGTACGCACGAAACTGGAAAACACCAGTCATGGTGATTTTCGGTCACCATAAATGGCGACCCTACGAAAATCCCGCCAAACCATTGTAGGGTCGCCATTTATGGCGACCCTCTCAATGTACGCACGAAACTGGAAAACGCCAGTCACGGTGTTTTCCGGTCACCATAAATGGCGACCCTACGAAAATCCCGCTAAATCCTCGATATCCAGCTTTTCCGTCTGGCAGATGGAAATCAAACTGGCGGCCCCGTCGCTCAGACGCACAAAAGTATGGCGCATGGTGCTGTCGATATAGGCGCTGTCGCCTTTCGCCAGACGCAGCGGCGCATAGAGTTGCGTATGCAGCATCACCTCACCGCTCAGCACGTAGATAAACTCTTCACCCGCATGCTGCGACCAGGCTTCAGGTGGCGGCAGCTGCTGAGTTTCGATATCCATCACCACCGGAATCATGCCCTTCACCAGCAATTCGGCGGCGTGCACTTCATAGCGAAACCACGGATTGGTAAACGCAATGCCTTTACCTGCCAGCGTGTAAGTGCGTCGTCCCTGCATCGCGCCGCTGGTTAAGGGTTGATTGGGCAATTCCTCGGCAAACAGCTCGGCCAGCGAGTAATCAAAGGCGCTGGCGATCTTAGCGATGGTATCGAACGACGCTGAAACCTGGCCTTTTTCAATCTTCGACAACGTGGAGATCGACACGCTGCTTAACTCGGCAACCTGCTCCAGCGTCAGCTCGCGCGCCTGACGTATTGTCTTGATGCGCATACCAAAATCCTGCTCGCCGGTGGTGGCTGCGCCCAGCCCGGAGGCTTCATGCTGTCGGGTGGTTTTCATAATGCTGACTCTCTTCCACGAGTAACGTGAAAAGTACTTTCTCACATATGATAAAAAATTTCCTATAAGAAAAATGTATTGGTCTTGGTGTGAGTTAAGTAGCAGTTTAGAAAAAAACTTCTGGGAGCTGTTGCCATGTCCGCCATCACCATTGCCAGCGTCACCTTAGCTGCGTTTTACGACAAAGCGCGCAATCTCAATAACCTGCTTGCCTGGATGGAGCACGCCGCACAGGAAGGTGCCGACCTGGTGGTCTTTCCAGAGCAGATCCTGCAAGGCTATTTGCCGGACACGCTCAACTGGAACGGTGAAGCCGTGGCGTGGCAAATGGCGCAGGCCGAAGTGGTGCCGCAGGGTGAAAGTGTGCTGGCGTTGCAGCGGCAGGCGACACAACTTGGCGTGCATGTGGTATTTGGCATGACCGAGCGCCATCCCGAACGCGCCGAAGTGCTGTTTAACAGCGCGGTGCTGCTCGGGCCGCAAGGCTTGGTCGGTGTGTACCGCAAAGTACATCAGCCGGGCGATGAAAAGCACGTTTACTATCCTGGTAGCGACTTCCCGGTGTTTAACACGCCACTCGGCCGCATCGGCATGCTGATTTGCTACGACAAAGTGTTCCCGGAAAGCACCCGCGAACTGGCGTTAAAAGGCGCAGATGTCATGATCATGCCCACCGCGTGGGGTTACGGCGGTGATGGCAGCGCGGGTGATGCCGATCCGATGGTTGACAGCTATACGCTGTTTGGCCGGGTACGCGCGCTGGAAAATCAGTGCTGGATGATTGAATCCAACCTGTGCGGAACGCATGGCAATCTGCACTATCACGGCCACAGCCGCATCATTGATCCGCTCGGCAATATCATCGCCGACAGCGGCAGCACGGAAGGTATGGCGCTCGCCAACGTGGAGATCCAATCCGCCATTCTTCGTGCGCGCAGCAGCGATTATCTCGGTTATCACTTCCTGAAAGATTACGTCCCGGTGCAGGCGCCGCCTTCGCCGTTGACGGTTCACAATCGCCACGCGCGACCTTTGGGGGAAAGCCATGAGTAAGGTTCTGGAAGCCGCAGGCATCCATAAAAGTTATCCCACGCCAGGCGGCGAAGTCACGGTGCTACGCAACCTCAACTTCCACGCCAATCGCAACGAATTTGTCTCATTTGTGGGGCCGAGCGGCTGCGGTAAATCGACGCTGTTCAACATTATCACCGGCCTGTTGATGCCCGACAGCGGCAGTATTCTGCTGAAAAACCGTGAAACTACCGGCACGCCATCGGCGGAACTTGGTTATGTGCTGCAAAAGGATCTGCTGTTCCCGTGGCGCACGGTGATCGACAACGTGATTCTCGGCCTTGAAGTGCGTGGCACGCCAAAAGCCGAAGCGCGTGCCCGAGCGCGTGAACTGTTCGAGCTCTACAAAATGAGCGGCTACGAACAGAAGTATCCTTCACAGCTGTCCGGCGGTATGCGCCAGCGCGTGGCGTTGATGCGCACCATGGTGACCAACCCGGAAATCATTCTGATGGATGAAGCCTACAAAGCGCTGGATTACCCGCTAAAAATCGCGCTGGAAAGCGAGCTGCTCAGCGTGGTGAAACAGCAGCACAAGACGGTGATTTTCATCACCCACGATATCGAAGAGGCGGTAACGATGTCGGATCGCGTTTACGTGATGAAAGCGCGTCCGGGTGAAATTGTGCAGGAGATTGAGGTCGATCTCGGTACCGACAGCCTATCGATTCCCGAGCGCCGCTTAGCGCCGCGCTTCAACGAATATTACGAGCGCATCTGGCGCAGCATCGGCACCCAGCCCGAGCCGGTTAACTAACGAGAGGATGTCATGGTGATGAATACGGTGTCTACGCGCCCAACGGTCGCTTCGACCGCCAACCGCAGCACACGCGAAACCTTCTTCCGCTCGGCTAACGCGCGTCGTTATACGTTGCTGGTGTTGCAGATCGCAATTGTGGTGGTGCTGCTCGGCGGCTGGGAACTTGGTGTGCGCAGCGGCAATATCAATGCGTTTCTGTTTTCCAGCCCGTCGCAGGTGTGGGAGGTACTGGTACAGCGTTTCAACAGCGGGGAAATGCTCACCGACATCCGCGTGACGGCGTTGGAAACGCTGGTTGGCTTTGCGGTCGGCGCAATTGGTGGATCGATTCTCGGTCTGCTGCTGTGGTACTCGCGCTTTATCTCGGATTTAGCAGCACCTTTTATTGCCGCTATTGGTTCGATTCCGGTGCTGGCGATTGCGCCGATGACCATCATCTGGTTCGGCACTGAGATGCTTTCAAAAGTGGTGATCGTGGCGTTCTCCTGCGTGGTGGTATCGCTGACCACCTCTTATAAAGGCGCGATGCGCACCGATCCCGATCTGATTAATCTGCTGCGCTCCTTCAACGCCGGACGCGGCACCATTTTCTTCAAGCTGGTGGTGCCGTCGGCGATGCTGTGGGTGCTGTCCGGTTTACGCCTCAACGTCGGTTTTGCGCTGGTCGGCGCCATCGTTGGCGAATACATCTCTTCCGATGCGGGCGTTGGACACATGATCCTGCTCGGCAGCTCCAACTTCGGTATGAACATTGTGCTGGCTGGCATCGTGCTGGTCATGCTGATGATGCTCTGTTTTAACGCGCTGGTGGCTTTTCTTGAACGCCTCATTCTCTCCTGGGACAGGAAATAATCATGAAAACATTTCGCTTCGCTACGATCTCTGCCGCAGTTTCTTTAGCTTCATTGGTCAGTGTGCATACGGTGCTGGCTGCCGACACCCCGGTACGCATTAATCAGGCTTTCCAGTCGCTGCTCTATCTGCCGCTGTACGTGGCGCAGGAGCAGGGCTTTTTCAAACAGCAGGGCGTTGAGGTAAAAATCAGCACCGGCGGCGGCGGGGCGCAATCCTGGGCGGCGGTGATTGGCGGCTCGGCGGATTTCTCGATTCAGGATCCGGTGTTTGTGCCGAAAACCCGTGAAAACGGCGGCAAAGGCGTGGTGGTGGCGGGCGTGCAGAACGCGCCAACCATCTTTGTCTTCGGCAAAGAAGCGGCTTCACTGCAGGACAACTTATCGCTGCTGTCGGGTAAACGCGTAGTGACCAGCCCGCAGCCCGATACTACATGGGCGTTCATGAGTTATCTGATCAAACAAAACGACCTGAAAGACGTGAAGCTGGTGCATGTGGCGATCGGTAATGAAATTCCAGCGGTGGCGGCGGGGCGAGCGGATTACGCACTGGCAGCGGAACCGCAGGTGACCATGGCTGAGCAACAGAACGGTTTGCACGTGGTGTATTCGTTCTCGGCGGCGCAATCCTGGTATCCGTTTGCTTTCTCCAGCCTGACCACCACGCAGCAGTACATCGACAAAAATCCGCAGGCGGCGCAGGCGGTGGTGACGGCATTCGAGCAGGCATCGCGCTTCATCTATAAGCATCAGGAAGAGTCGGTGCAGATCGCCCGCAAATACTTCCCGGCGCTGCCGGAAGCGGTGGTGAAGAAAGCAGTGCAGCGTGAGATTGATGCCAAAGGCTATCCGGAGAATGTGCTGGTGTCGCAGAAGGCGTGGGACAACAACATGAACATCGCGCTGTACGCCAAAAACATCAAAGCCTATCCGTCGGAAGCCACCTCTTATCAAAACAACGTCAACGTCGAGCTGGCAACCAAAGCCAAAGCGGCGGTGGATGCGATGGGTGATAAATAAGGAGCCGCCATGATCGACCCGATTGCACTGCGTCTGGCGCTGATTCAGCGCCACTGCGCGGCCGATGCTGACGAGTTACTGCCTTTACTCAGCGATTGTGAGGCGCGTGCGGCGGGCGTCAGCGTCTTTGCTGCCACGCATTTCCCGCCGACCTTATTACCGGCGACCGCCTGGGTTTCGGCCTTGCAACCGCCGCTGGAGTTGCCGCATGAGTGAATTCATTGATGCCTCAATGCTGATGCTGGCGCAGCAGCTGCGCACACGGCAAACCAGCGTGCCGGATCTGGTTGAAGCCTGCCTGGCGCGCGGAGAAGCCACGCACGATCTTAATGCGTTTAACCAAGTGTATGTTTCACAGGTACGTCAAACCGCCAAAGCCAGCCAGCGCCTGCTGGAGCAGGGCTACGATCTTGGGCCGTTGCACGGCATGCCGATCGCCATTAAGGCCAACATCGATCTGGCCGGGGAAGAGATGCATGCCGGTAGCCAAATCCTCAGCGGCAACATCGCCACCCGTGATGCCCGGGTAGTACAGCGTTTGAAGCAGGCCGGTGCGCTGATTATCGGCAGCACCAACATGCATGAGTTTGCGTGGGGCGGCACCACTAATAATCCCCACTATGGCGCCAGTAGCAATCCGTGGGATGACACGCGCATTCCCGCTGGATCGAGCGGCGGCTCGGGCGTAGCGGCATCAGTGCGCAGCGCGCTGGCCTCGCTCGGTACCGATACCGGAGGATCGATTCGCTTACCGGCCTCCATGAATGGCATCACCGGATTACGGCCTGGCGTGGGACGGCTTTCCACCGAAGGCATTTTCCCGCTGGCCTCCAGCCTTGATACCGTTGGGCCGCTGTCGCGCTATGCCGAAGAGTGCGAAGTGCTGTTTGATGTGCTTGATGGCCAGGCAGGAAAACTGAGTGCCTTGCCGGAATTGGCTGGCTTGCGCATCGGTCTGCTGCCTGAAGTGCATCAGCAGGTGCAGCCGGACGTTGCCAGCGCTTACGACCAAATGGTGCAGTGGTTCAGCGCGGCAGGTGCGCGATGCCAGACGCTGAGTTTCACCGGGCTCGATCAGGCGGTTAACGCGTTGGTACTGATCAACCTCGCCGAACCGGCATCGCTGCATGCGGCGTGGCTGGCAGAGCGACCAGAAGAGTATGGCGCGGACGTGCGCAAACTGCTGCAGGCCGGTTTAGGCATCAGCGCGGTGGAGTATCTGCAGGCGCAGCGCTTCCGCACCGGTTTACGTATGCAGATGCTGCAACACCTTAATCAGGTGGATGTGATTCTGGTGCCGACGCTGCCGTTTACTGCGCCGCATAAAGGGCTGGAAGCGATTCAGATGGGCGACCGCGAAGAGAGCGTGCTGACTGGCAATATGCGCTACAACGCGCTGGCGAGTTTGTCGGCGTTACCGGCCATCAGCCATCCCGCCGGATTTGATCGCGACGGCATGCCGATTGGTATGCAGCTGATTGGGCGCGACGGTGCCGAACGTCAATTGCTGGCACTGGCGCGCCGTTTCCAGCTGGACCACGACTATCATCTGCAAACCCCAACGCGGTTGCGCGCGTGAAAGCGGTACCGCTACGCGATGTACTGATTTTGGTGCTGGTGGTCAACGGTTGGGCGTTCAACGTCATTGCCATGAAGTTTGGCCTGATGGAACTGCCGCCGCTATTTATGCTGACGCTGCGTTTCGTGCTGGTGGCGGCGATCCTGCTGCCGTTTCACCGCCTGACGCGTCGCCAGTTACCGGGCATGCTGATGCTGGCCTTCACTTTCGGATTTGTGCATTTCGGCTTGATGGTGATCGGCATGCAAACCGCCGATGCCGGCACCACCGCCGTGTTTATCCAGATGGGTACGCCAATCGCCATGCTATTAGCGGCGTTTTGCCTCAAAGAGCGACTTAGCTATCGGCAAATCTGTGGCGTGGGCGTGGCGTTTATTGGCGTGATTATTCTGGCGGGCAGCCCGGCGCTCACGAACTGGCAAGGCATGATGTGGCTGCTGATCAGCGCCTGTGGTTGGGCATGCAGCACGGTGATTATCAAACGTCTACCGCCGATTGCGCCGCTGGCAATGACCGGCTGGTTATCGCTGTTTGCCATTCCACTGGTCGGCATCAGCTCCTTGCTAACCGAGCAACATCAATTCACCTTGCTGATGCAGGCGGGCTGGCGCGGCTGGTTGGGCGTGATTTACAGCGCGTTGGGTTCGTCGGTCTTCGCCTATTCGCTGTGGTACGGCTTATTGAAACGCTATCCTGCCAGCCAGATCTTACCCTGGTCGCTGCTCAGCCCTGCACTGGCGCTGCTGATGGGCGTGGCGATCCTGCATGAATCCCTCGATCACAGTAAAGTGCTCGGTACGCTGCTGATTGTCGGCGGCATTTTGCTGGCGGTAATTAGTGGGCAGTTTTTGAAAAGGCGGGTATACCAGCATTCATAACAGCTATCTCAAAATTTAATGAAGCGATAGGGGGATGGAGAACGTGATTTCTCTTAATGTTTGGCTGTAATGCCTGTCTTGTCTCTCACTTAAGCAATAAATTGCCTATATATGCAGGTGCGCATGAATGCGCACCCTACGAAAAACGCGCTAATCCTTTGTAGGGGCGCCATTCATGGCGACCGATTTACACTTAACTATTCGTCTCTCGAACCCCGGCATCTGTTAATGTCGCGCGCACCTGAGGAAGACTCTGCGGATAATTTTGCTGAATAAACTCAATCATCTTTTCGCGCACATAACAGCGTAAATCCCAGGCTGTGGGGGAGTTTTGTGCCGTCATCAACATACGTATAGTCATGGTTTTGTCCGTCGTATCCGTAACCTGAAGCACCTGAGTTTGCTGATCCCAAAGTTTGGTTTCACTAAGGACTTTTTCAAAATGTTTACGCAGCGGCTCCAACGGCATCGAGTAATCGAGATAGAGAAATACCGAGCCTAATATTTGGGCGTTATTACGCGTCCAGTTCTGGAAGGCATTTTCAGTAAAGTAGGTAATGGGCAGAACCAGACGGCGCAGATCCCAGATACGCACAACAACATAAGTTAGGTTGATCTCTTCAATCCAGCCCCATTCATTTTCAACCACCACGGCATCATCAATTTTTATTGGCTGCGTAAAGGCGATCTGAATACCGGCAAACAAGTTGACCAGCGACTTCTGCAGCGCAAAGCCAATGATGATACCGGCAACGCCAGCACCGGCGAGGATGGTGGTGCCGAATTTTCGCACGCCAGGGAAACTAAGCAGAATCAGTGAAAGACACAACGTCACCAATACGACGATAGCGACTTTTTTGACATACATTATCTGCGTGCGAATTTTTCGTGCGCGAAGGTTATTCGACAGATTGATGTCATAGCGAATGAAAAGCATATCCTGCGCCACATTAATCAATCGAATTATCACAGAGCAGAAGGATAGAATAATAAATATATTAACGGTGGTAGTGATAAAACTCAGGGATCCAGGCTGGATATTAACAGAGTTAAGCCCTGCACTGATTAACAGCAAAGGTATGAACAGAAACATCGAGCCACGCAGATGCTTTTCCAGTGATTTGAACAGTTTTCTGTCACGATTCTGCCAGTAGCGAATGAACCTGAGTAAGATAAATCGCGCCAGAAAACCCACTGCGAGTGAGAGCGTGACAAGTAACACAGCAGGCACCCAAGTTGGCGCACCCGATAACTCATCAAATAATAATGGCATTACTTTCCCTTTTATTAAGCCAACAACCTGGGTTGTCAGATAAGTTAAAAAATCAGTAACCATTCTTTTATCGGTTATCTGCGGATTATTTCTTTACGCATATCAGTATAGACGCTGTGGCTGGAGGGGATGGACGGCAAGTTCATCGGTCGCCATAAATGGCGATCCTAGGAAGGATTGAAGGGTGCGCATTGATGCGCACCTATTTCGATAGAAGGAAAATCAATCACTTTCGACACTACAACTTTAGCTGGTGGCCTAAAATAGCATCGGCTTCCTGCAATGTAACATCGAGTCCTGCAGACGGCGTGAAGGTCAATTCGCCAAAAATAACGTTACCATTGAGAAGGTAAAAATCAGCGCGGACAAATTTAAAATCCGATGCCAGTTTAACCGCATACTCTTTCATTTTATGAAAACCTTCGGGCATTTTCGGATAACTGTTGGAATTGATTAATTCAACAGTATCTTCAAAGGGAAGCGGGTTCCAGCTCATATCAAAATAATAGAATTTAGGTTTGCCTTTTTCTCGCTCCATGCAAACCATCACCGCATAAGGTTTTCCATTGAAACAGTAGAATTTGTAATCTTCTGGAAAACCTCCACGTTCATTCTCAATGTATTTCTCGCATAAGATTTTGCGATCTATTTTCTTATACTGGGGTTCAATAAAATGGCTTGAGAAATCCTGTTTTAACCATTTATTGAGTTGCTTGTTGGTTTGTCCAATGTCCAGTGAACCTTTGTTGTCGCAGATGATGTTATAGCCTGCGCCATGGTTACACTTGAGGGCAAACTTATCGGGTAATGCGCGGTAGTCTATTTCCTGCGGATCATCATACACGCCGTAGAGTTGGTTAAGTATTTCACCACATCCTTTCGATTTAATATACTCCCGCACCTTATACTTATCTGCGCACAATGTATAAATGTCATCATTTAGCTCATTGAATTTAAGCCACTGAATTTTTTCATTGAAATTGATCGGGTTGGTTAAGTTAAGCTTTTTCTTGAACTTAATGTAGTAGTGAGTTTTCGCGCAAAATTCCGGGTACATGTGAGCGCTGATTTTTAATGCGGATTTGACTGTGTGTTTTATCATTTTCATTAAAATTATCTCAGTTTGAAAATGTTAAGATGCATTTTGATGATTGTTTTATTTCTGAAAAAGTAATTGAGTAAAGTGCAAGACAAAATCTCAACGATCAAAAAACAGTATGCAGCCCCATTAATCCCGTAAGAATTAATCATTAGCCAGGATAGCGGTATGGTTAAGACACAGCATAAAAACATCTTTTTAGCCAGGTAACTGTATCCGGACTCTTTTATCATATAGCGATAGCAAATTGTGCCTAATGCAGAGAACATCGTACCAATGATAATAATGGGAATGATATTTACCGAATCCATATACTTATCGCCATACAACAAATGGATAAAGTAATTACCAAAAATGTAGAATCCACCTAATGCAATAAGCGAAAACAGGATGACAATACGATTGATTTTAATCAGCAGCATTTCAACGGTGACTTGATCTTTTTCGCTATAGATCTTTGAGAAGAAGCTTGTTATTAACGCCAGTACAATAAATGACCAGGCACCTCCTATGGTTAACGCGACGCTATAAACACCCAGGTTTGAGTAAGAAAGGATTTTTGCCAAAAAAATACTCGATATCTGCGTGTAGATGTCCGCAGATAGGCTCGATAAAATCAGCGCCCCCCCGGTAAACAGCATATGCCGGTTATACATTCCGGCGCCCTTACGATTATCATTTATTTTTGTCGTATATTTAAAATAGAGGAGACGCAGGATGTAAGGTATCAGCGGAATGAGAATAATCGGCAGGGTGAAGTAGTACACTGGCAGTTTAAAGTGTGAGATATAGAACCGAATCACCAGGGCAACAGATAAGCCAATCACATTAGTGATGGTGTTGATTTTTGATTTTAACTGGGTGTTGTTGTAGATGGAAAAGAAGTCCATCACGATATAGTAGGTGGCAATACCGTTGGCCACACCAAATAAAAAAACAATGATGTCTGTGAAAAAATAGAGATAGATCAACACTGAGCTTGATGACAGCAGGAAGAAAATACGCCGTTGATTTTGCGTGTGCATCGCTAACGCAATTCCTGACTTAGTATTTTCACTCATGCGCTTAAACAGGATGTTCTGACCACCAAACCACGACAGCGTTTGTACAAATATAAATAGAGAAGTTGAAATGTTGATCTTACCGAAGTCTTCAGGGCCAATGTATTTTGCCATCAGTGCATTGATATAGATGAGCCCGATGATATTGACCGACTTTTCTAACATGATCCATATTGAGTTAGAGTACATTGCTCGTTTCTCATATTCATAGCAGTATTGATGATGTTCAGCGCGTGTAATGAATCATCAGCAATATGAAACTTTTTTGCTATATGCGTTAATGTTATGTTTTATTGCAGCATGGTCATATATAAGCCACACTCAATGTCATATTATTTATTTATACTTGATTAATTTGGTTGACAGTGTGGCTGCTGAAATAGAATTAGTGAAGGGTTTTTTGATTAATCAGAATAGTGACAGGATTTTCTAAATAATGAGTCCATTATTTAGTGTTGTTTACAGGAAATAAGATGATGAGGAATTAGCTTATAAGTCAGAGCGGCAGGTACCAGACATATAGCTAACCTGCCAATCCACTCACCTAAAAACACCTCAAAGCGTAAGCCTAATAAACGCCTGAATATCCTCAACAGCTTCACGATGTTTTGCCGGAGTAGGGCTGATCATCAGGCTGTCGGCATAGCCGTTAAGCAGGGCGCTGAGCTGGCGTGTAAAGCGTGCGCTGTCAACAGGCCGGTAAATACCTTCGGCAATCCCTTCATCAACGATGGCGGTGATGAATTGGGTCCACTTGTTAATAAACAACTCTGCCAGCTCAGCAAAGGCTTTATCGCGGCCCGCCATCTGCCAGAGTGAACCATAAAGCTGCCAGACGGCGTCCGGGGCATCCGGCAAATAGTTTTCAATGGCAGTATTCAGTTTGTCAGCAGGTAACGTTGATTCAATGGATCGTGAAAAATCATCCAGTTCGTTCTGCAAATACCTTGTCAGGGCTTCGATGCATAGCGTCTGCCAGTCGCTGAAATAATAGTAAATATGGCTACGGGAGATTGAGAGCCTTTCGGTGAGTTCGCGCGTTGCAACGTTCTCGATACCTTTCTCTATGAATAGCGCGGCAGCGCCATCCAATATGCGGGCTTTCAGCGCTTCCTTCGTCTCTTTCATGTTGCGGCTCCGTTGACTTTGAGCAGTTGCTCAAATAGACTTCCCATCAGAATTTGAGCATTCGCTCAAATTAATATTAACAGAAATTGATCCTATGCAAACGCATGAAATTATTGAACCGGTCAACGTCACCGGCAGCGCGGTTAATACCCTTAAAAACATTGGACGCCGTCATTACAGAAAGCTTTTCTTTACCTTATTGCTGGTTATTGCCGAAAACGTGACCTATCTGCTTTATCCATTGCTGGCTGGTTTTGCCATCAATGCCATCGTCGCCGGTAAGGCATGGCATGCTGTATTTTATGCCTTAATGGTTTTTACCATGTGGGTGATTGGTGCCGCCAGGCGCAGTCTTGATACGCGCACTTTCGCGCGAATTTATGCTGAACTGGCTGTGCCGGTTATTGTTGCCCAGCGTCGGGAAAATCACAGTCACTCAACCGTCGCCGCCCGTGTTGCGCTTTCAAGAGAGTTCGTCGACTTCTTTGAAAAACATCTGCCGGTATTGATTACTTCCCTGGCTTCTATCACCGGGGCGGCGTTGATGCTGCTGGCGATTGAATTCTGGTCGGGCATCGCCTGCCTGGCCGTTTTAGTGTTCTTTTCGTTTTTTCTGCCAGGGTACACCAATAAAAATGAGGCCCTATTTTTCCGGCTTAATGGTCGACTTGAAAAAGAAGTGGGCTTTGTCAGCAGTGCACCGGTGGCATCTTTGAGCAGACATTATCGGGTGCTGGCGGGACTGCGTATTCGCCTGTCAGATCGCGAAGCGATGGGATATCTTTCGATTGGCGCGGTCACCGCTGTATTGTTTGCCATGACCATTTTCACTATGGCTTTACGCGGTGGAACCGATGCCGGCCATATTTATTCTGTCATGACTTATCTCTGGATGTTCGCGATGAGCCTGGATGATGCGCCCCAACTGCTGGAGAAATATTCCCAACTGAAGGATATAGGGAAAAGGGTGAAGACTGATCCTATCTGAAGTCCGCGATGGCCGTTGTAAGGACGGCAACCGCTCAATCCCGTCGCCATTTATGACGACCAGGTGCGCATGAATGCGCACCCTACAAAAACCGCACCAATCCTTTGTAGGGGCGCCATTTATGGCGACCTGGTGCGCATAAATGCGCACCCTACGAACGCTCAAAGGTCGCAATCACCCGATCAATATGCTTCTTCATCGCGCTTCTTGCTGCCTTAGCATCGCGTTTCTCCAGCGCGGAAAGAATCGCCATATGTTCGGACTCCGAGACGACCGGCATATCACTGGGCGTGTAGTGCGCCTGCAACATGCGGAACATGCTGCCATAGCGATGGCCGAGCAGGTGGCCGATGATAAATCCATAGGCAGGATTGCCGCTCGCCTGGGCAATGCGAATATGAAACAGGCGGTCGCCGGGATGGGTGCGCGATTGCGCGCGGTTATCCTCGCAGTTTTGTTGATAAGCGGCGCGGATCAGCGCCAGTTCCTGCTCGCTGGCATGCACCGCAGCAAGCGCAGCGGCTTCCGGCTCGATTAGACGGCGGGCTTGCAGCAGCGAGAAGGGCGGAAGCTCGGTGGAGAAATCCAGGTTGATGCCCAGTTCATCATCCGGCTCATTCCACTGATCGCGTCCGGCCTGCACCATTACCGGTTCCTGGGTGCTGGAACGCGCTTTCACAATCACGCCATTGCCGACCTTCACATCCACCAGACCAATCACTTCCAACGCGATCAGTGCTTCACGCACCGATGCACGACTGACCTGCAGCTGCTCAGCCAACTCACGCTCCGCTGGCAGGCGGCTGCCGGGTGGAAATTCGTTATTGTCGATAAGCGCAATCAATTGGTCTGCTATTTGTCTGTAAAGTCTGGGGTTTTCCATCTTTTTGATCGGCATTGCGCTGCTCCCTGTCTAAATAAATTAAGTGATCAGTTGCACAAATAATCGTCAGGACACTTGTCAATGTTACGCAATTGTCAATAAAACGTAATGCGTAAGCGAAAAAGTAGCCAGCGATATTTTGCTCTCCCGCTGGGAAGAAATCTACTTTCAATGGCCTGACCATTAGAACTTTGGACCAGAGGAAATGCAATGAATTTACATGGAAAACGCGTGTTGATCACCGCCGCCGGACAAGGCATCGGTTTAGCAAGCGCGCGCCACTTTGCTCAGCAAGGCGCAGATGTGATTGCCAGCGATATCAACATTGCTGCGCTGCATGACTTACCCGGCATTCGCGCCTATCAACTCGATGTCACCGATCGCCAGGCGATTAGCGCGGCGGCGCAGGAGCTCGGCACGCTTGATGTGCTGTTCAACTGCGCTGGCGTGGTTCACAGCGGCAGCCTGCTGGAATGCAGCGAAAAAGAGTGGCAGTTCGCGCTCGATCTCAACGTCACGGCGATGTTTCGCATGATCCAGGCATTTCTGCCCGCGATGCTGCAACAGCAGCAAGGGTCGATCATCAACATGTCATCGGTGGCGTCGAGTGTGAAAGGCGTGGTCAATCGCTTCGCCTACAGCGCCACCAAAGCGGCGGTGATTGGTCTGACGCGTTCGGTGGCGGCCGATTACATTGGTCAAGGCATTCGCTGCAACGCCATTTGCCCCGGCACCATCGATTCACCGTCGCTGCGTCAGCGCATTGCCGCGCAGGCGCAGGCAGAAGGGCGCAGCGAAACCGAGGTTTATAACGCCTTTGTCGCGCGTCAACCGATTGGCCGTATCGGCACCACAGAAGAGATCGCTTATCTGGCGGCCTATCTGGCTTCCGATGCCAGCGCCTATACCACCGGCACCGCACAGATTATCGATGGCGGCTGGAGCAACTAACAGGAGTGGAAGAATGAAATTATTACGTGTCGGCGAACCGGGCAAAGAGCGTCCGGCAATGCTGGATGAGCAGGGCGAATTGCGCGATTTATCGCATTTCATCGATGATTTGGCGGGCGATGCGCTGCTGCCATCCGCGCTGGAGAGATTGCGCCAGTTGCCGCTCAGCGAACTGCCGAAAATCAGCGGCCAGCCGCGCATTGGTGCCTGCGTCGGACAGATTGGCAAGTTCATCTGTATCGGTTTGAACTATGCCGATCACGCCGCCGAAACCGGCGCCGACATCCCGCAGGAGCCGGTGGTGTTTGGCAAATGGACCAGCGCGGTAGTCGGGCCGAATGACGCGGTGCGCATTCCGCGCGGCTCGGTGAAAACCGACTGGGAAGTGGAACTGGGCGTGGTGATCGGCAAAGGCGGCAGCTACATCGCGGAAGAGGATGCGCTGTCGCATGTCGCGGGCTACTGCGTGGTGAACGACGTCTCGGAACGTGAATATCAGATCGAACGCGGCGGCACCTGGGATAAAGGCAAAGGCTGCGACACCTTTGGCCCGATCGGTCCCTGGCTGGTGACCGCCGATGAGATTGCCGATCCGCAGCAGCTCGATCTGTGGCTGGAGGTTGACGGCAAGCGCTATCAAAACGGTAACACGCGCACCATGATCTTTTCGGTCGCGCACATCATCAGCTACCTCAGCCGTTTTATGAGTTTGCAGCCAGGCGACATCATCTCCACCGGCACGCCACCGGGCGTCGGCATGGGACAGAAACCGCCGGTTTATCTGCGTGCGGGGCAAGTGATCAGGTTGGGCATCGCCGGGCTGGGCGAGCAGCGTCAAATCACTGAGGGCAGCGAATAATGACCAAACTTACGGCACTGCGCGTGGAAGATATCCGTTTTCCCACTTCCCAACATCTCGACGGTTCGGATGCGATGAATCCAGATCCGGATTATTCAGCTGCTTACGTCATCATCGAGACGGATAACGCGGCGATCAGCGGTCACGGTTTGACCTTTACCATCGGGCGCGGCAATGAGATTTGCTGTGCCGCAATACGTGCACTTGAGCACCTGATCGTCGGCCGTCAGCTGGACTCGATCGTCGCCGATATGGGGCAATTCTGGCGCGATATCACCAGCGACAGCCAGCTACGCTGGATCGGCCCGGATAAAGGCGCGATTCATCTGGCGACCGGCGCGGTGGTCAACGCGGTATGGGATTTATGGGCGAAATCAGTAGAGAAGCCGCTGTGGCGGCTGGTGGCCGATATGTCGCCGCAGGAACTGGTACGCTGCATCGATTTCCGTTATCTCACCGACTGCATCACGCCGGACGAAGCACTGGCTTTGCTGACGGCGCAGCAGGCGGGCAAAGCTGAGCGCATCCGCCAGCTCGAGCAGCACGGATATCCTTGCTACACCACCTCGGCGGGCTGGCTTGGCTACGACGACGAGAAACTGCGCCGTCTGTGCCAGCAGGCAGTCGATGCCGGGTTCTCCCACATCAAGCTGAAAGTGGGGCGTGACCTCGAAGATGATATTCGCCGCGTGCGCATTGCGCGCGAAGTGCTCGGTCCAGATCGTCAGTTAATGATCGATGCTAACCAGGTTTGGGAAGTGAATGACGCGGTGGATTGGGTACAACAGCTGGCGTTCGCGCGGCCGTGGTTTATCGAAGAACCTACCAGCCCGGACGATATCGAAGGACATCGCAAAATTCGTCAGGGCGTTGCGCCGGTAAAAGTGGCAACCGGCGAAATGTGCCAGAACCGCATCATCTTTAAGCAGCTGATTATGCGCGAGGCGATTGACGTGGTGCAGATCGATGCCTGTCGCCTCGGCGGCGTGAATGAAGTGCTGGCGGTGATGCTGATGGCAGCGAAATACCAGCTGCCGGTATGTCCGCATGCGGGCGGCGTTGGGTTGTGCGAATACGTTCAGCATCTGTCGATGATCGACTTTGTTTGTATTGCCGGCAGCCATGAAGGTCGGGTCATCGAGTACGTCGATCATCTGCACGAACATTTCCTTAATCCGTGCGAAATCCGCGGCGCGGCTTATATGCCGCCCACCGCGCCTGGCTTCTCGATCGAAATGTATCCCGCTTCGCGTGAGCAATATCGCTATCGCGCGCAGGGAGGCTGACGTGCGAATCGACGCTCATCAGCATTTCTGGCGCTACGACGCGGCGGACTTTCCGTGGATCACGGATTCAATGACGCGACTGCAACAGGATTTTTTGCCGGACGATCTTGCGCCGTTGCTGGCACAGCGTCAGCTGCAGAGTTCGATTGCGGTGCAGGCGCGACAGTGCGTGGCGGAGACGCAGCAGCTGTTGCAGTGGGCGCAGCAACAACCGGCAACGCAGGTGATTGGCTGGATCGACGTCACCGCATCGGATCTGGCGGAGCAATTGACGGCATTGCAGCATCCGTTGCTGCGCGGTTTTCGTCATCAGGTGCAGGATGAACAGAATCCCGCCGTATGGTTGCAGCAACCGCGCGTGACAACCGGCATCACTCAGATTCAGCGGCGAGATTACGTGTGGGAAATGCTGGTGACCTGGCAACATCTGGCCGATGCCACGCGCTTTGCCGCGCAGCACGATCGCCACTGGCTGGTGCTCGATCACCTGGGAAAACCGGATATTGCGCGCGGTGCGCAGGCGTGGGGCGAGCAGGTTGCAGAACTGGCCGCGATGCCGCACGTGGTGTGCAAATTGTCCGGACTGGTCACCGAAGCACCGCACGGCCAGTGGAGCAGTGCGCAGCTGCGGCCTTTTATCGATGAGGCGCTGGCGCGTTTTGGCCCGCATCGCCTGATGTTTGGTTCAGACTGGCCAGTTTGCCTGCTGGCTGCGGAATATCACGCGGTGGCGCAGTTAGTTGACGACGCGCTAGCGGAGCTGTCCGCTGACGAGCAGGCCGCCATTTGGGGCAACACGGCCGCGCAGGTTTACAGCCTGACAGGAGAGAAGAATGAATCTGTTTTTGCAGGATAAAGTGATTATCGTCACCGGCGGCGGATCGGGCATAGGTGCCGCCATCTCACGCCTGCTGGCGGAAGAGGGCGCGATTCCCGTCATCGTCAGCAACGCACAGCCAGATGAGATGTGGCTGGCCGCGCTGCGCGAATTGCAGCCACAAAGCGAAGTGCTGCTCGCCGATCTCTGCGATGAGCAGAACTGCCAGAAAGCGGTGGAAGCCGTACAGCAGCAGTTTGGCCGCATCGACGGTCTGGTGAATAACGCTGGCGTCAATGATGGCGTTGGGCTGGAAGCGGGACGCAGCGCCTTTGTCTCCTCGCTGGAAAAGAACCTCATCCACTATTACCAGATGACGCATTTCTGCCAGCAAGCGCTGGAAAACAGCCGTGGAGCGATCGTCAATATTGCGTCCAAAACCGCGCTGAGCGGACAGGGCGGCACCAGCGGCTACTGCGCGGCGAAAGGGGCGATTCTGTCACTGACGCGTGAATGGGCGGTATCACTAAGACACAGCGGCGTGCGGGTCAACGCCGTGGTGCCCGCCGAAGTGATGACGCCGCTGTACGAACGCTGGATCGGCACCTTCGCCGATCCGCAATCCGAACTGGAGAAAATCACCCAGCGTATTCCGCTCGGCCAACGCATGACCACGCCGCAAGAGATCGCTAACACGGTGGTGTTTTTGCTGTCGTCGCGCGCTTCACACACCACCGGCGAGTGGCTAAGCGTCGATGGCGGCTATCTGCATCTCGATCGGGCGCTGTTATGAGTGGCGTGACCGGGCGTTATTGTCTGGCGCTGGATCTGGTGGACGAGGCGGAGAAGATCGCCGAATACCAGCGCCTGCATCAGCGCATCTGGCCGGAAGTGGCGCAGCATTTGCGCCAGCACGGCATCGTGAATATGGAGATTTACCGGCTTGGCACCCGACTTTTTATGCTGATGGAGGTGAACGATCGCTTTAACACGCAGGATTTTGCTCAGGCATCTGAGCAGGATCCGCATATTCAGCGCTGGGAAGCGCTGATGTGGCAGTTCCAACAGCCAACGCCCTGGACGCCCGAAGGGGAAAAATGGGTGGCGATGGCGCGAATATTCTCTTTGCAGGACCAATAACAACACTTACCGACTGTACCCTACGAGGATATAACCATGTCTACACAACGCGTCGAGACGCCTGAAAATATGGGCGTCAGGGGAACTATTAGCCTGCGCTGGGCGTTCATGCTAATTACCACCCTGTTTTTTATGTGGGGCGTGTCATACGGCCTGCTGGATGTGCTGAATAAACACTTTCAGGAAACGTTAAACGTCACCAAAGCACAATCGGGATTATTACAGGCGGCCTATTTCGGTGCCTATTTTATTGTCGCGCTGCCAGCCGGTTATTTTATGCAGCGTCACGGCTATAAAGCCGGAATATTGGCGGGATTATCACTGTATGCGATTGGCGCGCTGCTGTTTGTGCCGGCGGCGATGGTCAATGATTTCTCGGTATTCCTGCTTGCGTTGTTCGTGCTGGCGTGCGGGCTCGGTTGCCTTGAAACTGCCGCGAACCCGTATGCCACGGTGCTGGGTGATCCTAATGGCGCGGAACGTCGTCTCAATCTGGCGCAATCCTTTAATGGGTTAGGACAGTTTGTTGGACCGATGATTGGTGGCTCGCTGTTCTTTACTCAGGCCAGCCAGGATGCGGCGCAGGACAGCGTGAAAATCACCTATGTAGTAATTGCATGCGTAGTTATTGCCATCGCGCTGTTATTTAAACGCACCGCGTTGCCCGATATTCGTGAATCCGCCAGCCAACATATTCAGCAGCCCGGCGCTACTTTATGGCAGCAAAAACATTTTGTCGGCGGCGTAATTGCGCAGTTCTTTTATGTTGCCGCGCAGGTTGGCGTGGGCGCCTTCTTTATTAACTACGCTACCGAGCACTGGCACGGCGTCACCAACCAAAGCGCGGCATATATGCTTTCGGTTGCGATGATCTGCTTTATGCTCGGACGTTTCTTCTCAACCTGGCTATTGGGACGAGTGAAACCGGCTGCGATGCTGGCGGCTTACGCGCTGATCAACATCGTGCTGTGCGCGGTTGTGATGCTGGGCGCGGGCGATGTCTCCGTGGTTGCATTGATCGCCATCTTCTTCTTTATGTCCACCATGTTCCCAACCATCTTTGCCATGGGCGTTAAAAATCTGGGCGAATCAACCAAACAGGCCAGCTCGTTTATGATCATGGCGATTGTCGGCGGCGCGATCATGCCTTATTTCATGGGCCTGATCTCTGACCACGTCAGCACCGCCGTAGCATACAGTTTGCCGCTGCTGTGCTTTGTGGTGGTGCTGGCGTATGCGTTGAGGCAGCGCAAGCATTCGTGAGGGATGGAACAGTTAAAGCTTTTCGCCAAACTGCCGATAACTGTTTCTTGAAGCCGCTCAGCTAAGCATTAGTTTGCATATGTATGCAGGTGCGCATGAATGCGCACCCTACGAAAAACGCGCCATCCTTTGTAGGGTCGCCATTTATGGTGACCGAAATACGCTTAACTGACGAGCATTACGATAACTGTTTCTGGCTTTTAAACGCTGTTTTTAGCTACTCAATATTCGTATTAATCAGGAGAGCAAGATGGATGTATCACAAATTACATCGCTGGCTACCGGCCTTGATAACATGGAACTGGCGAATAAAATCAGTACGCTGGTTCTGAAGAAGACGCTGGATAATCAGCAAACGATGGCGGCAGGTATTTTGGATTCGATTCCTCAGTTGCCGGCAAATCCGGCAATCGGGCGCAATATTAATACCACTGCCTGAAGTTAGCATTAACGGTTATATGGCGGGATTTTCGTAAGGTGCGCATTTATGCGCACCTGGAATATCACATACGTGAGCGGCTAAAGGTCCACAAGACTCAAGCATGCAAATCAATCACCACTTTCCCGACGTGCCCGGCGGATTGCAGGTAACGATACGCTCCCTGAACGTCAGCAAAGGCAAAAACACGGTCAATTTCTGGTTGGATCTCGCTGGTCTCAATCGCCCGGACTGCTGCGCGCAGATCGGACGTCGAGCCGGTATTATTACCGACGATATTTAACATCTTCTGCATAATCGGCAGCACCGGCACGTTAAGCTCTTCACCGCCAATAAAGCCAATCACAAATATGGTTCCGTTGTAGGCGGCGGCATTAATTGATTTGGCAAAGGTTGAGGCGCCCACCGATTCCAGCACCAGATCTGCGCCATGATTATTCGTCAGCTTGAGCACCTGTTGATCCCAATCGGGCTGTTCGCGATAGTTAATCCCTTCATCCGCGCCAAGAGCTTTCACTCTGGCCAGTTTCTCGTTTGAAGAGGACAGAATAATCACCCGTGCGCCCGCTGCTTTGGCGTATTGCAGCGCAAACAGACTTACACCTCCGGTGCCGAGCAGTAAAACCGTGCTGCCGGGTCGGATTTTAGCGCGCACGATGGCGTTCCAGGCCGTAGTGGCAGCGGTAGGTAAAGTCGCAGCTTGCTGCCAGCTAAGAAAGTCAGGGACACGCACCAGCGACTCGGCGGGGACAACGGCATATTCCGCCAGCCCGCCATTAGCAGTAACGCCGCGCAATGCGTGATGGTGCTCGGAGCGTAACGCACCAGCATGCCAGTTATACATCATGCCTGGCACCACGCGATCGCCGATTTGCCAACTGCTCACGCCCGCACCCAATTCAACAATCTCTCCAGCGCTGTCTGCACCTGGAATAAGCGGCTGTGCAATGGCGCCGAACTTACCTGTAGCCAGTGCCAAATCAAGGTAGTTTAGGCTGACGGCATGTTGCCGAATCACCACCTCACCAAAGTTAGGTTGTGGGCACGGTAATTCGCAGATATTTAGGCTGTCGATAGAAGGGGCAGTTAACTGAATAGCTTGCATAACATTCTCCTGTTTACTAAGTGCAGTCAGTGTGCGGTAAAACAGACGCTATAATGGATGCCAAAACCAAATGACCGTTGCTCAGGGTGCAATAATGCAAGATGACGATTTCCGCCAACGCGAAGCCTTTTTGGCGGTAGTGCGTGCGGGCAGTTTTAGCGCGGGTGCCCGTGCGTTGGGACGCGATGTCTCGGTAATTTCCCGTCGTATCGCTGCGTTAGAGAAACGGTTAGGGATTCGCCTGATTGAACGCACTACGCGTCGCATTCGACCGACGGAAGAGGGCCGGCGCTATCGACAAAAAATTGAACTGGCAGACGAACTGCTGCGTGAAGCTGAAGAGGAAGCCCGCGCTTTGGCAGCACGTCCAGCGGGGACGATTCGCTTAACGGTACCCGCATCTTTTGGACGACGCTGGGTCGCACAGGCGCTGCCGGGCTTTTTAAAGGCTTATCCCGATATTCGCATTGTGCTGCACTGCAGCGATCGTTACGTCGATTTACTCGGTGACAATTTCGATATGGCGATCCGCATTGGTGTCCTCACGGATAACCGGCTTATTGCGCGAAAGCTGGCGGATACCAGCCGCATATTGTGCGTTGCGCCGTCATATCTGGATCACCATCCAGCGCTCACGCATCCACAGGACCTGCGTAAGCACGATTGTCTGGGATTCACACCAATGCACAGTTGGCCAGAGTGGCGACTGGAAAAAGAGGGCCAGCAGATAGCGGTGCCGGTGCAAACACGTTATGAAAGTGATGAGATGGATGCGTTGATACTGGCCGCTCAATTTGGCATGGGCGTAGCGCTGGCTGCCAACTGGCTGGTGCAAAAAGAACTGGCAGAAGGCACGTTAGTGCCGGTGCTAACAGATTGGCAGGCGATAGGGGAAGACGGTGTCTGGTTGATGAAACCTTCCAGCCAGTTGCAGTCAGCGAAGATCAGCGCGTTAACGGAGTGGCTGGTGGAGTGGTTTGCTGTTCCACGCTGGTAGTTCGTTCCCACCAAGAGATTGCTGTAATTACTGGCGGGATCCAGCAGAACTGATGCCTAAAGGGCATCCAGGCAATCTGTAAATCTCAGTAATAACCTGCTTCGTTGCCTGTTCGATTGTTCCTTCATTACGGCATAAAACCCAGCCGTGTTCTGCAACGGTTCGCTCGAATGCCTGGGTACAAGCAACATGTTCTTCCAGCTGATGAATCACGGTACTGCTTAATCCACGCGATCTGGCTGCGGCCCTTGCCCACGAAATCTCAGGCGCAGTAACAACCCCGACATGCAGGTTCGGCGCTTGCACGTTTCGTTCAATATTGAGCTGTAAAATCTCTGCAAAGGGAACCATCTGGCGAAACGCGGCTTCCGACGGGTACCAGCGATCCATCAAAATTATGCTGTCCGGTGGCTGTTTAGTCAGCACATGCTGGGAAATCCATGCACGGCTATCAGCAAAGCGCTGACAAACTTCCAACTCTAAATCCCGGGATGGATTTCTGGCGAGCCGGTTCACAAGGGCCATTGTTTCTTTTCTGTAGGGATCGCTGTTTTTCTCGCTAAGTCGGATCACTTTGATGTTATCGGCCCTGAGTTCTTTCGTAATGGCTTCCAGAAGCGTGGTTTTACCGACGCCCTTAGGCCCATCCAGTGAAACAAACAACGGACGACTCATAATTGAAATGACGGTTGATATACCGTACGTGTAAAAATCAAATCTGGTATGAGCATGTTATTTCCTTCTGATTTAAATTTTAGACAACAAAAAACCCGCACTAAGCGGGTTTCTTTTATTATCAGCGGTTCTTATCTGCTCAGACTATTGTCTTCATCGCTATTGTAAGCGTCGCGGATAATGGGCGCGGCTTACAGCGGAGTTACGTTGCCCGCTGCTGGGCCTTTGGCGCCATTTTCAATGGTGAAGGAAACTTGCTGACCTTCATCAAGAGTTTTGTAGTTGTCGCTCTGGATAGCAGAGAAATGGACGAAAACATCCTTGCTGCCATCGTTTGGAGTGATAAAGCCAAAACCTTTATCAGAGTTAAACCATTTTACTAAACCAGTCATTTTGTTAGACATAGATAATTCCTTATTTGATGAGCCACTAAATTGCGGCGAATTTGGCCTGAAGTGAAAGATTTACTTATTGGGCACTTAGGAGGAGGCTCTCGAAGAAGGATATCTGTGGATAACACTTGAACTGAGGACTGCTTTACTAAAACTGCTTTCATAAGGTCTGTGTTCCAAACCGGTGATGCATTAAGACATAGCGATAATAATTTAGCAACGAATAAGTTTAATTATTTTAACCGTTTAAAGACCTGGATGGCTGAACGGCTGCTAAATCCTGTCGATCATTTTCCACATGCCACCAAACACGCCGTTCAGGTTTTTATTCCCCACTTCGGAAAGATGATTATCGTCGCGATATAGCGGCACATCATCTTTGGCACCGTAGCAGAAGTCGTTGTCGCAGAATCCCTGAGTCGCATCGAGCAGGGCGACATTTGGCGATTGAGCCGCGATGTTGTTGAGCATCGCCAGCGTCTCCTGATTGTGAGATTGATACTCGGCGCGCGTCTGCTGAACGGCCAGTGCTTTGCCGCGCATGGCATCGCGCGACATACGATAGATCACGTCGTAACCGAACTCAGGAACCGGCGTCATGATAAACACGCGACGATGCGTGGCGAGCTGTTTCACCGCCGCACCGAAATGCTGCTGATAGGCGGCGATGGAGCTTACGTCATTGATAAATGAGTATTTAGGCGTATTGCTGCCGCTGCCATAATCGCCATGTAGATAGAAGGATAGGCGGTTAATAATCAGCACCGACGCATGGGGATATTTCCGTTCGATATCCGCGATGGCATTCTTCACAAAGTCGCCGCAATCAGGGCTGGCACTGCGATGAATTTCCGGTACAGATGGACATCCGGATTGCGCGATAAACACCACTGAATCATCCGCTCTGGCGCTACCGACAATAGAAGATAGCATCGCGGCGGCGTGGCTATCGCCTAATACCACCAGATTAACCTGGCTGGCATTGCCGAAGACGCATTGCGGAGACGTGGTGCCACTGAATACAAAGCAGTTTTCGCCGCGCACAAATCGCTCCAGTGAATACTGTTTGATGCTGGCGACCACTTGCGGCGCGCGCGAGGGAAATCCTGCTTTTGCCACGATCAATACTCCAAACAGCAGCACCAGCGCGGTTTGTCCCAGCGTCACGTAGGTTCTGCCACTTAACCAGCCGTGTTTGTTCTCTACCAGCACGTATGACGCCCAACCAGCGGCGAGTGACAGCAGAATCAGCATCGCCTGGCTAACCAGCGTGATCGGCCAGTCGGCCAGATGCCAGAACACCCAAAGCGGCCAGTGCCACAGATAGATCGAATACGAGGTTTTACCGATGTGCTGCACAATCTGATTGTTGAACCAGATGCTGTTTTGCACGTTGGCATGGATGATCAGCGCGGTCAGCAACACTGGAATCAGCGTCATGATGCCCGGCCATGCCGTGCTTTCATCAAACCACAGCGCACAGACAATCAGCCCAATAATGCCCAGCAGTGGAACCGCGCGTTGACCACTGAGCGCCGATCTTGGCGCCAGATAAACTAATCCGCCTGCCAGCATCTCCCACGCACGGGTTGGCAACAGATAATAAGTCGCGGTGAGATGGAAATTGGTTGCCACCATTGCCAGCACCAGCCCAAATGAAAGCAGCGCGGCGATGCCCATCGCCCAGGCAAACTGCTGGCGCAGGAAACGTGCCGTGAACATCAGCGCCAGCGGTAACAGCAAATAGAACTGCCACTCAACGCTTAATGACCAGGTATGCAGCAACCATTTATACACCGAGCCGGTTTCAAAATAACCGCCCTGTTTGAAATAGACTACATTGGAAATAAAACTCAGGCTGGAGACGGCATGCTCCGCCATTTTCTTATATTCATCCGGCGGCATCAGGAAATAGCCCACCAGCATTAATATCAGGCACAGCACCATCAACGGCGGTATAATGCGTCGGCAGCGCGCAGCATAAAATCCCAATAAGGAGAAGTTCTGCTTATTGAGACGCGTCAGAATTATCCCCGTCATTAAGTACCCGGAGATGACAAAGAACACATCCACACCGAGGAAACCCCCGCTGACGCTGGAGAATCCGAAGTGATAAAGGATAACCAGCATCACAGCATAGGCGCGCAGCCCGTTAATATCGGTGCGGAAATTCATGAGGCGTTATCCACGCAGAAGAATATAAGAAACAATGTAAGGATTGTGAAAATATGAATCAACAGATGTGAAAGCCATCACTTTCGGCGGATTTAACAAGCATGGAACTGCTTGCCGGGTCATTAATCTTATTTTTCAATAAGCAGAATAACTATTTCAGCGGCTTATCAACACACTCTTTTTTAAACAGCTGATTTTTAAAATTAGAAACCACACTTAATATTCAGAATAGGCCTCACGCTTCTGTTTCTAAAGACGCAGAAATATACTGGCTCAGCAGTTGCCAAAGGTAATGTCGCTCAGTTAAGCATTAAATTGCATATGTATGCAGGTGCGCATGAATGCGCACCCTACGAAAAACGCGCCAGTCCTTTGTAGGGTCGCCATTTATGGTGACCGAAAGACGTTTAACTGACGAGAATTAGGCGATTAGGTGTGTACCGTTCTGAAAAAAACTAAAAACTCCATACCGGGCTTCTTAGTCTCATCCGACATGTTTAAAAAAACGCATTTTATCGACATATGCGTTTAACGTGTCGATGGCGTAAACATGTTGAGGCCATATGTCGATAAAAGTCGATTTTATCGACATATCCATTTCAAGTGCTTTTGGTTGAAAAACGCGATAACAGCTAATCCAGCATTAGCCCTTTCAGGTCATTTCCTATAGCAATAACAAGCAACTATAATCTAACCGGTTAAGTGGCTTGATCTGCCTTTAGAGCACATCAGCTTTTCCACTCCTTTTCGTGGCGGTGAATTTCAGAGGCATACATGATGCGAACTCTTCAGGCGGCCTGGTTGCTTACTCTGGCCCTGTTTGTCTGTCCCGCTTCGGCGGCCAACTCGCTCAGCGATGGCTGGGAATGGCTAAAGCAGGACGTTTCACAAACCTGGCAGGAACCGCAGTATTACGATCTCTATCTGCCTTTCATTAGCTGGCATGCCCGCTTCGCCTACGATAAAGAGAAAACCGATAACTACAATGAAATGCCGTGGGGCGGCGGGTTTGGCGTCTCGCGCATTAACGAAGACGGCAACTGGAGCGCGCTCTATGCCATGGCGTTTAAAGATTCGCATAACAAATGGCAACCGATCGTGGGATATGGCTGGGAGAAAGGCTGGTATCTGGATCAAGCGCAAGATTTCCGTCTCGGTCTTGGGCTAACCGCCGGGATTACCGCGCGCGATGACTTCGCCAATTACGTGCCGCTACCGATTGTTTTGCCGCTGTTCTCCGCCGGTTATAAACGTTTTAACGTGCAGTTCACCTACATTCCCGGCACGTACAACAACGGTAACGTGCTGTTCGCCTGGGTACGCTATGCCTTCTGATTCTGCCAACGCGTTGCATAAAGACCGCATCAGCAAAGTCCTTAAGCGCATTGCTTTAGGTTTGCTGGTTTTGCTGGTGATGTTCCTGGTGATCCGCGGTTATCAATCTGAGCAGGGACCGCCACTGCATCGCTGGCATACGTGGTCGGCGGATGAAATGTCGGTGGATGAGATCGATCGCGCCAGCTTCGCGGATTATCTGACGCGTGAAGCGGCCATTTTCCACGACATGAAAATCAACGTGACCGATCAACTCAGTGACGATGAGAAAACGGCACTCAATCGCTTCAACGCGCAAAGCCCGGTTTATCCGGCGCGATTCGACACCGACTGGAACCGTTCTTACATCCTCGAACCAGAAGGCGAAGTGAAAGGCGCGGTGGTGCTGCTGCATGGATTAACCGATTCGCCCTACAGCATGCGCTATCTGGCGCAGGCGTATCAGCAAAAGGGTTTTGTGGCGGTGGTGCCGCGCCTGCCTGGACACGGCACGGCGCCCGGTTCGCTCACCAAAGTTGACTGGCAAATGTGGATGGCGGCAACCCGCTTAGCGGTGCGGGAAGCGACGCGTCTGGCGGGAACCAAGGTGCCTTTGCATCTGGTTGGATACTCGAACGGCGGTGCGCTGGCGGTGAAATACAGCCTCGATACGCTGCAGAATAACGCGCTGCGTAAACCGCAACAGTTGGTATTGCTGTCGCCGATGATTGGCGTCACTGCTTATGCGCGCTTTGCCGGATTAGCTGGCTGGCCCGCCATCATTCCCGGCTTCGCCAAAGCGGCGTGGCTGAGCATCATCCCGGAATACAATCCCTTTAAATACAACTCGTTTCCGGTGCGCGCGGCGCGTCAATCGTGGCTGCTCACTCAGGCGATGCAGGATCAGCTGCTGCATGTGATTCGCGGCGGCAGCATGACGGCGTTTCCGCCAGTGCTGACTTTCCAGTCGGTGCTGGATTCCACCGTCAGCACCCGCGCGGTGGTCAATGCGTTCTATCGCTATTTACCGGATAACGGCAGTGAACTGGTGATGTTCGACGTCAATCAGGCCGCGAACTTACGCGCGCTGTTCAGGCCAGCGCTCTATTCGGCGGTCAATGATTTGTTGCCGCCTGCGCCGCGCCGCTATGCTTCAACGGTGATCACCAACGCATCACCGACCACTTATCAAACCGTGGCGCGCATGACGCCGGCGGATCAGACGCAAGAGATCGTGCGTTCGATGCATGAAGCCTGGCCGCAGGATACCTATTCGTTATCGCACATTGCCGTGCCGTTCCCGCTCAGCGATTCGCTGTATGGTCGCGAGCCAACGGAGAAGAATCGCTATGGCATTAGCTTTGGCACTATCTCGCTACGCGGTGAAACCGCCAGCCTGATCGTTGGGCTGGATACGCTGATGCGCAACACCTCCAATCCGTTTTTTGATTACATGATGCTGAAAATTAAGGGGCGCATTGATTGCAGCAGCCAGCCCAATCTGCCGGCTTGCTTTACAGCGTTATGACTTTTTTTAGCCAGCCGCTGGCGAGGATCAGTTTAGAGAGCAGCACCGAAGCGGCGAAGGTCACGGCTATCAGCGTCAGTTTGGTGGCCAGCGAGGTGATTGGAATCAGTGCGGTGAGCAGATGAAAAACTGAGTAGTGCAGAATATAAACGCCGGTCATGGTTTTGCTGATGGTCGCCAGAATGGTCTCTTTAACCAGCGCATTGCGGCGAAAGCGCACCTGACTGGCGGCGATCACCAGCACCACCACCAGTAGATAGATCTGCGAGCCGGTGAGAATAAAGGCGTTGCGATCGGCTTTGAATAACGCAAAGAAGAAGTGTTGCTCATAAAACCAGGTAAACAGGTAGATAAAGGGCAGGGCGATCACCGCGCCGCGCGCCACCTTTTTACGCTCCATCCAGTCATTAATCAGCGGATCGCACAGCAGCTGGCCGGTTAAATAAAACAGCAGCCAGGTCCAAAGCCGATATTGCGGCTCAAGCCGGAACAGCGGATCGTCCGGATGCAGCACCGCCAGCAAATCGTAGCCATACGAAAAGGCTAACAGCGCAAACACCAGCCCAATGAACGCGCGCCGATGCTGGCTGAGCCACAGCATTAGCGGGTGAAAGCTGTAGATGATAATGAAAGAGAAGACGAACCACGGCTGAATCAGATAACCGCGCTGATAGGGTTCCCACAGATAATAGACCGTCATCCAGAACAGAAACACGATCACCAGATTGCGAATCTTGCCCATCTGCCAGTTTACGTCCTGCTCGGAACGGGCATCCATAATCCCGGCGACAACAAAAAACAGCGGCGTAGCGATGGTGGAGATAAAGGTCAGAAACGCCAGAATCCAATGATAATCGTAGTCGTAGCGATCCCAGGTGTTATACACGGTAAAAAACGTCACCGCCGTCATACATCCCAGCGTTTTAATCACGTTGAGGCCAGTCACATTCATGATGCAATCGCCGCCTGTTGGCGATGGAAGCAGGCATAAATCACCGGCAGCACCAGCAGCGTCAGCAACGTGGCAAAGCCCAGACCAAACATAATCACCACCGCCATGCTCTGGAAGAATACATCGCGCAGTAGCGGCGCCAGCCCGAGCACGGTAGTAAAGGCGGTGAGCAGAATAGGGCGCAGACGCGAGGTGGCGGCGTAGATGATCGCTTCAGCCTGCGGCATTAACAGCTTCTGCTGTTCGATCTCTTCGACCAGCACAATGCCATTACGAATCAGCATGCCGCTGAGACTTAGCAGGCCGATTAGCGCCATAAAGCCGAACGGAATCCCGGTGATCAAAAAGCCCGGCGTCACGCCAATCAGCGCCAGCGGCACCGTGAGCCAGATGGCGACGGCGTTTTTCAGCGAGCTGAACATCAGCACGGTGATCACGAACATCACCAGATAACCCAGCGGAAGCGAGGTAAACACGCCTTGCTGCGCTTCACTGGAGCTCTCCGCATCGCCGCCCCACTCAATGCTGTAGCCGTGCGGCAGCGGAATTTGTTCAATCTGCGGCTTCACGCGCGCCACAATATCGCCGGACGTATCGTTACTGAGCGGATTCGGGTCGGTTTGCACGGTCAGCACGCGGCTGCGATCGCGGCGCAGAATCAGCGGATCTTCCCATTGCAGCGTAAAGCCGCTTACCACGTTGCTGAGCGGGATGTACTGCTGCTGGCTCTGGCTCCAAACCAGCACGTTATTGAGATGATTAGCGTCCTGGCGTTCACTGGCCGGTGGCCGCACGATCACCGGCAGCAGGTCAGCGCCTTCACGGTACAGCCCAACGCGGCTGCCAGTGAAATTCATCCCCAGCGCGTTATCCACGTCCTGTTTATCGACGCCCAGCTCGCGGCCCAGCGCCAGATTGAACTGCGGGCGAATCACCTTGCTGCGGTTTTGCCAGTCATTGCGCACGGTATCAGTGGCGGGATCGGCGGTGAGGATGTCGCCAACCTGGCTGGCGATCAGGCGCATTCTGTCGGGATCGGGACCTTTAATCCGCACCTCAATTGCGCTGCCGCCTGAAGGGCCAAACATCACCCGTTTAGTGCTGGCATTCACCTGCGGATACTGGCGCGCAATATAGGCATCAATGCGGTGTGACAGCGCGGCGATATTGCGCTGATCGTCCATGCGCACCATGATCTGCGCGTAGTTGCTGTACTGACGCTGCCCGTTGTAAGTGAGGATAAAGCGCATGCTGCCCTGGCCGATGGTGGTGACGGTGGACACCACGCCTTGCTGCCCGGTGATCGATTTTTCAATGTCGCTGGCCATCTGCTCGGTGGCGTTGATGTCGGTGCCGTACGGCAGCCAGAGATCGACAAAGAAGATCGGCGTATTGGCTGAAGGGAAGAAGTTTTGCCGTACCGATCCAAAGCCCCAAATCGCCAGCGCCAGCAACACCGCCATCAGCGCAAGCGTGACAGTTTTTTGCATGAGCAGCACCTTGAGCATGCGTTGATAGAGACGATAAAAACCGCCGCTGTAAGGCGAAACCTCAGCCTCAACTTTGGTCGCTGCCTGCGCTTTAAACAGCCACCATTTGATTAGCACCGGCGTGATGGTCAGCGCCGAGAACCAGCTCAGCAGCAGGGAAATCAGCAATACCTGGAACAGCGATTTACAGTACTCGCCGGTGGAATCCTGCGATAGACCAATCGGCGCAAACGCCAGAATGGCGATAATCGTCGCGCCCAGCAGCGGGAAGGCGGTGCGGCGAATGACAAAGTTGATGGTGGTCATCAGCGGCGAATTTTGCTGACGCGCGATCAGCACGCCTTCGACAATCACAATCGCATTATCCACCAGCATGCTAAGCGCGATAATCAGCGCACCCAGCGAGATGCGCTGCAACTCAATGCCGCACAGATACATGATCAGCAGCGTGCCCAGCACATTGAGCGCCAGCGACAGCGCGATGATAATGCCGCTGCGCACGCCCATAAAAATCAGCAACACGCCAACCACAATCGCCAGCGCCATCAGGAAGTTAGCAATAAAACCGTTAACCGAGTGCGCCACTTCCGCTGCCTGATCGTAGAACACGTTGATCTGGATGCCTGCCGGTTTTTCCGCCGACATCTGCTGCAGTTTGGCCTCCAGCGCGCGCCCGACATCAATCACATTCACGCCGGGAATAAACGAAATGCCCATGGTGACCGCCGGACGTCCGCTGGCGTGGTAAATGCTGGCGGGCGATTCACTCAACCCGCGCGACAGGGTGGCGATATCGCGCAAGCGGGTGGTGGCGTGATCGCCCGGCGCGCTGACCAGCAAGTCGCCTAACTCCTCAATGTTTTGAAACTCGCCGGTCGGATGCAGACGGATCGATTCCGTGCCGGCTTTGATGTCGCCCGCATTGGAAACCACGTTGAGGCGGCTTAGCACGCTGGCGAGTTGCGGCAGCGAAATGCCGCGCGCGGCCATCATTGTCAGGGAAAAATCGATATTGATTTGCTGTGGGATTACGCCGCCAAGCGCCACTTTACCAACGCCCGGTACCAGCACCAGTTCACGACGTAGCTGTTCGGCGTATTGCACCAGTTCCGGATTGCTGAAATTGTCGCCCGAAATGGCGAAGAAGAAACCAAACACATCGCCAAAATCATCGTTAACGAACGGTGCGGCCACGCCGGGCGGGAAGAAACGCGCCGCATCGCCGACTCTGCGCCGCAGTTCATCCCAGATTTGCGGCAACTGGTTGGAGTGGTAACGTGAGTCAATGTTCACTGTAATCTGCGACAGGCCGTTGGAAGAGATGGAGCTGACATTGTCGAGATAAGGCAACTGCTGCAGCGCATTTTCCAGTGGTAAAGTGACTTCCTCTTCCACCTGCTGAGCAGACGCGCCGGGATAGTGGGTGACAACCACCGCCGTTTTAATGGTAAACGCCGGATCTTCGAGACGACCAATATTAAGCAGAGCAAAAATGCCGCCGACGCCCAGTAACAGAATCGCCAGCCAGACGCGGACCGGATTGTCGATAAACTGCCGGGAGATATCCATTACAGCCCCCGCTCACGCGTCCAGATGCGAACCGGTTGTTGAGCATGCAACTCGTTGACGCCAGCGGCGACCACGCGCTCACCGGCATGCAGCCCGGCGGTGATCACCACGCCGCGATCCGTCATTTCACCGACGCTGACTTTACGATCCTCTAACGTCAGCTGCTCGCCGCTGCCTTGCACCACCCAGACATGCGGTTCATTGCGCTGGCTGTTATCGGGATTGAACACCGCTTCCACCGGCACCACCAGCGATTCGCGGTTCACGTTGGCGGGCAGATTGGCGAGGTTAATCGTCACCGTGCCACTGACGCCGCCCACCGCCGGGAAATCGTCTGGACGCGGCATGGTTAAAATGATCTGCCAGGTCAGCGAGTTGGTGTTACTGCTGTTGGTGTGCTCTTTGTAATCGGCCTGGAATTCGCGGTCTGGCAGCGAGTTGATGCGCACCACCGGGCGATAGCTCAGATTGCGCATATCCAGCGCGGTAAACAGGTTTTCCGGCACGCTGAACACCACGTCGAGCAGGTCGTTGCGGGTCAACGTGGCGATGGTCTGTCCAGCGGCGACCACCTGATGGTTGCGAACATTGACGACGGCGGCCACGCCAGTGAACGGCGCAGTCAGCGTCATTTGGCTTAACTCTTCACGGGCAATTTGTAGCGCAGCATTCGCCGCATCGCGGTTGGCACGCTGCACGTCCATTTCTGCCTTTGAAATCGCCTGACGACCGGAAAGCGTTTGGAAGCGGTCAAATTGCCGTTGGGCGAGAGTGGCGGCGGTTTGGCGTTCATTGACGCGCTGCTGTGCTTCACGCGCCGTTAACCTGGCGATGAGCTGGCCCTGCTCAATGCGGTTGCCCTGACGAATATCCAGCGATTCAATTTGCCCTGCACGTTTAAACGACAAATCGGTGGAATCGCCGGACTCAATGCGTGCCGGGAAGATGCGTTGTTGAGATTCGCCGGAAGCCATAACCTCAACGACTTTAACCATGCGCGGCGGTGGCGTGACTTCCTGTGTTTTTTGATCGCAACCAGTTGTTATAAATATAACAATGGCAACCAGCGTAATATAACGAGTCACTGTTTTATCCTCAGCAACAACGAATCCATTGTTGGCATTATTTGAGTAGATAATTTAATTACCAAGCATAGAAACAACCGCGTAAGTGAATAGTCCTACGGCGGAGCAGGTAACGATTGCAATGACAACATAAAGACTCAGACGGAGCAGGCTATAACCATACATCGTTGCCTCCATTAACCATGACCACAGAAAAACTGCGCCATCGCCCTAAAAGGTGAGAAGTATTAACGGGATGTTTTTGTTATCGATGAGCATAGACGCAGATGTCAAAAAAAGTAAAGGCAGATAGCTTGTAATATTTTTGACGAAATAAACAACATTTAACTTCATGCAATATCAAATATCAGGAATTAAAATCCTTATTGGCAGGATAAAATACTTACGCAAAGTAACCTCATTAGTTGCTTAAAAACGCCCAGCCTTATGAATTATCACACTATATTTTTATTATTCTCCGTGATCGGATTAGTCTGATGAGATAATTGCGTTCCGCATCGCGACTTTTATTGCAAAATGAATGTGTTGAATATCCCTGTGCTACGTTTATAGCGTTCATTTTTCAAAATACTTTCAATTTCGTATAGATAATACGGCTGCTCCACTGCCGCTGAGCAGCGATTAATTACATATATTTCAATCTGAAACGGACCACTTCTCCAGCTGAGTAAGTCAGGTCTGATCTTTTCGTTCAATGGCGACTTGTTAATCACGGGATATCACCGCCTTGATTTCCGAAACAGGATTTGAGGAGAAAGCGATGAATACTGCTAAACCGGAAAGTACCTATTACCAACTTTCTGTCGATGAAACGCTGGCCAGTACGCAAAGTTCCAGCGAGGGAATCAGTAGTGCTGAAGCGGCGGCGCGCTTAACACAGTACGGGGAAAATGCTCTGCCACAGAAACCCGGCAAGCCGGTTTGGCTGCGTTTTCTCGCCCACTTTAACGATGTTCTCATCTATGTTCTGCTCGCCGCCGCGCTGCTGACTGCCGTAATGGGACACTGGGTCGATACGCTGGTGATCCTCGGTGTCGCGGTGGTGAATGCCCTAATTGGACACATTCAGGAGAGCAACGCGGAAAAATCCCTGCAAAGTATTCGCAATATGCTCTCCAGCGAAACGGTGGTGATCCGCGCGGGAAATCACGAAACGCTGCCTACCACCGCGCTGGTGCCGGGTGATGTGGTGGTAATCCGCGCGGGCGACCGCATTCCGGCGGACTTGCGCGTGATTGAGGCGCACAACCTGCGCGTGGAAGAAGCGATTCTGACCGGCGAATCCACCGTGGTCGAGAAGGGTACGGACGCGTTGACCGGCGAGCTGCCGCTCGGCGACCGCACCAATCTGCTGTTCTCAGGCACCACCGTGAGTTCGGGCGGCGGCAAAGGGCTGGTGATCGCCACCGGCGGCGCCACGGAACTTGGCCACATCAACCAGATGATGTCCGACATCGAAAAGCACCGCACGCCGCTGTTGGTGCAGATGGATAAACTCGGCAAAGCGATTTTCCTGATCATCCTGGCGATGATGGCCGCGCTGTTTGTCTTCAGTTTGCTGTTCCGCGACATGCCGGTTTCTGAACTGATGCTGTCACTGATTAGCCTCGCCGTGGCATCGGTTCCTGAAGGATTACCGGCGATTATCTCGATCATTCTGTCGCTTGGCGTGCAAACCATGGCGAAGCAGCAGGCGATCATCCGCAAACTGCCTACCGTAGAAACGCTGGGTGCGATGACGGTGATCTGCTCGGATAAAACCGGCACGCTGACCATGAATGAAATGACGGTGAAAGCGATTATCACCGCCGATCAAATTTACCGCGTTGATGGCGTTAGCTATGAACCGGTCGGCGCCATCCATAAAGCCGATGACGCCGTGCCGGTGAAAGTGGCGCAAGGCTCGATACTGGAGCGCTATCTGCGCACCATCGATCTGTGTAACGACAGCCAACTGATCAAGGATGAAAGCGGCCTGTGGAAAATCACCGGCGGTCCAACCGAAGGTGCGCTCAAGGTGCTGGCCGCCAAAGGACATCTGCCTTCAGTCACCACCGAACTGCGCAATAAAATCCCCTTTGATTCGCAATACAAATACATGTCGACGCACTATCTGATCGGCGATGAAGAGTGCGTATTGCTGACAGGCGCGCCGGACGTGCTGTTCAGACATTGCCAGCAGCAGCAAACCGAAGCCGGGCTGCAACCGATCGATCTGGCGTGGTGGGAAGCCAAAATTGAAGAGTATGCGCGCGAGGGATTACGCATGGTGGCGGCGGCCTGGAAACCGGCCACGCCAGGACAAAGTGAACTGACGCATCAGGATCTGCAGCAGGGCATGATTCTGCTCGGCATCGCCGGGATGATGGATCCACCGCGACCGGAAGCCATCACCGCGATTGGCGACTGCCTGCAAGCCGGGATTCGCGTCAAGATGATCACCGGCGACCATCCACAAACCGCGATGAGTATTGGGCAGATGCTGGGGATCGGCAACGCCAGTACTGCCATTACCGGACGTGAATTGGAAGTAATGGATGATCATCAACTCGGCGAGGCGGCGCAGGCCTACGACATCTTTGCCCGTACCAGCCCGGAAGATAAGTTCCGTTTGGTGCAGGCGCTACAGAGCAAGAAAGAAGTGGTCGGGATGACCGGCGATGGCGTTAACGATGCGCCCGCACTGAAACAGGCCGATGTCGGTATCGCCATGGGGATTAAAGGCACCGAAGTGACCAAAGAAGCCGCCGATATGGTGTTAACCGACGACAACTTCGCCACCATTGCCAGCGCAGTGCGTGAAGGGCGGCGAGTGTATGACAACCTGAAAAAGACCATTTTGTTCATCATGCCAACCAACCTCGCGCAGGGCTTGCTGATCATCATTGCCTTGCTGGCGGGTAACTTAATTCCGCTGACGCCGGTGTTGATTCTGTGGATGAACATGGCGACCTCCGCCACGCTCTCTTTCGGCCTGGCATTTGAAGCGGGTGAACCCAACATCATGCGTCGTCCGCCGCGCGATCCCAAACTGCACGTGATGGATGGTTTCGCCATCTGGCGCGTGATTTTTGTTGGTTCGATGATCGCCATCAGCGCCTTCGTACTGGAAGCCTGGCTGCAACCGCGCGGCTATTCGCCGGAATTTATTCGTACGGTGTTATTACAAACGCTGGTGACGGCGCAATGGTTCTATATGTTGAACTGCCGTGTGTCCGACGGCTTCTCACTCAGCAAAGGTTTGCTGATGAATAAAGGCATCTGGATTGTTAGCGGCGTGCTGCTGGTCCTGCAATTGCTGATTATTTACGCGCCCTTTATGCAGCTGCTGTTTGGTACCACCGCGCTACCGTTACGCTACTGGATTATTACCCTGATCATTGGCTTCGTGATGTTTTTAATTGTCGAAATCGAAAAACCATTAACGCGGAGATTCAGAATCAATTAATAGCGCGTGACATTCAGGCCGGAGTAATCGCGGCCTGAATGTTTTTCGTCACTTGACCTCAAACAAGGCCCAACGCACAGGTTTTTCTCTATAATACATTTTGTATAGGATGAAGGATCTTAATGATGGGATTGAACGAGTTTCCTTTATGGTCAAGACTTTTGCGCGTACTGTTAATTCTCGCCACGCTGACCATAATTCTCACCGGTATTTATCTGGCATCGGCGTTAATTAATCAGGTGATGCTGTCGCTGTTTCTGGCGATAATGCTCGACCCATTAATCAGTCGGCTGGAAAGAAAACGCGTGCCGCGTTTGCTCTCATCCCTGCTGGTGATTGTGCTGCTGTTACTGGTGATTGTGTTCACCATCATCAAACTCACGGTATTAACCCCCGATTTAATCCAGCTGAGCCGCCAGGCGCCGCAGCTACTGGCCGAACGCTTCGAGCCGGTGACGCAGACGTTTAGTCATCTGGGCATTGTGTTGACGCCCAACGACATGCTGGCGTTTGTAGATGCAGGTGCGGTGGTACGCTTTGTCACTGGTTTCCTCACGCAAATTCCCAGCATTCTTTCCTGGTGGCTGATGGTCTTTCTGATGCTGTTTTTCATGCTGTATGAAATGAAAAATTTGAAAACCCTGTTACGCAAACAGGCCGAAGGGAAATATCAGCGCTATTACGTGGCGCTCGAAGAGGGCGTGCAAAGTGTGATCGTTTATGCCCAGGTAAAAACCCTGACCAGTATTGTCGGCGGCATTATTGTCTGGGCAGGCGCGCATCTTCTCGGCCTGAAGTTCGCTTTTTTCTGGGGCGTGTTGATGTTTGTTTTCAACTATATTCCGGTGCTGGGTTCATTTATGGCGGCGATCCCGCCGGTGCTGCAAAGTTATATGCTGTACGATATCCAAACCGCATTGGTGGTCGCACTGTTCTTTGTGGCACTGAATTTAATCCTGAGTTCAGTGATTGAGCCGTTATTATTGGGAAAACGACTAAATATGGCGCTCACTACCCAGCTGCTGGCGTTTCTTATCTGGCAATCGCTGTTGGGTATTATCGGCGCGATTCTGGCGATTCCGCTAACGTTTATGTTGAAAAAGATATTGCTGGCGAGCGCTGGGAACGAAAATCAGGGAGAGCATTTTTCAAAAAGGTCGCCATAAATGGCGACCCTACGAACACAGATCTCGCTTTTGTAGGGTCGCCATTTATGGCGACCTCAACATACCCCAGCATCAAACCTTCTTACCAGGATAAAAACTCTGATACAACACCGGCAACACCAGCAGCGTCAGCACTGTAGCGAATCCTAAACCGAAAATGATCACCACCGCCATGCTCTGGAAAAACACATCGCGCAGCAGCGGGAGAAGGCCGAGCACGGTGGTGAAGGCGGTGAGCAGAATCGGGCGCAGACGCGACGTTGCGGCATCGAGAATCGCTTGCTGCAACGGCTGATGCCGCGCCAGCTGGCGCGTTTCCTCAACCAACACGATACCGTTACGAATCAACATGCCCGACAAACTCAGCAAACCGATCAACGCCATAAAACCAAACGGAATGCCGGTAAACAGGAAGCCGCAGGTGACGCCTATCAGCGCCAGCGGTACGGTGATCCAGATCGCCAGCGCATCGCGCAGCGAGTTAAACATCAGCACGGTAATGATAAACATCGCGAGGAAACCTAACGGCAGCGAGCCAAGCAGACCGCTTTGGGCACCACGAGAACTCTCCAGCTCACCGCCCCATTCCAGATGATAGCCGGCGGGCAAATTCAGTTTTTCGATTGCCGGCTGCACGCGCGCCACAATCTCTGCGGCGGTGCGACCGCTGGCGGGATCGGGATCGGTCTGTACCGTCAAGACGCGCATGCGGTCGCGACGCATAATCAGCGGGTCTTCCCATTCCAGCTGGAAATCACTTACCAGATTGGCCAGCGGTACATAGCGCTGCTGCGCCTGACTCCACACCTGAATATTGCCAAGATGATCGATATTCTGCCGCTCCTGCTCGGCGGTTTGCAGCATGATCGGCATCAACCGCGAGCCTTCGCGCAGCAAACCGACGCTATCGCCACTGAAGTTGATACGCAGCGCCCGGTCAATATCGCGCTTGTCCACGCCCAGCTCCTGACCGCGCAGCGGTGAATACTGCGGACGAATCACTTTACTGCGCGCCTGCCAGTCATTACGCGGCGGAAACGCGCTGCCTTCGGCGAGGAAAATGTCATCTATCTGGCTGGCAATCTGCCGCAGCATAATGGGATCGGGGCCGGTGACGCGCAACGCAATCGCGCTGTCGCTGGCACTGCCGAAATTGATGCGTTTGATGCGCTCCGTCACCTGCGGGAAATGATCACGGATGTGCTGCTCGGTCTGCTGCGCCAGCGTTTCCAGCTGCTTCGCGTCCTGCACGCGCACCATAATCTGTCCGTAATTGCTGTACTGACGTGTCGCATCGTAGGTCAGCGTAAATCGCATTGCGCCCTGACCGATGGTGGTCACGGTACTGGTGACGCCCGGCTGCTGGTTGATCCAACCTTCAATCTCGCGCGCGGTTTGCGCGGTGTAATTAATATCGGTGCCATACGGCAGCCACAGATCGGTGAAGAAAATCGGCGTATTGGAGGCAGGGAAGAAGTTCTGCTTCACGTAGCCGAAGCCATAGATCGAGGTTGCCAGACACGCGGCCATCAGCACCAACGTGGTAATGCGGAAGCGCAACAGCGTAGTGAGCACACGGCGATACAGTCGGAACACCACGCCCTGATACGGCTGCGCGGTTTCTTTGCTGACAACCTGCCGACCATCCATCCACTGAACGAATACCGGCGTCAGCGTCAGCGCGGTGATCCAACTCAGCAGCAAAGAAATCAGCAGCACCTGGAACAGCGATTTACAGTATTCGCCGGTGGAATCCTGCGATAACCCAATCGGCGCGAAGGCGATGATGGCGATCACCGTGGCACCGAGCAGCGGCAGCGCGCTGCGTTTCACCATCTGCATCATCGCCTGTTGCAACGGTTTGCCGCGCTGACGATCGACCTTGATGCCTTCCACCACCACGATGGCGTTATCCACCAGCATGCTAAGAGAGATAATCAGCGCACCCAGCGACACGCGCTGCAGCTCAAGCTTAAACAGATACATGATCAGCAGCGTGCCCAGCACATTGAGCGCCAGCGAGGCGGCAATCACCATGCCGCTGCGTACGCCCATAAACAGCAGCAGCGTTCCCACCACAATCGCTAATGCCAGCAGGAAATTATTGATGAAGCCATCCACTGACTGCTTCACTTCCTGCGCCTGGTTATAAAACACGTTCAGATCGATGCCGAGCGGTTTGGCCTGCTGATGCTGCTGAATTTTGGCGCTTAACGCATCGCCAACGTCGATGACGTTGACGCCAGGCGCAAAGGAGACGCCCATCGCCAGCGCGGCGTTGCCGTTCGCGTGATAGAGATTGCCCGGCTGGTCGGTAACGCTATAGCTGAGCGTGGCAATATCGCGCAGCAATACTTGCTGGCTGCTGCCGGGCGCAGAGATCGGCAGCGCGCCGATCTCGTCCAGCGACTGAAATTCGCCGGTGGGATGGAAGCGGATGGCTTCATTGCCGAGGCGAATCTGGCCCGCATCTGAGACGGCATTAACGCTATTGAGCAAGGCGGCCACGCGCTGCGGCGTGACACCTAGCGCCGCCATCTTCTGGCTGGAGAGCGTGATATTAACCTGCTCCTGCTCGATGCCGGCAATCGCCACTTTCGCCACGCCGGGCACCAGATTCAGCTCACGCCGCAGCTGATCGGCGTAAGTCCGCAGCTCGCTGTTAGTGAAGTTCTCGCCCGACAGGGTAAAGAAGTAACCGTACACATCGCCGAAGTCGTCATTCACCAGCGGTGCGCTGACGCCGGGAGGAAACTGGCGCGTGGCATCGTCAACGCGGCGACGCAGTTCATCCCATACCTGCGGCAAATCGTCGGCGCGATAGTGGCTGTGAATCGTAACGGTGATCTGCGATAAACCGTTGCTGGAGATCGAACTGACGTTGTCGAGCGATGGCAAACGCTGCAAGGCGTTCTCCAGCGGCAGCGTAACTTCCTCTTCCACCTGCTGCGCCGACGCGCCGGGATAGTGCGTCACAATCACCGCCGATTTGATGGTGAAAAGCGGATCTTCCAGCCGGCCAATATTGAGCAGCGCAAAAATGCCGCCCACGCCGAGCAGCAGGATCACCAGCCAGCTGCGAATCGGGTATTTGAGAAACTGTTCCAGCAGGCGCATCACAGACCTCGCTCGCGTGTCCACAGGCGCACCGCCTGACCATCACGCAGATCGCTGACGCCCGCCACCACAATGCGATCGCCCACTTTTAAGCCGGAGAGAATTTCGATGCCCTGCGCATTGAGTTTTCCCACCACTACCGGCTGCTGCTGGACGTTAAGTGCATCGCCTTCACCGCTTACCAGCCACACGTAAGGCTGATTCGGCAGGCTATGATCCGGGTTAAACACCGCGTTGGCTGGCACGCGCAGCAGCGGCGTGCCATCGGAAGTGGGCAGGTTATGCATCTGCACTTTCACCGTGCCGCTCAAGCCGCTGACCTGCGGTAAATCCGTCGGGCGCGGCATCGTCAGCACCACTTGCCAGGTTAGCGTGGCGGCATCAGCTTCTGCGCGATGCTCTTTATATGCTGCGCGAAATGTCCGGCCCGGCAGCGCATTCAGGCTGATCTCTGGCTGATAACTCAGGTTCTGCACGTCGAGGCTGGTGAACAGGTTTTCCGGCACGCTGAAAATCACATCCAGCACATCGTTGCGGCTGATCACCGCCACCGTTTGTCCGGCGGCGACCACCTGATGATTTTGGGATGCTACGCTGGTGACGATGCCATCAAAGGGGGCGCGCAAGGTGTGATAATCCAGCTCCTCTTTGGCGATGTTGAGCGCCACGGCAGCGGAGTCGCGGTTCGCCTTTTGCACATCCATATCTGCCTGCGAAACCGCACTGCGCGTGGCCAGCGCGCTAAAGCGTTGATACTGGCGATCTGCCAGCAGGAATCTGTTTTGCTGATCGTTGACCCGCAATTGCGCATCGGTATCGATCAGTCGGCCAATCACCTCGCCAGCCTTAACATGGCTGCCTTCACGCACCTGCAACTGCGCCAGTCGGCCGGTACGCTTAAACGCCAGTTCGGTGTAATCGCCCGCTGAAATACGCGCCGGGAATACCCTGACTTTTTCTGTGGTATTTTCCGTCAGCGTTAGCGCTTTAATTACGCGCGGTGCGCTGATTTCATCACCGCTTTTATTGTCACAACCGATTAAAACCAAACAAATTACAAGTGCGCCCAGCACTGGCCAATTATTCATGCCCCAGCCTCAATAAGAGAGAAAGGGCGGGAATATGCCATTGTCTGAAGGAAGGAATAATGACCCTCAGCAAAATAAGGGCCATTAGAGGAAATGAATTTTGTGTGTTTAACCTTGGTTTAATTTAGCTGTGTATAGCGAAATTAATTATGCCACCATGCGCGAAACCACATGGTAAGAGAGTAAACCGATGGCGGTAGCTGATGATACTGCAATGATAATAAAGGAAATAATCATCGGTATTGTCAGGTTGTGTATTTTATTCATAATAATTCTCCCCATGAATAATAGATTCCGAGATGAAATTAAAATTAATATGCGTTACGCACTCTTTCTATTTGCATTTAAATAATAACGCTACGCAATCAGTGCTATCACTATTAGCATCACACTTCTGAATCGGTAAAAACATGACCACGGTCAGTATGCATCGGGAAAATATAATTAAAATGTGTTTTTTATTTTCGCACGCTTTTTTATTTTCAATTCAATAGCACGGGGTTAATTATGACTGTTATTCCTATTCAGCCAAAACGTCCGGAGGCATCCGCGCGGCCCTATTATCAGCAGGATAACGCCGCGGTATTTAACGCAATAAACAGCTCACCAGCGGGGTTGAGCACCACCGATGCGCAGCAACGACTCGACGCCAACGGGCCGAACGTGCTGCCGCAGAAAGCGGAAAAATCACTGCTGATGCGTTTTCTGGCGCATTTCAAAGATGTGCTGATCTATATCCTGCTGGCTGCGGCGGTGATCACGGCGGTAATGGGCCACTGGGTGGATACCTTTGTGATTCTCGGCGTGGCGGTGATCAACGCGATGATCGGCTTCATTCAGGAGAGCAACGCCGAAAAGTCGCTAAAAAGCATCCAGAACATGATGTCGAGCGATGCCATGGTGCTGCGCGACGGCCAGCAAATCACCGTCGCTACGCAGGATCTGGTGGTGGGCGATGTGGTGATGTTGCGCCCAGGCGATAAGATCCCGGCGGATTTGCGTCTGTTCGAGGTGCACAACCTGCGCGTCGAAGAGGCGATCCTAACCGGCGAATCAACGGTAGTGTCAAAAAACACCGTGGCGCTTGAGGGCGAAAAAGCGCTCGGCGATCGCCTCAATCTGGCCTATTCCGGCACCACCGTCAGTTCGGGTACTGCGCTGGGCGTGGTGATCGCCACCGGCGGCAATACCGAGTTGGGCCATATCAATGCAATGATCTCCTCGATTGAAGAGGCGAAAACCCCGCTGCTGGTACAGATCGACAAACTCGGCAAAGCTATTTTCGGCATCATCATGCTGATGATGATTGCGCTATTTGTATTTGGTTTTTTGCTGCGCGACATCGCGGTGACGGAGCTGCTGCTGTCAGTGATCAGCCTGGCGGTGGCGGCGGTGCCGGAAGGTTTACCGGCGATTATCTCGATCATTCTGTCGCTCGGCGTGCAGTCGATGGCGCGTAATCACGCCATCATTCGTAAGCTGCCGACGGTCGAAACGCTCGGTGCTATGACGGTGATCTGCTCGGATAAAACCGGCACGCTGACCATGAACGAGATGACGGTGAAAGCGGTGGTGCTGGCGAACAGCCAGTGGCGCATCAGCGGCAACAGTTATGAACCCAAAGGCGAGTTTACCCTTGAAGCGGGTCAGCAGAGCGATGCGCTGATGCAGGGCTTCTTGCAGGTGGTGGATATCTGTAATGAAAGCCAGCTGCGTCAGGATGCCAACGGCAACTGGGGCATTGTTGGTGGTCCAACCGAAGGCGCGTTGAAAGTGCTGGCCGCCAAGGCGGGCATCCAGAGTGACAAGGTGCAGATTCTCAGCAAGCTGCCGTTTGATTCTGCCTACAAATACATGGCGGTGAGCTGCCTGATTGATGGCAAACCGTGCCTGCTGATGACCGGCGCGCCCGATGTGTTGCTGTCGCTGTGTCAGCAGCAGCAGGGCGCAACCGAAGCGGAAGTGATTGATCGCGGCTATTGGGAAGCGGCGATCACCACGTACGCCAGCGAAGGGCTGCGCACCGTTGCCGCCGCGTGGCGCTGGCTGCCGGAAGCGCAGCACCATATCGATCACGACGATTTACGTAACGGCATGAAGATGCTGGGCCTGGCCTGCATGATGGATCCGCCGCGTCCGGAAGCTATCACCGCGATTCGCGACTGCCAGCAGGCAGGAATTCGCGTGAAGATGATCACCGGCGACCACCCAGAAACCGCGATGGCGATTGGCCAGATGCTGGGCATTGGTAACAGCGATTCTGCGATTACCGGCTATCAGCTGGAGCACATGGATGATGCGGAGTTGGGCGTGGCGGCGCGTGAGTACGACATCTTTGCCCGTACCAGCCCCGAGCATAAGCTGCGTCTGGTGAAAGCGCTGGAGAGCAGCGGTGAGATCGTCGGTATGACCGGTGATGGCGTCAATGATGCGCCTGCGCTGAAGCAGGCCAATGTCGGTATCGCGATGGGCATCAAAGGCACCGAAGTGACCAAAGAGGCGGCGGATATGATCCTCGGCGATGACAACTTCGCCACCATCGCGGCAGCGGTGAAAGAGGGCCGACGCGTCTACGATAACCTGAAGAAAACCATTCTGTTTATCATGCCGACCAACCTCGCGCAGGGATTGCTGATCATCATTGCGATTCTGATGGGCAACCTGCTGCCGCTAACGCCGGTGCAGATTCTGTGGATGAATATGGCGACCTCGGCGACGCTGTCGTTTGGTCTGGCATTTGAACCGGCAGAGCGCAACATCATGCGTCGACCGCCGCGTAACGCGCGCAGCCCGGTGATGGATGGTTATGCCATCTGGCGCGTGATTTTCGTCGGCCTGCTGATTTCGATTAGCGCCTTTGTGCTGGAAGCCTGGCTTCAGCCGCGCGGCTACACGCCGGAGTTCATCCGCACCGTGCTGCTGCAGATGCTGGTCACCGCGCAGTGGGTTTACATGCTGAACTGCCGCAACAGTAACGGATTCTCGCTGGATGCCGGCTTGCTAAAAAACCGTGGCATCTGGCTGGTAACCGTGGTGCTTATCGCGCTGCAGGCGATGATTATCTATGTTCCGCTGATGAACACGCTGTTTGGCACCGCGCCGCTGCCGTTTAAATACTGGCTGATTTCACTGGCGGTGAGTGTTGGGATCTTTGTGCTGGTGGAGATAGAGAAGCATTTGACGCGAGGTTGGCGGGTAGCACGAGTTTAAGCAGGGTGTAAGTTAAGTTTAAAGCGGTCGCCATAAATGGCGACCCTACGAGTAATTGCGGGAATTTGTAGGGTGCGCATTAATGTTAATGCGCACCTAATTTAGTGACCGGCATCCGGTCACTAAACCCCGGAAATACAGTGTTATTTCTTCGGAACTTCAGAGATCTCTTTCACGTCACTTTTATTGATTTGCTGCTTAACACCATTGGCATCGACGTAACCCAGCAGGCCGGTTTCGGCATCCTGTGGTTTGCCATCGGTCACGATGGTGCGTCCATCATTGGTGTGGATGGCGTACGAGGTCCGTGTACAGCCGGTCAGAGCGGACAGGGCAATAAGCGCAGTAATAGAAAGCAAAATTGATTTTTTCATTAGTCTCTCCAGGCTAGTAAAAGGATATTAATTATCCAGTTCGCTCATGTTGGTAATTTTGTCGCGATTGATCTGCTCAGTTTTACCGGTTTGCGCATCCTTGTACGAAACAAGGCCTGTGTCGCTGTCGATTTGCGGCTTACCAGACGTCACGATAGTGCGTCCGTCGTTGGTCTTAATCGCCTGATTAGAAGAGCAAGCGGTCAATGTCATTGCCATGAAAGTGCCAAGAAACGCCGTTGCCAGTACTGTTTTATTCATCATGATGAGTTCCTTTCAGTGGAATACGTTTAACTACCTTAATAGCGTAGAACATTTTCCCGAAACTTCCAGAAACCCGATGCATCTGCGCTGTTTAACCTGACTCAAACGGCGGTTCATGCCGCGCGATCAGCGAATCTCATTCACGTACATAAAGTGTTCGGTGCTAAAGCGGTGGTGCGCCAGAATCACCGGAAGGGCGCTCTGATCAAACGACACTTCATCAATCACCATTACGGCGTGCGGCAAACTCAGCTCCAGCAGCGCCGCATCCTCTTCATTCGCCAGCGTGGCGGTGATTTGCTCGCGCACAGCGGCAACGCGCAGATCGTAGCGTTCAAACAGATAGCGATATAGCAGCGGCGGTAACTGATCGGCGGGAGGAAAATCGACCAAACGCGCAGAAGGTAACACCAGCGTTTCATGCATCGCGGCGATTCCCTTCACACGACGCAATCGCTTCAGCCGGATCACCTCATCGCCCTGCGAAATTTGCAGTTTCTCCGCCTCGTCGGCACTGGCATGGCTGAGCTGATAATCAAGTAAACGGGTATCGGATTGCAGCAATCCGCCGCTTTTATCGTGCAGCCGGAAATACTGGAAAAAATGGCTGAGGTTGTGCAGCGGCGCCCAGCCGGTCACCACGGTGCCGGTTTTGCGACGTCGCATCAGCATGCCTTCTGTGGTCAGCGCCGCCAGCGCTTTTCGCACCGTGCCAACCGACACACCAAACTTCGCCGCCAGGCTATTTTCACTCGGCAAAATCGTGCCTGCGGGCAGTTCGCCTTGCAGGATCGATTCGCTGATATGGCGCTTGACCACTTCATACAGCGGCGCACCTTCACCTTCGCTGAGTCTGGCGAAAGGTTGAGCATCGTTCGCGTCATAGTTTTTTTGCATGTTTCCGATTACCGATTGACCGCAGTGGTTGAATTGCATTATCTATAAACTATATAGAAATACAACAGACGATAATCCTATGATGCAAAATTCACGCTTTAACAGTGCATTAGCGATGATTGCTAACGACGGCGCGCAAATGACGCATGACCTCAAACAGATGCTCGAGGTCGATACCTGCTTCCCGCCGGGCAACGGTTACGGCGCATTTGCTGACGTGATGACGCATCTGTTGGATCCGCTGGATTTCCGCTTTGCGCGTGTCTCGGTGCCGGAATATTTATGGCAGGCACCGGACGGCAGCGCGTACGGTGAACGCGTCAATCTGCTGGCATCACTCGATGCCGGTGCAGCTGAAAACTGCAATCTCTATTTCCATACCGATACCGTGCCCGCCGGTGATGGCTGGCGCTTTCCGGCGCTGACGCTGACCGCAGCGGAAGGCAAGCTGTTTGGGCGCGGCGCGGCGGACATGAAAGGCACCATTGTTGCCGCGATGGCGGCGGTACGCGCGGCCCAGGCGGCGGCGATTCCGCTGCGTTTTAATCCGGTATTTCTGCTGTGCACTGATGAAGAGGGCGGCTTGTATCCGGGTATTCGTTATCTGGCAGAGCAACAGCTTTTCTCCGGTCACCTGCTCAGCTTCAACGGCGGCGCGGTGCCGCGCATTTGGGCCGGCTGCTTTGGCAGTATCGATCTCAAGGTAATTATCACCGGACGTTCGGCGCACTCTGGCGATCCAGTTAACGGCATCAATGCTATCGAAGCGGCGCTGCCGCTGATGAACGCGCTTTACCAGTTGAAGCTCGAGGTGGAACAACGCACCTCGGCGATGCCTTCCCCGCCGCATTACCAGGGCAAACCGCTGACGTCACTGTTAACGCTGGCTGCCGCGCAGGGCGGCAGCAAAGGCTCGACCATTCCTGAGCGTTTTGAGCTGTTGATTAATCGCCGTTATGCGCCGGAAGAGCGCTTTGACGCGGTGTGGCAAGAGCTGACGCACTGTGTGGAAAACGCGATGCGCGACAGCCCCGCGCTCGACGTCACGCTGCAAATGATTGGTCATCTGGCGCCGGTCGCTAATCCTGACGGCCCGCATTGGCCGCGCTGGCAGGCGGCGCTGAGTCAGGGGTTTGGCTTCCAACCCAGCGAGTTTAAACCCTGGGGATCGTCCACCAGCTCCGATATGGGCTGGGTCCAGCAAGCCGGGATTCAGGAGATTTTACTCGGCGGGCTCGCCCGTCCAGACAATCGCATTCATGCCGCCGATGAGTACACCACGCTGGCAGATTTGATCGCACTTTCGCAGTCCATTCTGGCGTATCTCGCCGATGATTTTCAGCCAACCCAGGGTAGTTAACTAATTAACGAGGAAGAGAAGATGTGCGCAATGAAAGGGTTAAACCGCAGACAGTTTATCGCCAGTTCTACCGCTCTGACGGGCGCAGCGATGCTGCCCTGGTCGTTCTCGGCCCACGCCGCGCAGGTGGCGAGTGCTACGCCGGGCGGCACGGCGCGTAAAGGCGGCGTGTTGCGCATCAGCGTTGACCAGGCCGTCAGCGTGCTGAATCCGCATCAGGTTCGCGTCAACCCGGAATATCTGGTGGCGGAACTGCTGTACAGCGGCTTAACGCGTCTGACGCAGGAGATGAAAGCCGAAGCCGATTTGGCGCAATCCTGGCAGGCCAGCGCCGATCTCAAGCAGTGGACATTCACCCTGCGCCCGAACCTGAAGTTCAGCGACGGTTCCGCCTTAACCTCAGCGGATGTGGTCGCCAGCCTGCAGGCGCTGCTCGATCCGAAAAATGCCTCACCGGCGTTGCATAACATTGGGCCGATTAAAGCCGTCAGCGCGCCAGATACCAATTCGGTATTGATTGAAACCGACGCGCCTTACGCCGATTTGCCGGTGATGCTGGCTTATCCGGATGCAAAAATCATCCCGGCCAGCATCGCGCAAGGCCAGTTTGACAAGCTGAGCAAAGCCTCATACGGCGCCGGTCCTTTCCAGCTGGTTTCCTACGATCCGGAACGCAAAATTGTGGTGAAGCGCAATCCGCATTACTACGATCCGGCGCGCCCTTATCTGGATGGCGTGGAAGTAGTGGTTTATCCGGATGGTATCGCGGAGAGTTCTGCACTGATCTCCGGTGACACCGATCTGATGCTGAGCGCGCAGTCGAGTGAGTTTGCGCGCCTGTCCAAATCTTCCGGCGTGCTGCCGCTGCGCGTGGCATCCGGCCAGTTCCTCAATGTGAACATGGGCTGCGACCAGAAACCGTTCAACGATGTGCGAGTACGTCAGGCGCTGGCGCTGTGCGTTGATCGTCAGGCGTCAGTGGATTTCGTGGCGGATGGCCTGGGTTCACCGGGCAACGACACGCCGATTAACGGCGCGTATCCGTTCTTCGCCAACCTGGCGAAAAAAGCGGTGGATTACAGCAAAGCCAAAGCGCTGCTGGCAGATGCCGGTTATCCCAACGGCCTGGATTTAACGCTCATCGCCTCCGATAAACCGGCCACTCGCACCCAGCTGGGCATCGCGCTGCGCGAGATGGCGAAACAGGGCGGTTTCCGCATCAACGTGCAAACCATGGCGCACAGCACCTATCTCGATCAGGTATGGAAGAAAGGCAACTTCTACGTCGGCTTCTACAACATGCAGCCGACGCCAGACGCGGTGTTCTCTCTGCTCTACACCTCAACCGCATCCTGGAATGAAACGCGCTGGAACAACACGGAGTTTGATAAAGCGGTCGGCGCAGCGCGTGAAACCCGCGATGAAACCCAGCGCGCAACGCTGTATGGCAAAGCGCAGCAGTTGATGCACGACGAAGTGCCGTCGGTGATCCCAACCTTCTTCGATCTGCTTGCCGCCAGCCGCGATTATGTCGGCGGATATCACCTGCACCCGCGCGGTGCGGTGTTCCGTCTTGACCATATCTGGTTGACCGACAAAGCGCCGAAGCGCGCAGTGTAAGGAGCGAACGTGACAGCAAGTTATCTGCTTAAACGCCTTCTGCTGATGGTTTACACCTTGTTAGTGGTGTCGCTGCTGGTCTTTGGCATCACTCAACTGTTACCGGCCGATGCGGCTGTCACTTTGCTGGGACAAAACGCCACGCCGGAAGCGTTGGCGGCGGTGCGTGAACGTCTGGGGCTGGATGCCCCGGCGTGGTTGCAATACTGGCACTGGCTGACGCAGGCGCTGCAAGGCAACTTTGGTGTATCGATGCGCAATGGCCTCGAAGTGGCACCGACACTGCTAACGGCGTTATCGCGTTCGCTGCTATTGGCGGTGTGCGCCTTAATTCTGATGCTGATTATCGCCATTCCCCTCGGCATCTGGGCGGCGGTGCGTCGCGGCAAAACCGCCGATGTGCTGGTGAGTGTTATCTCCTATATCGGCATCTCGTTCCCGGAATTCGTCACCGCCACGCTGGTGCTACTGCTGTTTGCCGATGTCTGGCAGATTTTGCCGGCCACCGGCTATGTGCCGCTCAGTGAGAACTTCGTCAGCGGGATTCAGCACCTGATTTTGCCGTCGGTCACCGTGGCGCTGATTCTGGTGGCGCACGTCTCGCGCATGGTGCGCTCAGAAATGGTCGATGTGCTGCATACCGATTACATCCGCGCCGCGTGGCTGAAAGGCTTATCGCGTCGCCGCATTCTCTGGCGACATGCGCTGCGCAACGGCTTGTTGCCGACCATCACTATTGTGGCGCTGGATGTCGGTTATCTGCTGGGCGGCATTGTGGTGGTGGAGGAAATCTTCGCCATTCCCGGCATTGGCCGCGAACTGATTGTCGCCGTGCAGGCGCGCGATCTGCCCACTATTCAGGCTGGCGTGATGATCCTCGCCGCGACCTATTCAGTGGTGAACTTCCTGGCTGATTTGGCCTACGTCACTCTCGATAAGCGGATCTCCTATGCCTGATATTTTGAAACGTTTGCTGCGTTCACCGCAGGGCGCCGCTGGCGTGCTGATTATCTTGCTGGCGCTGCTGATGGTGGTGGGCGGCGCGCACGTGGCGCCTTTTGATCCTGAATCGATTTCCATCCTGACGCGCTATAAGCCGCCCAGCGCGGAACACTGGTTTGGTACCGATCAGATGGGCCGCGACATCTTTAGCCGCGTGATGGTGGGCGCACGCTCAACCATTTTACTGTCGCTGCTGGCTACCGCGCTGGCGATGGTGATCGGTTCGGTGCTCGGCACTGCCAGCGCCTATCTGGGCGGCAAATTTGATGAGTTCATGATGCGCACCATGGATGCGGTGATGGCGATTCCCAGCCTGCTGTTTGCGTTGCTGATTGTCAGCACGCTCGGGCAGAGCAGCATGAACGCGGTGCTGGCGATCACCATCGCCTTTGTGCCGGGCATGGTGCGCATCTCGCGCAGCGTGGCGTTAGCCGCCCGCCAGCAGGATTACATCAATGCCGCCATCGCGCGCGGCGAAGCCGGGCACTACATCATCCTGCGCGAAATGCTGCCGAATATTCTGGCGCCGATCATCGTGGAAGCCACCATTCGCGTTGCCTTCGCCATCATGCTGTTTGCCACCCTGAGTTTCCTGGGTTTAGGCGCGCAACCGCCAGAGCCAGAGTGGGGATTGATGGTCTCAGAAGCGCGCGCCTACTTCTTCAATGCGCCGTGGATGATGATGATTCCGGGCCTCGCCATTGCGCTGGTCGCCATTGGTTTTAATTTACTGGGTGACGGGCTGCGTGATGTGCTCAACCCAAGGAGCCACTGATGAGTGACAAGCTTGCACCGGTGCTGTCGGTGGAAAATTACAGCCTCGATTACGCGTTAGCCAAAGGACATGCGCTGCCGGTATTGCGTGACATCAACCTGCAAGTGATGCCCGGCGAAGTGCTGGGGCTGGTGGGCGAATCGGGTTCCGGTAAAACCACGCTCGGCTGGGCGATTATGCGCTGGCTGGCGGGTAACGCGCGTGAGCTGCACGGCGATATCCGCCTGAACGGCGACAGCCTGCTGACCTTGCCAGCGGCCAAACTGACGGCACTGCGCGGGGCCAAACTGGGGATGATTTTTCAGGATCCCAGCGCCTCGCTCAATCCCACGCTGACCTTAGGTGAGCAGGTCACCGAAGTGCTCCGCCGCCATCGCGGTTTATCGGCGCGTGAAGCGCAGGAAATGGGCGAATCGCTGCTGCACGACGTTGAACTCAAAAATCCGGCACGCATGATGCGCCGCTATCCGCATCAGGTTTCGGGCGGCGAGAAGCAGCGCATCCTGATCGCCACCGCGTTTGCCTGCCAGCCGGACTGCATGATTTTTGATGAGCCAACCACCGCGCTGGATGTGATCAGCTCAGCGCAAATCCTCGACCTTTACGAGCGGTTGCGCGAAGAGACCGGCGTCGCGTCGCTGTATATTTCGCACGATCTGGCGTTAGTCGCCAAAGTCGCCAACCGCGTCTGTGTGCTGGAACAAGGGCGCATTGTAGAACAGGCCGACACGCGCAGCCTGTTTAACGCGCCGCAAAATGCCTACACGCGCAAGCTGATTGAGGCGGTGCCCAATCCGCAACATCGGCTGGTGCAGGACGCGCCAGGTACTCAACCGTTACTCGGTCTTAAGCAGCTGACTATCGATTACGGCAAGCAAGGTTTGCTCGACCGCCTGTTGAAGCGTGAAGCCAATACCACGCGCGCCGCCAATGCGGTTTCGCTCACCGTGCATCAGGGAGAAATCCTCGGCGTGGTCGGCGAATCGGGTTCCGGTAAATCCTCGCTGGGCAAAGCCATTACTGGCCTGGTGCCGTTCAGCGGCGAGCTCGATTTTTGTGGCTACACGCTGCATGGCCGCGCGCAAATGGATAAAGAGTATCGCCGCCGCGTGCAGATGATTTTCCAGCATCCCGATGCTTCGCTGAATCCGCGTATGACCATCGGCGAAATCATCGCGCGGCCGCTGCGCTTGTACGGTTTGCCGCCGGGTGAAACCGAAGCACAGGCGGTGGCGCGCCTGCTTGAGGAAGTGCGTTTGCCGCCGGAGTTTGCGCAGCGTTATCCGCATGCGCTATCGGGCGGCCAGAAGCAGCGCGTCGCTATCGCTCGTGCCTTTGCCAATCCACCGGATCTGGTGATTTGCGACGAGATCACCGCCGCGCTCGACGTCTCGGTGCAGGCCACCATTATCGAGCTGCTGCTGGAACTGCGTCGCCGTTACGGCACCGCGTATCTGTTTATTACCCACGATCTCAACCTGATTCGCCAAATCGCCCATCGCGTCGCGGTGATGTATCGCGGTGACGTGGTGGAAGTGCTGCCGGGCGACAACATGACGGCGCTGGCGCAGCATCCTTATACCCGTGCACTGCTTGATGCGGTGCATATTCCCGACTTATCCAAGTCCGTTGCATGACGAGAAAAACATGAATCCTGAACAGTTAATTCATCATATCGATCGCGAATTTTGCCTCTCTTTCCTGGCAAAAATGGTGCAACACAAAAGCTACAGCGCCACCGATGGCGAGCGTGAACTGGCGAAATACATGGCCGCGCAGATGGCGCAGCTGGGCCTGGAAACCGAACTGCAGAACGTGCCAGGCGATCGACTGAACGCCATTGGACGATTGGCGGGCAGCGGCGGCGGCAAAAGCCTGCTGTTCAACGGACATCTGGATACCAATCCGGTCACCGAAGGCTGGACCGTCGATCCCTGGGCAGGAAAAATTGACGAGCAGTTCATCTACGGCATCGGCGTGTCGAACATGAAAGCGGGTGATGCAGCCTACTTTTGCGCCTTGAAAACCCTGATTGACGCGGGTGTAAAGCTGAAAGGCGATGTGATTCTGACCTATGTGGTAGGCGAGTTGCAGGGCGGCATTGGTACGCTGGCGGCGATTGAGCAAGGTGTGCGCGCCGACTACTTCATCAACGCCGAACCCACCGATCTGCAAGCGCTGACCATGCACGCCGGTTCCTTGATGTTTACCATTGAGCTCACCGGCGATACGCGCCATTTATCGAAACGTGAAGAAGCGGTCGATGCGATCAGCGCCGCTGTCGAGCTGATTCCGCAGATTAACGGTATGACCTTTAGCGGTGCGAAAACTGCTGAGCATCTGAAGATTAACCGTGGACACATCGGTACCGTGCATGGCGCGTTGGGCCGCGATTTGGAAGAGTGGCGACCGCCGCAGGTGGCTGACTTTGTACGCTTAAAAGGCTCGGCACGCTTTGCGCCGGGGCAAACGGTGGAAGGTGTACTCGCCGATCTGCAGGCATTGCTGAGTACCTTGTGCCAGCGCTATCCGGGCCTGAAAGCTGAGCTTTACGATGATGGCATCCGCGATAAACCCACCATGTTGCCGTTCGAAGTATCACCGGAATCGGCAATCGTTAAAGCGGTGAATCGCGGCTGGAAAACAGTGCGCGGCACCGAGCAGCCAACCGGCGTGATCACGCCTCCGGCATTCTTTGGCACTGACGCGGCGCATCTCTATCAGCATGCGGGCATGGAAGGGATCGTCTGTGGGCCGGGCGGCAAATACAACACCATGCCGGATGAACGCGTAGAAATCAGTGAATTCCTCGATATGGTGCGCATCTATCTGCTGGCCATTCTTGAGATTTGCCAGCCGGTTGAGGCCGCGTAATGCACGCCGAAGCGCTGATGCGTCTGCGTGCCGCCATGCAGCAGAACGCAGTTGATATCATGCTGGTGGATCACGGTGAGCTGCTTGCGTGGCTCACCGGCTTTACCGTCTCCGAAACCTTGTATCGAGCCTGCCTGGTGCCGCTCAACGGCGAACCCTGGATGGTGCTGCGCCAACTGGATGAAGCGCCATGCCGCACGCAATCGCCGAATCTGGACGTGGAAAGCTATCGCGATGATCAGGACGCCTGGCACGCGGTGGCGCAAAGTCTGATACGTCGCGGATATCAACAGGCGCGCATCGGCGCAGATTTTTACTCTTACGGCATGACGGTACACAGCTGGCAGCAGCTTTCGCGCTATCTGCCAGACGTGAGGTGGTGTGATTTAACCGGGCTGAGCGACCGGCTGCGCAGCGTCAAATTCCCGGCGGAAATCGCCGCGTTGCGTCAGGCTGCTGCCATCGCGGATGCCACTTTGATGGCGATAGGCGCGGAAGTGGAGGGCGGCTGGCGCGTGCGCGATGTCGCCGCGCTGGCGGCCGGACAGTTTTTACAGCTGGGCGCGGATACCGGCGAAACCGGACCGATTGTGATCGCCAGCGGTGATAATGGTTTTCTGCATGCCAGCGGCCACGAACAACGGCTGGAAAAAGGCGATGTGCTGCACGTCGAGCTGATCCCAAAAGTGAAACATTACAGCGCGCGCCTGATGCGGCCTTATATCGTCGGGGAGATTTCGACGCAGCGTGCAGAATTGGCAGCACAGCTGATCGCGATTCAGGATCAGCAATTTGCGGCTATGAAACCGGGCATGGTGGCGCACGACGTGGATGCCATCGTGCGCGATGCGGTGCTGAGTAGAGGATTGCGCGCGGATTATCCCAATATCACCGGTTATGCGTTGGGGCTTTATACGCGCACGCCACGACCGAGTGATTTTTCCTGCAGTTTCCACGCTAACGCGCAGTGGCTGCTGGAAGAGAATATGGTGTTCCACATGTATATTTCCGCGCAAGGTTTGGCGTTCAGCGAAACGGTGCGCGTTACGCCCGCTGGCGCAGAACGGCTGACAAATTTACCGCGTCAGTTATTATCATTGCCGGACCAGTAAATCAGATTGCACATTCTGTAGCGGCGCAATTTATTGCGCAATGCCCGGATGGACGCGGTGCCGCTATGGATACGCGCGATAAATCGCGCCGCTACGGTATGTGCGGTTATTAATTTTATAGCTAACAGGATTTAGTATGACGCAGGACGTTGAACTGATTGATTTAGCCGTAACCTTTCCCGCTTTACGTTTCGATCTGAAATATGCCACGGCGGATAACATCGCGGGCTATGCCATTTACCAGGAGGCCAAAGCGCTGCTGCATCCGGCCGCCGCCGACGCACTGGCAAAAAGCATTGAGATCGCCCGGCTGGCGGGATTCAGTTTGTTGGTACTCGATGCTTATCGGCCGCAGCAAGCGCAGTGGCACTTGTGGGATGCCTGTCCGGATAAAGATTATGTGGTGCCGCCCGCGCAGGGTTCGAATCACAGTCGCGGCGTAGCGATTGATCTGACGTTACTTGATGCACAAGGCCAGCCGCTGGATATGGGCACCGCCTTTGATGCGATGGAAGTGGAATCGCATCCCTATCATCCGAATGTCCCCGCCGAAGCACAACGTAATCGCCTGCTGCTGAACGCGATTATGTTTGGCGGCGGTTTTGTCGCCATGCCAACGGAGTGGTGGCACTTCGAGCTGCCTGACGCGAAAAATTATCCATTACTTGATGAGCAGTTTGGCTGTGTTGCGCGTTGAATTATTTCGTTTAGCCGATGGTACAAAACCCTGATTAATATTCAGCTGTAATCACGGGTTTTATCCTTCCTTAATATACGAAAAAACCGGCCTGAGCCGGTTTTTTCACCCTAACGGCCAGCGAACTGAATGGCTGCGTACAGGGTTGAGTTGTGCGACTATCTTATCAGCATAAATTTAAAAAACTACCGCAACTGACTATCCTTGCTTCCGCGTCGGTTATAACCGCTGATCGCCGCCTGTTTTTTATCGATCTTGCTCTGGCAATTCACGCAGTAACGCACGCCAGCTAATGCCGCGCGACGCGCTTCCGGGATCGGTTCGCCGCACTCGTCGCAAAACTCGGCACTTTCACCGTGGCCGAGATTCTCGCGCGCGCGGGCCACCGCGTCATCGACCGTGGCATCAATTTGTTTGTGCACTGCACCGTCTTCTGACCAACCGCCAGCCATACTTCACCTCCACAAATACTAATGCCCAAAGTATAAGACATGGCGTGATGAATGCCGGACAAGCCAGAATTTAACAAGGTTGACACATCATCGCGCGCCATCCTAGACTGCGGCTTGTTCCAAGGGGTGCTCTGCTAAGGGGCTGAGATTCTACCGGCTGACGTGTATGCGTTGGCAACGTAGTGACCCTCCGAACCTGATCCGGCTAATACCGGCGTAGGGATGCGGAACCGCAGGGCGATATTGCGCCCTGATTCCCTCTTTGTGCTTTGTAGCGGACAGTTCGCGCTCTTCAGGCGGTGCTTGAGAGTTTCTGCGCAATCGCAAAGGTGGCGACGTACATGAACGAAACACACATCATCCAGGCTCTGCTGATATTCCTGCAGCATGAAGAGGCCTCAGACGACGATTTCAACCAGCTGGCCCTCGAAATCTTCGCTTATCAGTTCGCACACAACCAACCTTATCGCCGCTTCGCCATCCAGCGCGGACGCACGCCGCTGACGGTGAAAAGCTGGCGCAACATTCCCGCCATCCCGATTAACGCCTTCAAAGATCTGACGCTCAGCTGCCGTCCCATCGACCAGATTGCCGAGATCTTCATGACCAGTGGCACCACCGGCACGGTAAAAGGGTGCAGCTACCATCCGACGCTGGAAGTGTGGAAGAAATCGATGCTACTCAACTTCCGCCGTCGCTTTATGGCGGGCAGCGAACGCATCCGCATGGGCATTTTGTTCCCGGATACCATGGCGATGCCGAACTCCTCGCTGGCGACCTATCTCGATTTGGCGATGCAGGAGTGCGGCACGCCAGACAGCGAAGTAATGGTGGGCGAGCATGGCCTCGATATCGATCGCCTGTTTAGTGCGCTCGAGCAGGCCGAAGCCAGCGGCGAACCTTATGCGCTGCTGGGTGCCAGCTACAGCTTTGTCCATCTACTAGATGAAATGCAGCGCCAGCAACGCCGCTTCGCGCTGCCTGCCGGCAGCCGCATTCTCGATACCGGCGGTTTCAAAGGCCAGTCGCGCGAGATTGGCGCGGATGAATTCTACGCTTCGCTCTCTCACGCCTTCGGTATCCCGCGCTCACACTGCATTAACATGTACGGCATGACGGAAATCAGCACGCAGTTTTACGATGCGGGCAATGAGCGCTGCCCGCCGGTGAAATCCGGGCCGCACTGGATCCGCACGCGTGTGGTCAATCCGCTTACCGGCGATGATGTGCCGGATGGCGAGGTAGGCGTGCTGGTGCATCACGATCTGGCGCATTTCAACTCAGTTTCCGCCCTGTTAACGGAAGATGCGGGCGTGATGGTGCATGGCGGATTCCATCTGCTGGGACGTGTGACCGGCGCTGATGCCAAAGGCTGTTCGTTGACCATGGAAGCGTTTCTCGCCAGCGCGCAGGCACCGCTGTGAAGGAAGTTGCCGGACATCTGCCGGGCTTTTCCGCTGACGAAGTGCAGTGGCACACGCTGAGTTTCAATCATCATGGCGAAAGCCTCGAAGTTAGCGTTCCGCAACTTAATGACGAGCAGATAACGGCGCTCGCTGCGCGCATTCGCACCAACGCCCGCGCTTATCTCCGTCAGCTGAGCGTCGCGCAGATCATCGCCATCATTGATGAAGCGGTGGCGCGACTGCTCGATCGTCATCATCCACTGCGTATCAAAGCCGAAAAGCTGCTGCCTATCGTCACCGGTTACGACGCCGACATGGTGCGGCTTGGCCTCGCTGGCTACCTGAAAACTTTTCGTCAGCCGCAGCTGAAGCGCTTTCTGGCGGAGGATTTCACCGATCCGCAGATGCTCGACGATTTCCAGCCGCGCCCTAAAGGTGGCTTCGCGCGTGTGTTTGGTCCGCAACTGTTGATGCATATCTGGGCGGGCAACGTGCCTGGTTTACCACTGTGGAGTTTGATTTGCGGCCTGCTGGTCAAGGCGGGCACCATCGGCAAACTGCCAGGTAATGAGCCGCTGATGGCAAGCTGGTTCGCGCAGTTGCTGGCGGAAATTGATCCAAAACTCGGCGAGTGCATCGCGGTGGTGTGGTGGAAAGGCGGCGATGCGCAAAGCGAGCCAACCTGGCTGCGCCAGCCCGATACGCTGGTGGCTTATGGTGGAAATCCAACGCTGGCGGCGATCCAACAACGTTTGCCGGTTACCACACGCTTTTTGCCGCACGGCCACAAAATCAGTTTCGGGCTGGTGGCGCGTTCGGCGTTGAATGCTCGGCAGGGCGCGGAACTGGCGCGCCGCGTGGCCTATGACGTGATGCGTTACGATCAGGCAGGTTGCTACTCGCCGCAGATGCTGTTTGTCGAGCGCGGCGGCAAGGTGTCGCCGGATGAGTTCGCCAGTTATATCGCCCATGAACTCGCCTCGCTGGCGTACAAACATCCGCGCCGTGCGCTGGCTAATGATGAGATGAACAGCATTGCCGCGTGGCGAAATGGCGAGGAGATCCGTGTGCTGGGCGGCGATCGTACGCTTTACGGCGAAGCTGCAGACAGTTGGGCGGTTGTGAGTGTTGACCATGCGGAGCCTTTATCTCCGGCGGCACTGGGCCGTACGTTGAAAGTGGTGTCCGTGGATGCGCTGGAGGAAGTGGTCGATTTGGTGGCGCAGCAGCGGCATTTCCTGCAAACCGCAGGCGTGGCGGCCGCGCCGCATGAGTTGTTCCGCATCTCTGTTTTTCTCGGACAAGTGGGCGTCACCCGCATCGCAGCGTTCGGCAACATGACCTCGCCGGAAGCGGGCTGGCATCACGACGGGCGTTTTAGTTTGCTCGATCTGGTGACCATCACTGAGATCGAGCAGGGCGCAGAAGCTGCCGCCGAGAGTTACGCACCGTATGCGGAGTGACGCGGTCGCCATACGCCGCATTTATGCATATGGGGTTTTGTAGGGTGCGCATTAATGCGCACCTGGCTGAATCACACTCCATCCCTAAGGAGCAACAATGAAATTCTCCAACCAAACCATTCTGGTAACCGGCGCAAGTCGCGGCATTGGTGCGGCAATCGCTAAAGCCTTCGCCGCTGAAGGCGCATTTGTGGTGGTGAACTATCTGCGCAACGAAGCTGCTGCAGCGAGCGTAGTTGCAGAGTGCCGCGCATTGGGCGGAGATGCATTGGCGATTGCCGCAGATGTCACCTGTGTGCAGCAGGTCAACGCGATGATGGAGCAAATCCTCAACGCCACCGGCCGCCTCGATGCGGTGATCAACAACGCTTTCGCGCCATACGTTTTCGACACCGAAAATCGTCAGCGTTTCTGGGAAACGCCGTGGTCGGGATATCAGTCGCAGTTCGATGGCGCGGTAAAAGCCGCCTATAACGTCTGCCAGGCGGCGCTGCCTATAATGCGCGCGCGCGTACGCGGCAGCATCGTGAATCTCACCAGCGATCTGGTGGCGCGACCTTCGGTGCCGTATCACGATTACATCACCGCGAAAGCCGCATTGACCGGCTTCAGCCGCACGCTGGCAACCGAACTTGGCCCGCTGGGGATTCGCGTTAACTGCGTTGCGCCCGGCCTGGTTTATCCCACCGATGCCAGCCAGGCAACGCGCGAAGAGGTGCGCGATTTTCTCACCGCACAAACCCCGCTGCGCCGTATCGCGCGGCCGGAAGATGTCACCGGCCCGGTGCTGTTTCTGGCCTCCGAGTGGAGCGAGTTTGTCACTGGGCAAACTTTGTATGTCGATGGGGGATTAGTAATGAATTAACCCGTACGGTCGCCATTTATGGCGACCGTTTCGCATTAATCTGCTTAAGACGAATGATATATATCTGTACGCAATTACGTATTAAATAATAGATATTTCAAACACCAATACATCTCAGTTTTTTCTTTACTGAAACGAATAAAACACACATTTAAGTGCGGATTTACACATCCTTATTTTATGAATAAGGATCACATCTGGTTAAAATTTATCTTCACGGAGTTATATCATTACCCTATAGTTTTTATGGTTAAGGGAATTAACTATAGGGATATATATGTACCACAGTGATGCGATCATAAAGCACTTCAGGCGCAAAGGATTCTGGCAGAAAAGCTCGATAACGCCGTTTCCGGCGTTATTGAGGCAGTTTCCGACCAGGTTAGTAAGATCAATAAAGGGGCGACGCGGCTCTCTTATTACACCTCTTGCCTCACCGACGAATACATGGACGTCTGTAAAAAACAGGCGTTAGAAGATAATCGATTTCTAATGGGAGTAGCGCAACTAGTTAAAGAGCGAAATGTTATTTTCTCACTGTTAAAAACATACTTAGATTATCAATTACAAAACAGAAACTTCCGGCAGCTTGAAGTAATTAAGATGCATCTAATGCGAGCGAACATTCATATCGCTGCAAGTACACTCACTTCATCTTCATTTAGTCTGGGTGCGACTCTTGCAGTTGTAGCTGGACTTAATATTTCACTACCTATTGGAAGAAATATTGGACGAGTCGTTGGGGTTGCGGCTGGAGGCTTGGGAATATATGGTGTAGTCCAGAATGCAGCAGACAGTGCGAAGCGACTGCAACTGATGCATCCTCCTTATTATCACGCATTATATGTTCGTGAGCTTGAAATGATGTATTTCCTTGTTGAATCTTCACTAATGCGTGCCGGTGGTCTCAAAAATGAATGGCTATCAGATTACGAAATCGCTGAAGTTTTAATGAAATTGATGGGGAAAGCATGAAGAGATTTTTAAAAAATTGGTTAATAACTGAAGGAAAGTTTTTGCTATGTATCTATGGCCCGGTTGTCACTACTTTAATATTTGGAGTGTTAAAGGTAATTTATTGCCCAGATAGTGGAATGTTGAGTGTGGGGATATTTTATCTATGTGCTCTGACATTTTTTGTTTATAAGTTTCGTTAATTTAAAGGGTTAAATATGACAACTCCAGCACATATCTGGTTAGAAGATGAAAGCGGTTCGCCGATTGTGGGTTCGTGCATGATGCCGACCAGACTCGGTTCGATTGAACTGAACACGGTGATGCACAACATCACAATCCCGGTAGATCAGCACACGGGAAGGCTGACAGCCACGAGGATTCATGCCCCGATATCCGTTCAAAAAGAGTTTGATAGAACAACACCGGTACTATTTCGTGCATTGTGCCAGGCCCGCACGCTGAAATCAGCGACCATCAAGATGTACCGAATTAACGAAGCAGGCATTGAGGTTGAGTATTTCAATATTCTTTTGGAAAACGTCAAAATCTCCAGCATCTCTCCGGCTTTACTGCCAAACGGCCAGACCAGCACGCATCTGGAAAATATTGAGCTACGATATGAAACGATCACATGGAAATACGTGGACGGCAATATTGTGTTTAAGGATGGATGGAATGAGAGGATGATTGCTTAACTTCTGGCTAAGACTGCTGAAGCTGAGGATTAGAAGTAACATGAACAAAATCGCCTTGCTTAAAGAAGATATAACCAAAGTTCCAGCTGATGCCATTGTTAACGCCGCCAACACATCCTTGCTGGGCGGCGGCGGAGTTGATGGCGCCATCCATCGTGCGGGTGGGCCAGCAATTTTGGCTGAGTGTCAGAAAATCAGGAATCGACAAGGTGGCTGCAAAGTTGGAGATGCAGTGATCACCACTGCGGGAGATTTGCCAGCAAAATATGTCATTCATACTGTTGGTCCACACTGGCATGACGGTCAACATGACGAAGAAATGCTATTGAAAAATGCCTACCTGAGCTGTTTTAAACTGGTTGAAGAATACGGCATTCAAACTGTTTCGTTTCCCAATATCAGCACCGGCATATACAGATTTCCGAAAGCGCTGGCGGCTGAGATCGCGTTGGGCGTGATTCATCAGTGTTTGCGTGAGAACTCCAATATCGAACAAGTCAATTTAGTCTGCTTTGATCAGGAAAATTACGATCTGTATTTAAAAATAATGGATGAACAGCGTGCTAATTAACGCTCACCCCATAAAAAAAGCGGCCCTAAGGCCGCCAAAACCCTCAACTGCAGTGAACATTGAGGAAGGAGGATAATAAACGGGTTAGCCTTTCACGCCGCCGGCGGTCAGGCCGCTGACCAGCCAGCGTTGTGCCAGCAGGAATACCAGCGTAATCGGAATTGCGGAGAGCACCGCCGCCGCCGCAAAGTCGCCCCACAGATAGTTTTGTGGGTTCAAATATTGCTGCATGCCGACCGCCAGCGTGTAGCTATTTACATCGCGCAGCAGCAGCGACGCGACCGGCACTTCAGTAACCGCAGCGATAAACGCCAGAATAAACACCACCGCCAGAATCGGCACCGAGAGCGGCAACAGCACCAGCCGGAACGCCTGCCACGGCGTAGCGCCATCCAGCGCAGCGGCTTCTTCCAGTGATCCATCGATGGTTTCGAAATAGCCTTTAATAGTCCAGACGTGCAGGGCAATGCCGCCGAGATAGGCAAAGATCACGCCGCCATGCGTATTCAGGCCGATAAACGGCAGATATTGTCCCAGACGATCAAACAGCGCATACAGCGCCACCAGCGACAGCACGGCCGGGAACATCTGGAAAATCAGCATGCCTTTTAACAGCGTGGCGCGCCCGGCAAAACGCATGCGGGCAAAGGCATACGCGCAGGTGGTGGAAAGCGCCACAATGCCAATCGCGCTGATGGCGGCGATTTTCACCGAGTTCCACAGCCAGAGCAGCACCGGGAAGGGCGGTGGCGTCACGCGGCCATCGGCGTGCTCCACACTGAAACCTAACGCCAGCTGCCAGTGTTCCCAGGAAATCTGCTCCGGGATCAGCGAGCCGGTGGCGAAGTTACCCGCGCGCAGCGAGATGGCGAAGACCATCAGCAGCGGAAAAAGGATTCCCGCAATAAACATCAGCAGCAGCAGATGCGTCATCAACAGACGCAGCTTTTGCGACTTGGGTTGTACCATAGCCATAACGCCTCCTTAATCGAATTTCATCCGCACGGCTTTAAGATTGATCACCGCCAGCGCGCCCACCAGCAGGAAGATCAGCGTGGCAATCGCCGCCGCCAGACCAAAGTCCTGTCCGCCGCCACCTTCAAACGCAATGCGCCAGGTGTAATTGACCAGCAAATCGGTGTAACCGGCTGGCGTGGTGGTGCCGATCCGATCCGGTCCGCCGTTGGTCAGCAGCTGTACCAGCACAAAGTTATTAAAGTTAAAGGCAAAACTGGCGATCATCAGCGGCATCAGCGGCTTCAACAGCAGCGGTAGGGTAATCAGGAAGAAGTTCTGCAGCGGCCCGGCACCGTCCATCGCCGAGGCTTCATAGAGATCGTCCGGAATTGCTTTCAGCAGCCCCATGCAGAGAATCATCATGTAGGGATAACCAAGCCAGGTATTCACAATAATCAGCATGGTGCGCGCCAGCGTCGGATCGCTGAACCACGCGGGCTGGAAGCCAAACAGCGCTTTGAGCATCACGTTGATTTCACCAAAGCTCTGGTTGAACAAGCCTTTGAAGATCAATATCGAGATAAACGCGGGCACGGCATAGGGCAAAATCAGCATCACGCGATACACCGCTTTGCCTTTCAGCGCTTCCCACTGCACCAGGCAAGCCAGCACCATGCCGACCGCCACGGTGAGAATCACCGTCACGAAGGAAAACAGCAGCGTCCAGCCAAAGATCGCCAGAAACGGCTTCTGAATCCCTTCATCGGTAAACACGCGAATGAAATTCTTCCAGCCGGTATTCACCGTGAAGCCCGGGCTCAGCGCTTCGCCGCTGCTGTTCTGATAGAAACCGCTCTCACGATTGGCCTGATATAGCACGCCGCTTTGCTGATTTTTCAGATCGCCGTTGGCTTGCAGCACATACAACGGGCGCGTGCCGGAGAACTGGCGCAACGAACTCATCACCACCTGACGACCATCCGGCAATTCTGCCTGAATCTGGTTCAGCGCCTGACGATTAGTGGTAACGATGCGCAACGTGGCGCGTTCGCCCGGCGGTGGCGGGGCGCTGAGCAGTTTCAGCTTTTGCGCTCCGCCAAAGGCAAACGCAGGCGAAACGAAGGTTTGCCCGTTGGCGGCTTCGGTCAGCACCAGCTGCCAGCGATCGCCCGCCGGGATCAGCGAGAAATTCAGCGCCGAACCATCCTGATACTGACGACTCAACAGCACTTGTTGCGCACGTTCCAGCGTCAGCTGATTGGTGCTGCTGTAATTGGTAAAGGCAATCGCCACGGTGCAGGCGAGGGGAAACAGCACGAACAGCGCCATCCCCGCGAGGCCGGGATAGACATAACGCCAGGCATAAGCGCGACGATTGGCATAAATCCAGATGCCGACAGCGCTGATAATCAGCGTCACCAGCGCAAACAGATATTCACCTTTTGCATACATCAGCACGAGCAGATAGCCGACCAGCAGACAGCAGATACCGAGAAAAAGAGCCTTCAGCACGGCGCTGAACCGTGCTGTTTTCGGTTTTCCTGACATGATGCGGTTTTCCTTAACAGCCAGTAACGAGCCGGATTGCGCCGGCTCTGGTAGAGAGGATTACTTGTTGAGTCGTGCCTGCGCATCTTTCAGCGCCGCATCGACGCTTTGACGTCCGCTCAGCGCATTCAGCGTGGCGGTGCGCATCGCGTACCAGAAGGCGGCCATCTGCGGAATGTTCGGCATGATGTCGCCGTTGCGCGCGTTGGTCATGGTGGCGGCGATACGTTCATCCTTCTCCAGCGTCTGCTGGAACGACTTCAGCGCCACCGCGCCAAGCGGTTTGTCTTTGTTGACCGCATCAAGACCAGAATCGGTCAGCAGGTAATTTTCCAGGAACTCTTTGGCCAGTTCTTTATTCGGGCTGGCAGCATTGATGCCGGCACTCAGTACGCCGACGAAGGTTTTGGAATTTTTGCCGTTCAGCGTTGGCAACAGCGTGACGCCGTAGTTGATTTTGCTCTTGTCGATGTTGCTCCACGCCCACGGCCCGTTGATGGTCATGGCGGTTTGCCCCTTGTTGAAGGCGGCTTCAGCGATGGAGTAATCGGTATCGGCATTCAGCGTTTTCGCCTTCACTTGATCGACGAGGAACTTCATGCCCGCTTTGGCGCCAGCGTTATCCACGCCGGTATCTTTCACATCGTAGCGGCCATCGTTGAGCTTAAAGGCATAGGCGCCGCCCGCCGCCAGCAGTGGCCAGGTGAAATACGGCTCCTGCAGGTTAAACATCATGGCGCTCTTGCCCTGCGCGCGCATTTTCTTATCAATGGCGGCGATCTCTTCCCAGGTTTTTGGCGGCTCAGGCAGCAGATCTTTGTTGTAGATGAGGGATAAGGATTCCACCGAAATCGGATAACCGATCAGCTTGCCGTTGAAACGCACCGCGTCCCAGGTGAACGGGAAGATTTTCTCCTGGAAGCGCGCGTCCGGCGAGATCTCCGCTAACAAGCCTGACTGCGCATAACCGCCGAAGCGATCGTGTGCCCAGAAGATGATGTCCGGGCCGTCGCCGGTGGCGGCAACCTGCGGATACTTCTCTTCCATTTTGTCCGGATGCTCAACCGTCACTTTGATGCCGGTCTCCTGCTCAAACTTTTTACCCACCTCAGCCAGGCCGTTGTAGCCCTTGTCGCCGTTGATCCAGATGACCAGCTTTCCCTCTTCAATCTTTGCAACGGCAGAAGCTGAAAACAGCACGGCCGTCAGGGCGGAAAGGGCAAGAATGCGTGCACCGGTTTTCATTGTCATAACTCCATCCTGTTAGCGGAAACGGAAATCGTTTTACCTGCCACATTGTGAGTATCTGCCGCCGCTTCTCATCCTCCCTGCCTCTACGCCTGCCTGGTATCTGATGTGATCTGTGTTGCAAAAACACCTGATTATCACGGACTGGCGCACACAATCGTCGCTCTGCTCTGCGTCATAGCTCACAAAAATGGTTGCCTGCTGCGTTTTATCAGACCCGTCTGCACGATCTCCTCCTCCCGTCTCCTCCCCCACGCCGACGCGCTGCGGTGGAGGATGTCGGCCTTGATGTCCTTGCCCATAGTGGTCGCCGGGGTCTGTTCGCCGATTTGCGGACAAGGAATAGCAAGCTGAGAGGAAAGCATCATGTCGAGCGTTACGTTGCGCAGTGTCTCCAAGGTGTGGGGCGAAACCGAGGTGTCGAAAAACATCAGCCTTGAGATCGCTGAAGGAGAGTTCGTGGTTTTTGTCGGACCTTCAGGCTGCGGCAAATCGACGCTGCTGCGCATGATTGCCGGACTGGAAACCATCACCAGCGGCGATCTGTTTATTGGCGACAAACGCATGAATGAGGTGCCGCCCGCCGAGCGCGGCATCGGCATGGTGTTTCAGTCCTACGCGCTGTATCCCCATCTTTCGGTGGCCGAGAACATGTCGTTCGGTCTGAAGCTGGTGGGCACGCGCAAAGCGGAGATCCAGCAGCGCGTCAATCAGGTAGCGGAAGTGCTACAGCTGGCGCATCTGCTGGAGCGCCGTCCGAAAGCGCTGTCGGGCGGGCAGCGTCAGCGCGTGGCGATTGGCCGTACGCTGGTGGCGGAACCGCGCGTGTTTTTACTTGATGAGCCGCTCTCCAACCTTGATGCCGCGTTGCGCGTGCAGATGCGCATTGAGATCTCACGCCTGCATAAGCGCTTGAAGCGCACCATGATTTACGTCACCCACGATCAGACCGAAGCGATGACGCTGGCGGACAAGATCGTGGTGCTGGATGGCGGCCACGTTGCCCAGGTCGGCAAGCCGCTCGAGCTTTATCACTATCCCGCCAATCGTTTCGTCGCCGGTTTTATCGGCTCACCGCGCATGAATTTCTTACCGGTAAAAGTTACCGCCACCGCCATCGATCAGGTGCAGGTGCGTTTACCTAACACCCAACTGGTGTGGCTGCCGGTCGACAGCGCGGGTGTGCAGGTGGGCAGCAACATGTCGTTAGGCATTCGTCCTGAACATCTGCTCTCCAGCGATATCGCTGACGTCACCCTCGAAGGCGAGGTGACGGTGGTCGAGCAGCTGGGACACGAAACGCAAATTCATATCCAGATTCCCGCCATTCGTCAAAGCCTGGTTTATCGCCAGGAGGACGTCGTGCTGGTAGAAGAGGGCGCCCTGATGGGCATCGGCCTGCCGCCAGAGCGTTGCCATCTTTTCCGTGAAGATGGCAGCGCCTGTCGCAGGTTGCATCAGGAACCCGGTATTTAGCCCTGCAAAACAATAAAAGCAATGACCTCAGGAGATAGAAAATGTTAACTCTGCGCAAACTCCCTATCGCGGTTGCTATCGCGGCAGGTACGCTCGCTGCCCCGTCGATGGCAGTCGATTTTACCGGCTATGCCCGTTCCGGCATCGGCTGGACCGGCAGCGGCGGGGAACAGCAATGTTTTCAGGCCACCGGCGCACAAAGTAAATACCGTCTGGGCAACGAATGTGAAACCTACGCTGAGCTGAAGCTGGGCCAGGAAGTGTGGAAAGAGGGCGATAAGAGCTTCTATTTCGATACCAACGTCGCCTATTCGGTTTCTCAGCAGAATGACTGGGAAGCGACTTCCCCGGCGTTCCGCGAAGCCAACGTGAAGGGCAAAAACCTGATTGACGCGCTGCCGGGTTCCACCATCTGGGCCGGTAAGCGTTTCTACCAGCGTCATGACGTACATATGATCGACTTCTACTACTGGGATATTTCTGGTCCCGGTGCCGGTCTGGAAGATGTGGATCTCGGCTTCGGCAAACTCTCTTTTGCCGCCACGCGCTCCTCGGAAGCGGGCGGTTCTTACACCTTCTCCAGCGATCGGATTCGCGATTACGCCACCAGCACCGCCAACGACGTGTTTGATGTGCGTTTAGCGGGCCTCGAAACCAACCCGAACGGCGTGCTGGAACTGGGCGTCGATTATGGCCGCGCCAACGCGCGTGACGGTTATCGCCTCGAAGATAACGCCTCCAAAGATGGCTGGATGTTCACCGCCGAACATACGCAGAGCATGATGAAGGGCTACAACAAATTCGTGCTGCAGTACGCCACCGATGCGTTGACCTCACAAGGCAAAGGCTTGCCGCAGGGCACCAACATCAACAACAGCGGCAGCATGTATCGCGTTCTCGATCACGGTGCAATTAACCTCGCCGAACGCTGGGATCTGATGTACGTCGCCATGTACCAGAACACCGACCTCGACAACAACCGAGGAACCGAGTGGTACACCGTGGGCGTGCGCCCGATGTACAAATGGACGCCGATCATGAGCACGCTGCTTGAAGTGGGCTACGACAACGTGAAATCGCAGCAGGTAAACGAGCGCAATGGCCAGTACAAAGTGACGCTGGCACAACAGTGGCAAGCGGGTGACAGCATCTGGTCGCGTCCGGCGCTGCGTCTGTTCGCCACCTACGCCAAGTGGGATGAGAAGTGGGGCTACAGCAAAGACAGCTCAGGTGATTTGACCTCCTTTGCCTCTAACGACAGCAGCGGCAACGGCATTCTGACCAACAGCCGTGGCAACAACGATGAAGTGACATTCGGGGCGCAGATGGAGATTTGGTGGTAATGCTCCCGCTTGTGGCTTAACTGAGACCATCTCTTTTCGGCGCGGCGCGCCATTGCCTGGTTCGCGCCGCCGCCTGACAGTTTTTTGAGGTTATACAATGAGAATGAAAAAAACGGTTTTTGCGCTCTGCCTGAGCGCCGCGTTGCTGGCCGGTCAAAGTTTACCGGCGCTGGCTGATGTCAATCTGGTGCCACAGGATCTCTCTGCCGCACCGACATTCCCCACCGCCAGCCTGCAAACGCTGAGCTGGCTGCCGGTAGATACCTCCCGCACGCAGGTCACCACGCTGAGTGAAAACCACGCCAATCTTAACGCTGCGGGCGTGACGGGTTCGGTTGCCGCTTATAGCCTGCCAGCGAATATCGGTGAACTCACCATTACGCTCAGCAGTGAAGTAAAACAAAATCAGGTATTTGCGCCGAATGTGCTGGTGCTGGATGAGAATATGCGTCCAGCAGCCTGGTTCCCGGCGCGCTTTTTCACCTATCAGCAGCCGGGCGTGATGGCAGCGGATCGGCTGGAAGGCGTGATGAAACTGACGCCGGCGCTGGGTCAGCAAAAGATCTATCTGCTGGTGTTTACCACCGAGAAGGATTTGACCGAAACCACCACCTTACTGGATCCGGCGAAAGCCTACGCTCGCGGCACCGGTAATGCTGTGCCGGATATCCCCGATCCGATTGCCCAGCACAGCCGCGATGGCACGCTGAAACTCAAAGTGAAAACCAGTTCAGGTTCATCAATTCTGGTTGGGCCGCTGTTTGGATCATCGGGCCCGGCGCCGGTAACCGTCGGTAATACGCAGCCGGTTGCGCCTGCGACTTATCGTGCTGCCCCGGTTTCGGATGCAAAACCTAAACCGATCATGACGGATACCGAAGGTTACTTTAATCAGAACATCCGCGAAGCGGTTGAGAAGGGCAATATCGATAAGGCGTTGAAGCTGCTGGATGAGGCCGAGCGTTTAGGTTCCACCTCCGCCAGACAAGTGTTTATCAGCAGTGTTAAAGGCAAGGGGTAATCCGCCCCGGCAGTGCTGATTTGTCCCATCTGGTGCGCTTCGGCGCACCTTTTTTTGCCAGGTGCGCATAAATGCGCACCCTACGATCCTGTAGGGTCGCCATTTATGGCGACCAGCTACATATAAATGCCCAATCAAACCCGCTTCCGCCGTTGATCAATATCCTCCAGCAATGCATTTATCTCCGCGTCAGCAAACATCTCCTCCAGCGAGGCGCTGAGTTTGCGCCGCCAGTTGGGATATTGACTGGTGGTGCCAGGAATATTCACCGGAGAAGCCATATCCAGCCACTCTTCAGGTTGCAGGCCTAGCAGCGCGCTGTTGCTCTCCGCCAAATAACGCTGCATCGCCGCACTTAACGCGCGATCCATCACCTGCGGTTCGGGCTGCTCGGGCAAGCAATTGCTGCGTTGCAGGCTCTTAAACAGCGCGCGTCGTGCGGCCAAGCGCGACTTGTTTAGCCCGGCAAGAATCTGCTTATCGGGATAAAGCCCCAACTCGCTGCCCAGCCGTAAATCATCGCTTTGCCACCAGCCGCGCAGGGTTGGCATATCGTGGGTGGTGGCGACAGCCATCGCCTGACGTGGCCAGCGGGCAGGGGCGCGAAAGGCCACTTTGGATGTCTGCTCAAAATAGAGCACTTTGTAGGAGTAGACGCCCGCCTGCTGCAGCTTGCCGATAATCTTCTCCGGCACCGTCCCCAAATCCTCACCAATCACCATGCAGTGATGACGCTGACTCTCCAGCGCCAGAATCGCCAGCAGATCGTCGATGGGATAATGGACATAGGCACCTTCCGCCGCGCTTTCGCCCTGCGGGATCCACCACAACCGCAGCAGCGCCATCACGTGATCGATGCGCAATGCGCCGCAGTCGTGCATGTTGGCGCGCAGCAGCGCGATCCACGGCTCGAAGGCGCGCGCCTGCATAATCTGTGGATCCATCGGCGGCAATCCCCAGTTCTGGCCCAGCGGGCCGAGAATATCGGGCGGCGCGCCGACGCTGGCCTGCAAGCAGTAAAGCTCGCGGTCGCTCCAGGTTTCTGCGCCGCCCTGTGCCACGCCCACCGCCAGATCGCGGTATAAGCCAATTGGCATTGCCTGCTGCTGGCACACCGCCCAGCAGTCAGCGAACTGGCGCGCGGCCAGCCATTGTAGCCACAGGTAAAAGCGCACTTCATAGGTGTGCTCGATGCGGAATGCCCGTACCGCTGCGCTGTCGGGCGACTGCAACGCCGCAGGCCAGGTTGTCCAGTCGTAGCGCTGAGGATCCTCGGCGATTTGCGCGGCGTGCAGCGCATCGAAAACACCCTGATGCAGCAAACTTTCGCCGCCTTGCTGCATGAAATGTTCAAAGGCGATAACCAGATCATCGTCCGCGCCGCGCTTCCTGAACTGCTGCCAGGCGAGGCGCAGCGCCTGCAGTTTGAGCGCAGTTACCGCTGAATAATCGACCCACTCAGCATCCCGCGCCGCTTGTAACGCCTGCTGCGTGCTAGCCGCCTGCCACCAGCGTTGCGCTTCTTCACTCAGCGTAAAATCCTCAACGGCGGCGACGTCGATATACAGCATATTGAGCCAGCGCCGCGACGACGGGCTGTACGGACTGGCGCTTTCCGGCATTGCCGGGAACAGCGCATGCAGCGGGTTCAGCCCAATGCAGGCACCGCCACGCTGCGCGACCTCGACCAGCATCTGCTTTAAATCGCTGAAGTCGCCGATTCCCCAGTTGGATGCCGATCGCAGCGTATAAAGCTGAATGCAGGCGCCCCACAGCGATTGCCCTTGCTGGATGGCTGGCGGCTCGTAACAGCGAACCGGCGCGATAATAATCCGGCAGTGAAATACTTGCTGATTTGCGGTGTAGCTGAGCTGGTGATAACCCAAAGGCAGCGCAGGCAAAGCGATCGGATGGTTGGCGATACCGCGCCCGTGCCAGCTTTCGCCCTGTTCCGCGATCAGCTGCCACTCGCCTGCCATGCCGGGCGCAGGCAGAACAATCTCCACGTGTTCTCCTTGCACGATTAGCAGCGGCGGCAGCGGCGAAGCGTGCGGTTTCGCGGGATGCATCGCCGCAAGCAAACGCTGGCGGGTAACGGCAGAGACCGATTGCAGCTGGCCGTGCGCGTCGATGTATTCACTGGCGATTTCAGCGGTTGGCGTGACAGTGCTGTTCATCGCGCGGCCTGCCAGATGCGTTGCTGATAGTCACGGATCGCGCGGTCGGCGCTGAACATGCCGCAGCGCGCGGTATTGAGAATGGCGGCGCGCGTCCAGCCGTGCTGATCGGCCCACAAGGTTTCAGCCTGCGCCTGCGCGTTGAGGTAATGGCGAAAATCGGCCAGCACCAGATAAGGATCGCCGCCTTTGGCGCTCAGGCTGTGCAGCAGCGGCTCGAACGCGGTGACGTCGCCATCGCTGAAGGTGCCGTCTTCTAACGCTTTCAATACCCGATCCAACTGCGCATCTTTTTTGCGCCAGGCGTCAGGCGAATAGCCTTCCGCTTTCAACGCGCTGACCTGATCGACGGTATGACCAAAGATAAAGATATTATCGGCCCCAACCTGCTCGGCGATCTCTACATTAGCGCCATCCAGCGTGCCGATGGTCAAGGCACCGTTCAGCGCCAGCTTCATGTTGCCGGTGCCGGATGCCTCTTTGCCGGCGGTAGAAATCTGCTCGGAGAGATCCGCTGCCGGGATCAGCCGCTCGGCAACCGAAACGTTGTAATCAGGCACAAACACCACTTTAAGGCGGTCGCCAATGCGCGGATCGTTGTTGATGGTGGCCGCCACTTTATTGATCGCGTAGATGATGTTCTTGGCCAGCACATATCCCGGCGCGGCCTTGGCGCCAAACAGCACCACGCGCGGCGTCAGGTTAGCCTGCGGATCGCTCACCAGCGTTTGCCACAGCGCGATAATGTGCAGCAGCGCCAGATGCTGACGCTTATACTCGTGCAGACGCTTAATCTGCACATCAAACATCGCCTCAGGATTCACCTTGATGCCGGTGCGTTCTGCGATCCATTGGGTCAGAGCCACCTTGTTGTGCTGTTTGATGGCGCGATACTGCGCCTGGAATGCGGCGTGATCGGCGTAAGTTTCTAACGCTTTCAGCTGATCGAGATCGGTGAGCCACGGCTGATCAAGAGTTTTAGTGATCAACGCCGCCAATGCCGGATTGCACTGATTAATCCAGCGGCGCGGCGTGATGCCGTTGGTGACGTTATGGAATTTCTCCGGCCACAGCGCATGATATTCCGGGAACAGGTCTTTCACCACCAGCTGCGAGTGCAGCGCCGCCACGCCGTTCACCGCAAAGCCGCTGGTGACGCAGAGATTGGCCATGCGCAGCTGATTGTTGTGTACCAGCGCCAGTTTCGCCCAGGTCGCTTCGTCGCCCGGCCAGTGCGCCTCAACCTTCTTCTTCAGCTGAGCATTGAGTTGGTTAACGATCAGCATATGACGCGGCAGCAGGGTGCGCACCATGCGCACATCCCAGCACTCCAGCGCTTCAGGCATCAAAGTATGATTGGTATAGGCAAAGGTGCGCTGGGTGATGTGCCACGCCTCGTCCCAGCTCAGCGCGTGTTCATCCAGCAGCAGACGCATCAACTCGGGGATCGCCAGCGTCGGATGGGTATCGTTGAGCTGAATCACCTCATAATCCGGCAAGCTGGCAATGCTGCGTCCGGCGCGTTGGTGACGGCGCAGAATGTCCGCCAGCGAACAGGCGCACTGGAAATATTGCTGCATCAGGCGCAGCTTTTGGCCGTTGTCGTGATGGTCGTTGGGATAGAGCACTTTAGTGAGTTTTTCGGCCTCAATACCCGGCTGCTCGGCGCGCAGGAAATCCCCGTTATTGAAGCGCTGCAGATTAAACGGCTGCGCATGTTTCGCCTGCCACAGACGCAGCGGCTGGGTGACGCCATTCTGATAACCCACCACCGGCAGATCCCAGGCTTCGCCAAGAATTTGCAACGCAGGCTCCCAGCGCACAACGCCATTTTGCGTGATGACTTTGCCGCCGAGATGCACCGGCACGGTTAATGCTGCGTTGTGGTTAAACCACGGATAGCTATCGCGCTGCCAGTTATCCGGCATCTCCTGCTGTGCGCCATCAACGAAGTGCTGGCGGAACAGGCCGTACTGATAATTGAGTCCGTAGCCGGTGGCGGGTTGTCCAACCGTCGCCATCGAATCGAGAAAACAGGCGGCGAGCCGGCCCAAACCGCCGTTGCCCAGCGCCGGATCGGTTTCACACTCCTCCACGTCGCTCAGCGTAATATTCCACTCGGCCAGCGCCGCGTTGACCTCGTCATACCAGCCGAGGTTGAGCAGATTGTTACCGGTCAGTCGGCCAATCAAAAACTCCATTGAGATGTAGTTAACGTGGCGCTGCGGCGTGGCGGATGGCGGCGCAGGCATCTCCGCCAGCATATCAGCCAGCGCGCCACTCAGCGCCTGCCACCATTGATTAGGCGTCATCTCTTGCGCATCGTGCAGACCAAAACGTTGCCATTGGCGGGTTAGCGCGTGTTTAAAACGGGTGCGATCAAATTTCATAATCAGTCCTGTAAGGGCGGAGGTGAATGTGCTTCATTCTGCGCGTCAGCCATTACGCGCTCCTCCTCCTGCACCAAATTCAGCGGGGAGGATGAGCGGGGAGGAGGGGCTGAGGGAAATCTTAAAGTGTGACAGGAATGTGATAACCGTCGCTTTTGTTAAGACTGCTTAATGGGTTCGCTTGCAATAGGTAAATGAATGTCTGAACGTATGTGACTATTAATTACGAAGCGTAAAATAATGATGCGCCACGTTTAGGGAGAAGCGTTCACCGATGTTAATACCCTCCAAACTTAGCCGACCCGTCCGCCTTGAGAACACCGTTGCACGCGAGCGCCTGATGCAAAAATTGGGTGCGGCGGGCAATTACCGTTTGGTGTTGGTGACCAGTCCGGCGGGATATGGCAAAACCACGCTGATTTCACAATGGGCGGCGGGGAAAGCCAATCTGGGCTGGTATTCACTGGATGAGGGCGACAATCAACCTGAACGCTTTGTTGATTACTTAATTGCGGCTCTGCAGCAGGCAACGCAGGGCTGCTGCGCATCCAGCGAAGCGCTGGCGCAGAAACGGCAGTACATCAACTTGAATGCGCTGTTCGCCCAGTTGTTCAGTGAGTTGGCGGCATGGCAGCAGCCGATTTGGCTGATCATTGATGACTACCATCACATCACCAACCCCGCCATTCATGACGCGATGCGCTTCTTCTTACGCAACCAGCCGGAAAATGTGACGCTGATTTTGCTGTCACGTAATTTGCCGCAGCTTGGTATTGCCAACCTGCGCGTGCGTGAACAGCTGATTGAATTGGGCAGCCAGCAGCTGGCGTTTACTCATCATGAAGCCAAACAGTTTTTTGATTGCCGCCTGACGACGCCGCTGGAATCGGAAGAGAGCGGGCGTTTGTGTGATGACGTGGCGGGCTGGGCGACGGCGTTGCAGCTGATCGCACTCTCGACGCGTCAAGGCGCCAGCTCTGCGCAGGATTCCGCGCGCCGCCTTTCCGGCATTAACGCCAGCCATCTGGCGGATTATCTGGTTGAGGAAGTGCTGAATAACGTCGATAGCGCCACGCGACAGTTCTTGCTGAAAAGCGCGCTGCTGCGATCGATGAATGACACGCTGATCGCCTGCGTAACCGGTGAAGAGCAAGGGCAGATGCGGCTGGAAGAGATTGAGCGTCAGGGCTTGTTCTTGCAGCGCATGGATAACTCGGGCGAGTGGTTTAGCTATCATCCGCTGTTTGGCAGTTTCTTGCGTCAGCGCTGTCAGTGGGAACTGGCGGCGGAACTGCCTGCGCTGCATCGTGCGGCCGCTGAAAGCTGGATGCGCCTCGGTTTTCCTGGCGAGGCGATCCATCATGCGCTGGCCGCCGGTGATGCGCTAATGCTGCGCGACGTGCTGCTGCAATATGCCTGGACGCTGTTTAATCAGAGTGAGCTCACGCTGCTGGAAAATTCACTCAAGGCGCTGCCATGGGAGATTCTGCTGGAAAATCCAAAACTGCTGCTGTTGCAGGCGTGGTTGATGCAAAGCCAGCACCGTTTTTCCGAGGTGAGCAGTTTGCTGACGCGCTTTGAGCACTCCTGCAGCGAAGAGATTGATGATGTGCTGCGCGGCGAATTCAACGCGCTGCTGGCGCAGGTTTCCATCAACGACGGTAACGCTGAGGAAGCCGAGCGGCTGGCGATGCTGGCACTCGACGCGCTACCGGAAAGCCGCCAATACAGCTGCATTGTGGCCACTTCGGTATTGGGCGAAGTGATGCATTGCAAGGGCGAGCTAACCAGTTCGCTGAAGCTGATGCGTCAGACCGAGCAGATGGCGCGTCGCGAAGAAGCGTGGAATTACGCGCTGTGGAGCCTAATCCAGCAGAGTGAGATTCTGTTCGCGCAGGGATTTTTACAATCCGCTTATGAGATGCAGGATCGGGCGTTTGTATTGGTCAAAGAGCAGCATCTGACGCAGTTCCCGATGCATGAATTCCTGCTACGTATTCGCGCGCAACTGTTATGGGCGTGGGGCCGACTCGACGAAGCGGAACAGGCGGCGCGTGAAGGCATCAAAGTGCTGAAAGGTTATCAGCCGCAGCAGCAGATTCAGTGCCTCGGTTTGCTGGTGCAGTGTTCGCTGGCGCGCGGCAATCTTGATAACGCCCGCAGCCACCTTAGTCGGCTTGAGAATCTACTCAACAACGGATCGCTGCACAGCGACTGGATCGCCAATGCCGATAAAGTGCGGGTGATTTTCTGGCAGATGACCGGCGACAGTCAAAGCGCCAGCAGCTGGATGCGCCAGACGGCGAAACCGGAGTTCGCCAATAATCACTTCCTGCAAGGTCAGTGGCGCAACGTGGCGCGCGCGCAGATTTTGCTGGGAAATATGAGTCAGGCCGAAGTGGTGCTGGACGAGTTGAATGATAACGCCCGCGCGCTCAACCTGATGAGCGACATGAACCGTAATCTGCTGCTGTTAAATCAGATTTACTGGCAAACCCAGCGCAAAGCGGAAGCGCAGCAGGCGCTGACCGAAGCGCTGAAACTGGCGCGCAGCACCGGTTTCGTCAGCCATTTTGTGATTGAAGGTGAAGCGATGGCGCAGCAGCTGCGTCAGCTGATTCAGCTCAATACGCTGGATGAGCTTGATAACCATCGCGCCAGACGCATTCTCAGTGAGATAAATAAATATCATCGCCATAAGTTTGCCCATTTTGACGAAGGTTTTGTTAGCCGCCTGATTAATCATCCCGATGTGCCGGAGCTGATCCGCACCAGCCCGCTGACCCAACGCGAATGGCAGGTTTTGGGGCTGATCTATTCGGGATACAGCAACGATCAGATCGCCGGCGAATTGGATGTTGCTGCCACCACCATCAAAACGCATATTCGCAATCTGTACCAAAAACTGGGCGTGACGCACCGCGCGGAAGCGATGAATCAGGCGCAGTCGATGCTGCGGATGATGGGGTATGTGTAATAAATCGGTCGCCATAAATGGCGTAATGCCGCTCAGTTAAGCGCAGAGCGACTTTCGTTCGCCTCGTGCTGAGGCAGTTGCAGCACCTTCGTGCGGCGACCGAGCAGAGGACGCCTGGCTGCACTGAACCCCGGATCCTGGACAAACAATCCAGAATCCGGAGGTTAAAATGAAGCACCCATATTCCGTCAGGCTGGCTGCAGTTCAGCACTAT